>JBEKAO010000022.1:0-52080 GCA_050015855.1 Opitutaceae bacterium | reverse complement strand
GGCCACGGAGTTCCACGGCTGGTATGTCGAATCGTACATGTCGAAGTTGTCATGGTGCACGGCCATGGCCATGAAGTACTTGGCGCCGGCGCGCTTGTAGATGCCGATCAGGTGCTCCGGATCCCATTTCTCCGCCTTGAAAAGGTTGACGACATCCTTGAATCCGAACTTGGACGGATGGCCGTAGGTCTTGACGTGGTATTCGTAGCCCGGATCGCCGGGCATGTACATTCTCTGCGCGTACCAGTCTCCTTGTTCGGGAACGCATTGCGGTCCCCAATGCGCCCACATGCCGAACTTGGCGTCACGGAACCAATCGGGCGCCGACTTGTACTGCTCGAGCGATTCCCAGGTCGGCTGAAAGGGCCCTTTCTCGACACCCCAACCGGCGGGCGCGGCGATGGGCGTTGGCGCGGGGGGAAGGGTGGGGGCGGCGGCCGCCGCGGCTTCCGGCGCAGCTTCCGCTGCGCATAGCTTGGTCAGGAATCGCGGCGTGGCCAGGGTGGTGGCGGCCAGGACGGATTGCTTGATGAATTTGCGGCGATGGATCGGCATTGGAGGGCGGATTGGGGGTTCAAAGACGCAATCTTTGGGCGTAAGTAGCGGCAACAACGGCGAATAGCTCTGTACCCCCACCAAGGCTCTTAATCCATAATATTCTGCAACCAATGCGGCTGCGGGCCGTCTGTCCCTGATTGCTCTTATTCCAATACATATGAAATCACTACGTCTAGCTCTCGCGGCCATTGCGGCCGTTTGCATGATCTCAGTCGCGGCCCACGCACAGGCCGCTGATCCCACCGGCACATGGAAATGGTCCCAGATGGGCCGGGGTGGAAACTCGGTGGACATCACCGCCAAGCTCGCGCTCAAGGATGGCGCCCTCACCGGCAGCGTGATGCTGCCCGCCCGCGGGGGCGGCGATCCGATGTCGATCGACATCTCCGACGCCACATTCGCGGATGGCACGGTCACGTTCTCGACGGTGCAGGAATTCAACGGCAACAAGCGCGTCACCAAGTACACGGGCAAGCTTGACGGCGACACGATCACCGGGACGGTTCTTCGACCGGGCCGTGGCGGGGCCGAGCCGACGCCCGCCGATTGGGTGGCCAAGCGACAGGCGGCAATGTGATTCCGGCTTGAACCGCTTTGCTTTTTCGAGGAGGCCCGATTGCGGGCCTCTTTTTTTGTTCCGCCCGCCAGATCTCGTTTGCTGAACCAATTTGGAGAAACCAGGAATGAAAACTCGCACCCTCGTCCTCGCCGCCCTCGCTTGGATCGCCTCATCGGCCCACGGCCAGCCGATCAAATTCGCCTTTGGAACGGGTCCGGCGCCCGCCGGATGGACCCGGGTGGCGCCCGACCTCAGGTACAGCGACGCCCTGGGCTACGGTTTCGAGGGTCCTCCAGGCGTCGTACCAACCGCATTCAGTTCCGGCGGCGATCCGCTTGCGGGAAACGGCGTCGAAGCGACCGCCCCGTTCTATTTCAGTTTCAGGATCCCCGAGGAGGGCAACTGGCGCGTGACGGTGACCCTCGGCAATCCGTCCACGGCGACCCTGACGACGATCAGCGCCGAAATCCGCCGCCTGCTGGTATTGCATGCGGCGACCAGGCCGGGGGAGACGAGGGAAGTGTCGTTCATCGTCAATACCCGTACTCCGAAGATTCCCGACGGCACGACCGTCCGCCTCAAGCCCCGCGAAACCCAGAACGAAGCCAATGCCTGGGATGACCGCATCACCCTCGAATTCAACGACACCCACCCGGCGATTTGTTCCCTGACGGCCGAACGCGCGGAAAACGTCCCGACGATCTATTTGATCGGCGACTCCACCATGACCGACCAGCCCGGAATGCCGACGACCAGCTGGGGCCAGTTTCTGCCGATCTTCTTCAAGAATACGGTCGCCATCGCCAATCACGGCGAATCGGGCGAATCGTACCACGACTTCCGCGCCGAGCGGCGCCTCGCGAAGCTTCTCAGCGTCATCAAGCCCGGCGATTGGGTCATCTCCCAGATGGGACACAACGACGAGAAGGAGCGGGCCCGCGGGCCCGCCTTCGGCGCATTCAAGAACTACGCCGATGAAATGCGCGCCTATACCCGGGAAATCCGGGCCAAGGGGGCGCACATCATCCTGGTCACCCCGATGCAGCGACATTCATTCGTCAACGGCCGGGTGGCCAATACGCACGACGACTACCCCGACGCCGTGCGCGCGGTCGCCAGGGAACTGGACGTGCCGCTGATCGACCTGACGGCGATGAGCGACAGGATGATGAACGTGATGGGCGACCAGCCCTCCTGGGTCCTGTTCTCGCGCGGGCAGGACAGCACGCACCACAGCCCCTACGGAGCGTGGGAGCTGGCCAAGTGCGTCGCGCAGGGAATCAGGGACGCAAACGTCGAGCCCGCCAAATGGCTCTCCGACGACTTCACGGGCTTCGATCCCGGCAAGCCCGATCCAATCGGATCCTTCACCGTGCCCAATTCCCCAAGCCGCGGAGGGCCGCCCGGCCGGGGGCGCGGCGGTCCGCGCGGCGGTCCGCCTGCCGACGACGCCTCAAAACCCTACGGAAGTTGAGAGGCACGCAGGGCCGAATGCCTCTCAGGGGTGGCCCTGGAGTCGCGCAGCTTCTTCGAATTGAGTCTGCGCGTCCGCGGCGCGGCCCATCTCGCGCAGAATGAGGCCGTAATTATAGTGGATATCGGCGTTGTTTGGCTGAAGCTGCAGGGCCTTCTCGAGACGGACGATCGCCTCCTGCGGCCGGCCCGTGCTGGCAAGGGCCAGGCCGAGGTTGGCCAGGGCCTCGGTGAAATCGGGCCTGCTGCGCAGCGCCTCCTCGTAGAGCGGAATGGCTTCGGATGCGCGCCCGGAACTGAACAGGGCATCGGCCAGATTGGCGTTGCCCGCGGCGTCGCCGGGCTTGCGCCTCAACACCTGCTCAAATTCAGCCATCGCATCCTGCGTCCTGCCATTCCTGGCCAGCGCGACGCCAAGGTCGTTGCGCGCGCCGGCATCCTCCGGTTCCAGCCGCAGCCCTTCCCGATACTGGGCGATCGCATCCGGCATCCGGCCCTCATGCATGAAGGCCTTGCCGAGATTGAAATGGCCTTCGGCATAACCGGGTTTCAGCCGCAGCCCGTCCTCGTACGGGACGATCGCCTCCGGTAGGCGGCCTGCCTTGACCAAGGCATAACCCAAATCGAAATAAGCCTCCGCATATTCGGGCGCCAACTTCAAGGCCTGCCGGTACTGGGCGATCGCTTCATCGATCGACCCTTGTTCCATCAGGGCGTTGCCGAGGTTGGCCCGCGCGCCCGCATTGCCCGGCACATTGGCAACCGCATCGCTCCAGAGGGCCAGGCTGCTGCGGTACGCCTCATTGCGCCCCGCAGTCAGGACGCCAAATCCGGCGGCGATGATCAGGCACACTCCGGCCGAACCGATGGGCCGCAGGCCCAAACGAAATATTCCCGCGACCACCACCGCCATTACCGCCGCCAGAGGCAGGTACATGCGATGCTCGGCGATGATCTCCGTCGCCACGGGCACAAAACTCGAACTCGGCGCAAGGACGATGAAGAAAAAGGCGCCGGCAAAGCCCATCGCCAGCCTTTTCCGCAGAACGGGGTGGTCTCCGGGATCTGTCGCGGTCGGGCCCAGGAGGGCCGCTGTCGCTGCCAGCAGCCCAGTCACAACCGCCGCGTCCCAGACCCACCCGGCCGCCGTCCCTCCCATGTTTCGCCCATAATCGATCACAAGCGGATGCGGCCAAATAGACAGCCGAAGATAGTGCGCAATTGCGCGAGACTGGAACGCCGCGTATTTCCACCACGGCACCGGCGTGCCAAAGCCTGCGCTTCCCCCCCGGTTGCCGCTGCCCGCCACCAGCCACGCGAGCAAGAGCCAGGTGCACCCCAGGCCAAGATAATATCCGCGCCGCCGCCGCCATGCCTCCCTGAAACAGCCCGCGACGAAGGTGCGGTCGTAGAGCAGGACGATCACCGGCGCCGCCACCATCACCTCCTTGGTGGCCATGCCCAGAAGACAGAACAGGATGGACAGGAGCGGGAAGCCGGATGGACGAAAAGCAAGGCGGCGGGGGCTTCTCTCCTCTCCGGCTTCCGATTTCAGGCTTCGCGCCTCCCCGTCGGCGCTGCGGATGAAAAAGTACAATGTCAGCAAAAAGAACAGCCCCATCAGCGACTCCGCCCGCTGGCTGATGTAGGTCACCGATTCCGTCTGCAGGGGGTGGACGATCCAGAGAAGGGCTGTGGCAAGCGCGAATAGGCGCGATTCCTCGCGGAATGTGCGCCTCATGATCCCGAAGAGCGTCAATCCCGCCAGGATGTGGACTGCCAGATTCGCCGCGTGGTATCCCCACACGTTCGCGCCGCCCAGTGCATAGTTCATGGCAAACGACAGATTCACCACGGGCCGGCCGCTGACCGGCAGGCCCCCCCGGGGCGGACTCAGCGCCGTCCAGAGGTGCCGAATCGTGGGATTGTCCCGAATCGACGGGATATCGTCGAAGACGAGGGGGCTGGAAAAGATGCCATGATACGCGGCCAGCGCAGCGAGAACAATCGCCGCGCACGCCAGATAATCGCCCCACACGACTCTTCCAGGATTTTTCGTCACCGCAAAAGGCGTTTGGGGTTGGAGGGCATCGCGGGGAGCTGATCAAACGGATCTCCGGCTTCCTTGCAATTCGGCGTGCAAACGTCCGACTCGCAGGCCTCGAAATTTACGCTGCGAAGGCGGATGGTTGCGAGCCATCAATGTCGTTGCGACGCTTGACCGTTTTTTTGGTGCAGGTAGCTTGCGCCTGTTTTGCAATGGTAAAGCCCCAATAGGAGGAACGGTGATGCCCCAGGAAGAGGAAAAAACCCCCAATATCAGCCGGCGCCAGTTTTTGAGCAGGACAACCGTCGCGGGCACCGCAGCCGTGGTCGGCGCTCTCGTTTCCGGTCCAAAGTCCTCTGCCCAAGAGACGCCGGCCAAGTCCCCGACCAATTGGGACAGGGAGACGGATGTTGTCGTGATCGGGGCCGGCGCAATGGGCCTTCCCTCGGCCATAGTGGCCCGGGAGGCCGGGGCCGAGGTGATCGTGGTCGAGGCGGGCCCCGATATCGGAGGGCACGCCATCACGAGCAGCGGAAACGTGCCGCTGGGCGGCGGCACGAGCGCCCAGAAGAAGGCCGGCATCGTCGATACTCCGGACCTTGTCTTTCAGGACCTGACCGACTGGTCCGTCGTCCAGTCGAACGGATTCCCGGACTACCGGTACAACGATCGGGAGATCATCCGGGCCTACGCCGACAATGGCGTCGCGGCATTCGATTGGCTGGTCGCGCACGGGGTGGTTTTTGTGGACAAGGCCCCGGATGCGGTGGGAGGCACCTCGGTCGGCAACTCCGTTCTCCGCGAGATGCATACGGCGGCCATGGACTGGCCGATGGTTCAGACCGGCAAGCCGGTGGCTCCCGCCGTTCGGGCGACGACGTCCACCGGCAACGGGCTCATGCGGCCGCTGGAAGCCGCGGCAAAAAAGGCGGGTGTGCAAATCCTCCTGGAGCACAGGATGACGAGAATATACCGGGAGACCCCGGATTCAGGCCGCGTACTGGGCATCGCGGTGGACAACAAGGGCGCGAAGATCAACATCCGCGCCAGGAAGGCCGTCATCGTCGCCACGGGCGGCTCGACCGGCAATGTGAACTTCCGCATGATGTTCGACCCCCGTCTCACCGAGGAGTATTGCGGACTGGCGGGCATGCCATGGTCCGACCAGGATGCCAGCGGAGAGATCGCGGCGATGGCAATCGGCGCCTCGCTTTGGGGTCTTTACAATCAGACCGGCGAATTCGGCACGACCATTACAAAGGCGGGCTCGATCGGGTGCCAGTACGGCTACAGGGTGCTGACCTGGTTGCCGGGCAGCCCCGTGTTCAAGCTTGCCCGCGCCTCCGGCCTCAAGGTCGCCGACTGGCAGAACGTCATCCTCGTGAACATGCTGGGCAACCGGTTTTACGATGAAACCGGGGGGCAGTTTGGCGCCAATGACACCAAGCAGATCGACCCCTATGTCCCCGGCAGCTACCTGAACGCGGAGAACATCAAGTACAAGCCCAGCAATTTTATCAATGCGGCCCTCGCGGGGATCGGAGACGGGCACAACGGGGGCGGTCCCATTTGGGCGATTTTTGACGCCGACGCGGCGGCGCGCGAGAAGTGGGACCCCAAGCCCCCGAACGTGGATATCGACGCCGGTTTCTTCTTCGCGGCGGACACGATTCGGGAGCTGGCGGCAAAGATCGTGATGAAGTATCAGCGTGTTCCGATGCCGCCGGAGAACCTCGAAAAGACGGTTGCCCGGTACAATTCATTTGTGGATGCGGGGAAGGACGAGGACTTCGGCAAGCCCGCGCCCAAGCACAAGATCGCCAAAGCGCCCTTTTACGCGGGCTGGTCGACGCCCGTCATCCACGATTGCCGCACCGGCCTGCGGATCAACGCCAAGTGCCAGGTCCAGGATATGAATGCCAGCGTCATCCCGGGCCTTTACTGTGGAGGCGAGTCCGCCGGCGGCTTCAGCCTGCACGGACTGGCCCGGGCCATCTGCCAGGGCTACATCGCCGGCGGGCATGCGGCGGCGGAAGAGACGGCATAGAGGTGATGGGCGGCCCCACCACCCGGTTGGTCTCGCTTGGAGCCGCCGCCGCCGTCCTTGTTTTTTCCAAGACCGCACGGGCGGACGACCCTGGCGCGGCTGTTGCCGGCTCCTCCGCCAAACCGGTCTGGCTCACGGACCTGTCATTCTCCGATAAGGAAAGCTACGACGACAACGTCCTCGTGGTCTCCGGCCAGGGAATGCCGGAGCAGTCGTCCTGGCTGAACACGGCTTCGTTCAAGCTCGGTGTCGATCTCGCGCCCGTGCTTGCGGACGGAAATGCCGTCCAGTCCCTTGCATTCGCCTATCAGGCCGACCGGTTTTTCTACGCCCAGGCTCCGGCGGAAGACTATACCGCCCACCGGTTCAACGAACTGTTCAGGGGAAAGGTCGGCAGCTTCAGCTACAGCCTAGACAACGCCTTTCTCTATGAAGACGGCAGCAGGCTGGGGGCGACCTATGCCCTCAACCAGCTCACCGGCCCCGCAGCCAACCAGGACGACAAGTACCGAAACTTCTTTTCCCAGGCGGTGCCCCGCGAGCGCCGGAATCAAATCCAGGACCGATACACCGCGCAGGTGCGATACGACACGGCCGATTTCTTCTTCCGTCCGATATCCACGCTGACCTATTACAATCTGAACACGGCCCTGTTCAACACGTCGGCCGCCCCTTACAAGGGATACCAGGACTGGCCCGATCGCTGGGATGTGAACGGAGGCGGGGACCTGGGATTCAAGGCCACACCGGATCTTGCGTTCACCCTGGGCTACCGCGACGGCTACCAGCACCAGGATCAGTTTTCGCCGGGCATCAACAGCGACCAGCATTTCTCGTCCAATCATTATCAGCGGGTGCTGCTGGGCCTGGAGGGCAAGCCGGCGCCCTGGCTCAACGTAAAGCTGGCTGCCGGACCCGATTTCCGGGATTACAACCCGCAGACTCCAATCAGCGCCCTGCGCACGACCCGGTATTATGGCGAGGCGCTGGCCACGGCGGCCCTTCCCGGGAACCAGTCCCTGACGCTCAATTACAAGCAATGGCTTTTTGTCTCCAGCACCGGTCTGGCGCCGTACTACGACACCCTCTGTTCGATATTCTATCATTGGAATGCGACCAGGCAGCTCGGCCTCGACATGGGCGCCAAATACATGGAGGCCAACTTCAAGCCCGGGGACGATTTTGAAGGCAGCGCGCCCAGCCTGCGCGATGACACCGATTGCCAGGGCTCGATCGGAATCAATTATGCACTATCGCCGCATTTGGCCGCCAGCATCACCTACACCTATGACAAGGGCTTGAACGACTTGGGCGGCCTGGCTGCAGCCTACTTTCCGGCCTACCGCGACTTTGAGCATGCGATTGTCGCGATGGGCCTTCAGTTCAAGTTCTGAGCGGCGCCAAGGTCTGGGGAATCTTTCCGCTTGCCGTCCGGGCCGGGAGGGGCAGGTTCGCCGGACGATGCCGCCAGCGTCCACGCCGAAAAGACCCTCCGCAGCGGCGATTGCCCTGGGCGTGGTGCCATTCGCTGCCATGTGTTTCTCGGTGCCTTTATGGGACCGAATCCATCCGATGGTGTTGGGACTGCCCTTCAATTTGTTTTGGCTGATCAGCTGGATGGCGCTCACTCCCCTCTGCATGGGAGTCGCACATCGGCTCGACCGGCCGCGGATCCCTGGCGGGACCGGTGGCGGACCGGAAATCAAGGGACCATGACCCCGAGCAAGGTCGCCCTGTCGGTAATATTTGCGATTGTCGCGATCGGTTCGCTCATCGGATTTTTGGCCGGAGTCCGGCGCCGCATGGATTTGGAGCAATGGACGGTCGGCGCGCGGGGCTTTGGCACCCTGCTGCTGTGGCTGCTGATGGCGGGCGAGACCTACACCACATTCGCCTTTCTCGGGGCCAGCGGCTGGGCGTATTCCAAGGGAGGGCCGGCCCTTTATATCCTGGCCTACCTGACCCTGGCGTATGTGATATCGTATTATATCCTGCCCCCGATTTGGGAGGTGGGCGCCAGGCACGGGCTGCAGACCGAGCCGGATTTCTTCGAGAAGCGCTACCGCAACAAGTACCTGACGGCATTGGTGGCGCTGGTCGGCATCGCCTCCATCATTCCCTACCTGCAGTTGCAGCTCACCGGGCTCGGGATCATCGTGGGAGTGGCGAGTTTCGACGGTATCGGCCGGACTTTGGCCATGGCGATCTCGGGTTTCCTGGTGACCGCCTTTGTCCTCACAAGCGGCGTGCGGGCGGTGGCATGGGTCAGCGTCCTGAAGGATTTCCTGTTGCTTTTCGTCGTCGTGTTCATCGGCATCGCCGTGCCCCGGATTTACTATGGGGGCATCGGCCCGATGTTTGCCGCGCTTGCGCGGGCCAAGCCCGCCCATCTCACCATGCCGGGCTCCACGCCGAACTTGGGTCATGCATGGTTTGTCTCCACCGTCTTGCTCAGTTCGTTGGGGTTTTACATGTGGCCCCACGCTTTCGGGGCCTGTTACACCGCCAGGAGCGGCGATGTTCTGCGTCGCAATGCGGTAATCATGCCCTTGTACACGATTACCATGCCTTTCGTATTTTTCATCGGTTTCGCCGCCCTTCTGCTCGCGCCGGGGATCGCGAACGGGGATCTGGCCCTGTTGACGGTGGTCCGCCAATCCTTTCCAGCCTGGTTTCTGGGTTTGATCGGGGGAGCGGGAGCTCTCACCGCCATGGTGCCGGCGGCCGTTCTCCTGCTCACGGCCGCCGCGTTGTTTGCCAAGAATCTTTTCCGGCCGATCTTTGCCCCGTCGATGGCGGATGATCAGGTGGCCAGGCTGGCCAAGGCGATCGTGATCCTGATCAGCCTGCTGGGCCTCGGCTTTGCCATGTTCAGCAGAACCAGCCTCGTATCCCTGCTGCTGCTCGGCTACGCCGGGGTTTCCCAGTTTTTTCCGGGTGTTATGCTGGGCCTGTTTTGGAAGCGGGTTACCACCTTTGGCGTCTTCGCGGGAATGACGGCCGGCCTGGCCTGCCTCGTCTTTCTTTTCCTGAGCCAGCGGGATCCCTTCCTCGGATTGAACGCCGGCTTCGTGGCCCTATGCTGCAATGTCGCCGTCGCCGTCGCCGCCAGCCTGTGCTCCCCGGCCATGCCGAATGGATTTGACGAGGAGGGCTCCGTCGAGCCGGCGCTGCGGCGGATCAACCCGTCACCTCGGAATTCGCGGATCGGATCAGCGAGTTGATGTAACCAAACGCCATGGAAAACGCCTCGTATTTTCCGGGATCGTCCGGATGCGACGGATTGTGGTCGGGCAGGTAGCTGCCGGCCCAGCCCGCGTCGCGAAGGATCCGGACGACTTCGATGAAATTCATGTCTCCCTCGTCGATGTAAACCTCCTGGAATTCGTGAAGCCCCCCCCGGATGTTGCGCATGTGAATCTGGTGGATCTTCCCCTTGCCGGCCAGGTAGCGGACGATGGGCAGAATCTCCTCCCGCGGATTGCGGCAGCCCTCGCCGCAGGTGCCGAGGCAAAGCTGGAATCCGTTGTAATGGCTGTCGACCACCGCCTCGTATTTCTTGAGCGCATCGAGGACCGAGTCCGGCGCCGCGTCCCAATTGTCGACGCCCTGGTAGCCGCGGGGGAGGCCCGGGCAATCGTAGGGATGAACGGCCATCCGCACGTCGCATTGCTCGCAAACCGGAATCACATTCTTGAGGAAAAAGGTGATCCGCTCCCAATACTCGTCGTAGTGGACGACTCCGTTCCTTCCGACCGGCAGATCCTGCCAGCGGTCCTCGAGCTTGAAGCCGACGTAGGTGCTGCCGCCCCGCCCCGGCGTGCGGGTGTTGCGCCGGATCGGAATCAGCGTCCAGTGCTGGGAGATCAGCTTCACTCCCACCTGGGAGGTTTTTTGGATGTTGCCAATGATCGTCTCGATGGCCCGGTCTCGCTCCGGTCCCGGCTTCATGTAGATGTACCGGGAATCCATGCGGATTCCCTCCCAGAGCATCCCGGCCTTGTCGCACGCGTCCTTCCAGCGCTTCATCTGCTCGAGGTCCCATCCCGCGATGGGAACCGGCTGGCCATTGAGGCTCGTGCCGGACCCCGTGTCTCCGCCCGCGTCCATGCTCGGGCTGAGGGAGGTCACGCCCTGGCGTTTGTGGAACTCGAAGTTCTTCTTCTCCGCCCAATGCTCGCCGAAGACGCAGTGGTAGTCTCCGCCGGCGTGGTGCAGGTTGTTCACCCTCGGCTTCGGCGACGGCGGGGCCTCCAGCCCCGGCTGGGAGGTTGCCCGGCGGCTGCAAAGGGCGGTCCCGATTACGCCGCCGGCAAGAACCTTGGCGAAGTCGCGACGTTTCATGATGGCGGGATATTCGGCGGCGGTGCGTCCTCCTCCGCATCCGGCTCGCGCGACAAAACGTGAAAGTTCGCGCGCTTGTCGAGCCATGTCCGGTAGCGCGCGTAGGTCCACATGCCGCTCTCGGCTCCTGTTTCCAGGAAGGACTGGATCTTGAAGAACTCGCGGTTGCGGATGAAATTCCTGATCGGCAGGGTGCTCTTGAGAATCTCGCACTCGGGCACGCAGATGCTGAGGTCGGTCCGGAATTGCAGCCGCTGGGAAACGACCGCAACGAGGCAATCCGCCAGCTGGGCGGCGATATTGCCCTGGATTTCCGAGGGAAATGCGTTGACCACCCGCTGCAGCGCCTCCGTGCAATTGGATGAATGGACGGTGGCCAGCACGAGATGCCCCGTCTCCGCGGCGCTTAGGGTCAGGCGCATCGTTTCGGGCTCGCGCATTTCGCCCACCATGAGCACGTCCGGGTCCTCCCGCAGGCTGTCCAGCAGGGCCTGCTCAAAACTCGGCGTGTCCCGGCCCACCTCGCGCTGCCGGATGAACGCCTTGCGCGGCCGGAACGTAAACTCGATCGGGCTTTCGATGGTGATGATGTGCCGCGCGTCAGCGAAATTGATCGTGTTCACCAGGGCGGCAAGGGTGGTAGATTTGCCGCTGCCGGTCGGGCCGCTGATCAGCACGAGGCCGTTGGCGGGATCGACCAGCTGCTTGAGGTCGGGAAGCAGATTCAGGCGCTCGATGGTGGGCTGGAACGACGGCAGCAAGTGGATGGCCAGGCCGATCCCGCGCGAGGTTTTCAGGATATTGAACCTGCAGCGCTGCCCGTCGACCGTCTTGGACATGTCAAACGAGTGCTGGGCCATAAAACGCGGCCAGTCGTCGGGAACGATGAGATCGCGGGCGCTTTGGAGCAAATCCTCCGCCGCGCAGGGCTCCCCCGCCGCGCTCAAGCCGCCGCGCACCCGGATGAAAGGCGGCAAACCCGGCTCCAGATGCAGGTCGCTGGCCTGCCTCTCCTTCGCCAGGGCGATCAGTTTGTGCAAATTCAAGGGATTCCTTTTTCCCCGTCGGGCGTCATGGGCTTTTCCCTGTTAGACGGAATCGGCGGGTCGTGGTTGCGGCGGCTTTTGATCCTTGAATCATTTTGGCACGGCCGCCTGCGATGCCGCCGCCGCGGCCTCGTCGATCCGCTTCGCCACGTGGTCTCTTCCATTCTGGTGGAGAGTGACCTGCGTCGCATTGCCGTCGGCGCCGGCGTCGAAGCTGAGCTGGGCGTCCACCACCTTAAGGAAAAACTTCCCCGGACCCTCGGGAAACACGGGATATTTATCCTGTCCGGTCAGTTGGGTATACAGCTGATCTCCATCGCGCGACATTCTTAGCGTTATAGCCGGTGTCAGCTGATAAGTTCCGACGTACCGGTTAAGTACCTTCGGGTCGACCGCGACGGCCTCATGTCGTTCGGGCGGTCCCACCGCAGCCAATGCGTAGGTGCTGTCGAGCAAGCGCCGTCCGATGTCGTCCCCGCCCGCGGACGATGCGAAATTGGAGAGCACCACCACCCCTGCCCGGGCCTGCGGGTCGAAGCCCATGTAGGACCGGTAGCCACCCGTGCCTCCATTATGCCAGATGATGGATTTCCCATTTTTCGTCTGAATGAACCAGTTGTAGGCGATCTCCATGCCGGGTCCGGCCGGACGCCGGATGGAGAGCTGCGCCGCCATCGCCGCGGCCAGGGGCGTCTTTGCGTACCCGAGGTTAGCCGCGAGGAAGGTCAGCATGTCGTTGGCGCTCGACCGCAAGGCCCCGGCACCCGCCAGCGCCCCGAGATCCCAGTTTGGAACAGGGTCGAGGTTTGTGTCGTGGCCGACCGCCATCCGGGCTTTCATCTCCGGCGAGAGCGTGACGCCCGTGCGGGTCATTCCCAGCGGCCCGAGAACCCGGGCCCGGACCATGGATTCGTAATCCATGCCAGCGCGAAGGCTCAGCGCCTGCCCAAGGAGGCCGACGCCCAGGTTGGAGTATTCAAATTGCGCGCCAATTTCGCGCGTCAATTGGTAGCCGGAGAGAAACGCATAGAGCAGATCGGCCGAGTAGTCGGCGTAGGGATTCGACGGGTCCTTGGGCTTGAAATTCGACGGCATTCTCGGCAATCCGGAACTTTGGGTGGCGAGATCCTCCAGCGTGATCTTCCGTCCGTCGCGTTCCGGCACGCTGACGCCGGCCGGAAGGTACGTTGCGACCGGATCGTTCACCGCGACCTCGCCCTTCTGCACCATGTCCATCAGCACGAGCGAAGTGAACACCTTGGTCATGGAGCCGATCTCGAAGACCGTGTTGCCATCGAGCGGGCGCCTGTCGCCTTCGGCGAGGCTCCCGTACGCCACCACCCGCCGGCCGTTCGCATCGATGACGCCAACCACCAGGGCTATGCCCCGGTCCTCCCCGCCGACCCGGCCGGCGAGGATCTTTCTTATTTCGGTGTCGGGAGGGATGGTAGTGCGGGCGGGCACTTGGGAGTACGCGGATGCGATGGCGAGAAGCGCCCCCAAGGGCCATATGAGAGGGCCGGCAATGCGCGAGATCATTTCTTTTCCAACAACAGGATCGATGTCCCCGGCCGCGCCGTCCAGCATCGATTCGCCTCCCGGGGTCGGGACTTGGAAACCCGATCTGAAACGCCCCTTTCGAGATGGCGCCGGAGCAGGCGCCCCCGTCATTTTGGAAGGGGCCGGACCCCCCACTGTTCTCCAAGGCGCAGGCATTCTGCCGCCGAGAGTATGCCGCCGGAGCAGGTCGGGTCGGACAGGGAGCTGGCCGCAACACAGACTCCAAGCGACAGGGAGTCCTCGATGGGCCATCCGAGATGCTGCGCGTAAAGCACTCCGCTCGCAAAGGCGTCACCCGCGCCCGCCAGCCCCTTGATCGCTGCCTGGGGCAATTGAAGGCTCGGCCGCCAATGGCCCCGCCCCTGCCTGTTCACCGCATAGGCCGCCTCCGGAAAATGCAGGATCACCCATTGCCGCACGCCCAGGGCGATGAGTTTGCCGGCGGCCCGTTCGACCTCCGCAGCCTGGATCACGCCGTCCTTGCGCAGGGGAACCTCCGTGATGCTCGCCGCCTCAATGTCGTTGGCAAAGAGGACGTCGACATCCTGCAGCACGGGGCGCACCACCGTGCGATACCGGCCGTTGTTCACGCTGACGCAGTCGAGCGAAGTCCGCAGGCCGGCCGCGGTTGCCCGGCGAAGCACTTCGCTCGCGCGCGGCAGCCCGTCAACGAGCCTGTCGAGCTCGTCCAGAAGCAGAATATACCCCAGGTGGAAGTACCTGGACCGGGTCCTGGAAAAATCAAAATGTTCGGGCCCGAGGAGGGAATTGGCCCCCCGCTGGTGGAAAAAGGTGCGGCGGCCGGTCGCGCGCACCGTCATCACGTCGGTGTACGAGGTCGGCGCGCGATCCGTCTGCTGCAACTGGCCTATGTCGATGCCGTGGCGGCGGCAATCGTCGATGATGATGTCGCCGTCCGGGTCCTTCCCGATCAGTCCAATGGCCTCGAGCGGGAAGGCGGCGCCGAGCTTGGACAGGTTCTTGAGCAGATTATAGGGCGAACCGCCATTCCCGGCCGATTCATCCTGGATGTTGACGAGGGAGTCCTCAGGCGGCCACTGGTCGATGATCTTGACGTGGTCGACGATCCAATTGCCGCCCGAGATCACTCCCGAACGGCTCGGTTCCCCGGTGTTCCCCGGGGCCGGGCTGGAGGCACTCTTCAGCGGTACTCCTCGCCGGTCCCGGCGTTGATGATCTTGAAGTGCTCGACGTGGTAGGCGGGATCGGCCCGGAATGCGAGCTTCACGCCGTAGCTCGACTCCATGCGGACGAGGAGGTCGGCGTCCTCGCTGCGGAGGCGCTCGAGAATCCCCGGGTGGACGAGGACGCGCAGGGAATACTCCTTGTTGTCCTTGCGCAATTGGAGGCGGCGGGCGACGGAGGAAAGCCGGCGCTGGAGCTCGACCGACATCGTGGTCGCCGACTTGACGATGCCCCGGCCGCGGCAATAGGGGCAGTCCGTGTACAGGTTGGACCAGAGCGACTCCTGCTGGCGCTGGCGGGTCATCTGCATGATGCCGAGCTGGGAGATCGGCAGGATGTGATTGCGGGCCTTGTCCGTCGCCATCAGCTCGACCATCTTTTCATAGACGGCGTTGCGGTGGCGGCGCTCCTTCATGTCGATGAAGTCGATGATGATCAGCCCGCCGAGGTTTCGCAGGCGGATCTGCCGGGCGATTTCGCGCGCGGCCTCGAGATTGACGGCGTAGATCGTGTTCTTCTCGTCGCCGGCCTTGTTCTTGTGGGAGCCCGTGTTGACGTCGATCGCGATCAGGGCCTCGGTCTCGTCGATCACGATCTCGCCGCCGCTCGGCAGCGGCACCTTGCGCTGGCCGGTCTGCTCGATCTGGCGCTCGATGTTGAAGCGCTCGAAGATCGGGATGCTGTCGTTGTACAGGGCGATCCGCGAGCGGGAGCGCTTGGAGATCTGCGCGACGAGTGACTGGGTCCGCTCGAAATCGGCCTTGTTGTCGATGAGGACGCGGTCGACCTCTTCGGTGAGAAAGTCCCGGACCGTGCGCTCGACGAGGTCCGGCTCCATGTAGAGGCAGGTCGGGGCCCGCTCCGCCTGCATCTTCGCCGTGATTTCCTCCCATTTCTTCAAGAGGATGTGCAGGTCGCGCACGAAATAGCGGGATTTCTTGCCCTCTCCGGCGGTGCGGACGATGACGCCCATCCCCTCGGGAATCGTCAGCTCGTTGATGAGCTGCTTCAGGCGGCGGCGCTCGCCGTTGTCCTCGATCTTGCGGGAGATGCCGCAGCCGTCGCTGTACGGGGTGAGGATGAGATAGCGGCCGGGGATCGACAGGTTCGTCGTGGTGCGGGGACCCTTGGTGCCGATGGGGCCCTTGGTGACCTGGATGACGATGTCGGTTCCGGGCGGGTAGAGGTTCGGAATGTCCTTCACGGTGACCTCGCCCTTGGGCTGCGCGTCCCTCCGCCGGTTCACGCGGACGACCTCCACCGAGGAGTCGGCGGCGGCCGGAAGCATGTCCCAGTAGTGGAGAAACGCGTTCTTCGAGTAACCGATGTCGACAAAGGCGGCCTTGAGGCCCGGGTCGAGGTTCTTGATGCGGCCCTTGAAGATGCCGCCCACCATCCGGTTGTCGGACTCGCGCTCGATCTCGAACTTTTCAAGCCGGCCGTCGACGAGAAGCGCAACGCGCTTTTCGAGGGGCTCGGAATTGATGATCAGCTCGCGGTAGGAGCCCTTTTCCTTCCGGAAGACCGATAGGATCTTCTGGAGGAGGGGGCGCTGCTGGGCGCGCTCCTGGGCGCCCGCCTTCAGTTCGTCCGCGCTGGCGGTGGCCACTTCGCGGGCGTGCGGAGGACTGGCCATGTCCTCGTCATAGGCCTGGGATCCGTCCGCGGGGACGGGGTCGTTTTGCTGAGGTTGATCGCTCATGGTGCGTGCTGTCTGGGTTTGGCACGGGGCGCCCGAGCGCGTTTGTTGCGGCGCAGGAAATTCCGGCAGAGCGGTCATTATCGCGGGAAGGAGGACGTGTCATTGGATGTCCTTCCGGAAGCGATAGACGCTTTGGACCAGTCCTTGCAGCAAGCAGCAACTAAGCACAAAGGAGCCACCGTAGCTGATGAAGGGAAGCGGTATGCCCGTGATGGGCACCAGCCCGATGGTCATGGCGATGTTCACGAACACATGCACGGTGAACAGCACGGTGACGCCTATGGCGAGCAGCGTGCCGAGCCGGTCTCTTGCGAGGCCGGCGATGCGTATGCCGTTGAACAGGACCAAGCCAAACAGGCTGAGAACCATCAAGCTTCCCAGGAAACCTTTCTCCTCGGCGATGACCGAGAAGATGAAATCGTTGTGGGCGACCGAACGCGGCAGGTAGCCGAGGCGGGCTTGGGTGCCCTCCGTCCAGCCCTTGCCGGTGAGACCGCCGGAACCGACCGAGATCAGCGACTGCCGCTGATTCCAGCCGATCCCCATGGGGTCGATCCTGTCGGGATCGACGAATGAAAGGATTCGGTTGCGTTGATAATCGCGAAGCGGGACCCAGGAGCGGGACTCATAGGCGCCCTTGTCGCGAAGGTAGACGGATTCCTTGCCCGTGGCGGCCGGGGAATCCTGTTGGGCCCCGCGCTGGTCCATGAATGCCGCGTATCGCCAGGTGTCGAGCGCCACGATGCCGACGATGAGCAGGAAAGCTCCCAGGGCTCCCGCGAAAAACCGGGAGGACAGCCTGGAAACGTAGAGCATCGAAAAGACCATTGGGGGGAGAACAATCGCCGACTTGAGGTCGGGTTGAAGCAAAATCAACAGGATGGGAACACCCACAGCAAGGGTCAATTTCCCGAGCACCCCGAGCGACTGGCTTACCGTGCCTATCTTGCTGCGTATCAGGATGCTGGCAGTGATCAGGAGGACCGCGATGTTGACGGTTTCCGACGGCTGGAAATGGATGAAGCCGAGATCGATCCAGCGCTGGGAGCCGTAGGTGCGCGTCCCGATGATCGGGACCAGGGCCAATGGTATAATGCAAATAACGTAGATCCAATGGGCTACGCTTACCCATTGGCGGTAGTCGACCAGGGAGACGGCGACGTAGCAGGCGGCGCCGACGCACAGAAACAGGGCCTGCTTCACCCAGTACGAGCGGCTTATCCATCCGAGCACGGTTTCGTGGGCCGCGGAGTCCGGCGCGCTGGAAAACTGGGCGCTGTAGATGAAGAAAAGGCCGATCGTGGACAGCCCGATCAGCGCCAGCGGCGTCGCCAAATCCCAGCGCTCGCGCGTGGTCGTGCGAAACAGGCTCAGCAAGTCGGGGATTCGCGACGGTTTCACCGGAAGGTGGAACCAAAGCAGAACCCGGCTGGGGTGGCAACGCCTAGCTTACGGCTTGAGCTTTCGGCCGGGCGGCATAATTTGCGGGGACCTTTGCCATCAGCGAGTTCGTAATTCCAGTCATGTTCCTGAGCGCCGAGAGCGATACGATTAATTGGTCGCTGTCGCTTGGGCCTTTTCTTGGCCTGGCCCTTGGATTTCTCGTGGCATGGCTCCTGACGCGGCACACCCGGCGCGTGGCCCATGAGCAGGCGACCGACCTGGCCGAGGTGGCGCGGCGCGAGGCCGCGGTCGCCGCGGAGGAAATGAAGCAGAAGGCGGAGGCCGAGATCCAGGAGAAGCGCTCGGAGCTGAACCGCGAATTCGACCGGCGCGAGATCGAAACCGACCTGCAGTTGCGCGAAATCCGCGCCCACGAGGAGTCGCTCGCCCTTCTCGACTACCAGCTCGAGCAGCGAAAGGAGCGCCTGGACCGCGAGGGCGCGGCCGTGAAGCAGGCGCGCGACGCGATCCGCGACCTCTCCAAGAACGTCCGCAAGCGGCTTGAGGGCGTCTCGCAGATGGACGCGGAGGAGATCAAGCGGCAGCTGCGCGACGAGGTGATGCTCGAGTGCCAGGACGAACTGCGCGCCCTGCGGAGGGAGACGCTCGAGAAATCGGAGCAGGAGCTCCAGACAACGGCCCGCCGGATCATCATCGCCTCGATGCAGCGGATCGCGAGCAAGCCGAACAACGATTTGACGGCCACCCTCGTGCACCTTCCCAACGAGGACATGAAGGGACGGATCATCGGCCGGGAGGGGCGCAACATAAAGGCCTTCGAGGCGGCGACCGGGGTCACGCTCATGATCGACGAGTCGCCGCAGCTCGTGCTGCTTTCATCGTTCGACCCGGTCCGGCGCGAGATCGCCCGGAGCGCCCTCGAGGCCCTGATCAGCGACGGCCGCATCCATCCGGCGAGCATCGAGGAGTTCGTGAAGCGCGCGCAGGACGACATCGAGCTCATCACGGCGCAGGCGGGGGAGGAGGCGGTGGCCAGCCTCAACATCAACGGGCTGCACCCGGAGATCATCAAGCTGCTCGGCCGCCTGAAATACCGGTTTTCATACAACCAGAACGTGCTGGACCACTCGGTCGAGACGGCGTTTCTCGCGTCGATCCTGGCGAGCGAGGTGGGCCTCGATCCGAACATCGCAAAGCGGGCCGGCCTCCTGCACGACATCGGCAAGTCCGTGTCGGGCGAACTGGAGGGGAGCCACGCGTCGATCGGCGCGGATTTCATCAAGCGGCACGGCGAGACGCCGATCGTCGTGAACGCGGTCGCAGCCCACCACGAGGAAGTGAGGCCGGAGACGATCTATGCGGGGCTGGTCATCCTGGCGGACACGATCTCGGCCACCCGGCCGGGGGCCCGCGCGGAGTCGATGGACAGCTATATCCAGCGGCTGGGGCGCCTCGAGAAGCTGGCGATGTCGCTGGACGGCGTCCAGCAGGCCTTCGCGATCCAGGCGGGGCGGGAGATCCGCGTCGTCGTCTCGCCGCAGCACGTGACGGACGACAAGGCGCGGGAGCTGGCGAAGGACCTTCGCCGCCGGATCGAGGGCGAATTGCAGTACCCGAGCACGATCAAGATCACCGTCATCCGGGAAAACCGGTTCACGGAGACGGCGACCTGAATCGGGCCGGGCGCGGACTCAATCATGGCGGATCCAAAGCTTCTTGAAACGTTCCCGAATCCGGCGCCGGGGCGCGATTACGTGATCGAGCACGCGCACCACGAATTCACGTCGCTGTGCCCCGTCACCGGGCATCCGGATTTCGGCACGATCACGGTGCGCTACGTGCCCGGCAGGCGGTGCGTCGAGCTCAAGTCGCTCAAGCTCTACTTCCACGCGTTCCGCAACGAGGGCATATTCTTCGAGGCGGTGACAAACAGGATCTGCGACGACCTCGGGGCCCGGCTGAAGCCGCGCCGGCTGACGGTCACGAGCGAATGGAAGGGCCGGGGAGGAATCTCCTCCGTGATTACGGCGCAGTGGGATTCAAGGCGGCGATGACCTGGGCGTGGAGGCCGGGTCCGGCGGCGACGATGGAGTCGGCCATCACCGGGTCGCCCCCGTGCCAATCGGTGATCACCCCGCCGGCCCCGCGGATGACGGGCACGAGGGCCTGGATGTCCCAGGGGCTCATCAAGGGGTCGCACATGATGTCCGCCCAGCCCGTTGCGACCAGCAGGTAGCCGTAACAGTCGCCCCAGGTGCGGACAAGGTGGGCGCGGCGGGCGAGGGCGTCGAAGGCGGGGCCGTTTCGGTGCCTCGCCGGATTCAGGGGATCGCTGGTCAAGAGCGTCGCCGACTCGATCGCGGCGCAGGGCCGCAGCCGCACCGCCCGGCCGTTGAGTTCGGCAGTCTTTCCGTCTCCGACGAGCAGCTGCCTCAGGACGGGCTGGTGGATAGCCCCGAGGACGGGCCGGCCCTCGTGCAGGAGGGCGATCAGGGTGCCGAAAAGGGGGCAGGCGGAGGCGAAAGACTTCGTTCCATCGATCGGATCGAGCACCCAGACAAACTCGGCCGACGCATCCTTTGAGCCGAGCTCCTCCCCGATTATCCCGTGCCGCGGAAATTTTTCGGCGATCATGCGGCGCATGAGCTCCTCGGCGCCGCGGTCTGCGATCGTGACCGGGGTCTTGTCCGCCTTCATCTCCACCTGCAGCGCGGGGTTTGCGAAATACGGGCGTATGAACTCGCCGCTTCGCACGGCCATTTCGATCATCAGGGCGCGATAGGGTTGCAGGTCCACTTCCGCAATAGAAGCGAAGGGCGGCGAGGAACTCACGTCTTTTTGCTTCGGCCATTCGCGCAGGCCAAAAGCGGACTGGCCAATTCCGCCTTTCGAAGCCAGACAGGAGGGATGATGAAGCTGCCCCTAGCGGCCATGTCCGGGTTCCTGCTTGCATCCCTGTCGGCGGCCGGATCGGAGACGAATCTCCAGGTCAGGGTCCGGACCGGCGTACTGGAAGGAAAGGCGGAGGGTTCCGTCCGGGCGTTCCTGGGGATTCCCTATGCCGCGCCTCCCGTGGGCGAGCTGCGCTGGAAGCCGCCCGTTCCCGCCGCCCCATGGGACGGCATTCGCGCGGCCCGGGAATTCGGGCCGCGGCCCATGCAGCCGGCCGTATACAAGGACATGGTGTTCAGGGATCCGGGCTGCAGCGAGGACTGCCTGTCGTTGAATGTCTGGACCCCTTCGGAGAACGGGAAGGGCAGGCTTCCGGTCATGGTCTGGATTTTCGGGGGTGGATTTCTCGCCGGCGGGACCTCCGAGCAGCGCCAGGACGGCGAGCACCTGGCGGAGCGGGGCGTGGTCGTCGTAACGATGAATTACCGGCTGGGTGTGTTCGGTTTTTTTGCGCATCCGGAGCTTGTCCGGGAATCGCCCCAGCACGCCGCCGGCAACTACGGGCTGCTCGATCAGCTGGCCGCGCTCCGCTGGGTGCATGACAACATCGCCGCGTTCGGCGGCGATCCGGCGAATGTCACGATCTTCGGCGAAAGCGCGGGATCCTTCTCCGTCTCCGCGCAGATGGCCTCGCCCCTGGCCAGGGGCCTTTTCCAAAAGGCGATCGGGGAGAGCGGCGGAGCCCTTTTCAGCGCGGGCCCTCCCCAGGAGCGGCTCGAAGTCGTCGCCGCGCGGGACGCGGAGTTTGCCGCCAAGAAGCTGGGCGCCCAAACGCTGGCGGAACTGCGCGCGATGCCCGCCCAGGCCCTGCTGGACGCCGTTTCGAGCGCGTCGGGGAGGGAAGGCGCTCCCGGCTTTGGCATGGATGTGGACGGATATTTTCTGCCGGAGGCCGCTTCCTCCCTGTTTGCCGGGGGAAGGCAGAACGACGTCCCGCTCCTTGCGGGCTGGACCCGGGATGAATCGGGCCTTCCCGCTCCGGCGGGCACTCCCGCCGTCGAAAGGATGAAGAAGACCGCCGGGCAGTTCGGGGAGAGTGCGGGCGAGTTCCTGCGCCTGTACCCGTCGGATACGGAGGAGAACGCGTCGCGTTCCGCGGCGGAATTCGCGAGCGATCGTTTCATCGCCTTCTCGGCCTGGGCATGGATCGATGCCCAGGCGAGGACGGGCCGGCAGCCGATCTTCCGATACCGCTTTGACCGGGCGCCCCCGGCCAATTTTTACGGCAAGAGGAACGGAGCGTTTCATTCCTCGGAGATCGTTTATGTCTTTGGCGAGTTCGACGCACAGCCCCAGGTGCCGTGGACTCCCGCCGACCGGGAGGTGAGCCGCCTCATCCAGTCCTATTGGACAAACTTTGCGCGAACCTCCGATCCGAACGGACCCGGACTGCCAAGGTGGCCGGTTTACGCGGGCGCCGACGGATGGCAGGTCATGCACCTGGATTCGCCGCCCGCCGCGCGGCCGGACGATCTCAGGGCCCGCTACCTGTTCCTTGCGAAGGAATGGGAAAAACAGGGCGTGAATTGATCGAGGCGCACGCAAGGGTGCCACCATGCGAATAGCGGTCGTAGGCGGCGGAGCAGCCGGAGTCTTTGCAGCCATTGCCTGCGGCGAGGCCTGTCCCGCGGCGGAGGTCACGGTCTTCGAGGCGACGGATCATCCGCTCGCAAAGGTGAGGGTGTCGGGCGGCGGCAGGTGCAACGTCACCCACGCCTGCTTCGAGCCCGGCGAATTGGCGCAAAACTATCCCCGGGGCTCGCGGGAGCTTCTGGGGCCGCTTCACCGGTTTGGGCCCCGGGAGATTTTCGCCTGGTTCGCCGGGCGCGGGGTGGAGCTGAAGACGGAGGGGGATGGGCGCGTGTTTCCGGTGACGGACAACTCCGGCACGATCGTCGATTGCCTGCTCGAGGGGGCGCGCCGGGCGGGCGTGTGCCTGAGAAAGCGCTGCGGGGTGGCGTCGCTTTCGGGCCGGCGGGGGGCCTTTGTTGTCCGGCTCACGACGGGCGAGACGGCCTCCGCGGATCGCGTCCTGATCGCCACCGGCGGCAACAGCCGCTCGGGCGGGCTCGCGATGGCCGCGGCCCTCGGGCATGCGATCGTTCCTCCCGTTCCGTCGCTTTTCACCTTCCATGTCGATGATCCCCGGCTGAAGGGCCTTGAGGGGCTGTCAGTTTCCTTCGCCGAAGCGAGTGTGCGGGGCGCGAGATTGGCGGCCGCCGGCCCGGTCCTCGTCACGCACTGGGGCTTGAGCGGGCCCGCCATCCTCCGGCTGTCGGCCTGGGGGGCGCGCGAACTGCACGCTGCGGGTTACCGGTTTACCCTCGGGCTGAATTGGGCCGCGCCCCGGACGATCGACGAAGCCGAGGCGGTCCTGGCGGCCGGGAGATTGGATCACCCGAGGCGCGGGGTGGCGGCCACCAATCCATTCGGGCTTCCCTTGCGGCTTTGGGAGCGGCTTTGCGCGGCGGCGGGCGTGCCGGCCGAGACAGTCTGGGCCGGGATCTCCAAGGCCGCCCTCCGGGCGCTGGCGGCGCAGACCGCGGCCGGGGATTTCCGCGTCACCGGAAAGAGCATGTACAAGGAGGAGTTCGTGACCTGCGGCGGCGTCCGGCTCAACCAGGTGAATTTCGCGACGATGGAGAGCCGGATTTGCCCGGGGGTCTATTTCGCGGGCGAGGTGCTCGACATCGATGGAATCACGGGGGGCTTCAACTTTCAGGCGGCCTGGACCACCGGGTGGCACGCGGGGCGGGCGATGAGTCTGCCGAATATTCAGGCTCGTTAGGCGGGCCCATCGCACGCTACAAATGGAGTAGATGTTCTGGACCGAGCATCCGATCTTCTTTGTCGATTTCGAGGGGAGCCGCGCCTCGGGCGTGCTCGAGTACGGCGTGGCGACTCTCCTCGGGGGGCGGATCGCGGAGGCGAAAACGAGGATGTGCGGGGCGACGGGGCCGGTGAGCCCGCAGGACACGGAGATCCACGGACTGGAAGCCGATGCGCTCCAGGGTGCGGCGCCGCTGGCCGCGGACTGGGAGTATTTTGCGGGCTTGAGGGAGCGGGGGCCGTTTGCGGCGCACTACGCGGGCGCCGAGAATTCCCTTCTCAAGGCCGTCTGGCCCTATCCGCGCCTTTCGCCGGATTTCGTCTGGCCGGGCAAATCGATCGTCGATTGGGGGCCGTGGGTCGATTCGGCGCGCATTTACGCGCAGCTGTACCCGCAGTTCGAGTCGGGCCGGCTCGAGGACCTGGTCGGGGCGGCCGGGCTGCAGGGCGAGCTGGATTCGAAGGCGGCCATCCATTGCCCGGCGGGTCGCCGGCGTTACCATGCGGCGCTCTATGACGCGCTGGCGGGCGCCCTGCTCCTGGGGGCGCTGGCGCGGATGCCGCAATGCGCCGGGCTGAGCCTGGGCCAGCTTCTCGCGCTCAGCACGCTCGACGGGCAGAAGCGCGACCGGATGCGCCAGGGCGAATTGTGGTAGCTAAGGCCCCTCAGCGCCCGCGCCTTTGCCGAGCAGCCGGACGCGCATTTCGCCGATGCCCTCGATCGTCATCCTGAAGCCGCCAAACACCGGCACGGGAACGATCGTGACCTTCGGGTTGCTCACCGCGGGCCCGTTGAAATAGTGGCTGTAATCGGACACCTGCCACCGCTGGCCGTTTTCCAGGGTGAAGATCGTGTGCTGCTCCCACCCGTTGACATCCCCGACTATCCGGCCGTGGACGGTCTGGAACTCCACCAGGGTCCCCGGGACGATGACCACCTTTCCAGGGGAGGAGGTTGCGGTCCCGGACGCTTTTTTCGCGGCGGCCGCCTGCGCCGCCGCATCCCGCTTCGCCGTTTCGGCGGCGGCTTGGGCGGTCTTTGCCGCGGCCTCGGCCTTGGTGGCGCGCGCTTCGGCGGCGGCCTGCGCCGCGGTGGCCGCGGCGGCCTGCTGGCGCGCGGCCTCGAGCGCGCCGCTCTTGTAGGATTCCACCAGCTGGTTGAGGCGCGCGAGCTCCTCGGGGGTGAGTTTCGAAAGGCCCGCGGCGGTGAAGTCCTCGGGTTTCACGACCTGGGAAAATTTGTCCGAATCGGCAAAGGCGCAGCTGACCAGGGCCATTCCGATGATTGCGGCCAGGCTTTGTCGGTTCATGAAGCCAGAATCATGCTGGCGTCCGGTCTCGGCAACGCCATTTTCGGCGTCTTGCAAACCCTGCGCGCCCTCGTCTTCGACTTTGACGGGCTGATTCTCGACACCGAGTCGTCCATGATCGACGCCTACGCGGCCGTTTACGCGGCAAACGGCGTCCCCTTTGACCGGGAGGGGTTCCTTCGCAGCGTCGGCCACCCCGACTTTTCATTCGACCCGTGGCACGCATTCGAAAAGCGGGCTGATCGGGCGGCCCTGGAAGTCGAGCGGCGGAAGAGGAACAAGGAGTTCGAGCGCGGCCTCGCGATCCTGCCCGGGGTTGTCGCCATTATGGACGAGGCGCATGGCGCCGGCCTTCGCCTGGGCCTCGCCTCCAACTCCGGCCACGCGCATGTCGAGGGTCACCTGAAGCGGCTCGGCCTTCTCGACCGTTTTTCCTTTGTCGCGTGCCGGGAGGACGTCCAGTCGCCGAAGCCCGAGCCGGACGTATACCGGCTGGTCCTGAACCGGTTTGGAATCAGGGGCAGGGAGGCGGTTGCCTTCGAGGACTCGGAGGTCGGGACGCGGGCCGCCCGCCGCGCCGGATTATGGGTTGTCGCGGTGCCCAACCCCTCGACCGCGCAAATGGATTTCCCGCAGGCGCACCTGCGCCTCGATTCGCTCGCGGAGACGAACCTGGCGGACCTGCAGGCGCGGGCTCAAGCCGGCTTTCGCTGACCGTCAGGGGGAGGGGGGAGGCGGTGCGGATTTGCGCTGCCGGTTCTGCTGCGGGTATCGAAGGACGCGCCCTTCCTTGGTCGTCAACTGCAGGGGCACGCCTTTCTCGAAATGAAGCGACCGGTAGTCCTCGTCGCCCACGGGGCGGATTGCGGGCAGAAACCTGCCCGGCCCCACGAGATCGTCGTAGGTCGCCGTCGTGGTCTGATTCTCGCTGAAATAACGGTTTTCGGCGGCCCACAGGAGGATGAGATTCGCCCGGATTCGCGCGTCGGGCGGCAGGGTCGATTGACGGGCCCCGGGCGCGACCGGCGGCGGAATTGCGCGGGTGTTTTGGAAGGATTGAACCGCCATGGCCGTCAGGAGGCCCAGGGTCACCGGATTGTAGATTGCGACGGCCATGACCTCGCGCTTCAGCGAGCGGTTCGAGGAGGCCCGGACGAGTATGCCATCGGCGAGGTTTTCCTGGACCTGCATGATCGGCCGCTCCGCGGGCGGAATCTGATCGGCCATCGCCCGGAAAAAATTTCCGGCGGCCTGGCCGCCCTTCGCGTTCAATTCGCCCAGCTGGCGCAGGCGGGCGAACAGCCGGGGGGTGATGTAGGCGATTCCGTTCCCGTCGGGCCCCAGGACGGACAGCTGCCGCTGGAAGTCCGGATTGCGGTCGAGCCCGGACTGGCGGGACAGGCATTCCTGGAGAAACTCGGGCGAGCTCGCCGCGTAGAACGTGGACCCTTCGACCGCAAGGACCGGATTGATCGTCGGAACCGGCAGCGCCTCCTTGAGCGAGTACAGATGCCGCCCGCCTTCAGTCGTAGCCGAAAAACGCGGGGATTTGGCCAGGGCGGCGTCGAGCACGCCTCCGACGCCGTCGACACAGACGAGCACTGAAAAGTCCGGCACGACGACGGCGGAGCCCGGGAGGGTGATGTTCTTTTCCGGATCGATTCGCACGATGACCGTGTCCCGGCCCCTGAAGGCGTTGATCAATTCGACGATCGAGAATCCCGCGCTGAATCCCGCCTCGGTCAGCCTGTCCTCGAGGCTCTGGGCCGCCGGCTGGCCGCCCACCTTCGCGGCGACGGCCTTCACCGTCGCGTAGAGCGCGGCCAGGTCGACTTCGTTCTCGATGTAAATGTCCGCGTCGGCCGGCGCGATTCGCGCGCGGACAAAGGGACCCGGGCTCCCGCCGTAGACGGCCAGGATGCCGTGGCGCCCGGCGGGCGTGTAGAAAAACATCCGGTTGCGGAATCCGCCGTTCGCGTCGGGCACCGAGCTCAGGCCCGCGGCCTTGATGTCATTGAAACCGAGCAAGGCGAACAGCGCCTTGTAGTCCTGCTTCGCCGCGATGGCGAACCCGGGATTCGAGGCCCCCAGCTGGGAGGTGATGCTCTGGAGGCCCCCGGCCAGCTTGTCGGCATCGCCGTCGATGTCGACGTAGGCGTAGAGCGTGCCGCCCAGTTCGAGGTGGCGGTTGACCGCCTCGAAGTGGCTGCTGCGTTCGGCCTGCGGCACCAGCTGCACGGCCGCCGGGGGCTGGGGCGGCGCGGCCGTCTCCTTTTTTGCGCAACCTGAGATTGCGGCGGCCGCCAACCCAACGCCCACGAGCCGGAGTGAGGAGTGCATCGGCCGCCACCCCTAGCGGATCGCGCGGCCCGACTAAAGGAAAAAGGGCGGCCCCGGCTCGGCGAACGGCCGCGGACAGACCCTCAGTTGGCCGCCTCTTCCTCCTCGGTCTCGACGATTCGGGCGATGCTGAGGAGCTTGTCCCCCTCGGCGAGGGTCAGGAGCTTCACGCCCCTCGCGCCCCGGCCGGTCTCCCGGATTTCGCGAACGCGCGTCCGGACGCTCTGGCCCTTGGCCGTCAGCAGCATCACCTCGTCGTCCTCGCCGACGCTCAGGGCGCCGGCCACGTTCACCGATCCGTCCTCCGGAAGGTCGATCGCGATGACGCCCGAGCCTCCGCGCGAGATGAGGCGGTAGTCGGCGAAGGGTGTCCGCTTGCCGATTCCGTCCTCGCGGGCGATCAGGAGCTGGGCGACCGGGTCGCAGACCTCGATCGCCTTGACATGATCCCCGTCGAACTTGAACCGCATCCCGGTCACCCCGACCGTGTCCCGGCCCTGGTCGCGCAGGTCGTCCTCCTTGAACCGGACGGCCTGCCCCCTGTGGCTGACGAGGACGACCTCGTTTGCGCCGGTCGTGAGAACGCAGCCGACGAGGCTGTCCTGCTCCTCGAGCTTGATCCCGCGCAGGCCGCCCTCTCGCATCGCGTTGGCGTATTCGGCGATGTTGGTCTTTTTCGTGATGCCGTTCTTGGTCGCCATCACGAGGTGCAGCGAGTCGGTGAAATCCTTCACGCAGATCATGGCGGCGATCTTTTCGCCGTCGGACAGGCGGAGGAAGCTCGACACGGACTTCCCCTTGGAGGCGCGGGTGCCCTCGGGGACGTCATAGACCTTCTTGGCGTGGCATTGGCCGTAGTTCGTGAAAAACAGGATGTGGTCGTGGGTGCTCGCGGTGAAGAGGTGCTCGACGAAGTCCTCCTCGTAGGTCTCGGCCCCGATGATGCCCTTGCCCCCGCGCCGCTGGGAGCGGTAGTCCGACACGCGGGTGCGCTTGATGAATCCCAGGTGCGAGGCTGTGATCACGCACCCCTCGTTCGGAATCACGTCCTCCATCCGGAACTCGCCGGCGGCCGCGACGATCTCGGTCCGGCGGGCGGAGGCGTACTTCGCCTTGAGTTCGAGGAGCTCCTTCTTGATCAGGGCCAGCAGCTTGGGCTCGGACTCGAGGATTCCGCGAAGCTCCTCGACCAGCTTCAGCAGCTCCAGGTATTCCGCCTCGATCTTGTCGCGCTCGAGCCCGGTGAGCTGGTATAGGCGCAGCTCGAGGATGGCGTCGGTCTGGCGCTCGCTCAGGGGATAGCGGGCCATCAGCTTGGCCCTGGCGTCGTCCCGGCTGGAGGAGCCCCGGATGATCCGCACGAAGTCGTCGAGGTTGTCGAGGGCGATCTTGTAGCCCTCGAGGATGTGGGCGCGCTCCTCGGCCTCCCGGAGGCGGAAGCGCGTGCGCCGCGTGATCACCTCGCGCCGGTGCGAGATGTAGCACTCGATCAGCTCCTTCACGTTCATCTGCTTCGGCCGCTTGTGGTCGATCGCCAGGAGGATGACGCCGAAGGACGACTCGAGGGCCGTCTTCTGGAAGAGCTGGTTGATGACGACCTTGGCCTGCTCGCCGCGCTTGATCTCCACGACGATCCGGGTGTTTTCGTCGGACTCGTCGCGCAGGTCGCGAATGCCGTCGATATGCTTCTCGGAGACCAGTTCCGCGATCCGGGTGACCAGGGTCGAGCGGTTCACGTTGTAGGGGATCTCCGTGATCACGATCTGCTCCGCGCCGCCCTTCATTTCCTCGGTATGGGCCTTGCCGCGGATCCGGACGATTCCGCGGCCCGTCTTCAGGTAGCTGAGGATCCCCTCGCGCCCGGCGATCACCCCTCCGGTCGGAAAATCCGGCCCCTTGACGATCTCGCAGATCTCGTCGACCGAAATCCCGGGCCGGTCGACGATGGCGCACGTCGCGTCGATGATCTCGTCCAGGTTGTGGGGGGGGATGTTGGTCGCCATGCCGACCGCGATCCCCGTCGAGCCGTTCATCAGCAGGCTCGGCAGGGCCGAGGGCAGCACGGTGGGCTCGGTCGTCTCCTCGTTGTAATTCGGGGCGAAATCGACCGTGTCCTCGTTGATGTCGCGCAGCAGCTCCTCCGAGATCTCGTCGAGGCGGCATTCGGTGTAGCGGTAGGCAGCGGGCGGGTCGCCGTCCACGGATCCGAAGTTTCCCTGCGGGTCGATGAGCGGGTAGCGCACGACCCAGGGCTGGGCCAGGCGGACGAGCGTGTCGTACACGGATGCGTCGCCGTGGGGGTGGTAGTTGCCCAGGACCTCGCCGACGACCTTCGCGCATTTGTTGAAGGGGCGGTTGTGCAGGAGGCCCAGGCGGAGCATCGCGTACAGGATGCGGCGCTGCACGGGCTTGAGCCCGTCGCGCGCATCGGGCAGCGCCCGGGAGATGATGACCGACATCGAGTAGTCGATGTAAGCCGTCTGCATGATGTCGGTGATGTTGGCCGACGCGAGTTTTTCGGAGCCTGTGTACATCGAAGATGCCTATTGCCGGGATTTGGCGCGCTCAGACGTCCAGGTACTGGACGTTCAGGGCGTTGTCCTCGATGAACTGCCGGCGGGGCGGGACGTCGTCGCCCATGAGGAGGGTGAACAGGGCGTCCGCCTTGGCGGCGTCGTTGATCGAAACGCGCAGGAGCCGCCGCTTCTCGGGATCCATGGTCGTCTCGAAAAGCTGCTTCGGGTTCATTTCCCCGAGGCCCTTGTAGCGCTGGATGCTCAGCCCCTTGCGGCCGATCGCCCGGATCTGCGAAACGATCTCCAGCGGGGCGTAAAGCTCCGTCTTTTGCTCGCTCTTCTGGCCCGGATTCTCGGTGATGACGTAGCGGGGCGCCTCGGTCCGCCCGAAGCGGTTGATCTGCAGCTCGGTCCTCGCGATCACCTTCAGGAGCTTCGTCATCTCCGTGCCCTCGAAAATCTCGTGGATCGTGATTCGCCTGGCCGACGGTTCGGGCCGCGATTCGGACGGCGCGCTCTCGGGCTGCTCGAAGAGGTCCGCGTCGAGCCCGTGCGCCTGGACGAAGGCCGCGCGGGCCGCCTCGTCGTTCAAGAATTCGGTCGACTCGCTGTTTCTCTCCCGGATCCGGGCGACATAGCGCGGAAGCTCGTGGGTCTCGCGGTCGTGCCGGTCGAGGTAGGCGCTGAGCGAGGCGCCGTAGCGGGAGACCCCGGCGCCGAGCTTCTCAAGGGCGGCCAGCGCCTCGACGATGCGGTCGATCTGCTGCGGGGCGAACACATGCCTGTCCTCGATGCGGGTCAGGACGACATCCTCGGTGCCCAGTTCCAGGAGGATGCGGTTCATCTGCTCGTCGTTGTCGATGTACTGCTCGCGCTTCTTGCGCTTGATCTTGTAGAGCGGCGGCTGGGCGATGTAGACGAACCCCCGGTCGAAGAGCCCCCGCATCTTGCGGTAAAGGAAGGTGAGGAGAAGCGTCCGGATGTGCGAGCCGTCCACGTCGGCGTCGGTCATGATGATGATCTTGTGGTAGCGCGCGCGCTCGAGATTGAAGGCCGAGTCGTCGTCGCCGTTGTCCGTCGTCCCGATTCCCGTGCCGATCGCCGTGATGAGCGTGCGGATCTCCTCGTTGTTGAGGACCTTGTCGATCTGCGCCTTCTCGCTGTTGATCAGCTTGCCGCGCAGGGGGAGGATCGCCTGGTAGCGGCGGTCCCGGCCCTGCTTTGCCGAGCCGCCGGCGGAGTCGCCCTCGACGATGTACAGCTCGGTGAGGGCGGGATCGCGCTCGGAGCAGTCGGCGAGCTTGCCCGGGAGCCCGCCGCCCGAGAGGGCTCCCTTCCGGATCGTCTCCCGCGCCTTCCGCGCGGCCTCGCGGGCGCGCGCGGACAGGAGCGTTTTCTCGATGATCCGCTTCGCGACCGCGGTGTGCGCCTCGAGGTAGAACTTGAGCTTTTCGCCGACGACCTTCTGGACCATTCCGTCCACCTCGGAGTTCGAAAGCTTGGTCTTGGTCTGGCCCTCGAAGCGCGGCTCGGGAACCTTCACCGAGATGACCGCGACCAGGCCCTCGCGGATGTCGTCGCCGGTGATCGACGGGTCCTTTTCCTTGATGAGGTTGTTCGACTTGGCGAAGTTGTTGATGACGCGCGTCAGCGCCGTTCGAAATCCCGACAGGTGGGTGCCCCCCTCCAGGTTGTAGATGGAGTTCGCATAGGCGAAAACCTGGTCGTTGTAGGTGTCGTTGTACTGCAGCGACACGTCGACGACGGTCGCCGGCTTTGCCGGATCAGCCTCGTCGGAGACGGAATCGGAGAAGGTGATCGGCTTGTCGTGGAGGACGTTCTTGTTCTGGTTGAGGAACCGGACGAACTCGGTGATGCCGTCCTTGAAAAAGAACACATCGCTCTTCTGCGACCGCCCGTCGTCGAGCTCGATGCGGATCCCCGGATTCAGGAACGCGAGTTCGCGCAGGCGCCGGGCCAGGATCTCGTATTGAAACTCGCGGGTCGTAAGGAAGATCTCCGGGTCCGGCCTGAACGTGATCTTCGTGCCCGTCTTCTTCGTGTCGCCGATCACTGTCATCTTCTGCGTCGTCTTCCCCTGCGCAAAGCGCATCTGGTAGACCTTGCCGTTTCGGCGGACCTCCGCCTCGAACCATTCCGAGACCGCGTTCACGCACTTGGCGCCGACACCATGCAGTCCGCCGGAGACCTGGTAGGCTCCCTTGGTGAATTTTCCGCCCGCGTGCAGATTCGTCAGCACAAGCTCAAGGGCCGGGATCTTGTATACGGGGTGGATGTCGACCGGTATGCCACGGCCGTCGTCCTCGACCGAGCAGGACCCGTCCAGATGGATGCTGACCCGGATGAAGGTTGCATACCCGGCGAGCGCCTCGTCCACGGAGTTGTCGACGACTTCGAAGACGCAATGATGGAGGCCCCGTTCGTTCGTATCCCCGATATACATGTCGGGGCGTTTGCGCACCCCATCCAAGCCCTCAAGTTTCTGGATTTTAGATGCGTCGTAACTCTCAGCACCAGACCGAGATTTGGAGATTTGGGAAGGGTCGATGGGGTCCGCCATGAACGAGGTTAATCGGGTGGGAATTAAAGGTTAAATTCTTTCGGAAAACACGGGGGCACGCGAGGGTTTTTTTCCAAAATATTTGGGGCGGTAAGGGCGCTATTTTGGCTTTGGCGGGCCTCGGGAAAGGGTGGCGCTATCCCCATAGGAGGAAAGGCGTTCGGCGCGCCCTGGGGCGTTTTTGGCGCCCTCTGATGCAAGTTCGGGAATTTTGGCCTGCTTTGGATGCCTTTCGGAAAGATTTGCAACCTTTCCGCTGGCTGCGCGTTATCTCTCTTCAATCGGTGTTTTAGACGCCGGGCCCTTGACACTCTGTTCGTAATCCTTTCATTCGCACTGTGATGCACCGTTGCTTCACCCCGGCAATACCCATCCCGCTTCTACGCATGCTGGTTGCGGCTGGAGTTTGCGCGACCGCCGCCGGGGCCGCCCGGGCCGACCTTGCCGCCGGCCGGCCGCCGGCGTCGTTCCAGACAGCCGTGCAGCCGCTCCTCAAGACCTATTGTTTTGAGTGCCACGGGGACGGGAAGCACAAGGGCGACATAGCGCTCGACCGCGACCGCGACGCTGAGGCGGTCCGCGCCGACGCCAAGGTCTGGGACACGGTGCTGGACCGGGTTCACACCGAGGATATGCCGCCGGATGACGCCGACTACCAGCCGTCCCCGGCCGAGCGCGACACAATCACCGGCTGGATCGAGCGCGAGCTTTACCACATGGATCCGGCCAATCCGGACCCGGGCCGGGTGACGATCCACCGGCTCAACCGGACGGAGTACAACAACACGATCCGCGACCTGGTCGGGGTGGATTTCCATCCCGCAGACGATTTCCCATCCGACAATTCCGGGTACGGTTTCGACAATGTGAGCGACGTGCTGTCGCTTTCGCCGGTGCTGCTCGAGAAATACCTGACTGCTGCCCGCCGCATCCTCGACGAGGCGATCCCGACCGAGATCGTGCCCACCAAAACGACCCACCTCCGGGCCAACCTGATGGCCGTCGGCTTCAATGCCGACGGCGACCGCGGCGACGGCTGGATGCCGCTTGGCTCCCTAGAGGAGGACGGCGTCTCGACCACGATGGAGTTGTCGCCCGGCGACTACAACCTGCGGGTCGAGGCCTTTGCGACGCCGAAGGGCAAGTACGGCTCCTCGAACCGGCCGCTCTCCGAGGTGCCGATCGTTCTCACCTGCATGCTCGACGATTCGGTCGCCGGAACGTGGAAAATCGATGTCCCGGAAGCCAGGGCGAAGGTGTTCGAAATGCGCGTCGGCGTCCCCGCCGGCCGGCACCGCATCGCTTTCGTCAACCGCCACCTGCGCGGCGGCAGGAACGAGCTGACCCTTCGCAATGGACGTCCCGGCCCGCTGCAGGGCGGCACGATCTGGGTGAAGACGGTGGACATCGAGGGCCCGCTGCCCACCGCCACCCGCCGGTTTCCAGCAGGGCAGCTGGCGGCCTCCGGCCCCGACGCTCCGCTGGTCAAGGGCGAGCGCCTGATGGCCCACGACGGCGAGCTTGCGGCCGTGTACCATGTGCCTGCGGAGGGCGAATACTTCCTGAGGGCCCAGGTTTCCGCCGACCAGGCCGGCCCGGAGCCGGCGCGGATGGAGCTTCGCGTCGACGGGGCGGCGGTGCAGACCTTCGACGTGCTCGCCCCGGCGACCTTGAAGCCGCCGCCCGGACAGCGGGTGTTTTCCCTGGTGCTGCTCAACGCGGCACCGCAGGTCTACGAATACCGGGTCAAGCTGCCGGCGGGCGACCACCGGGTGTCGGTCGCCTTTCTCAACGAATTCACGGACCCGCAGAACCCGAATCCCAACCTGCGCAAGCGGGACCTCCTCGTCGACTACATCGAAGTCGCGGGCGTGACGGAGCCGGCGACCCTGCCCGCCCGGCCGGAGCCGATCCAGCAGCTCTTCACCGCCGCGGCGGCGCCTCCCCCTCCGACCGGCTTCTTTGCGCGGCTGAGAGGCCGGCCCTCCGATCCGCCCGCCGCGGCGGAACAGGCGAGGTCCATCCTCGCAGCCTTCGCGCACCGCGCCTGGCGGCGGCCGGTGACACCTGCCGAGGTCGACGCCCTGATGGGCCTGTACAATTCGGCCGTCGCCGGTGGCGCCTCGTTCGATTCCGGGGTCAAGTTCGCCCTCGAGGCCACCCTCGTCTCCCCCTATTTCCTCTTCCGGGGAGAGGCACCCTCCGGCGCGACCGCCCGGCTGGCGTCCGCCTCGGCGCTGGCCCTGCCTGTCGGGGAGATCGCGCTCGCCTCGCGCCTTTCCTACTTCCTGTGGAGCAGCGAGCCGGATGACGAGCTTCTCGGCCTCGCCGAGCAGGGCCAGTTGCGGAAGAACCTCGACGCTCAGGTGCGGCGGATGCTGGCCTCGCCGAAGGCCGCTGCGCTGGAGACCGACTTTGCGGGCCAGTGGCTCGAGATCCGCAACCTGAAATTCGTCGAGGTCGACAAGAAGATGTTTCCCCAATTTGACGACGAACTGCGCGACTCGATGGAGAGGGAGACGGAGACCTTCTTCGATTACATCATGCGCCAGGACCGCAGCATCCTGGAGTTCCTCAACGCCGACTACACCTTCGTCAACGAGCGCCTGGCCCAGTACTACGGCATTCCGGGCGTCACCGGCGAGGAGTTCCGGCGCGTTTCCCTCGACGGCACTCCCCGGCGCGGCGTCCTCACGCAGGCGAGCGTGCTCACGGTCACCTCGACTCCCACCCGGACCTCGCCGGTGAAACGCGGCAAGTGGGTGCTCGAGGACCTGCTGGGCACGCCCCCCCCGCCGGCGCCGCCATCGGTCCCGGCGCTGCCGATCGACAGCCATCCGGTGACCGGCACCATGCGCGAGCAGATGGAGCAGCACCGGGTCGACCCGGTGTGCGCCTCCTGCCACGCCCGGATGGATCCGATCGGTTTTGGGCTGGAGAATTTTGACGCCATCGGCCGGTGGCGCACCCAGGACGGCACCGCCCCGATCGACCCGGCCGGCAAGCTGGTATCCGGCGAATCCTTCAAAAGCGCGATCGAGCTGATCGCGATCCTGGGCGACCAGAAGCGCGACCACTTCGTGCGCAACCTGTCCGAAAAGATGCTCACCTATGCCCTGGGCCGCGGGATCGAGCCTTATGACCGGCCGGCCGTCGACCGGATCATGGAGGAAACGGCCGCCGGCGGCTATCGTTTCTCAAGCCTGGTGACCGCGGTGATCAAGAGCCTGCCCTTTGAATATCAGCGGGCCGGCACCGGCGGGGATTCCCTGGTTGCCGCGACCGGCGGCGCCGGATTCAGGCCGGGAGCCGCCGCGGAATCGCCCTGACGGCCCGCGATCGATAAAGCCGGGGATGGCTCGGAAATCCGGATTCAATCCCATGCATGAGAAGCTTCGGTTTCGAGTCGGCTTCCTTGCCCTGGTTTTCGCGGCCGGCTTGGCCCATGCCGCCTCGGACGACAATTCGCAAACAACCGCCGCAATTCCGGACGGGCCCGGGGCGGTCACCTTTCCCGGCGGCGACAGGTACGCCGGTGGATTCAAGGGCGGCAAGCCGGACGGGCAGGGCACGCTGGCCTATGCCAACGGCGACAGATACACCGGCTTCTTCAAGGCCGGTGTCTTTTCCGGCCAGGGCGCGATGGCGTTTTCCAGCGGCGAAAAGTATGCCGGTGAATTCAGGGACGGGCAGCCGAACGGAAAGGGCGAATTCACGGACGCCAAGGGCAACGTCTATGCCGGCGAATTCAAGGACGGGCAGCTGAACGGACAGGGCACGCTGACGATCACCGGCGGAAACAAATACACCGGTGAATTCAAGGACACCGTGCCGAACGGAAAGGGCACGATGGTTTACGAAAACGGCAACGCATACACCGGCGACTTCAGGGATGGCAGGGCAAACGGGCAGGGCACGCTGACCGTTCACAACGGGAACATCTACGTCGGCGGATTCAAGGATGACCAGTTCAGCGGAAAGGGCACCCTGTCCTACGCCGACGGATCACAATACGCCGGTGAATTCGTCGATGGGATGCCGACTGAAAACGGCAAGCTGACCCTTCCAACCGGCGCCGAATACATCGGCGAATTCAAGGACGGCTTCCCGGACGGGCGCGGCACGCTCACGTTTGCCGACGAAGCCAGGTACGTCGGCGAATTCAAGGGCGGCTACCCGACGGGAAACGGCACCCTGACCTATGCCAATGGCGACAAGTACGTCGGCGGATTCAATTTTGGCAGCGAGCAACCGACCGGAAAGGGCACGATGACGTTTGCCGACGGCAAGGTCTACTCCGGCGAATTCAAGGACGCGCTGGCAAACGGAAAGGGCACGCTCAAGTATCCCGGCGGGGGGGAATATGCCGGTGATTTCAAGGACGGGGAGCCGGACGGAAAAGGCACGCTTACGTACGCCAACGGCGACAAACTCACCGGCGAATTCAAGAACGGCCAGGCAAACGGAAAGGGCACCCTCTATTCCGCCGGCGGAGCGGTCAAGCAGTCCGGCGTCTGGAAAGACGCCAAGCTTGTCCAGGCGACCGCCTCATCGCCGGCGGGCAACTGAACGCCGGCCTCAGGAAATCACCTCGAGGTCCCCCGTGCTGTCGCCGAAGCGGGCGGTTTGGACGCCCATCCGGTTGAGCATCGCCACGTATAGGTTCGTGACCGGCGTCTCCGCGACCCTGATGTGCCGCCCCGGCGTGATCGCGCCGCCGGCGCGTCCGGCCACGATCGTCGGCAGATTGAGGTGATCGTGCTCCTGCGGGTCGCTGATGCCCTTGCCGTAGACGATCATGCAATTGTCCAACAGGGTGCCGCCGCCCTCCTTGACCGATTTCAGCTTCTCGAGAAAATAGGCGAACTGGGTGGTGTGCCACTTGTCGATCTTGGCGAGCGCGGCGAGCTTCTCCGGGTTGCCCCCGTGGTGGGAGGTGGAATGGTGGCCGGCCGACACCCCGGCGAAGGGGTAGGGGCGGTTTCCGCCGTCGTGCGACACGAGGAATGTGGCTATCCGCGTCGAGTCGGTCTGGAATGCGAGCGTCATGATGTCGAACATCAGGCGCATATGCCGCTCGAAGGTGTACTCGGCATCGAGGTTTCCAACCGCGCCCGCGGGGACCTGAGGGGGCATTTTGCCATTTCGGGCGATCTGCTTTTCCACCTCGCGGATGGCGCTGAGATATTCGTCGAGCTTGCGGCGGTCGTTGGCGCCCAGGCTGGACTCCAGGGTCTTGGTCTGGTCCAGGACGTAGTCGAGGACGCTCTTGTTCTGCTGCTCGCGGCGCAGGCGGGCTTCGCGGGATCCGTCGTCGCCGCCGCTCCCAAAGAGCCGGTCAAACACCGCCTTGGGCTCGATCTCCGGGTTCATCGGCTGGGTCTCGGAGCGCCAGGAGATGTTGAACTGATACGCGCAGCTGTATCCGGAGTCGCAGGATCCCGCCTCCTGGCCGAGATCGCAGCTGAGCTCGAGCGAGGGGAACCGGGTCTTGTCGCCGATCGCGTTGGCCGCCACCTGGTCGACCGAGATGCCCACGTGGATGTCGGAGGCGGATTTCTTGGCCTGGCAGCCGGTGAGATAGGTGGCCGAGGCGCGGGCGTGATCGCCGCCGCCGTCGCCGTTGCCAAAAGCCTTCCGCGCGGCGAGGCCGCTGATGACCGTCATGTCCGCCTTGTGGGCGGCAAGCGGTTCGAGGCTGGGCGAGAGCTGGTAATCCGCGCCCTCTCCCTTGGGAGCCCACAGCGCCATGTTCGCTCCATTGGGAGTGTAGACGAACGCGAGGCGCTTTGGAAATCCGTCGGGCGTGGTGTTGCCCGTTCCGCCCATGTCGGCGATGGCGCGCACCGGTGGCAGCATGGCCTCAAACACGGGCAGGGCGATGGCCGTGCCGAGGCCGCGAAGAAAGGCCCTGCGGGGCATCTGAAGATTTTTGCTCATGAGGGGTATTAGAGTCTCTGCAGATGACGCTTAAAATCAAGAAAGGTCACGCGAAATGCGGAGCGCCGGAGGCCTTCCGGCCGTGATTGGATTTCAGAGACGGGTTGGTTTCATTTGACCCCTGGCGGAGGAACCGCAAGTCTGGGGCAACGATGCCAAGTCCAGGAGTGGAGGCGCTATTAATACTGCAAGATCGCGATACAAAGCGACTTGGGCTGGAAACCCAGCTTGGGAATCTGCCGGCGGAGATACGGGCCGTCGAGCAGACAATAGCGGACGAGGGGGCTGCGATTGAGGCGGCGCGAATGGAGCAGAGGGATCTCGAGACGAAGAAGAAGGACTTGGAGACCGAGATAGGCTTGGCGGTGGAGCGCGTGGGCAGGTATCGCACCCAGCAGCTTTCCGTCAGGAAAAATGACGAATACCAAGCGCTTGGACATGAGATAGAAACGGTGCAAAGGCAGATCGAAGAACTGGAAAGCCGGGAGCTTGAGATCATGTACGCGATCGATGAGGCGAGGAACAAATTCGCGGCGGCGGAATCGCTTTCGAAACGAAATATCGCCGGGCACGAGTCCCGAATCCGGAGCCTGCACGAGCGCGAGGCAAGCCTGTCCGAAGAGCTGAAGGCGCTCCAGGTCGAGCTGGCTGCGGCGCGCACGCCGGTGCCTCCGGCGGCTCTCCGGCTGTATGACCGGCTGGCGGTCCAGGGAATGCCCGTCGTCGTGCCGATCCGGGGCGGCAAGTGCTCCGGCTGCCATCTTAAGATCTCCAGCGAGGCCGATACCGCCTCCCGCGGCAAAGGCCCGGACGGCGACCTGGCCACCTGCGACCAGTGTAGCCGGATCATTTACTTCGAGAGCTGAAGTTGACGAAAACCTCAGACCTCCAGAATTGAATTAAAATTCAATTCTGGAGGTCTGAGGTTTTCGTTAACCCGGCCGCAACGGGCTCTTGCCATGGGTCCGCCGGCCGGTAGGCTGTTCCCCTTAGCTTTGGGGCCAGGTCGTCGCTCCGAGTTCTTTGATCCCAAGACGCGGTTAGCCGCCGCGTCCGCAGCAACTTGGAGAGGAAAGTCCGGACACCACCGGGCAGGATGCTGCACGAGCCGCAAGGCAAGTGCAGGAGCCGCGGGTCAAGCCGCGGCGACGGACAGTGTCACAGAAAACAGACTGCCCTCCGAAGCCCGCCGAAACCCGCCGAAAGGCGGGTGAAGGAGGGCGAAGGAGGGTGAGGGTGAAAAGGTGGGGTAAGAGCCCACCGCGCTCCGCCGCGAGGCGGGCGGCACGAAAAACCCCTTCCGGTGCAAGACAAAATAGGAGGTTGGGCGGCCCGTCCTATAACCTCGGGTATGTCGCATCCGCCGAAGCTCCGCGCAAGCGGAGCGAAGGCGGATCTGCCGAAACCCGGCGCAAGCCGGGCGGAGGCGGAAGAGAAATGACGGCTGAACTCCGGCCAAACCGGGGGGAACAGAATCCGGCTTATCGGCCCCAAAGCTAAGATATTTCGACGACCGGCCAATGGCCCGCCTACCGCGGGCGATCGGCGTCAGTCCTTCGAACTGCGGGTCAGCACGACCACCAGAATAACCACGAGCAGGACCACGATCAGTCCGCCAATGGGCACCCCATGGGGATGGTGGTGATAAAAGTCCTGAAAGTGCATTGAGGAGACCCTTTACGGTAGCCCTTAAATCACAGGGCGCAAGGCTCAACCCGCGCGCGCTCGGGCCGGCGGAAGCGATCGAAAGCTTGACTCTTGCGATGGCGTTTGAGTCTTTGGCCGGCTCCCCTTACTCATAAGATCATGGCCAATACAAAATCCGCGACCAAAGCCGCCCGCAAAGCCGTACGTCTCACCGTTCGAAACCGCGGCGTCAAGACCGAGCTCAAGACCCTGCACAAGAAGCTCGATGCCGCGGCGAAGGCGAATGATGCCGCGGCGGCGAAGGCCGCCGGCATCGCCTACGTCAGTGCCATGAACAGGGCCGCGAAGTCCGGAGCCGTGCACCGGAACGCCGCCGACCGCGCGAAGGCCCGCGCGGCGAAGTACATCTTCGCGAAGTAGGAAGCCCGCCTCCGCCCGCTTCGCGGGCTTCGGCGGGCAGGCTCCGCCCAAAGGGCGAAGGAGCCTGGTTTCATTTTGCGCGTTGTCACTCGGCGCACATCGGCGTTTGGCTGTCCCCGTGGCACCCGCGCCTCCCAATGTCCGCCGGCATTTCCTTCCATGGGATCGGCCGCTAGCCCCGCAGGCGGCGGAATGGCTGGCGGCGGGATGGAGCGGGGCGGGACCGCTCGACCTGTCGCGGCAACTTGTCGTCGTGGCGACCGGGCAGTCGGGCCGGCGGCTGCGCGAGGCCATCGCCGTGTGCGCGACCGGGATTGGAAAAGCCGCGTTCGCCCCGCGGGTCCTGACGCCCGATGGACTCCTCGTTGCCGACAGGAAGCATGCGCTCGCTTCCCGCCCGGAGATGCTGATGGCATGGTCCGAGGTTTTTCGGGGCATGGATCCCGGGCAGTTCCCCGAAGTGTTTCCGTTTGATCCCGCGGACCGGAATTTTTCCTGGGCCCTGCGCCTGGCGGAGACATTCCTGGGCCTGCAGGCGACCCTCGGTGAAATCGGCTGGCGCATCGCGGATGTGCTGAAGTCGTCCGCCGCCCTTGAGGGGGGATTGCCCGAGGAACCCCGCTGGAGGCAGCTTGCCGAACTGGAGCGCCGTTATGATGCGGCCCTGAAAAAGCGGGGCCGGATCGATATTCAGGCTGCGCGGGCATCGGCCGCGCAGAACCCGGAAGCGCCCGCGGGCATCGACCGCGTTGCGGTCGTCGCGACCCCCGACCCATTGCCAGCCGCACTGTCCGTGCTCGCGGCGTGCGCGAAGTCGATCCCGGTGGAGATCCTCGTTTATGCGCCGGAGGACGAGGCGGACTCGTTCGACGGGTGGGGCCGCCCCCTTTCTCCGGCCTGGGCCCGTCGGCCCTTCGCCCTGGCCGGATCCCGCCGGACCGGGCCCGCCGGCTCATCTGAAAAATCCGTCTGCCGCGCCGAGCTATGCGCCGACCCCTCCGCACAGGCGGAGCGCGTGGCCGCCCTCGCCGCCGGGTACGGAACGCCCGACGGGCTCCTCGGGATCGGTGTGGCGGACCCCGACTTGCTGCCGGCCCTGGAGAGCGCTTTCGGACATGCGCGGATCGCGACCTTCAACCCGGAGGGAAGGGCCCGCCGCGGGGAAGCCTTGTTTCAACTCCTTTCGTCGCTCGCCGCGGTCTCCCAGGAACCCCGGTTTTCCACGGTCGAGGCCCTGGCGAGGTGCCCGGATTTCATCGCTTTTTTGCAGGGCCGCCTGGGCGCGGGATTCTCAACCAAGGCCTGGCTTTCGGGGCTTGATGAGCTGCGGGACCGGAATCTGCCGCAGGACCTGGCCGCCGCCCGAAGCCACGCCCGGGAGGGATCGGTCGTTGCGCTCGGACTGGCGGAAGTGGGCGAACTGGGCCGGCAGCTGGCCGCCGGGACGTTCGCCGAAGGCGCGGCGGCGGCGCTCGGGCGGATCTTCGCGGGGCGCCGGCTCGATCCGGACCGCGAGAGCGATGCGCGGCTGGCGGACGCGGCGCGCGCTTGGGCCGAAGTCGTGCGCGAGTGCTCTCCCGTGGCCGAGGCGCTCCGGCCGGCGGAAGCCTGGGAACTGGCGCTGCGCCTGTACGGCTCGACCGTGCGCACCGATGAAAAGCCCGCGGGCGCCGTCGAATTGCAGGGATGGCTCGAGCTCCTCTGGGAGGATGCGCCCCATCTGGCGGTCGTCGGGTTGAACGACGGCCGCGTCCCGGAGGCGATTGTCGGCGACCCGTTTCTGCCGGAGACCCTGCGCGAGCGGATCGGGCTCCGCTCCAACGAATCCCGGTTCGCGCGCGACGCCTATATCCTTCGGGCCGTCGCCGCCGGCCGGGAACGCGGCGGGAGGCTGGATGTTTTTCTCGGGCGAAGCTCGGAGACGGGCGATTTGCTGAAACCCTCGCGCCTGCTTCTTCAGTGCCGCGACGACGAGCTTCCCGGGCGGATCGGCCTGCTTTTCCGGGAGCCCGGGCTTTCCGGGAGGAATGTCGCCTGGAGCCGGGCGTGGCGCCTTGCGCCGCCCCCGCCGGCCCAGCCGCCCGCGCGGGTGGCGGTCACCGGAATCCGGCAATGGCTGGCCTGCCCGTTCCGCTTTTACCTGCGGCACGTTCTCAAGATGGAGGCCGTGGATCCTGAAAAGGACGAGATGGGCGATGACGATTTCGGGACGCTCTGCCACGCGGCCCTGGAGGGGATGGCCCGGGACGAGGGGACGCGCGAATGCGCGGATGCGGCCGTGCTGCGCGAATTCCTCGCAACGGCTCTCGACCGCGGGGCCCGCGCCCGCTTCGGGAACCGCCTGGCCCTGCCGCTCGTCGTCCAACTCGAGTCGGCCAGGCAGCGCCTCGGCAAGGCGGCCGAGATCGAGGCGCGCGAAAGGGCGTGCGGCTGGCGCACCCTTGAAGTGGAGAGGAAGTTCGAGATCGCGATTGGCGGGATGACGGTCGCCGGGAAGATTGACCGGATCGACCGCAACCTGGAAACGGGCCGGATCCGCGTCCTCGATTACAAGACCAGCGACTCGGCGCATTCGCCGGAGGACGCCCATTTGAGGCGGGCCGGCCGGGGGACGGAGGGGGCGCGGGAGTTCGCGAAGCTTGTGCGGGGGAAGATGACGCTCGTTTGGAAGGACCTGCAGCTTCCGCTCTACCTGGAGGCGGTTTCGGCCGAGTTCCCGTCGGCGGCATGCGGTTATTTCAATATGCCGAAGGCGGTCGGCGGAACCGGCATTCAGCTCTGGGAGGCCTATTCGCCCGAGCTGCACGCCTCGGCGATTCGCTGCGCCGAAGGCGCCTGCGCGGCCATTCGAGCGTGCGATTTCTGGCCCCCCAGCGACTCCATCGACTCGGACAGGGATCCGTTCGCGGCCCTTTTCCATCGCGGGGCCGCCGAGAGCATCGAATGGGAGGGCGCGCGATGAGCGGGTCCCGTCACGCGATGATCCTCGCCTCGGCGGGTTCGGGCAAGACGTACGAACTCACAAACCGGTTCGTGGCCCTCCTGGCCGGCGGCGCCGCGCCGGAGCGCATCGTCGCCCTCACCTTCACGCGAAAGGCGGCCGGCGAGTTTTTCGACCAAATCCTCGGAAAGCTGGCCGGGGCGGCCGGGAATCCGGACGAAGCCGCCAGGCTCGCCCGCGAGATCGAAAAGCCCTCCCTCGGCTCCGCCGACTTCCTGCCGATGCTTCGGCGGGTGGTCGAATCAATGCACCGCCTCAGGCTCGGGACCATGGACAGCTTCTTCGCGCGGATCGTCCGGGCCTTCCCGCTCGAGCTCGGGCTGACCCGCGATCTTGAGATCCTCCAGGAGCACGGCGCCCTCATGGAGCGCCGGCGTGTGCTTCAGCGGTTGTTTGCGCGGCCGCCGTCCGGGCTCGCGGAGTCCCAGAGGGATTTCATCGAGGAATTCAAGCGGGCCACCTTTGGCGCGGAGGAAAAGCGCCTGAGCGCGACCCTCGACAGGTTCCTCGACGCCCATCAGCAGACCTACCTGGAGGCTCCGGACGCCGGGTTATGGGGCAACGCGGCCCGCATCTGGCCCGGAGGCAACCCGTGGCTGGGCCGCGCGGCGGACCTGGCGGCACCCCTGCGCGCCATGCGGGCCTGGCTCGGGGCGGCGGAACTGGGGGAAAAGCAGCGCCTCCGCTGGGAGGGATTCCTCGAAGGGGTCGGCACCTGGGCGCCCGGGGCGGCGCCGGACGGCCCGATCGAATATGTCTTGAAAAAGGCGCTGGCCGATTGGGACGATCTCCGCTCCGGGCGCGCCGAATTGAAATTCGACAAAAGGAAGCAGCCGTTGGACGGCGCGGCCTGCGCGGCGCTGTCGGAGCTCGTCCGCCACCTCGTGTCCGGAGAGTTCAACCGGAGGCTTGAAACGACGAGGGGCATCCACGCCGTCGTTCGCGAGTATGAGGCCGCCTACGACGATGCCGTGAGACGGAGCGGCAAGCTCACGTTTTCCGATGTCCAGCGCCTGCTCCAGCCGCAGGCGGGTGCGGCCGGGGGGGGCCTGCCGGACCGCCTGTCGCTCGATTACCGGCTCGACGGGGGGGTGGACCACTGGCTCCTCGACGAGTTTCAGGATACGAGCTTCGGCCAGTGGTCGATCCTGCGCAACCTGATCGACGAGGCGGTGCAGGACACCGACGGACGCCGCAGTTTCTTCTGCGTCGGCGATACAAAGCAGGCGATCTTTGTGTGGCGCGAGGGCGACCCGCGGCTGTTTGGCGAGATTTTCCGGCACTACAACTCGGCGGCGCCCGGCACGATCGTCGAACGGCATCTGTCCCGGTCCTGGCGCTCGGGTCCGCCGCTGGTCGAAATGGTCAACCGGGTCTTCGGGAGCGGGGAGGCCTTGGGCCGGCTGTTTCCCGGGGCTGTGGCAAAAACCTGGGCGCAGGCCTGGCGTGAACACGAAAGCGCGAAGCCGGAGCTCGGCGGCCAGGCGGCCCTCCTTCACGCCGCGGACGAGGATGGAAGATGGGCGCTGTGCCTCAGGGTCCTCGAGGAGATCAACCCCCTTGCCCGGGGCCTTTCGTGCGCGATTCTCGTTCAAAAAAACGAGACGGGGACGGCGCTGGCGGATTTCCTGCGCCGGGAGGGGGGGCAGCCTGCCGTCGCGGAGTCCGACCTGCATGTCTGCAACGACAATCCGCTCGGTGCCGCGCTGCTCGCGCTCTTCCATGCGGCGGCGCATCCGGGCGACACCCTGGCCTGGGAGCACGTGCGCATGACTCCGCTGGGAAAGGCCGTCCTGGGCGAGGGCCTCGCCGATTCCTCGATGCTGTCGAACCGGGTTCTTCGGCAGGTGCACGGCGGCGGGTTTGAGCGCACGGCCGAGGACTGGCTCCGATTGCTGGAGCCGCGCCTTCGCGCGGACGACGCGTTCAGCCGGGAGCGCGCGCGGCAGTTTGCCGTGGCCGCCGCGGAATTCGACGGGACGGGCAGCCGCGACCTTGATGAATTCGTGGATTTCATGGAGCGGCACACGGTGCGCGATGCGGAAGGCGCCGACGCCGTCCGGGTGATGACGATCCACAAGGCAAAGGGCCTGGGGTTCGACGTCGTCCTATTGCCCGACCTCGAGGGGCGGACTCCCGGCCGCCGGCGCGAAGGCCTCGCGGTGCACAAGGGGCCGGACCGCTCCGTGCAGTGGATTCTCGAAATGCCGACCAGGGTTTTCAGGGAAAGCGATCCGGTGCTCGAGGCCCACGTGCGGGAGGAGGAGGAGGAGGCTTTCTATGAGAAGCTCTCGCTTTTGTATGTCGCGATGACGCGGGCGAAGCGGGCGACCTATGCCATCATCGAACCCGCAGGCGACTCGGAATCCGCCAATTTCCCGCGGCTGCTCGGCGAAACGCTGGGCGAGGACGTCCGGCCGGTGAGGATCGGGAGCCTTTCCGCGGAGGGGGCGTGGGCGGGCGGGGATTCCGACTGGCATTTGAAGATCGAAACCCGGCGCGCCGCGCCGGATGGCGCCTTGGAAAGCGCGCTGCTCGATCCCGGCCGAACGCCGCGTGCGGCAAGACGGCCGGCCCGGCGGCCATCCGCGGAGTTGCGCGGCCCCATTACCGCAGACCAGTTGTTCACGGAAGGCGCAGAGGCCGAATTCGGCACCTCCGTCCACGAACTTCTGGCCAGGGTGGAATGGGCCGATTCCGCCGAGGCGGCGCGCATTGGAGCGGCCTGGGATTTGCGCGGACCCGCGGGCGTGGAGGCGAGGGCCTGCCTCGAGGCTCCGGAATTGGCTTCTGTTTGGGAAAGGCCCCGCAGCCCGCAAAGCGAAGTCTGGCGGGAACGCGCATTCGAAACCCTCCTCGACGATTCGTGGGTGAGCGGAATTCTGGATCGGGCGGTCGTCCGCCGGGACGCATCCGGGAAGGCGGTCTCGGCGATTGTCTACGATTTCAAGACCGGCGCCCCCCCTTCGGATGGCGATCCAGCCGTGGAAGCGGAGCGTCATTCCGGGCAGTTGAATCTGTACCGCCGGGCCGTCGCGGCATTGGCCGGCCTTCCCGTTGAAGCGGTCGACTGCAAGGTTGTTTTTACGCGGCTGCGCCGCGCGATCCCGGTGCCCGCCTAATTTCGGGCTTTACAGGGCAAACCCCGGCGAGCACGGTCTTTTCGTCTGACAACATGGGCAACCTGAAAAAGAAACGCCGTCTGAAGATGAACAAGCACAAGCGCCGGAAGCGCTTGAAGGCCAATCGCCACAAAAAGCGCACTTGGCAGAAGTAAGGTTGTCCACCCAAACCAGTTCCGCCCGAACGCTCGAAAGGGCCCGGCGGTTGCTTTGCTCGCTCGGGGACTTCATTCGCGACTCGCTGATTGACGCGCGCGAGGGCGGGGCCCGCGATTTTGCCCGGATCGCCGCGGTCACCGAGGCGGACACGATCTACCGGATCGACAGAGTCAGCGAAGCGGCGATCATGGACTGGTTCGAGGTACGGTGGCCGGCCGGCTGGCCGGTTGAACTGGTGATGGAGGGTGCGGGCGAGGGGGGCCCGGTCACTTTCCCGCGCGGCGTGCCCGCGGACCGGACGGTGTGGAAATGCATCCTGGACCCGATCGACGGGACGCGAAACCTGATGTACGACAAGCGCGCCGCCTGGATCCTGGCGGGCCTTGCGCCGCAACGCGGCGCCAGGAACCGCCTCGGGGACATCGTCGTCGCGGCGATGACGGAATTGCCGACGAGCAAGCAGTGGCGCTCCGATCAAATCAGCGCCATACGGGGTTGCGGACCGCGGGGTGTCGTCGCGGAGGCAGTGGACTGCGGGGCCGGGCGCGCGGCGCGGCGCGGAAGGCGCCGGAGCCTGGCCCTTCGGCCATCGAGCGCGGCGGATTGCCTGCATGGATTTGCCTCGCTCGTACGATTCTTCCCCGGGGGCATGGCGCTGACGGCCGCGATCGAGGAATCGCTGTGGCGCACACTTTACGGCCGGGCCGCGACCGGCTCGCCCGTGGTCTTCAACGACCAGTACATCTCGACCGGGGGCCAGATCTACGAACTGCTGAGCGGGCATGACCGGATGCTCGCCGACATCCGGCCGCTGGTTTTCGGGAAGCTCGGGCTCAAATCGGCCCTGGTCTGCCATCCGTACGACATCTGCACGGCGATGATTCTCAAGGAAGCCGGCGGAGTCATCGAGTCTCCATTCGGCGGCCCGCTTCGGGCGCCCCTCGACACGACCTCGCCCGTGGCGTGGGTGGGCTACGCCAATCCGGCGCTCGCGCGCGCGATCCGCCCGGCCCTGCGAAGGGCCCTGAAACGCCACCTGGACCGAATCAGCTGACCGTCACCTCGACCGCCCGGTCGGACACGCGAAAGTCGATGAACCGGGCGCGCGCGTTCGGGGGCCGATCCTCGAGGCGGCGCCGGATCCGCCGGCCGGCCTCGGCCGACGCCGCGCAAAGGAGCATGTAGCCTCCGCCGCCGGCCCCGAGCAGCTTGCAGGCGGCCAGATCCCCGCCGGCCAGCCGGATGATTCGCTCGATCTGCGGCGTGGTTGTCCCGGGGTCGAGCCGTTTGTTGAGATCCCACGACCGGGCGATGCAGCGGTGCAACGCGGCCTGGTCGCCTTCCTGGAGCGCGCGGTGGAGATGCTGCGCGTTGACGCGGATCAGATCCAGGGTCCGAAGGGTTGCCGAGCGTCCGAGGAACATGTCGTGCACGATCTCCTTGAGGATGCCCTTGGCCAGGCGCGTGACGCCCGTGTAGTAGAGGAGCAGGGTCTGGTTTGCGCGGGCGTCGCCGAGCAGATGCTCCGGCAGGTAGCGGACCCCCGGGGTCTGCGCGAGGCCGGGCCCGGTCTGGATCAGCTTCACGCCGGGGAAGAGCGCCCCCGCCTGGTCCTGCCATCCGCCGCCCGTCGTCAGCACTTGCTCGATCGTCAGGACCCTTTGATACAGGTCGACCGTGTCCCACCCCAGTCCGCAGGCGCGGTTGAGGGCCCCGAGAAGCGTCGCGCCGAGGATCGAGGAGGTGCCCAGGCCCGATCCCTTCGGCACCGCGCTCAAGAGCGATATCTCCAGGCCTCCGCCGAATCTTCCGAGGAGCTCCCGCAGCGTTCGCGGCGCCCTGCCCGGGATGAAGCCGGGTAGAAAGCCCGCGAGGGCCAGCGCCGCCTTCGGCAGGCTGAAGCCCGAGCGGGCGTCGCGAAAGGAGGCGAGCTCCGAAAAGCTCCCGACATCCTCGGTCGAGCCGAGGTCGATCGAATGCAGCCTGAAGCTCCGACTCTGTATCGGCCTGACAAATACCTGGATCGGGGGCTGGCCGTTCAGGAGTACGGCTGCGTTCAGGACGCTGCCGCCGAATTCGATGCAGTAGGGCGGGGTGTCCGTCCATCCCCCCGCGAGATCGAGCCGGACGGGGCTTCGGGCCCAGACGATCTGGTCGTCCTTGAGCGCCAGGCGCGGCCGGGACTTTTCCAGGCGGCTCGACTCGATGAAGGAGAATTGCAGCCGCGCATCGGCCAACCCCGCAAAGGCGCGCAAGCGGCCCGGCGCCAATTCGCCCATGAAATTGAGAAACCGGCAGGAGTGCTCGGGCTTGTTGAGCTTGGACAGGATTTGCAGTCCGGACTTCCAAAGCCAGCGCCCGAGCGCCGGCGCCTCCCGTCTCACAAAGGTGGCCAGCGCGGCAAAGTCGTGGGTGAAGACCCGCATGTCGGCGTTGGCGAGACATGCCTCGAATTCCGCACGAATGCATGCGGCGTGCGCCAAACGGCGCTCCGCCATGTAGCGCGCAAAGTCCACGGCCTCGGGGATCTGGGCCGCCGACAGCCGGCGATGGCGGGCCAGTCGCGCTCCCACGGCCGGGTCGGGGTCCCCATCGAAATGCCAGTCAAGGACTTCCTGCGAGATCTCCGAGGCGGCCAGGACCGGGTAGATCGGCAGCGCGAAAACGTCAGCCTTCGCGGGGGACAGGCCCTTTTTGGGGGACAGGCCCCGCACCGCGAGCCAATCACCGGCGTCGCAGCCGCAAATCCTCCCGCCCGCGCCCGGTGCTCCGCGCAGGACGTCATCGAGGTGGTAGGGCCGCAGGACCCATTCGCCGCGGCCCACCGGCGCCATTTCGACGCACCAACCTTGCCCGAGGCGGCGGATCCGCGCCCTCGCCGGCAGCCCGTGGACGAGGTTGAGCCCTTCGAGGCGGATCGCCGTCGCACCCTGCACTCCATCGAGCCAGACGGGAAGGGAGGACGGGCTGACGAATGCGGATTGGGGAGTGGCCGCGCACAGCGCCCTCTGCGGAGAAAACCTCCCGCGCTGGATATTCTCGAAGGATTCGAAGAGCTGGCGGCTGGATCCAAGGTGGTGGAACCGGGCATTCTCAAGGGGGATGACGGCCGTTTGCAGGGCGGACCAGCCGAGGCGCCTCAGGGAGGCCGTGGCTCGCGCCTTTCCGCCCAGGGAGGACCCGATTTCCGTGTAAAGGTCCAGGTGGGCGGGCTGGCCGTCCGGCGTGGCAAAGGAGCCCCTCTTCCCGTTCCACCCGCACCTTCGGAAAAGCAGCCTCAGGGCTTCGATGCTCAGGAGCCACATGCCTGTATCCACAAAAAAATCATAACGGGCCGAAAGCCGGTTGATTTCATCCGCCGCGGGCTTTTGCAGGAAGAAGGCGATTTCGTGCTCGCGACCCTCGATCGGGCTGTTGTCCCGGGCCACGAAATACACGCCGAAATTTCGCGCGACCTCCGGCGCCACGCGCATGCCGATCCCGGTTATGTCGGACGTCACGGCGGGGATCTGGATTGGGTCGAAATCGAGCCAGACATCGCCGGCGGTCACGAGGACCGCGGCTTTCGCCCCGGCCTCCCGGAGGACCTGCCGGTACGCCGGGATCTGAAAGTCTGCAAGCATCTGGTCGTATCGCCGCGGAACGAGCCCATCGACGGCCGGCATTGGCAGAAGCACCTTTCCCAGGGCCGCATAGGCGGGAAGGCGCCGGCTTTCACCACCGGCGTGAAGGACCAGTTTCTGATCGCCCCCCAGCCAATCGAAAAGGGGCTTGCCGCGGCTCCCGGCCATGTCGCGCCACGCCTGCCAAAGAAGACCCACGGTTCCTCCTCCGGAACCCAGGCGACGCGATCGCGGATCTGCTCCGACAAACACTTCGTCCCCTCCCGCCGCTTCCGCCAGCCGCCTCCTCCAAGCCCTCCGTCCGGCCGGGGAATGGATGAAATCCCTCAGGTGCGGGGGCACCGAAAGCAGCACGCGGCTCATGAGTCGGGCGGATTCTTGGGCAGGCGGCGATTGACGCAAGAAGCAAGGGGTCGGGCTGAAAGAGCTGCGGTCGCGGAGAGGCCGCCGGCGGCCGGCCGGATCCGCCTCCGGGGCTCCCGCGCCGCAACTTTTCGGCCCGGCCCCCTTCATGGTATCTGGTTATTGAATACAAACTGGCCGGCTCCTTCCGGGGCGCGAACGGGCCGTTCCGGGAAATGGCTGCGCCGCCTGCGATCGGCGCGCGAAATGACAGGAAGGCGGCCATTCTAACATGCTGTTTGACAGACGCTTAACAATAACGGCACCGATTCGTAAAAAAGGCTTGAACCGCGCCGCCGCAGGTTCATGTTGCCTCTCCCCTCTTCGCATACCCGTCGGCTTTTGACCGGCGCAGGTGCGACGAGAGACTGGCAGGCAATTTTTGTTCTTTGTCGTCAAAATTTCCGGTTTTATCGGGAAAAGTATTGACGATGAATAAACAAAACTTCTTGCTGGACCCCTTTCCCAAAAGGGAAGGCTCTTTGAAATTTACTTTGTGCGAAGTTCAGTAGTTCAAGAATCACTAGGTTCTTATTCTCTGATTTTTCGGAGAGTTTGATCCTGGCTCAGAATGAACGCTGGCGGCGTGGTTAAGACATGCAAGTCGAACGGGACTCATTGAAACGCAAGTGGATATGAGTTCAGTGGCGAACGGGTGCGTAACACGTGAACAATCTACCTTTTAGAGGGGAATAGCTCGTCGAAAGGCGAATTAATACCCCATGTGGTCAGGGCTCTCCTGGGCTCCGAACCAAAGTCAGGGACCGCAAGGCCCGACGCTAGAAGAGGAGTTCGCGGCCTATCAGCTAGTTGGCGAGGTAACGGCTCACCAAGGCTAAGACGACTGAGACACGGTCCAGACACCTACGGGTGGCAGCAGTTTCGAATCATTCACAATGGGCGAAAGCCTGATGGTGCGACGCCGCGTGAGGGATGAAGGTCTTCGGATTGTAAACCTCTGTCACCGGGGAAGAAACGCTTTGAGTTAATAGTTCAAAGCCTGACTTAACCCGGAGAGGAAGCAGTGGCTAACTCTGTGCCAGCAGCCGCGGTAATACAGAGACTGCGAGCGTTATTCGGATTCACTGGGCGTAAAGGGTGCGCAGGCGGCCGTGTGTGTGGGGCGTGAAAGCCCGGGGCTTAACCCCGGAATTGCACCTCAAACTACACGGCTAGAGCATTGGAGAGGGTAGCAGAATTCACGGTGTAGCAGTGAAATGCGTAGATATCGTGAGGAATACCAGAGGCGAAGGCGGCTACCTGGACAATTGCTGACGCTCAGGCACGAAAGC
>JBEKAO010000021.1:0-79413 GCA_050015855.1 Opitutaceae bacterium | reverse complement strand
TACTCAGCGGTTCACAAAAAAGTTCACAGATTTGTGAAAAACGAGGCTAAACTGGACTTCGGCGACGGATCAAGCAAGCAGGAGGGTTCAGTAAGTAAATAGCTCAGTGATAGGAAGATACAAAACTAATTTGATCAGTCGGGGCGTAGCTTAGCCTGGTAGAGCGCTACGTTCGGGACGTAGAGGTCGTGAGTTCGAATCTCACCGCCCCGACCATTTCGACGAGACGACGGCCCGTGTCCGGATATGCCTAACCGCCACTGCGTGCGCCGCTTACAAAAGGGCGAGAAAACGCCGACGTGCGACCCCTCGCGACCTGCAAAGCCCTGATTTGACCCCAGCTTGTGCCCGTATTTGTGCCCGCTAGTCGGCCGAATCGTGCTTGCGTCCTGCGATTAGCCGTTCGGCATAATCCCTGTTCGGCAAGACATGATCGTGAGGATCCACGGTACGACGCAAGGCGATCGGCACAGCGTTACTGCTGCTGCGTCTGACGGAGTTTGCGAAGCCGGTGGATATGTTCTCGATTATAATCAGTTTTCGAATCTGGCGGTCTGTTTCACAATTGAACTCCCCCCCGATGGATTCGCGAAGCTGAGGAGAAGACTGACCGAAATAGGTGTAGTGCTTGAGACTCCGACTGAAGAGGAGGTAGCCGCATCAACCGTGAATTCTGATGCAAGCGCAATCGTTCCTGGAAGCTTACGGCTGGACTTTCGCCACAGTGAACCCGACCTTAGAATACCGATCCCGTCGGTCCCTGGATGACTAGTTGAAGAATAGGCCGAGCCATCCGACTGAGCCGTCGCATACGTCTGGCACGTCGGCTGGGGGACACCCGCCGCGCCAGCCCTAGCCGCGGCTCATCGCAACGTTCGGCGAGATATGATAACCCCGCTATTGTAGTTCCTCCCAGGACTCGACGCCTATGAGCACAGACCGACCATTCGTGCAGAGTTGGCAATGGCGATACGGCTTTCTTGCAGTGCTGCTGACGCTCTTCGTTTGGAATCTTTCGGCGTTTCCCCAGCTGCTGCATTCTCACGTGGCTGGCCGCTTTCATGGCATCATTCTGTCGCTGATGCTCATCTTCAATCACGTTGGAGCCTTTTGCGTACCAACGGGACGATTCAAAACGGGGTTCCTAATCTTCGCCATGGCTTGGGCCGTGTTTGGATGCGCCTATATTTTCACACGAGGTTTCTCGGGCTTTCTGTAGTTTTTTTCGAGCATTTCGCAGTCAAGGCATCCAAGAGATACAGGAAGTTCTGAGATACCGCCGAACCAGCCGTAATGGACAACCATCGTAACGTTCGATCAACATGAGCAATTCCATTATAGAAAGCGGGGGATTACCCCGGCATTCACGTGCGCGGATTCTAATCGGGGCGTGTGGTCTGATCTTCATGGTCGTCGCCATTTTCATGCACCATGGGCTTGCCCAGAACGTATTGATCTTCGTCGGGCTTCTCGTGTGCGTAATTGCGTGCTTCCAATCGCGAACGCCGCCGAAGAACCCACACTCGCTCTATGGGACGAGCGGCACTTCCACTAGACCGAACCACCTATCGGAGTAAACTCCTTGCGCGCTCAGGGCGCGCTGGCGTGCGCCGGTGAACTCGAACCGCCGGATGGGAACCGCGGCAGGGTCAATGAGAATCCCTGAGCAAGGCGGATATAGTCGACGAACTCCGGCGAATAGGTTGCGTTGACCAGGGCCTTCCCGACAAAGGAAAGCATCCCGGCCTGCTCCGGGTCTCCGTCGACATTGGGGCCGTCGCAAATCAGCCGTCCCTCTGGGCCGACGGCGATGCGAACAACGCCACCGGGAGGCGGGAACGGAAGCTTTGTCAACGCTAGGCGGGCGGCTGCGCTGTGGCTTCGCACCCAGGAGGTTCTTATCTTCAAGCAGATGTTTGTGATGTCGTTGCCGACCTCCATTTTCGGCGAGGGCATGTTCAGCGTGAAAAACAGAGGAACAGCCATGTGTGTATCCACAGTCTGGCCGCCTTTGATCTGCGGTGAAAACCGCCATTTGCCTACACAGGCAACCGCGTTGGCACCGAATGCCGGATCATTGGTGGCGATGGACTGCGCCTCACGAACCATGCCTTGCTTATCGATCGTGAAATCCACATAGGCGAAACCCTGCATGCCGAGGTCGCGCAGCCTTGCGGGAAATGCCGGGCGCCCCTGATATATTGGGCGCGGAGGCTGGTCCCGCCCGCCTGGACTGGGCGCTTGCTCCGCGGGCGCCGCCGGCATCGAGCAAGGGCTCAGACTGAGAGCAAGCACCAGGGCCGCGACCAAAGCTGAAATAGATCTCATTCGGGATTACCCTCTTGGAGTCATTTATCCGGTGAGTTGTTGGATTGGCCGGATTGACCGTCCAGGATGCTGGTCCTTCCCAAGCCGACATTCAAGTTTTTGAGGATGTTCGGCGCTTTGGTCATGTAAATTTCTTTGCCGTTCGGCATAATCATTATTCGGCATTATATGAGCGCCTTCATTATCTTTTTCGGTTTGTTGGGCATTCTCTTTTACATGGTCGGGTATCCTAACCTTACGGTGAGAAAACACCTCAAATCCTGGGCCGACGATAACGGATTTGCAGTCATTGAAGCCGAGCGGAGATACGTGCGGCAAGGGCCATTTGTCACCAGGCGTCGAGGAATCGTTTTCAAGATCGAAGTCAGAGTCTCGACCGGTCAAATACGGACCGGATGGATTTGGCTTGGTTATAATTGCTTCGCGCGCGCACCGTGGTCAGAACGAATTGTCTGGGATGCCGACTAAATCCACAATGCCGATGCATACGCCCGAGCCGACGCGCGCCGCGCCTTCAGCAGGACAGGATTTCCCAGCAGTTTTCGCCGCGCTTCGCGGAATTTTGCAGCGACATTCCGGCCGGCTCTCTGTCACTGACGATTCCTCGACTCGATTCTGTCTCCAGGGGGGCTTGCATCCAAAGCACAAGACGCCGATGCCGATCGCCTGGGTCGAGATCGGCAAAGCCTACGTTAGCTTCCACCACATGGGCCTCTACGCGCGCCCGGCCATGCTGAGCGGCATGTCAAAGGAGCTGAAGGCGCGCATGCAGGGGAAATCCTGCTTCAATTTTAAATCGGTGGATCCGGGCCTCTTCGCCGAGCTCGAGAATCTCACCGTACGCGGTTTCGAAGCATTTAGGTCGGCCGGATACATGCAATGAGCGAGCCAACATTCAGGAGGTCGGTCGTCTGGCTGGTGGGCAGTCGGCTCGCAGGTAGCGTTGCAGCCCAGGCACTGCTCGTTCCTGCTGCGAGTCTGATCGTGTATGTGGCGACGAAACTATGAGCCACTGACCGGGCAACCATCAAATCCCAAGTAGAGTAAACCCATAATGACTTGGCCCCACTACATCGCTTGTTTCTTCGCCGGAATGTTTCTGGCGAACGCCGTGCCTCATTTTGTGAATGGCGTATCGGGCGACCCGTTCCCGACTCCGTTCTCCAAGCCACCCGGAAGAGGCCTGTCCTCGCCGACCGTGAACGTGGTTTGGGCGCTGTTCAATCTGGTCGTCAGCGCCATCCTGTTTCGCGCAGGGCAGGTTTCGGGCAGAGACCGCCTGGCATCCGTCATCTTTTTCGCAGGCATTGCCGCGATGAGCATCATGGCAAGCGCGAGCTTTGCAAAAAAGCATCCAAAGTAGTGCAAACCGGGAGGACCGCCGTTGGCTAACGCCCTTTGACCGCGCACCATGGCGCAAATGCTTCACCACATGTCATTCGCCGTGTCGGACCTTGCGCGTTCGGCAAATTTCTACGACGCGACGTTATCATCGCTGGGATTCGTCCGTGTCTGGGAAAATGCGGCGGCCGTGGGCTATGGCTCTCCGGGTGGCGAAGACAAATTCGCGATCAAGCTTAAACCGAACGAAGTCACCATACCGGGCGATGGATTCCACGTTGCCTTTGGCGCGTTGTCACAGGAGGCCGTCGGCCGCTTTTACAAGTTGGCGCTTGAACACGGTGGCAGGGACAATGGCGGTTCGGGATTTCATCCCGAATATGGCAAGAGTTACTACGCGGCGTTTGTTTTCGATCCGGATGGTTATCGAATTGAGGCCGTGCTTGACGAACCGGATTAACCATCCGGTCGGGCGCTGCCGATTATTTTTCGTGCGCATACGCCGACAAGGGATGCGTAGCCGCCTGGCCGCAATTCCGCATAATTGCCGTGCCAATAAGCAGCCGCCCGCGGAGCCCCAAAGGGACCGCCAACCCCAAAAGCCCCCCGCCATATTTTGGAAATTACGCCCCTTCGCCTGGCCAAGAGCGCGCTCTTACCCGGAGGATTGGCCCTCTGGGGCCTGCTTCTTGTTTCCTGCGCGGTTGTCGGCCGGACTGCGAATGGGCCGGCCAAGATCGCCGGCTCCGAGTTCGTCGGCTCGAAGCAATGCGCCCAGTGCCACTCGGAGGAGTTCAATAACTTTGCCCGCTCTACCCATGGCAAGCTGATCCTCGCCGACTCGAAGCTCGGAGACTCACGCTGCGAAGCCTGCCACGGACCGGGCGCCCGGCATGTGGCCGCTGGCGGCGGCCCCGGCACGATCATCGATCCGCGGAGCGACCCACGCACCTGCTTTCAGTGCCACCCGAATAGTCGCGGCAACATGAGCGCGCCTTGCTGGGACTCCGAATGCCACGAAAAAGTCCACCGCTAGGCCGCCCGTAATTCGTCGCGCCCCGGGGATTGGTGAATCCAACCATTACCGTGGACAAATCAGACTTCCCGATACATACAGGAGCCCGCTGAAAGCGTTTTTTGCCCCATGAGTCTTCTCAATATCGCTGCTGGCGTGATCCTGATCCTGCTGGGCATGCGGCACCTGCGAAAAGGCCTGGATCGGCTCTTCGGCAACAGGCTCATCGATTGGCTCCAGGAATCGACGGCCAACCGCGGAAAGTCCTTCCTGGCCGGTGTGGTGGCCGGCACGATTGCGCCGTCATCGACGTCGATCGCGCTGATGTCGGTGCAAATGCTCAATCGCGCGGCGCTGCCGGCCAGCCGCATGCTGGCGGTCGTGCTCGGCGCAAACGTGGGCATCACCGTCACGGTGCAACTGCTCTCATTCCACCTGGAGGATTCCGCCGCGGCTCTCCTCATCGCAGGCGGGGTGACGTTCCTTTACCTCAAGCGCCCGGTATTTCGCGGCGCGGGCCAGGTGGCTCTCGCATTCGGCCTGATCTTCCTGGCGATGCAAATGGTCGGGGCGGCCGCGCGGACAATCGCCTCTTCCGGCGACCTCGCCGTCATTTTCCAGATCGTCGAGCACCATCCCCTGGCACTGCTGGTCGTGACCGCCATTCTCACCCTTTTCATGCAGAGCTCGACCGCGTCGATCGCACTGGGCCTGGGCCTGGCCCAGGGCGGACTGCTCGGGCCGGCGGTCGCAGTGCCGTGGGTGATCGGCACGAATCTGGGAATCGCGGCAACCTCGCTGATCGCAGGCTGGCCGACCCTGGAGGGACGCCGCCTGGGCGTCGGCAATCTGATCGTAAAGGCGGCCGGCGCCGTCGTTATCCTCATCCTTCTCCCCGGCGTGGCGCCCTGGCTGTGGGCGCGCTTTCCCCTGCCGGTCAACCGGGAGTGGGCCGATTTTCATACGGGGTTCAACCTGATCCTCGGCCTTGCCGCGCTGCCGCTCGTCGGCTCGCTCTCGAAGCTGGTGAGCTTCATCGTCGAGACGCCGCCCGAGGGGAGCGAGGAAACGGAAAGCTTCCTCGACCCGCTTCTCCTGCAAAGTCCCTCGCTCGCCCTGAATCAGAGCGTGCGGGAGGAGTTCCGGATGATGGACCAACTCAAGACGATGCTCCGGACCGTGCAGGCGCTCGCGGAGAAGAAGGATCCGGTGAAGCTCGAGCTGATGGACCAGCATCGCAAGCGATTGGATTCCATCGGCGAGCGCCTGAACTCCTACCTTGGCCAGATCGGCGATGACAGCCTGAGCGCGGCCGACATCCGGCGGAAATTCATCCTGCTGAATTACATTCAGGAACTGGTGGCGGTCGGCATCCTGATCTATCGCGACCTTGCGGATTCGGCGATCCACCAGGCCAAGAGCGGCACGCCCATGCCTCCCGAGGAAAAGGCGGACATCGCCACGCTTTTCAAGCGCACTCTCGAACGGATGGAAAAGGCGACGAGCATCCTGATGAGCGAGGACACGGAGCAGGCCGAGGCCTTTATCTTGGAAAAGGAGCAGATCAGCCACATGTGCCGCCACGCCCAGCGGCTGCACCATGAACGATCGGCGGCGAACACCGCGCCAACGCAGGCGGTCTCGGATTATATCGACCAGCTCAACTGCCTTCGCCGGATCAACAGCCACCTCACCTCGGCGGCGTACGCACTGGCCCGTCCCCACAGCTCAGCCCTGGAGGAAAACTTCCCGAGCTCAGGACTCGGGGAGAGATGACCGCATCAGGGCCTTGACAGGGCAACCACAGGCCAGCCGGCGTCGCTCCATCGCAGCCTCTCAATACGCAGTTTTGAGCGGGCCTGCGGATCCGATGCGTCGTAGCCGTGAAAGACAATGTAATCGACGCCGTCGGCCGTGCAGACGGAATTATGCCCGACACCGTACCATTTTGCGTCACCGGCGAGCAGAATCGTGCCCCCGCCGCGCGCGAGCGGAACTCCGCTTTCGTCAAGGTAGGGTCCCGTGACCGACTTTGATCGGCCGATGATCATCTTGTAATTGCTTCGGGCGCCCCTGCAGCAGTAGTCGATCGAGGCGAAAAGGTAGAAGTATCCGGAGTGCCTGAAGATGAAGGAGGCCTCGATGGCGTTGCCTCCCGCATCGGGAGGATTGCCCGCGGGCGCCGGTGGATTTGGCAAGCCGGGATCGGTCATCCGGCTGGCGATCGTCGGCAGATGGTCGATCGGCTCCGCGATCCCGAGGCGGTCCGGGGCGAGCCTCACCATCTTGAGGCCCTCCCAGAATGAACCGAATGCCAGATACGGGGTTCCGTCGTCCCCGGCGATGACGTTCGGGTCGATCGCATTCCAATTGGTCACCCCGGGAACCGATTGGATGACCTTCCCATGGTCGATCCACTTGAAATCCGCGGAGCGCGGATCGAGGGTCGAATTCGTGGCGACGCCGATGCACGAGGTGTTCTTGCCGAAGGCCGAGACGGCATAATAAAGGTAGTACCGGCCGGCGTAGAACGTGATGTCCGGGGCCCAGATGTTTCCGCGGAAGGTTGGGACGGCCCGGGCCGCCCACGCCGGAGGCGCGGAGAATACCGGCTTCTGCCGCGTCCAATGCGTCCTGTCGGGAGACGACCACACCACAATGCCCGGGCCGGTCGCAAATACATAGGCGATTCCGTTCTGCACGATCATGGACGGGTCATGGATCGGAACGTCCGTAACCGATGTTCCCGAGTCGGGAGCCGCGGCCCGGACCGATGCGCAAGCAAGGACAAAGAAGGGCCATTTCATGATTTCAGGGATGGTTTGCGCTTCAATTGGCCACGGCGATGCGCAACACGCTGAATGAATTGGCCGGCAAATCGACGTCGAACCTGGGCTTGGATGGCGCGAATGGGACCTGCCGCGGCGTAACCCGGTCCGGGTCGGCGAAGGTATTCTCGGCCGCGACGTCCGAGGCTTCGAGAACCGTGAGCGTGCCGCCCTTCGGGGCCGCGGCGCCAAGATCGACGGTCATGACCGAGTCGCGGGCGGTCGCGTTCACCAGTTTGACGATGACTTCCCCCGACGCCTCGTCGAGCGTGGCCGAGGCGTAGGTCCGCGGCTTTTCCTCGGCGCTCATCCCGCCCAGGGCGACCGGAAGGATGCGGTCGCCGCGGTTCCGGGCAAAGAGGCTTTGGACGTGGTAACTGGGCGTGCGGACGATCCGAAGGCTGTCGACCCAGATGAGGTCCGGGGTCCATTGCCAGGCTTCGGAATTGGCGAAGAGCGGCGCATAGGAGGCCATCCGGACGACGTCGGCATTGCGCTCAAGGCCGGTCAGGTAGGCCGCCTCGGCCAATGCGCACAGGAACGTGTTGCGGTTCTTGGGGCTGGCGGTGGCGACGCTTTGCGCGGCGTATTCACCCATGAATACCTTTGGGCCGTTCCGGTCGTACCGGTCATACCGGTGGGTGTTGGAAAAAAACCAATCCGGCGCCGCGTAGCAGTGCTCGTCGATGATGTCGGCATGGAGTTCGCGCAGGTTGGTCCAGGCAAGCCGGAAGCGCGGATCGTCGGGACTGGGGCCCGCGGCGGAGACCAGCGAAATCCCGGGATACTTGTCCTTCAGGGCCTTTGCGAACCTCGCATAGCGGTCGAAATACTGCAGCCCCCACTGCTCGTTTCCGATTCCGATCATTTGGAGGTGGAACGGGGCGGGGTGGCCCATCGCGGCGCGCCTCGCGCCCCACGGGCTGTCCGCCGGGCCGTTGGCGAACTCGACCAGGTCGAGCGCGTCCTGGATGTACGGTTGGAGGTCGTCCAGCGGGCACAGCTCCCCGGAATTGAACTGGCAGGCCATGCCGCAATTGAGGATCGGCAGCGGCTGGGCGCCGATGTCCTCGCATAGCTGGAAATACTCGAAGAAGCCGAGCCCGAACGACTGGTAGTAATCCGGGGTCGGCCGGTGGAGGAATTCGTTGTTCCATCGGTTGAAGAGCAGCTTTCGGTCCTCGATCGGGCCGATTGTATTCTTCCACTGGTACCGGCGCGCCAGCACGGGGCCCTCTACGATGCAGCCGCCGGGGAAACGCATGAAGCCGGGATGCATGTCCGCCAGGGCCTGCACCATGTCGGCCCTAAGTCCGCCGGGGCGGTTCTTCCAGGTGTGCTCGGGAAAAAGCGACACAAAATCGACGTCCAGGGCGCCCTTCCCGTCAACGAGGACCGCCAGCCTCGCCTTCGGGTCGGTGTCGTTGGGATGCAAAGTCGCCGTGGCCTTGCCCCAGGCGCCGGAAAAGCCTTTGAGATCGACCGAGTCCAGCACGGCGCCGTCGCTTCCGTATAGGCGAATGCTCAGCTTCGGCGAGCCGTCAACCCCGCGAACCTGGGCGGAGAAGTCGTAGGCCTCCCCCTGGCGGACGCCAATCCCGCGAAAGCCTTCGTTGGAGATTCCATAAGGGGCGGTTCCCTCCGAGCGGATTCGAACGTAATGGGGGTTGCCGGGTGCGAATGGATCCTCGGTGCGAACGGAAAGCTCCCCCTTGGCCTTGAACGGGCTGATTTCCATCCAGCCCATCAGGGGGTCGGGAAATTCGAACCCGCGGTTCTTCACCAGTTCCGCGTAGAGTCCCCCATCTGCGCCGAAGTTGATGTCCTCGAAAAAGACACCCCACATTGCGGGATTGATCCGGGCCCCTGGGTGATCAACGCCCACGGTGAGAGTGGCGCCCGGTAGCAAACACGGGCTGGCCGCGGAAAGAAGCAGCAGCGGAAGGAACAACCGATGGGGGTTCATCTGCGCCTTAGGAATAGCCCAAGGCGGCGTCAAGTCAGCAGGAAAGGAGCCGGGTTCAGCCGGCCTCTTTCACTTGGTCTCGGCGTCGCCAAAGACTGCCTGGTCAAATCCTTCGGGGTCCGCTTTGAGCTCGCCGAATGACGCGCCGCTGTCGATCTGGCTCTGGATCGAAGCGGGGTTGACCGGGACCGGCTCCGGGGCCACAAGGCCAGAATGGTCTGAGTCAGTCGACGGCTGGCCATTGGAATTTGCGCTCCGGCCGCGACCGAACATCAAGCTGTTGGGCGGCTGAATGTACGGCCGGATGCGGGGCGACGGCGCTGGACTGGCTGCGGCTGGCATGGGCGGCGTGATGTAGTTGACCTTCTGTGCGCTTGTGTTTTCGAGCTGCTGCTTGTCGACGACCGTGACCGAGGAGGGAATGTCTCCGATGCTATTGGCCAGCCGCGTGCCGGTCGTCGTGTTCGGAGTGAAGGTTCCTTGCGCCTTCGCAGCGCCGACCTCGAACGGGCTCAGCGTGACGACCTCGCTTTGAGCGCGTGGAGCCGGGGACTCAACCCGGCTCTGATCAGCCGCCTTTTCGCCAATTTCAGGCTGGGCTTCGCCGGCCGGACTCCGCGGGCTCGCCAGAACGTCGACCACTCTGGCACGGTCAAAGATCGCCGCGGGTGCCGGAACCTTCGCCGCGGTTTCTGCAATCGGACGGGAAAGTGTAGCAACGATCTTGGGTTCATGGGCCTGGCGCCGGAAGCCCTCGTGCACGAGGAGCACGGCAAGACAAGCCGCCAACGGAAGGCCCCAAAGCAAAAACCGCCGGAATCTGGAACGGCTTTCACGAAGGGAAGGCTGTGCCCCGCCCTCCACGCTTGCAGCCGCTTCCACCGTCTCGCCGGCCAGCACAGCCTGAAACTGTTCCGCGGCGACCCGAATCTGGGCAACGATCGCCTGAGCGGCAGGGTCGGCGCGCAGCTCGGCTTCCATCTTGGCCAGTTCCGCTCCTTCGAGTTCGCCCAGCGCGAAGGCGGTCAGGCGGGGGTCATCGGGAGAGATCCTGTTTTCGTTGGTGCTCATCTTTTCAACCGTTTTGACGGAAACGCCCGATTACGGGGCCGGAGCTCCTTCTTGGGAGGCCCTCGCCGCCCACTCCCTGCGAAGGCTCGCGACCGCCGTGTGGATGAGAAATCCGACGTTGCTCACGGATAATTCGGTGATTCGTGCGATTTCCTTGTAGCTGAATCCATTCTGGAACTTGAGCCGCACGACCTCCTGCTGGTTGGGCGGGAGCCGCCGAATGAGCCCGAGCGCCAGCCTGCGCATCTCGGATGCCTCGAGGCGCTCGCCCGGACGCGGGTCGGCCGCCGCGATCCGCTCGGCGCCGCCTTCGGAAAGCGGCGCCATGCGGCTCTCCTTTCGCAGGACGTCCAGGGCGCGATTGCGGCATACGGTGAAAAGCCACTCGACGATGTGCCCGTCGATCTCGGAGGCGGGGCGGGCCATGAACCGGACGAAGGTGTCCTGGACCACGTCGCGGGCGCGGTCGGCGTCGCCGAGGAGCCGCGCGGCGTAGCGGGTGAGCGGCATGCGGTGTTCCGCGACGATGCGCTCCAGAAAACGGGCGTCTTCATGGGATTGATCCCGGTCCTCCGGGAGATCGTTGGACATGAGGTTCACCGTACTTAACGAGCCAGCGCCGGGTTTCTTAGAATCATTGCGCGAGTTTCAGCGAGCGGGCGAGCCTCAATGGAACCCCCCGGGGGGGGTCGCCCCGGGGTTTTCTTTCAATTGAGTCCGGCCACCCTCACCCCAATCGGGTACTCAATCGCAAAAACAAGCGGGACCTCGCGTTTCTCGCCGGGTTCGAGGTTCACCGTCCACTTCAATGTGCCGTCGCTTTCGGGCTTGGCGACATCGGCTTCGGGCGAGCGGACGTTCACCACGACCTTTCCGTCGCGCGAGACGGGGATCTGATCGGAGAGGACGACCTTCTCGGCGGTCTTCTTGTTGTTCTGCACCGTGAGGGTGTAGTCGTAGGTGACCCGCCTCCCCTTTGACACAAGGCCCGTGTCCTCCGCGAAATGCCGGTTGAGCACCCGTTTCACGGCGATTCCCTCGTCGGCTCCCAGGGCCAGATCGAACTTCTCCCCGGGCATGACGATTCTAAGGGAGCTCGCGGCCACGAAGGTGTCGTCTAGAAACACATTCATCTCGCCGGCCAGGAACGGATAGTCCGATGAGTTGGACACCTTGGCGCTGAGAAATGCCGCCGGGAGAAGCTTGGGGACGGCCGCATACTCCGTTTCGGCTTTGAGTTGAAAGCTCCCGATCGGCACCTTTTGCGGCGAGTTGTCGCTGAGCACGGTCGCCGGATTGGAAATCTTGAATGAAGCGCTTGTCGCCTGCGCCTCACTCTCCGCCTGTGCAAAGGAAGCATCGATCTGCTGCTTATCCACGATCGAGATCGAAGAAGGGATGTCTCCGATGCCATTGGCCAGTCGCGTGCCGGACGTCGTGTTCGCAGTGAAGTATCCTCGCGCCTTTGCTGCGGAGACGGAAAACTCCCCCAACGTCACTGGCATCATTTCGCCAGATCCTCCGAACCCGCCCGAGGCCGCCGTCGGCTGTGCGGGATGGAAAATATCCAAATCCCATTCCCGGAGGGACGGCGGAGCGCCGCCGAGCGACGGCCGCGCGGTCGAGAGCGTGAGATCGACGCTCTTCCAGTCCTCCCCGCTGCTCTGGTGCACGACCCCGAAATAACCAAGCTGCACCGAGTTCGCAGCGCCGGAGAGCCGGGCGTCGTAGCGCGGGGTCCAGCCCGCACCCGGAACCGCGTAATTCAGGGTCAGATCCGCGCTCCCCGGCCCCTCGGCGGAGAGACGCACGACGACGTTTTTGTAGCTGCGTCCGCCGGAGCCGCGCAACTGGGCGAGCTGGCCATCGGCGGCCTTTCGCTTCGATTCGAGGTTCTCCCGTTGGTCGTCAATCGACCGGTGCTCGGCGGCGATCTTCCCCCGCCAATCGTCGAGAAAAACCAGAAGTTTCTCAGCCTCGTCGAGCGACAGGTGCGGCTCGGTCTTGGACGGGCGCATCGAAGCGGCTGCGATCTGTTCCAGGGTCTCCTGCTCCTTGTTCAACGCCTCGACCCGATCGTCGAGCACCCGCGTCGCCTTCTGCAGATCGCGGAGGGTGTTTTCCAGCGCTTCCACCCGCTCGTTGGGTGTGAAATCGACGTATTCGGCCCGCGCAGTCACATCGATGATCGTGATCTTCGCGCTCCCCGATCCGCCAACGCGGAGGGAGTCATCCATCAGTCCCTGGGGAAGGCGCTCGAAAACGGCCTCGAACGGCCCGGCTGCGCCGAGATCAAGCTTGGCCGTGCGGGTCACCACGGCGCGGTCGGCATAGACGGTGACTGCGGAAAGGGTCGAGTCGACCGGGGCGGCGCGAACCGCCGAAAGGCTTCCGGCGGTGAAAAAAACGAGAATAAGGGAGAGGCGAGTATTCATTGGAATTGGGCGTTCAATACCCTCTCAACGCCCGAGCGCCTCAATTATTAGAATCTTTCGCAGATTTCGGTGGTGGTACGTTTTGACAGGGAGAACCCCGAAAGAGGCGTATAGCTATCCGGATTTCAGCCGAGAAACGGATTGTACCGGAGCTCGTTCTCGACCGTCGTCATCGGGCCGTGGCCCGGGGCGATCACCGTCGAGGAGGGAACGGCGCCGAGGACCCGCCGAATCTGTTTTTCCAGCTGCTCGTGGGAAAAATACCCGCCGGCCGCCGAGCCCGCGAAGACCAGGTCGCCGGAGACGAGCAGCGCCCGGCCCGTGCGGGCTGCGGGAGCGCGGACAAAATAGCAATTGTGCGCGCGGGCATGGCCCGGCGTGCAGAAGACGCAGGTCTCGAGGGGGCCGAAGGTCCTGGTTTCGCCCTCGCCCACCGGCTGGCCGCAGGGGGTCGCCGCTCCCTCCGGGACAAATGCGGCAGACACCCCGAAGCGCGCGACAATCTCGCACAGGCCGCCCGCATGCTCCGTCTCGCCATGGGTCAGGAAGACAGCCGCAACCTTCTTGACCGACGGCGGCCATGCCGCCTCCAGGGCGGCGATCCCCGGGCCCGTGTCGAAAAGAATCGCCTCCGAGGAGCCGCATTCGCCCACCAGGTATGCGTTCACGAATCCGATCCCGTGGGGCATGTGCAGCGGCCACACGCAAAAAGGAAGCCCCTCTATGGCGGGAACGGGATAGCGTCCCGCGCCCAGCGCGCAAAGCCCGACTTCGTTCAGGCCGAGGGCCGCGGCGAGACGCCGCAATTCCTCCGGGCCGAGGGAGGGCCGGTAGTCGATCGCGTCGAGAATCTTCCCGGGCTCGACCCGGGCCCGGGCGCCGAGTTCCACCTCGCCGAGACCGGCCCGGCGCATCGCCTTCTCGAGCACGTCGCCGAGCTCGTCCTCGAGCGGCATGAGGGTGGGCGGATTCATGCATCCAGTTTATCAGCCGGCCGCCCGTTGAACAGTAAGAATAGGCCGGCATCCCCCCTGCTTCGCCGCTTGTTTTTGCCGGAGGAGATTGGCAGTTTGGGGCCATGGACCCCGACAAGGAGGAGATTCTCGAGATATTCAGGCGCACGCGGGCGCTCCTGCAGGGCCATTTCGTCCTGAGGTCGGGGCTGCACAGCGGGCACTATTTCCAATGCGCGCAGGTGTGCCAGCACATGGACGCCGTGGAGCGCCTGGGCGAGATGCTGCTGGCCAGGATCCGGAAGGCTGGGCTCGAGTTCAGAACCGTGCTCGCTCCGGCGATGGGCGGACTTGTAATCGGCCAGGAACTGGCAAGACGGGCAAAGGCCCGCTACATCTTTGCCGAGAAGGAGAACAATGCGCTTGTCCTCCGGCGGGGGTTCTTGATCGCACCGGGCGAGCCGGTGCTCGTCGCCGAGGATGTCGTCACCCGCGGAGGCCGGGTCCTCGAGTGCATGGAGATCATCCGCCGCGCGGGAGGAACGACGGTGGGGATCGCAATGCTGGTCGATCGCAGTTCCGGGTCCGCGCACTTTGGAGTTCCCGCCGTGTCGCTCCTGGAGCTCAGTTTTCCGACGTTCCCCGCCGACGCCCTGCCCGACTGGCTGGCAAAGATCCCGGTCGAGAAGCCCGGCAGCTGACGGATGGCCCGCGGGGTCACTTAACGATCACCACGAGGAAACCGGCCGATCCGTTGTGATACACGTAGAAGAGGTTGCGGCCCTTCTGCAAAAGGGCGCGGGCCGCGGCAAGGGTGGGGACCGCCGCGCGGTTGATTTCCATGACGATCATGTCGGGCGCCAGAACGTCCGCATACGGCGACTTGGGGTCGATTTCCGTCACAATCAGTCCAGTGACCCGGGGGTCGATTCCGAGCCTTCGGCGCGCCTCGTCGTTGAGCGCGACCGCATTCACGCCCGTCAACAGCTCGTTCTCGTTCCCCGGCAGGCTGCCCAGGACCGCGGAGAGCGTCACCGGCTTCCCGTCGCGCATGATGCTAAGCGAGACCGTTGCCCCGGGCGGCTGCTCCGCCACGGCGAGGCGGAGTTCCTCCTTCGAAGCCACCGGCTTGTCGTTGAGAGCGAGAATGACGTCCGAGGCCTTGAGCCCGGCCTTGTCAGCCGGTGAATCGCTGTCGATTTCCGAGACGATCAGCCCTTTCGTGTCCTTTGGAAGCCCGATTTGCTCGGCGACTTCGGAAGTCAGGTCCTGCCCTTCCGCCCCGAGATAGCCCCGCGAGACCGTGCCCGTCCGGATGAGGCTTTGCATCACGGAGGCGGCAAGGTTCACGGGAATTGCAAAGCCGATGCCGACATTGCCCCGGGACGGTGAAAGGATGGCGCTGTTGATTCCGACGAGCCGCCCCTTGGCGTCAACGAGCGCCCCGCCGGAGTTGCCCATGTTGATCGCCGCGTCGGTCTGGATATAGTCCTCGAAGCCGCCCACCTCGTCCAACAGGCCGAGCTGGTTGCGGCCCTTGGCCGACACGATCCCCATGGTAACCGTTTCCCCGACGCCCAGGGGATTTCCAACCGCAAACACGACGTCGCCGACCCGCAGCTTGTCGCTGTCGGCCAGCGTGACCGAGGGCAGACCGGCCGCCTCGATCTTGATGACTGCGATGTCCGTCTTGTCGTCGGATCCGACCAGCTTGGCCGGGAACTTGCGATCGTCGGAAAGGGCGACCTTCAACTCGTCGGCCCCTTCGACCACATGGTAGTTGGTGAGGATGTAGCCGTCCGGCGAGACGATCACGCCCGAGCCCAGCCCCTCCTCCTTTCTCTGCTGATCGGGGATCTGGATCCGGTTGCCGAACAATTGCCTGAGCAGGGGGTTGACGGGAATGCGGACCGTCCTTGAGGTCGAGATCGTGACGACCACCTTCTGCACGGGCTCAACGACATCGGCGTAGCTCGCCACAGGGCCCGATTTTCCGTCGTTGACCGGCGAAGAGTCCCGACGCAGCTCCGGGGCGGCCGGAGCGGGCGCATCCTTGGCCGGAAGGCCGGTTGCAATGGCCGGCAGGATCGAGGCAATGGCCAGGAGACCTGAAACAAAACGGTTATTCATGAATGAAATCATCCGACAGGAGACCGGGAAAAAAGTACACCCGGAAAGCGCGAATCCAGAGCCGGATCGGGCCTTCTAGAAGCCCTTGATCCGGAACAGGCTGGTCACGCTTTCGTTGCTGTTGATGCGCTGGATCGCCGAGCCGAGAAGGCCCGCGATGCTCAGTACTTTCACCGGCACCCCGCGCGGCTCGATTGGCACGGAGTCGGTCGTGATCAATTCGTCGAGGACCCCGGAGCGCAGCCGTTCAAAGGCCGTCTCGTTCAGGATGCAGTGGCTGACGGCCGCCCGGACCGTCCGGGCGCCTTTGTCGCGCAGGAGCTTCGCCGCGGCCACGAGCGTCCCCGCCGTTTCCGTGATGTCATCGACGATCAGCACGTCGCGCCCCTTCACCTCGCCGACGACGCTGATCGCCTCCACGGTGTGCGCATTCCTGCGTTTTTTCGCGACAAAGCATAGGCCGGCGCCGAGGACCCCCGCATACGCTGCGGCCATTTTCATCCCCCCGACGTCCGGAGAGCCGACGACGAGCTTGTTGTTCCTGGACTTGGCGAGATACTCGAAGAATACAGGCGAGGCGTAGAGATGGTCGACCGGAATGTCGAAGAAGCCCTGGATCTGCTGGCTGTGCAAGTCCATGGTCAGGATCCGGTTGCTTCCGGCCGATACGAGGAGATTCGCGACGAGCTTCGCCGTTATCGCGACCCGCGGCTGGTCCTTCCGATCCTGCCTCGCGTAGCCGAAGAAGGGCAGGACGGCCGTGATTCGCTGGGCTGAGGCGCGCCGGGCCGCGTCGATCATGATCAGGAGCTCCATCAAGTGCTGGTTCGTCGGGGGGCAGGTGGATTGGATGATGTAGACATCGTGCCCCCGGACATTCTCGTTGATCTTCACGAAGGTTTCGCCGTCGGGAAAACTAGTGACAAGGGCGTCGCCAAGGGGGACTCCGATCGAATCGCATATGGCCTGAGCCAGCGCGCGATTCGAGTTTCCCGTAAAGATCTTAAGACGCGATTCGCTCATTTCGTGCGAATCTGGCGGTCCGACCGGCGGTAGGCTATACCAAAATGGGCAAGGGCCGGCGGAAACCGTCATTTATCGTGGACAATCCGCGATTCATTTGTCTCTTTTCAGGGCTCATGGCCGAACCCGAAAAGAAACTCGTCAGCCGCTCAAGCCTCGCTGTCGACGGCGTCCTGGTCGTCGCCTTTTTTCTGTTCATGTACTGGGTGGCTTCCTCGCATGTGCCGTCGCATGACCCGGCCATGATACACCTTTGGGGCGCAGTCACTTCCTCCTGCCTGAGCGCGATATTCTGGCTCGCCTTGCAGATGTTCCGGGTGACCCTGGCGGCGCAGCGCAAGGCTGGCAAGAAATAGGCAGTTTTTGGCCACGGAAGCGGAGTCTGCGCGGTTGACAGTCCGGTTGTTTCGCTGTCGCCTTGAGCATCTGCGCACTCGTGCGCATGGCCCGCGTTTTTTCACCCGCAACTTCCCTATTTATGGCCGTCAAATCCAAAGCTAAGAGAGCCTCCAAAAAGGCCCCTTCCTCATCCTCGAAATCCGCCAAGGTCAGGGCGACGAAATTCGTATACCTTTTCGGCAAGACGAAGACCGACGGCAGCGGCTCCATGCGCCCGCTTCTCGGAGGCAAGGGCGCCGGCCTCGCGGAAATGTGCCGCATCGGCCTGCCCGTGCCCCCCGGATTCACGATCACGACGGAGGTGTGCACCCATTACTACGCCAACAAGCGCACCTATCCGAAGGCGCTGGACCCGCAGGTGAAGGCGGGAATCGCCTCGATCGAGGCGCAGGTCGGCAAGAAGTTCGGCGACCTGCAGGACCCCCTGCTCGTTTCCGTGCGCTCGGGCGCCCGCGATTCGATGCCGGGCATGATGGACACGATCCTCAACCTGGGCCTCAACGACGAGACGGTCGCCGCCCTGGCGAAGATAACCGCCAACGAGCGGTTTGCCTGGGACTGCTACCGCCGCTTTGTCCAGATGTACGGCGACGTCGTCCTGGGCGTCCAGAAGCGCCCAGACGAGGACCATGAGCCGTTCGAAACCGTGATCGGCAAGCTGAAGGAGGAGCGCTACCACGATCACGAGCTGGACGACACGAAGCTTTCGGTCGACGACCTGAAGGAGCTCGTGGTCCGCTTCAAGGCCCTGGTCAAGGATCGCACGAACCGGAGCTTCCCGGCCAATCCCTGGGACCAGCTTCAGGGCGCCATCGGGGCCGTTTTCGGCTCGTGGATGAACGACCGGGCGATCGTCTACCGCCGCAAGTACAACATTCCCCAGGAGTGGGGCACGGCCGTCAACGTGCAGGCGATGGTCTATGGCAATACCGGCGAGAAGTCGGGCTCCGGCGTCGCATTCACCCGCGACCCGGCGACGGGCGAGAAGGTGTTTTACGGCGAATTCCTGATGAACGCCCAGGGCGAGGACGTGGTCGCGGGCGTGCGCACGCCCCAGCCGGTCCTGGCCCTCCACGACATCATGCCCAAGGCCTACAAGGAGCTGGAGGGCATCCGCCAGACGCTCGAGGCCCACTTCAAGGACGTGCAGGACTTCGAGTTCACGATCCAGGATTCCACCGTCTACATGCTCCAGACCCGGAACGGAAAACGGACCGGAGTCGCCGCCGTCCGCATCGCGGCCGAGATGGTGAAGGAAAAGCTCATCGACTGGCAGACCGCCATCCTGCGCGTGCCCGCCGACCAGCTCGACCAGGTGCTCGCCCCGATCTTCGACCGCAAGGCGGTCGCCGCGGCCCCGGTCATCGCGACCGGCCTGCCGGCGGGACCGGGCGCCGCCACCGGAAGGATTTACTTTAACGCGGACCGGGCGGTCGAGGCCGCCGAGAAGGGGCAAAAGGTCCTTCTCGTTCGCGTCGAGACCTCGCCCGAGGACCTTCGCGGAATGATCGCCGCCGAAGGCATCCTGACCGCGCGCGGCGGCGTCTCCTCGCACGCGGCGCTCGTCGCACGCCAGATGGGCAAGGTCTGCGTCTGCGGGGCGAGCGCCCTGCAGGTCGATTACGACGCCCGCGAGCTGACCGTCGGCGGCAAAAAGTATGCCGAGGGCGATTTCCTCTCGATCGACGGGACGGCGGGCGCCGTGTATGCCGGCGAAATCAAGACCGCCCCCTCCGAGGTGATCCAGGGGCTCCTGCACGGCGACGCCGAGGCGAAGAAGAGCCGCACCTACACAAACTTCGTCCAGCTCATGAACTGGTGCTCCAAGGTGACCAGGCTCGAGGTCCATACCAACGCCGACACGCCCGAGCAGGCGAACTACGCCATCGCCTTCGGCGCCACCGGCACGGGCCTCACGCGCACCGAGCACATGTTCTTCGAGGGCGACCGCATCGACGCGATGCGCGAGATGATCCTGGCCGACACGAAGGAGGCCCGCGAGGTGGCGCTGGCCAAGATCCTCCCCTACCAGCGGGGCGACTTCCTCGGCATCTTCAAGGCGATGAAGGGCTATCCGGTCACCATCCGCTTCCTCGACCCGCCGCTCCACGAGTTCCTGCCCAACACCGAGGCTCAGCAGAAGGAGCTCGCGCAAAAGCTCGGCATCAGCGTGGACAAGATCGTCAGCCGCGTGCACGAGCTGCACGAATTCAACCCCATGCTCGGCTTCCGCGGCTGCCGCCTCGGAATCAAGTACCCCGAGATCACGGCCATGCAGACCCGCGCGATCTTCGAGGCCGCCGCCCAGGCGGTGAAGGAGGGGTTCAAGGTCCGTCCGGAGATCATGATTCCGCTGGTCGGGTTCAAGAAGGAGCTCGATCTGCAGGCCGCCATCGTCCACGAGGTCGCCGCCGCGGTGCAGCTGGAAAAAAAGGTCAAGTTGCACTACGCTGTCGGGACGATGATCGAGATACCGCGAGGCGCGCTGACCGCCGACGAGATCGCCCAGACCGCGGAATTCTTCAGCTTCGGCACGAACGACCTCACCCAGACGGGCCTCGGCATGAGCCGCGACGATTCCGGCTCGTTCCTCGCTCCCTACCAGGAGGCGGAGATATTCAAGCGCAACCCGTTCGCCACGATCGACCAGGGCGGCGTGGGGCAGCTCATGAGGATCGCCGTGGAGAAGGGCCGCGCCACGCGGCCCGACCTCCAGATCGGCATCTGCGGCGAGCACGGGGGCGATCCCGATTCCGTGAAGTTCTGCCACAAGCTCGGACTTGACTACGTTTCCTGCAGCCCATACCGCGTTCCCGTGGCGAGGCTTGCGGCCGCACAGGCCGCCGTCGCCGATTTGAAGGCGGCAAAGAAGAAGTGAAACGGTGAATCGAATCTCCGGCGACACACGCCTGCTAGCCTACTTAAATCTCAAGCTGCGCGAGATAGGCCAGCCGGGCGTGTCGTTGCCGACCGACGACGGCATCACGGATCTGGTCGACCACTTCCTGAGCCTCAGCCGCGAGAAGGACCGGGCGCTCGCCAGGCGCCTGTGCCCGGTCGACCAGCGGATACAGAACTTCGTCACCGAGGTTCTCGCGGGGCCGGGCGAGCCCGTGCGCCTGCCAGCGACAACGCTCGTCCTCGACAGGGCCGGCCTGGCCCGCGCCCTGTCGCTTCCGCCGGACCGCGACGAATACTCAAGCTCCATCCTCTCATCCTACCGGGTCGCCCAGGGCGTCCTTCACAACCCCAGGAGCGACCGCCGGACGACGCAGGGCATTTTTCACATCGCCGAGGGCGGCTTGCCGGTCCCCGATGACAAGAAGGCGGTGCCTGCGGCCGTGTTCGGGCGCCTTCTGGCCCGCGCGTTCGCGCCCCCGTCCGAGCTTCTCCGCCTGCCGTTCACCTCCTCCGAAAAGGCCCAGGCCGAATGCTTCGTGTCGCTTTACCTCCGCCCGACCGTGGTGCCGGCCGTCGCCGGGCTCTCGCCTGCCCGGGAGATGGAGACGCGCCTTTTCGCCCCCGGAAGCCTGGTCGCCAACCTCGACTTCGTCGAGAGCGTCTTCGGCAATGCCGGCGATCCCTTCCTGCCCGAGCGCGACGCCGCGCTGAATCCGGAGCATTGGAGCGGCCACACCGGATGCGTGATCCTGGCCACGCACCTGAACGGGATCACGAAGTCCGAATTGGGGCTTCCGAAATGGGAGGCGGCGACGGAGCGCCAGCGCCGCGACGGAATGTGCTGGCGGGACCCGAAGGAGCCGTACAACGAAGGCACCCCCTTCAAGGTGACGGCCCGCGACGCCTCGGGCGTCATCGTCACGATCATCTCGGACAATTACTTCGGATACTGCAAGAAGGAGGTGAAGGCGCAGATCAGCTTCGCCGCCAATCTGGCCGGCGGAGCGGAGGAGGAGCACGCCGGCGGGGCGATCGTCTTCCCGAGCTACGACCTGGGCGACAATTTCCGCCTCCCCCAGAACCTGCCCGACGTCCAGCACACGTTTGCCGAGGCCGTGGCGCTCCTGGGCGACAGGGCCGAGCTCCTCCCGGAGGGCTGGGCCCGGGACAAGCTGTATCCAAATGTATATTATGTCCCGGCGGACGCCTCCTTCGACCTGCACACCCAGCGCATCAGCTGGGCCGGCTCCCCGCGCCTGAAGCTTTTGCCCGGGATCACCTACATCCTCCCGTCAGGCTACAAGGTCGAGATGGTGAAGCCCGACGAGGGGCGCCTGTGGCGGCTGCGCGGCACGACGGCCGAGGGGCTCCTCTGCCACAAGCCGTGCACGGTGTCCGGCGGGGGCAAGTCGGAAATCTCGAAGCCGATCGCGGACGCGATCTTCACGGGCCCCGTGTTCGTCAGCGACCTCGCCTCCGACCTCGAGCGGGTCGACGCGATCCTCCGCCGGGACTACACCGTGCGTTTCCGCGACCCGAAGCTGAACAAGGCGCGCGGGCGGGCGATCCTGAGCCCGGAGCGCTCGCTCGGAAGCGTGATCAAGCTCCTGAGCCGCAGCCCGGACTACTCGGACGAGTACAACGCATGGCTCGGCTCCATCACGCGGTCCATCCGCGACCTGGTCCTGCTCGTGAAGCGCCTTTACAAGCCGGAGTGGGGCAACGACTGGCGGCGGCAGTTCAGCGTCGACACGATCAACGCCCGGCCCGGGCACGAGCTCAAGCACAACGAGGAGAAGCTGCTCACCCATTACCTCCGGGTCGGCTACACGAGGGACGGCGGCTGGCGCACCTTCACCTTGCGGACGGACTACCTGCCGGCCGAAAAGATCCAGGTCGAGGACGACATCACCGCGTCGACCGTCGCCCCGCGGGACCAGGTTCCCTGCCTTCCCTCCTGGGTCGTCGAACCCTCGGTCAAGTTCGTCCACAACTGCGAGCTGCGTCTCTTCCAGAGGCCGGATGACGCGATCGTCCGCGGGTACGACCACCGCACCGAGCGCGACTTCAGCCGCGAGGGCCTGTTCTTCTCGAACTACGAGCCCCTCACGGTCCGCGCCGCGCAGGACATCATCGACGACACGCTCGGCTTCGAGCATTTCACAAATCCGATCCGCGACCTTTTCCGGCGCTTCGCCGCCGGGGGCGGTCCGGACTACCTCGTGTCGCCCGCCCATCCGCGCGTGGTCGACGGGAAGCCGTCAAAGAATCCGCGCTACCTCCAGAACCGGCCCGACCTCGAGGACTCCCGGGCGACCTACATAGCCCACACCGGCGCCCGGCTTTATCGCCGGGTCAAGGCCTCCGGGCCCTCCCAGTTTCCCGTGGGCTCCGTCCTGATGGGGCGGCGCCTGAATCCGCCCGAGGCCGGCGTGCGGCCGCTCTGCGTCTTCGGCCCGATCCACTACCAGGAGCTTCCGGAGGCGTTCATGGACCTGATTTCGAGCCTGACCGGCAGGTCTCCGTCGACGACGGGGGCCGGCTCGGAGGGCGCCCTCACCAAGGGACCCTTCAATTCGCTTCCGCCGATCTACGACCTGAACGCGGCCCTCGTCTCCTTTGTCCTGACGGGCCTTCCCATCTTCTCGACGGCCGCGGGCTGCGTCGGGCCAAAGCACCGCGTCGACCACGACATCAGCCTGCTCGTGCCGGAAATCTGGTGCCGGATGACCCCGCCGGAGCGCGAGCCCGAGTACCTGATCCGCGAGGGGCTCCTCGAGCGGTGCAGGGATTTCGACAACCGGGGGAAGCGCGTCCTGGCGAGCCGCCTCGGGTGGCGGATCACCGCGCGGTTTGTCCAGACCTTCTTCGGCCGCGTCCTCGGCAATCCGAGCGCCGTTTTCGACGACGAGTTTCTCCGCCCGGAGACGCAGGACCAGGATATCTTTGCGGACGGGGTGGACAATATCGTCGAGGCCATGCGCGAGGCGGCCCGGCATTATTTCGCCGACGGTTCCGTCGAGGAGGCGTGCCCGCCGATCAAGGCGCTCCTGCACATCATGCGCGACGGTACCTGGGAAGGCCGCGACAGCGATGATCCCGCGTTCAGGGGGCTGTTCAAGCGCGAGACGCTCCTTCAAAGCGACTGGTACCGCGCCCGGCTGGAAGCGCGGCAGGCGATCGACGCGCGCCTGGCGGAAGACCAGATGCGGTACCTGGAAAAGTTCCTGAGGCTCGATAGCTACGCGGACGTCGCCGCCAGGCTCGACATCCCGGGAAAGCTTGCCCGGGCCCGCACCGAAGCGGCCGCCGTCCGCAAGCCCGAGTTCATCGACAGGCTGATCGGTACCATCGGCGCCGAGCCGGCGATCGCCGCCAGGCTCGCCAAATCGAGCCGGGGACTCTGAGGTCCCCCCAGGCCGGCTAGGAAACGTCGTTTGTCGTCTTGCAGACGACGAACCGGCCGCCACCCGCCAGGAGAATGGTCACCACTCCGGCCAGGTACATGAACGCCAGTTCGCCCGAACGCGGCCCCATTGCGAGCACATGATGGTGCACTCCGATGAACGCCACGGCCAATTCGATCGTGATGACAAGCGCCGCAAACCGGGTGGCAAAGCCCACTACGAGAGCGGCGGCGGCAATGACTTCCGCAAAGATGACGAGCACCGCAGATGGCGTCGCGCCAATCCCCAGCGGATCCATTCCGCTGAACATTTGCTGCGTTTGTGAGAAATTCATCACCTTGCCCCAACCGTGATTGAGCAAAAGGGTGAGCCCGACCCAGCAACGCAAAACGAGGAGACCGAAATCGGTGCTCCGGGGAATGAAACTCAGTTGCAACAGCTTTTTCATAATTCCTTCTACCGTGGGTTATTTTGGGTGTAACCCCCCCACTATCGTGCAATTGGCACGCCTTGTCGAGGGACATCCTGGCCGCCCAAACCCGGGCCGGATGTGCAGATTATCGAATAGCTCTTCCTCATGCGGGCTCGTTAATTACATAGTTCCGGCGAAGTCCCAGCGACCATTGACAAGCGGCCCGCCCGGAGGCATCCGTGTCGCAAATCCCATGGCAAACCCGACTGTGCCGCTCCAAAAGGGGGATGCTTCTCCGTCTCAACCCCGCCCGATCCGCGACGTCGTAATACGCCTGGCGGGCAACTCCCAGGACGGTATTCAAACGATAGGCGGATTCCTCGCCCGCCTGGCCGGCCGATCCGACCAGGAGGTGATGACCTACATGACCATCCCGTCGACGATCTCCGGGGGTCCGTCCATATTCCAGGTGAGGATGGGGACCGGCGACATCCTTTCGGCCGGAGACTATGCGGATGTGCTTATCGCTTTCTATCAGCATAGTTATGACAGCCACATCAACTCGCTGCGCCCCGGCGGCGTCCTCATCTACGACTCGGATCATGTGACGCCCGCACCCGACGAGAAGAGGTTTTCGAGTATCGGGATCCCGATTACCGGACGGACGGTCGAGGCGGTGGGCGGAGCCACCAACGACAAGGGGAAAAACATCTTTGTTCTCGGCTTGATCGCCCGGATCTTCGACCTGGACGTCGCCAAGCTGACTGGACTTGTGAAGGAGCGGTTCGGAGGCAGGTCCGAGGATATCGTCCGCAACGCCCTTGTCGCCTTCGACGCCGGATACGGGTATACGTCCGAGGGCATCCGCGATTGCCTGTTTCGCTTCGACACGAGCGGGGCCCCCGCATCGGCGCGCAAGCAGGTCACGATGGACGGGAACCAGGCCCTGGCCTTCGGCCTGATCGCCGCAGGCGTGCGCCACGGCGCCGCTTATCCCATCACGCCGTGGAGCACCATCATGGAGATTCTCCGTGCGGAGCTTCCCAAGTACGGCGGAATCTTTGTCCAGGCCGAGGATGAGCTCGCCGCCATCTCCTGCGCGCTCGGATTTTCATTTTCAGGGCACCTCGCCGTGACGGGCAGCTCCGGCCCGGGACTGTCGCTCAAGATGGAAGCGCTGGGCTGGGCCGTAATGGCCGAGATTCCGCTCATCGTCATCAATATCCAGCGCGGCGGGCCGAGCACGGGCCTGCCGACAAGCGTCGAGCAGAGCGACCTCCTGCAGGCGATCTACGGGAGCCACGGCGACGCCCCGCGCGTCGTTCTGGCCCCGAAAAACGTGGAGGACTGCTTCCATGTCGCCCTCGAAGCAGCCCGAATCGCAAGGGAGTACAGCACGCCCGTCATCATCCTTTCGGACCAGTCGCTCGCGACCCGGATCGAGGCCTTCGACGAGCCGGATCTTTCAAATCTCATGGTCGATCCGAAGCCCGACCTGTCCGAGCGCGGGGCCGACTTCAAGCCCTACCCGTACGAACGGATGACCCGCCACGCCACGCCCGGATCGCGGATCGCATCCGGAAAATACCCCACGGTGAGCGGCCTCGAGCACGATGAATTCGGCCATCCGACGGGCAATCCCGCCCTGCATGCGAAGATGACGGCCAGGCGCCGGGACAAGATAAAGGCCCTGGGCGCGCAGCTGCCCCTGCCGGAGGTTTTTGGCGATCCGGACGGCGATGTGCTCATCGTCGGCTGGGGCTCGACCTGGGGGGCCATTCGCGAGTCGATACGGCGGCTTCAATCGTCGGGCGTCCGGGTCGGCCAGCTTCATCTGCGCCACATTCATCCGCTGCCAGCCGGCCTCGAAGCGATCTTCAAGCGGTACCGCGACGTGGTCGTGGTCGAGATGAATGACGAGGGGGTTTACGGCTACGGGCAGCTCGCCATGCACCTGCGGGGCTGCCACGCCCTGCCCTCCATCCGCAGCCTGACGAAGACCGATGGACTCACATTCAAGGTCCGGGAAATCGTCGATGGGGTGAATGCCCGCATTCACCGCAATGGCAACGGCAGCAAAGGCTGAATCCCCGGGTTTCGTCCGAATCTCCCGCCCATCGTCCCTTTCAAAAACCCTCCCTTTCAAACCCATGTCATCCTCCGCAACAGCCCTTGCAACGCCGGCGGCCCCGTCGGCGCCGCCAACAAGGAAGGCGCTGACCGCCGACCACCCCACCTGGTGCCCGGGTTGCGGCGATTTTGCCGTCCTCGCATCCTTCTACCGCGTCCTCGAAAAGCTCCGGATACCCCATGAGAACATCGTCATCATGGCGGGCATCGGCTGCTCTTCGCGCTTCCCTTATTTTGTAAACGCCTACGGCGGCCACTACATCCACGGCCGCTCCCTCCCCTTCTCGGCCGGCATAAGCCTCGGCCGCGACGATCTGCACGTCTTCGCCTTCGGCGGCGACGGGGACGGATTCTCGATCGGCGGCAATCACCTCGTCCACACGGCGCGAAAGAACGTCCGCCTCACGTATGTGATCATGGACAATTTCGTCTACGGCCTGACCAAAAAGCAGACTTCCCCGACCTCTCCCCTGGGCTTCAAGTCGAAGACCGACACGACGGGCGCCATCGACCAGCCCATCGAACCGATGCGGACCCTCGTCAACAGCGGGGCCACGTTCGTCGCCCGAAGCCATGCGTCGCAGGTGGGCCATATGACCGAGATGATGGAGCGGGCCGCCCGGCACGACGGATTTTCGGTAGTGGAGATCCTTTCCGAATGCGTCGAATTTTTTCCCGGCGCCTTCGACACGGCCTCCCCGCGCAAGGGAGGCGAGTTCCGGCTCATCGAGGAGAAGAAAAACGACGGGACGGCCGAGGACTCGCTTCGGCACGATCCTTCGGATGCATTGGCCGCCTACCGGCTCGCCATGCTTCCGTGGCCGGGGGTCTTTTTTTTGGCTGCTTTTCATTGTTTGTTGCGCGGGGTTTTTTTTATTTTGGTGGGTTTTTTTTTTTTACTTCCCTTTTTTCACCCCAAACACCCCGCGACCCCTTCCGCTTGACAATATACGGGGCGAAATAGCCCGACTGGGCCGGCGGATACTGCACGGAAAGGAGAACTCCGTCCTCGGTGTGCTCCTCCTTGTGAATGCGCCCCACGCGCTGAAGGCGCGCGACAACATCATAACGATCCGGCGGCACGAGAAGCTCGATTTGGGCGCCGTCTCCGGCGCATAGCTCCCGGAAGCGCTCCACAAGCGCCGGCAGGCCGGCGCGGGTGCGCGCGCTCACAAACAGTGCGCCGGCCGCCAGCCGGCGGGCGTCCGCAATCTGCGAGGGATCCGCGATGTCGATCTTGTTGAAAACGGTGATGATCGGGCGGTCGACGGCGCCCAGCTCCTCGAGGACCCCCAGGGTGGTCGCACGGTGCTTCTCCCAATGGGGGCTGGTCACGTCGATGACATGGATCATGAAGTCGGCGACCACGACCTCCTCAAGGGTCGCCTTGAAGGCCTCGACCAGGCCGTGGGGCAGGCGCCGAATGAAGCCCACCGTATCCGTGACGAGGAGCTTCCCGTTTCCCGGCAGCACCATTTGGCGGGTCGTCGGGTCGAGCGTCGCAAAAAGCTTGTCCTCCGCGAGGACCCGGGCGCCCGTCAGCGCATTGAGAAGCGATGACTTTCCGGAATTCGTATACCCGACGATCGCCGCCGTGGGGACGGGCACCCGCTGGCGCTTGCGCCGCTGGACGTCGCGCTGCCGCACGACCGCGGCAAGCTCGTCCTTCAGGTGGGAAATCCGGTCGCGCACGACGCGCCGGTCCTGCTCGAGCTGGGTTTCGCCCTCGCCGCCCATGGCTCCCCGCCCGCGCTGGCGGGAAAGGTGCGTCCAGGCGCGGGTCAGGCGCGGCAGCGAATACTCCAGCCGGGCGAGCGCCACCTGGATCCCCGCTTCGCGCGTATGCGCCCGGTCGGCAAAGACCTCCAGGATCACCTCCTGCCTGTCGATGACGGCGAGGCCCGCCAATTCCTCCCAGTTGCGCTGCTGACCCGGCGAAAGGGCTGCGTCAAAGACAATCACACTGGCGCTGTCCTCCTTCGCAAGCGCGGCCAGCTCCTTGGCCTTGCCCTCCCCGAGCAGCAGGGCCGGGGAACCCCGCCTAAGGTTGACGAGCGTCGTTCGCGCGACCTCGAAGTGGAGGTTCTCGACAAGCTCGGTCAGTTCCGCAAGGAGCTCCTCCCCTTCCCCTCCGGGCATGCCGGGTGTCTGAACGCCGATTAGAAAAGCGCGTTGCGCGGGAGACTTCGAGTCCGGTGATCGATCCATCAGGATTGGGCCAAAGGTTCATATTCACCCCGGGGAGCGGCGATTTTACAACCCAAGAACGGCACCCTCCCATGACAGCCGGGCCCGGGGGTGCGTTCCACCCTTGACCCCCCGTTCCCGCGTCGCACGCTGGCTGGTTACTCCACTGCCTGGTGGTGTAAAGGTAGCACAGGCGACTTTGACTCGCCTAGTCCTGGTTCGAATCCAGGCCGGGCAGCCAAATCCGAAGCCCCTGACAGCGTGCCTGGATTTGAACCAGGACTAGGTAATCATCCTCAATGGTTCGACGGAGCGAGCGAATGCGAGCGGAGACGGGGCGTCCGCAGGACGCCCAATCCAGGCCGGGCAGCCATTTTCCGAAGCCCCTGATACCATGTCTGGATTTGAACCAGCGACACTGGAAGCACAAGTACCCTGCCCAAATGGGATTTGGAAAAGCCGCTCCCCGTCCGACGCACAGCCGAGCGCACAGTTTCCAGCCACCTCCCCTCACAATCTGACGTCGGTAGTCGCTGCGTGGCCCAAACTAAAACCCGAACTCCAAATCGCCATCCTGGCGATAGTCGCGAGCACTAACGGATACGCTTAAGATAATTCGCGACGGCGACCTCCCATCGGTCCGGCCACGCCGAGAGAAAGTGGCCGTTGCCGGAAATATCGTGAAACTCGACGAGCTCGCCGTTCCCGCCTTGAGCGCGGAATTCCGCGAAACCGTCTTCGACGTATCTGAGCGAATAATAGGGATCGTGATCGGCATAAAGCCAAAGCATGGGAACCCTCGCCTTGCGCCCGGCCTGACCGAACTGGATCACATTGAAGGAAGTAAACGGGGCATGTTCGCCCCACCAGCCGCCTGAGAAATTTATGACTCCGGCGACCTTGTCGGGGTGGCGGGCCGCGTAAACGATGGCAAGGAATCCGCCGCGGGATTGGCCCGAGACCAGAATGCGACTGGAATCCACGTAAGGCTGGGCTCTCATGAACTCGATGGTGGCGTCGAGGTCCTCAACCGCCGAATCGAGCTGCACTTCCTGCGGGCTACGGGAGGGTGGCTCCTCAATCATTGGAGCGACGGTTTTGCCGAAACCTTTTCGGAGCGGTGCAACCACATCATAACCCAGGGAGAGAAAGACTCGCGGCATTGCTCCATCGAGGTATCGAGGCATCGCCGCCGCCGAAATTTCCCCACCTCCGGTCGAACCGTGATTGATGATAATCAGGGGACGGCGTCCCGGAAACGACGCACGGTAAAGCATCGCTTGGAGCATGATCGCTTCGCCTGTTGTCTCGCCGACCGAGGACTTTTCGGGAATGCGAATTTCGCTCCACAACTGAGAGGTCTGTTCCGCAGCTTTAGCCACGATCGCACGGGCATCGAATGTCGGAAACCGAGTCAGGCGGACATAAGAAGGGACTCCGCCAATAACGTATCGCCCGAAAAGGGTCCCGTCGTCCTTCATAAGGTAGTCGACACCTGCTCCGTTTGGAAAATTAAGGTGCAATCGACCATCTGAAAATTGCCCCACTACGCGCGTCCAACGAGCCTTGATCTTTGCTTCCGGAGCATCGCCTATGGCGTATACCACATTGGCAGTACCGGTGGAGTTAACCTGCTCAACAACGAGAACATGGGGCAACAAGCCCTGCCATGCGTCGCCGCCCCAAGCTCCCAAAAATGCCGCGATTTGCGCGGGGGCGCCGGGCGAAGAGGAGGCAATCGCAAGATCATTGGGCAAGGGCACCTGCGCCTCCGAGAAACTTCCCAAAAAGGCAAAGCCCAACCCAAAAAGGAGCCTTATTTTCATCGCGGTTGAAACTAGGCCATCACCGTTTCCCCCGCACATGTTGGGCCTTCCATTCCAGCATAGGCTGACGGCGGATGATGTTCGCGAGGCTAACGTCAGCGGTTAGGAATTCCGGTTTGATCTCGCCGTGCCCCAACAAGGCTTCGAGAAATCCGATTTCGGAAGCGGTCATCGGCAACACGAGACTGAGCGCGGCGCGAGTCTCCGCAATCCATGCGTTGACGACGGCCTCGCGGTCATGCGCGTTTTCGCCTTCCCTCCGAAGGGTCGGTAGCAACTCGCGCTCCACTTCCGCCGGAGCCAAGCCCACGTCGTCGGCCGTCACCGTTCGCCAATCCTTGCGATTCATCGCCCCGTAGACCACGAATGCCAGCCTCAGCCTCGTGGGGTCCAGCGTCGCCCGGGTGAGCAACTGATGCGCGTCGTAGAGATCACGGCTGGCATGGCGCGATAGAAGGCCGGCCAGCTTGCCCGCCGCCAGCTCGTGCAGATCGAGGACCGGCACGCCGACGACCTGATGGCTCCCGAGCTTCCGTGAATTGCGGGGGGTCACCGGCCAAAGCGGTAGCCGCAGCATGAAATTCACATCGATCTCCAGGTTGCCGCCCGCCCCCATTCCGCTCTCGTAGCGCAAACGCCATTTGCCGCCGGCGTGTTCGGAGGGAATGCGCGCAACCGTGAATCCCTCGCGGGAGCAGACCGCCTGGATGGCCGTCTCGATCTTCGGCCGCTCGGTCAGCATGGCCTCGCGCTCGACTTGGCCGATATAGTTGAGGTCGATATCGACGGACAGCCGAGGCACGTCGAACCAGAAAAGGTTCAGCGCCGTGCCGCCCTTCAAGGCCCACTTCCCCTTGAGAAACGGGTGCTTTTGGAAGCCATCCAGGAGGCTGAACAGGTGGATGACCTTCTCGAGGATCTCCGCGCGAAACCCGGTCGCCGAGGCTTCGCGCTCCAAGCTTTCACGGGAAATTCTCATGCGACATCCTGCCAGGTGCGGGATAGTACCGCGTCTGGAACGATCAGGTTCCAGATTTTGACGAGGCTGCCGTGGCCCTTCTTGCCCCGCTCCAGGTAGGTCGGATGCCTGGGCCGGAGCTGGCGCAACGGTTCCAGATGGGCATCGCTGACGCCCAAGCGATCCCGATTCTGCTCGAGGAAAAATCCGACCTTTGCCGCGGTGGTGGCGTTGTCCAGGAGACGGGCATAGGCGACTATTTCATCCAAGTCGAAGTACTCGATCGTTTCCAGCGAACGCCAGACTTCCTCCCAGCCGCCGCTCAGATCGGGCCGGTCCAAGACGTCGACCAAGGTCCGTTCCAAGCTTGTTACCCGAATCGAAAGCCCGGCGCGGTCCAGCTGCCGCACGCCGGGCGGCTGAACCGCGCCGGCTACCGATTTGGGCGGTGGCAGGCCAAGAAATCGTTTTCCCCGGAATTCAAATGGCCGGCAAAAATGGCGAGTTAGGAAATAAAATCGCGCAAAAACGGTGTGGGCTCGGCCGTGAAACTCTAGCGCGGTGTGATACGCAAGCACGCTGTCTTCTGTCGCGCAGGCTGCGACAAGGAAGGCGTCCGGTTCGAATTTTGCCGGCTCCGTGCCAAACGGAATTACCGCATAAAGCCCCTGCCGGACGCGCAGAATCCGGCCTCGCTTCTGGTGATGCGCAAGTAAAGCCTTTCGCGTCCATCGATTCGTGGACCCATTGTTCGCGAGAAAATGCGACACCAACTCGGTGGTGAAAACCGGGTGTTCGGCAAAGAATTGCTGGAGACGTCGCTGTGACATATAGATCAAAAGGGCTAATTAAATTAGCCTTTATGTCAATATTACATTAATGATTATTTTCTAAATTCCGTCAAAGAGGCTAACAAGAATAGCCCTTGTGATCAAATTTAACAGATGACACGGGCCCAGGCCGGGCAGCCATATCCGAAGCCCCTGCCGGGCTCAAAGCGCGCGGCGGAACAAAAGCGTGGCCGCGCCCAACGCAAGCCCGGTAAAGCCGAGCAGGTACAGAAAATCGAGCCCGATCGCGCCGAGCCCGGTGTTCTTCAGGAGAAGCTCCTTGAAGCCGTGCACGGCGTAGGTGAACGGATCCACGGCGGAAATGACGCGCATCCACGCCGGAAATGCGCTGATCGGGTAGACGGCGCCGCTCGGGAAAAACAGCGTGGTATTCAGGACCCCGAACACCGCCCGCGGCAGGAGCGGGTCGTTGACCCTGACGACGATCAGAAACATCATGCTTATGAGCGCCATCGCCGTCGCGACCACGAGCAGGAACAGTCGGAAAAGCCGGGCCGCATTGAGCGGATCCGGGATTCCCGCGATCAGCGAGCCGACAATGACGAGGACGACACCGGACAGAACGGCCTTCGCCACGCCCGAAAGGTTGAATCCGAGGATGAGCTCGAACTTGCTGATCGGGGTCACGAGATAGCCCTCGTGCAACCCCCGGGCCTTGTCGTCGATGAAGATGATTCCACCTCCGATCATCGCCGAGACGAATATCGCCAGGACGATCGTGCCCGGCAGCAGAAACTGGATGTACGGCACGTACGGGTATACCTCGACCACCTGCAGGGTTGCCTGCGCGGGGAGCCGGACTCCCGAGGGTTGCTGGCCGTAGGCGCCGAGAAGCTGCTGGAAGGACGCGCCGAGGGCGGACGACGAGAATTGGTCGGTGTTGTCCTCGATCAGCCCGATCTGCGGACCGGCGCCGGCAAGAACCTTGCGCGAGAACTCCGGGGGAATGTTCAAGACGCCGTTGATTTTGCCGGTGCGCAAATCCCGGACGGCGGCGGCGAGGTCGGAGTAGGCGGTGGTGTCGTAGGTGCGCGCGTTGGCCGCGACCGCCTGCAGCATCTCCTTTAGCTTCAAGGCCGGCACCCCGTGGTCCTCGTCCACCACGCCGAGGCGGAGGTGCTTGATCTGCCCGCCGAATGCGTATCCGAGGACGACGAGCTGAAGGATCGGCATCAGGGTCGACATCACCACGAGGACGGGGCTCCGGCGGAAGCGGCGCAGGTCGCGCTCGATGACTGCCCAGATTCTGTTCATCGTTTCTAGCGCGACCTCAGCATGAAGGGACTCTTCGAAACGTCGGGCGTCTGCAGCGCATCGCGCAGCTGGTGCCCGGTGTAATGCACGAACACGTCGTCGAGGGTCGTGCTCTGGACGGAGAGGGAGGCGATCGCGACGCCGGCCCGGCGGGCGGCGGCCACCAGCTCGACCGTCGTGACGGGGCCGTTGTGCGAGGCGATGCGGAAGACGTGCTCGTCGGCCTTGACCTCGGCCACCTCCGGGAGCGCGCGCAGCGTGTCCTCCCAGTCGGGCGGCACCGACGAGAAGCTCACCTCCAGGACGTTCTTGCCGGGAATCGATGCCTTGAGCTTCAGCGGGGAGTCGAGGGCGACGAGTTTGCCGTGGTCCACGATGGCTATCCGGTCGCAGAGCTTGTCCGCCTCGTCCATGTAGTGGGTCGTCACGATGATCGTCAGGTCGCGCTCCTTCTTCAGGCGCGCAATCATTTGCCACACGGTCACGCGGGAGATCGGGTCGAGGCCCGTCGTGGGCTCGTCGAGAAAGAATATCTTCGGCTCGTGCACGAGGCCGCGGGCGATCTCGAGGCGGCGGCGCATGCCGCCCGAAAACATCTTCAGCGGCTTTCCGGCCCACGGGGTCAGGTCGACGGCTTCCAGCAGCTCGGCTATCGCGCGGCGGGCCTTCTCCCTCGGCATGCTGTAGAGCTTTGCGTAGATGCCCATGTTCTCCTCGGCGCTCAGGTCGAGGTCGGAGGTCATCGCCTGCGGGATGACGCCGATCGACTTCCGGACGTCGTTCGCGGACCGGACGATGTCGAAGCCGTTGACCCGCGCCGTACCCGAAGTCGGGGGAACGAGCGTTGTCAGCATTCGGAGGAGGGTCGACTTGCCCGCGCCATTCGGGCCGAGCAGGCCGAAAATCTCGCCGTGGCCGACGCTGAAATCCAGGCTGTCCACCGCGCAGAAATCTCCGAATTTTTTTGTCAGCTGCCTGACCTCGACGTCATCCATGAGCGGCAGCCCTCAATTGAGCGGCATGACGACGGTTGCGGTCATCCCGACGGCCATCCGGCGGTCGCTGTTGTCGCAGCGCAGGCGGATCTCGAATGTCTTGATGTCGCGTTTTGAACGGCTCACATCGCGCTGCGTCGCGTAATCCGCATCGACGCCCCGGAAGAAAACCGTGCCTTCGCGCTCGTCGCCGGATGGCAGCCGCACGGTAAGCTTGTCGCCGAGGCGGACACGCTCGATGTAGCTCTCCTCGACATCGGCGCGGATCCAAAGGTCGTCCGGGTTGATCAGGGTCACGATGGCCTGGCCGGGATTGACCACCTCGCCCTCGAGCGCGGCCCGCACGTCCACCACGCCGCGGATCGGCGCATGAATCTCGGTGTAGCCCAGGTAGACGCGGGCCTTTTCCTGCTGCGCGGCGCTCGCCGCAAGCTGCCGGCGGCTGGCCTCGAGGGCCGCCCGGCGCATGGCGACCTGGGCTGTCCCCGCCTTGGCGATGTCCACCGCCGCCCTCGCCGCGAGAACCTGCTTTTGCTGCGCCTCCGCATGCGCCTTCGCGCTGTCATAGGCCGTGCGCGCCTGGTCGTAGTCCTGCGCGGAATTGGCGTCGCGCTCGCGCAGGTCGGCCGCGCGCCCGAAATTGAGGCGGGCGTTCTCCAGGTCCGCGCCGGCCTGCGCGGCCTGGGCCTCGGAAGCGGCGAGGTTGGCCTCGGCCTGCTTGATCTGGCTTTCCGCCGTCGCTCCCTCGAATTCCAGGTCGGCCTCGGCCTGCGCCACCTGCGCCGCGGCGCCGCGCTCGCTGTTTTCGTAATACGTCATGTCGGCCTGCCATTCCTGGGGGGCGATCAGGCCGAGGAGCTGCCCGCTCTCCACCTTGTCGCCCGGCTTGACCGCCAGCCGCTGCAGGCGGCCCTGGATTTCCGAGCTGACGACGACGTCGTCGGTCGTCACGACCCCCGTCAGCACAAGGCTCGGGCGGCGGTGGCTGAAAAACATGGCAACGGCCGCAACCGCCAGCACGGCAAGGGCGATGATGACGGGGCGGCGTTTGCCGGTGAAGTTCAAGTGCAGGCTCACGTGGAGGAAATCGCCGGGGCGAACCGGGAAAAATTATGAAATAACTCAACAGTCCCGTTGCCGCATGCGAGAACAATCGTTTGCTCATCCAAAATCGTCTCGAAGAACGGGGCGGATTCTGCACGTATGATGGGCGCAGCACCGTGCGCGCCGGCGTCTTTCCGCCCGCCGGCGCGGGAAATCCCGCCAAACCCGCCCATTTGCAAGACTCTCCGCCACATCCCGACGACGACCGAGACGAGACCGGATTCCTCCGAAGGCAATTCGGCAGGATCCGAATTGGCGCGATCGGAGAGTGGACGGGGGATTGGGGCCGCCTCCTGTGGGCCCTGATCGCGCTCAACCTGAGCAAGACGTTGTGGGTCGTCCGGGGCCGGCGCAGCCGCTGTCCCTGCCAGCATCCGAGCGATTCCGGCCGCGCGTGGGAGACGGGCTGCGACGCGGCGGCATTCTGGAACAGCCCGGCGCGATTCCGCCGCGCGTGTCCGCTTCTCAAAAAGGCGCCCGACGGCCGCTGGATGTGCTCGGTCGATGCGGCCAACGTGCGCCCGTTCTGGGCTCGTGCGGCGGCCTGGGGCGGGGGAACCGTGGTTGTCCTGTATTTCGCCTTTGCGATTTTCGGCTTCGCATTCCTCAGGGCCGTCGGAAATCCGGTCCGCTTCGCATCGGTCGCCTGGCCCCCGGACTGGCACGAGATGCAGGAGGCGCGGGCGCGCTACTTTTTCCGGAAGGCCGAAGCCGCCATTGCCGGCAACCGCATGCGCGAGGCGCTTCTGTCGCTCGCGCAAAGCTACGAGCTCGATCCCCACGATTACACGGCCGGCCGGATCCTGGCCCAGCTGTGGCAAACAAGCGAATCCGACCGGTCGAACCAGATCTACGCCAAGCTGATGGCCGAGCATCCCGCGCAGCGCGCCGAGACGGCCCAAGCGTGGTTTCGCAGCCTGCTCGCCCGCGGCGATTTCAAGGCTATCGAGACCCTCGCGTGGGAGCGGATGAATGCCGAAAAATCGGAAACAGGCGCCTGGCTGAATGCGCTTATGATTGCCAGCCGGCGGACCCATGACGACGGTTTCCTTCAAAAGGCATCGGCGGATGCCGCCCTGCCCGCCTTTGCAAAACAGGTCTGCGCCTGGGAGCTCATGGCCCGCAAGGAACCTCAGGAAAACGTCCGGCGGGCTCTCACGGAGCCCATTCCGGACAACGCCGAGATCTATCTCGTTTATTACAGGATAGACTGGCTCATCAGGACCGGCTATGCGAGCGACGCCTTTTTCCAGCTCAATCGCGCGCAGAACCGCCTGCCCGCGTCCGACCGCTGCCGGCTTTACCTGGATGCCTACGCGGTCCTTGGCTGGCAGGGCATACTGCAGGACCAAGTGGGCCAGCTGCTGTCCTCCAGCACCAACAATTCGGCGCTCCTCGAACTCCTGTGCGCCCACTTGATTCGATATCCAAATGCGGCCGTGCTGGCCCAGGTTGCGGACGCCTTCGACAAAAGTCCGCCCGCCAAGACGGACGAAAAAATCGGATCGTATCTGTCGCTGTATTGCGCGGCAGGCGCGTCGGGCGATTGGAATAGGCTGCGGTCCGCCGGCACCGATCTGAAGGCAATCTCCGGAGTGACGATTGCCGGGCTCGATCCGATGGAAGCCTATTTCCGAACCAACGGCCGCAGCGGGCCGATCGAGCGGTATCTGCCGGCGCTGCCATCGATTCCCATCGAGGTCATGTATGCCCTGTACGCCTACTCGGACAGCCACCCGTCGGGAAAATGACACCGAACGCGGGCCGGTGCGCGGCCTGGGTGCTGTGAAGAATTAGCGGCCGGGTATCAGGAGCCAGCCCGCGGAGGGGTCGAAAACCGCAGCGGTTCCCTCCCCCGCCTGCCGCGCCAAGGCGTCCGCCCGGGGGCGGTCCTCCTCGCGCATGAGTCCGGTGATCGTGATTCGCGCGGCCCGGTCCGGGTCGAGAAGCGGCGCGTCCCGCGGCAGCGGCGGCGCCTCTCGCGCGGGCGCCATGCCCGCGGGCCCGACGGTCGGGGGGACCCCGAGGTTTGCCGCCGGAACGAAGCCCGTTCCGTTTTCGAGCGCCTCGAGGTTCCAGCCGCCTGGATCGGTGACCTGATACATGACCTGCGGGCCAAAGAGCCGTCCCTCGGCGTCCTGGTAGGCCCTCAGGGTCACGGCGGCTATCTTCGGATTCCTATAGATCGGCTGAGGCGCCTCGGCCGCTGGCACGGGGATGGGGCTCTCCGGCTTCGGGATCGAGGGGGCGAGGGGCCCGGCTTCATGGGCCGTTGGCGCAGCCTGGCGCTGGGACGCGCACCCGGCCGCCAGAAGCGGAAGGAGGACGGCGGCTGCAAGCCGTGTGTCAATTCGTGGATTCCTCGGCATGATCGGGATGGGTTTCGGGTGGTCGCGGCGCGCCCCGCCTCGGTGCGTGGGCGGCGCCAAGGTCCAGGTCTGAACTCAGCTGAAGGCAGCAGGCCGTGCCGGCGGGTATCACGTCATATGCGGCGTAGCGTTCCTCCAGCTCCTTCAGCCGGGCCTCGGTAAAATCCTGGATCGCCTGCTCCGAGGCCTGGTAGGCGGGCCCCCGGACGCCGTCCGGCAGGTTCGTCTGCACGCTGACTCCGTTCAACCCGACGGCGACCTGGGGGTTGGCGCGCGCGGCCAGGATCGCCATCGTCCCGGTGAACAGCTCCGATGCGTACGGAGTCAGGGTCACCCATTCGGGCGACGCGATGTGGCGCGCGGCGACGCCGGGCTGAATATTGCATCCGATATCGTCGGCCTCGACGGCGACGGCGCTCACCGGCAGCTCGAGCCCGTCGGGGAAAAGGACCGTGTCGGCGACGAGATTCAGGCGCCCGCGCGCGGGGCGGCCCGACAGGCGGCCCAGGAGCCGGGTGCCAAAGTCCAGTTGGCGGCGCCGGTTGAATACCAGATCGCTCGCGATGCCGAACTGGATCACGGAGGATGGATTGCTCGTGTCCGCGGTGGTCAACAGGCAGACCCTGAGGAGGGTTCCCTTCGGAACGACGAAACCGGAGGCCTTGGGCCCAAGCTCCAGCTCGGGGCCGCCCCGAAGGCGGGGGAGAATGTCGGCCGTCGGATCGCGGTATCCGAGAAGCTCCGGATGTTCGCTCGACTTGGACGCAGGGGCTCCGCCCCGCGCGGCTTCGTCCGCAAACGCGGGGGGAAGCGCGGCAAAACCCGATGCGAGGGCCGGATTCCCGCCGGCGGTGTCGAGCGGCGTCCGCGGGACGGCGGCGGCCCGGCCGGCTGCCCCGGGCGGCGCGCCGGCCAATGCAGCCCCGATTGCGTCAAATGAGTCCCGGGCGGGCGGAGCCCCGCCGGCCGCAGGCCGGGAGTCCGCCGAACCCGGAGAAGCCAGCCGAAAGCTGCGTTCCTGGGGCGAAGCCGCTTTTCTTTCAACCTTTACGGGAGATATCGAGGAAGCCGCCTGGGTGATCGGAGATATGCGGGCCCCGCGATCGGCCGAGACCCGCTGCGGGCGGGCTTCCACGGTGCGGCTGTGAAGAAACGCGACCGCCGCAAATGCCGCCCCGCCGGCCAGAACGTAGACCAGATATCCGGGCGCGCGGCGGCCGTCCCTTTTTTCGCGAATGAATGGATTCATGGCCGGGCGGCGCGACTGAGAGCCGAAGCCTCCGGCGGAAGGGCCAGCTCCCATGGGTTGTGCCGGCCAAGCCGGTAGCCCTGGACGGCGAGATACACGGTCTCCACCTGTCCGGGAAGGATGATCGGCCCGGGGCCCGCCTCGTACCGGGCGGTGATGGGAATGCGCGTGGATCCGGCCAAAAGCCCGTACTGGCGCGAGTCCAGGTAAAGCGCGTCCTGCGTGCGGTTGATCCAGCGCACGCGGAATACCAGAAGGTCAAGGTCCAGGAACTGGGCAACCGCGTTGAGCGACACCAGGCAGTCGTTCCAAAGATAGAGGCGGTCCAGCGTCTCAATCCTCAACGCGGGCCGGGCCTGCCGGAATACGGGATCGGTTTCCGCGCGCTCAAGGGTCTGGGCCGCCCCGACCAGATCGATGTCGGATGGCTTGAGCGGCCGGGACTGGCCCAGCGCGTTTTCGTCGTCCGCCGCCGGATCGTCCTCCAGGGCGAAATCGCGCAGAAACTGCGCCCGGACGTCGCCGACGACCCGGACCAGGAGGACGTATACGCTGGGGCCGATCCTCAGGTTCAGGTTGGTTTCAACTCCCGGGGAGCGGACGGTCGGCGTGATCTCCAGCTGATTCAGGGACTTGTCGTACTTGTACGAGACGATCGGCGAAGCGAGGGAGATGGCCGCGATTTTCCGGCCCGTGTGCAGGAGCACCGTGGTCGCGCGGCCGGGCGCGACGTAGATCTCCTCCGGGATCCCGGGCCTGAGCAATTCGCGGGCGGAAGGCTGCGCGGGGTCCGCGCGAAGCGCCGCGGCGGCCGCGACAGCCAGGATCAGTGCGGGAATGGAATTCATGGGGTTCCGGGCGGCGGCAGTTCGAGCGTCTTGCGGACGGCCCGCTCCTGTTCGTCGCGGTAGAATTCCTCCCGGCTCAGCGCATCCAGGCGCACCAGGCGCCAGCCCGTCGCATTCAACGGGGTCGGAGCGCCGATGACGAAGGTCGCCTCGAGGTAGATCGGGCTCGCCTGCGCCCGATCGACGGACCGCGACGACAGAAGGCCCCGATATCTCATCCGGCGATAGCCGGTCCGGGCGGCGACGGTCTTCGCCTCGAGGAGCGCCAGGGTCTGCACATAGCCCGCCGGATAGTTCGCGGCCGCATCGCGGTAGGCCTGGTCGACCGCAGCCACCACTTCCGGCGCGCAGAATTCGCGGATCGCCGGAGGGAGCCCCTTCTCCGTCCGGCCGAAAAGGACCTCGATCGTGTCCGAAAGCTGCCTGTCAAAATCCTGATCCACGACGGATGACAGGGGCTCCGGGCGCCCGCTGAAGATCAGGCCGTGGGCGACTCCGACAAACACGGGAGGGGCCAGGGCCACCTTCTGGAGCCGAAGCAACCCCGCAATCGTGAGCGCCAGCAGCCCGCCTCCGACCGCGGCCGTCAGAAGGAACCGGCCGCGCAGCCGGTCCTCATCGGAGAAAAAGCCGCCGGCCTCCTCCGCGCGCGACCAGCGCGCGTTCACGACGCGCTCTTCGGCGCCGGGCGCTTCCGCAGGATCTGTCGCCGGGGGGGCCATCATGGGAGAAGAAAGCGGTGGTTGTCGTGCTCGGCATCCCAGGCGGGCGCCCCCGGCCCGGTCCGGTCCTCGCACCGAAGGACGTAAAAGGGATAGGGGTTCAGGCGGCTCACCGGATTGATCGCGAGAAGGACCTGGGCGCGCCACGGAAAAAACTGCGCCTCGGAGTGGCGTACGGTCACGGTGAGGTACCCGCGCACATACGCCGCCGCCCGCCCGCTGCGGGCATCGGCCACGACGTCGGTGATCCCCGTGATCGACAGCCCCTGCGTCATCCGGTTCGCCTGAATGTCGGGCCCCGAGGCGTTCAGCCTTCGCTCCGCCTCGCCGTAGACCTCCGGCGCCACAAGACCCTGGGCGAGCGCAAGAAGCGGATGTCCGGAATCGTCGATGGAATACAGGAGCGGAAGGCACCCGTGCAGGAAGAAAGCCACGGCGTCGTACGAGACATCGGGGGCGCCGTAGAACGCCACCGCGGCCTCCTTGAGCGAGGGCCCGGCGCGAACCACGACCGCAGGCTTCCGGCCGAGATTGAGCGCGAGGGCCCATATGCCGATGCAGGCCGCCAGAAAGACTCCCAGGACCAGCACCAAAAGCCGCTGCTCGTGGACGACCCATGAAAAACGGCGGTAATGGGTCCATGCCTCGGGCGGCATCTCCAGCCTTTGCGGGACGCGGGAGGGATCCGCAGTTGCGCCGGGCCGCCTGCGGCGGGAATGCCAGCGGCGCAGGAATGCCGCGGCCTGAAGCCGGTGCGTTTCATCGACCGATTGCGTCATCGCCCGTATAGTAGCAATCCGGCGGACTGCGCTCGTACTTCAGGACCTCGCCGTGGGCGACCTGTCCCTCCGCGGCCAGAAGCAGCCCCTCGCGGACGAGCGGCGAACCGCCGTGCTCCAGCCAGCGCGCGCGGAAGGCGTGCTCGTTGAAGCGTTCCCGGCTGGCGCCGGCGATCTCCTCCTCCAATTCCGCGCGCCCGGCCACGTGCAGAAACTCGAAGATGGGCGCCAGGCCGCGCTCGCCGCGATGGCCGCAGGCGGGACAGCCGGCCGGAACGTGCAGGACCGGGGGGACCGGAAGCGCGTACGCCTCGAAATGACGGGCCTGAAGCGGGTCGGTAGGCACGGGCCGCCGGCACTCGGGGCAAAGCCTCCTCACGAGCCGCTGTCCGATGACGAGCGAAAGGGAGCTGGATACCTGCCGGCCGGTCACGCCCAGGTCCAGGAGCCGCGCGACCGCCCCCACGGCATCTCGCGTGTGCAGGGTTGCCAGGATCAGGTGTCCCGTGTCGACCGCCTCGATGCAGGTCTGCGCAACCGCGTGGTCGCGGATTTCCCCGATCAGGATCACATGGGGCGCCTGCCGGAGCAGGCTCTTGAGCCCTTCCGAAAAGCTCCGGCCCGTTCCGGCGCCGACCGGAATCTGCGTGATCCAGGGAATCGTAAACTCCACGGGATCCTCGAGCGTCCGGATGTTCAGGGTGGAGCGATCGAGCTGCCCGAGGCACGAGTACAGGGTCGTCGTCTTGCCGTGACCCGTGGGTCCGGTCGCGATGATCAGGCCCTGGCGCTGCATGAGGCAGGCGCGGGCGATTCGGAGCTGGAGCGGGTCGGTGAACGGCAGCCGCCGCATCCGATCCAGCTGCAGCTCCCGGTCCTGCAAACGGGCCACGAGGCTCTCTCCGTGGATGGTCGGGGTGATTTCGACCCTGAGGTCGGCGCGCCGGTCGGAGACGCGGACGCTTGCGAATCCGGACTGGCATGCCGTGGAGGTGTGGGTCGACAGGCCGGCGATTTCCTTGAACGCCCGCAGAAGCCCCGGCGCGAACGCCTTGTCGACCGGCGGCAGGATCTCCTTCCGGCCGGCCAGCTTCACGGCCACTTCCATCCAGTTTTCCTGGTCATCGAGGATCAGGTCCGAGGCTCCGCCGGCAAATGCGAAGCGCACCAGGTCGAGGGCGATTTCGCGCGCGGACTTTGTCGCCGTATCCCAGGCTTCCGGAGGTTCTGGACACTCCCCGCCGCCCCGGGCGTTCGTGTCCGGTTGGCGCGCGCCTTCGAGCACACGCACGGCCCGGTCATAATCGAGCCGGTCGATGCCGAACCAGCGCACTTCCTGATGGGTCGCGTGCCGGATCGCCGCCACCGCGGCCTGGTCCTCCGGAGCCACCATCGCCACGTCCAGGAGAATCCCGTGGCGAAACGAAGGCAGGAAGCCGATGCGCAGGCATGCCTCGCGCAGGTCCGCATAGGCGGCGGCATCGACGTCCTCGGCCGAAAAGGGCACGCGCGGCCATTCCGCTGTGGGGGGGCCTGCCACGCGATATGATAGCAAGCCGGGCCCTCCGGCCTTGCTTTAATGGAAAGGTATGAATCCAAACCCATCGCCGGCCGAAAGCACCCGCCTGGAAAACATGGTCTTCACTTCAGGCGGCGTCAGCCTGGACGTCGAGGGCCGGCAGGTGTGGATCCGAAAGGAAAATGACGGACCCTCGGTCGCGGCGCTTCAAGCGCTGCGCCAGGCCGCCCTCCGGGACTATCAGGCAAGGCACGGCCCCCCGCCAAAGCCCGGATGGATCACCCGCATGAGGCTCTGGCTCGGGCGCATTTTTGGTCCTCCCGAGCCCGCCGGCCGCGAAACCCGGTCGGACTTTCCCGGATTTGCGGGCCACGCGGCTCCCGCCCCCGCGCCCGAGCCAAAGCGCGGACACCAGGTCCCGGCGCCCCGCCCCGAGCCGCCGGCTCGGAATCCGGAAACGCCGGTCCAGGCGCCGGCCGCCGCGGGCGAACCCCACCTCAGGGCCGTCTTCGCCGACCAGGGCGGCGTTCATCTTCTCTGGCTGAGAGGCAGCCCCGGCCGGCAACCGGAGGAGACCGAAACAATCTGCCCCCTCGATTCGCGCGTCGCGGACAGCCTTCAGGACTGCTACGGCCATCTCGCGAGGCTCGGCTTCAAGGTCATCGGACTCGACCTGCGGCCGATCGGAAGTCCGGACGCATCCAGCGACGGCGCGCTTCCGAGCCGGAGCCCGGCGGGGCCGGAGCCCGGCCCCGTGAAAAAAGCCGAGCCGAAGGAGCGGACCATCGTCATGCGCCTGAATCCGGAGATCCCCGAACAACCGAACCGCGCGCTCGTTTCCCCCGTGGACAGCGCCGAAAACACCCAGATTCTGATTGCACCGGAACGCCTCATCCGCTCCCTGCGCGCGGCGGCCGACCCTTCGCGCCCGCCCGAGGACCGGCTGACGTGCCTCCGGTGCGCCATGGGAAAGGGCGGACTGAAGGTCGTCGACGTCGGTTTGGGCGAGGGCAAGGACAACGCGCCGGGCCGGTGGGCCGAGGTCTCGGAATGGCTGGCGCAGCAGCCCGAGAAGGGGCTGGGTCCAAAAAGACCCCGACCCGAGCCCGTCACAACCCAGGCATCGGACACCGAGCTGAAGCTCTCCCTTTAGCTGCCTGCCCGCCGCGGAATCACCTGCGCGCCCACCACTGCCGGAACGAGTCGATCCCGTCGTGCACAGCCGGCGGGATCTTGTCCACGAATTCATGGACCTGCGCGGAGTGGCGAAATCCGTACGAAAGGAGCAGGGCGACGACCGCCGCCCATATCAGGAAATCGAAAAGGAAGAAAAATGGCCGTGAAAAATGGGGACCCCAGGCCCCCCAGTAGAAAGCGTGCTTCATCGCCCGCAGCGGCCATGTCAGCACCTGGTAGGCGATAAAAAGGATGACAAGGCAAAGCCACAGGTGAATGTGGCCGGGAATGTGGAATCCGAACGCCCCTCGGGTCGCGACAAGCGACAGGACGACGAACAAGAACGCAAGATCCAGAATGGTCTTGAGGAGGGAGACAAAGGGCATCGCGAAATGCGGCCCGCACCAGGCGGCGGGCGGATGACCCCAGTGCGAGCGCCAGTTCCGCCTCCACTCATCGGCGTTCTCCCGCATCTCCTGCCTGAACGACCGGCTCCATCCCCGCATCTCCTGCTTGAATCTGCGCCTCCATTCGCGGTGCTCCCGCCTGTTCCTGAATGTCCTCATTCCCTCGTAGTAGCCTTCCTTCGCCCGCCGGATGAATTCCTGTGCCGTCGACGGCGCCCCCGCGGCGGCCGCCTTTTCGGCGGGCGTGTCGGCCCGCGGAACGACGATCATCATGACGAGGTAGGCGATGACGCCGATGGATACAAACGCGAGAATCAAGAAAACGAGCCTGACGATCGTCACGTCGACTCCGAAAAAGGTGGCGAGCCCGTTGCAGACCCCCCCGATCATCGCCCCGTCGCGGATGCGGTACAGGCGCCGGACCGGACGGCCGGGCTCCGGCGCGCTTCCCGCCTCCGAACCCCGCGCCGCGGCGCCGCCGGACGGTCCCGCGCCGCTCTCCGGCGAATCGCCCTCCACGGGCCCCATCTCGGCGATGATCCTCTCCACTTCCCTCGAGGCGACCACCGTCTTGTAGGGGCCGAGGGCCGACCGGAACTTGTCCGCGATCGACTGCTCTATGTCGGCGATGATCTCGTCCCTGTCGGGATTGCCCTCCAATGCGCTCGAAGCGTTCTCGAGGTAGGCGCGAAGCGCCTCATAGCCGCTTTCCTCAAGCGGATAGGCGTTGCCGTTCAGGTTGATGGTCACGACCTTGTTCATGTTTGGGATTATCCGGGCTTTTGCCCCAGGTTCTTCACGGTTCCGCTGATTTTTTGCCAGTAGTCGGTCGTCTCCCGCAGCCGTTCCCGGCCCTTGGCGGTGAGCTGGTAATACTTTCGCGGCGGGCCCGCCTCGGACTCCTTCCATTCGTAGTCCACCAGCTCGTCCCGGCGCATCTTGCTCAGAAGGGGGTAAAGCGTCCCTTCCTGGGTAGCGAATTCGGTCTCACTGAGTTCCCTCAGAATATCGGCGGCATAGACTTTGTCGGCCGCGATGATCTTGAGCACCAGGAATTCCAGCAGGCCCTTTTTGATCGGGATGAATTTCTCGTTGATGCTCATGTTACTCGTCAAGCTACCTTGTCTAACAAAGGTAGCGTTTTAAAAAAAGGCTGTCAATGCGGTTTTGCCGAAAAATCGGAAAACACCTCTAGTTATCTTGCGGGCTGGTCGCCGCCGGCCCCCAGTTTTGCCGCCCGTTCAAGTTCCGTCTTGGCTTCCGCCTCCCGGCCCAACTGGCGATAAATGTATGCCAGGTTCCTGTGCGACTCGATGTCCGACGGGGAAAGGCTCACCGCCGTTTGCAGCTCCGGCAGGGCTTCGGCTGGCCGGCCCGTCAGCCCCAGGGCCACCCCGAGGCCTTCGTGCGCCGCGGCGTTCTCCGGTTCAAACCGCAACGCCATTCGGAATTCGGGAATAGCCTCCGCCGGATGGTTTTCCTGAACGAGCGTTCCGGCATAGTTGATGTGAAAAGCCGCGGACTCGGGCTTTAACCGCACGGCCTTCTCATAATGCGCCAAAGCCTCGCCTCGCCGGCCTTCCTTCCTCAGCAGGGAGCCCAGATTGTTCTGCGCCTCGGCCAGGGTCGGCTTCACGCTCAAGACCTGCTCGAAGCAAAGCTTAGCCTCCGCAAAGCGCCCCTCGCCCACAAGGCTGACGCCCAGGTTGTAACCCGCCTCGAAATAATCCGGCTTCAATCGCAGCGCCTCCCGGAACTCCCGCTCCGCCTCATTCATGCGGCCCGCCCTGGAAAGGGCCGTCCCGATTCCGTTGTGCGCAAATGGACTGTTCCGGAATTTTTGCAGCGTATCCTGCCAGAGCGCAATCTCGCTGGAATACGCCTTGTTGCGCCGAGCCGTCGCAAGCCCCAATGCCACCGCGACCACGACGCACCCAGCGCCCCCGGCCCAGACCAGGGTCCGTCCGGAAAGACGCCGGCGAAGCACTGCATAGAGCCCGCAAACGGCAAATACGGCCACCGGGGCCAGCGCCACGTACATACGATGCTCAGCCGCCGTTTGCCTGCCGCCCGGGATCAATGAGGTTGGCGCAAGGATCGAGAAAAACCAGAACCCGAGGAAGCCGGTCGCCCAGCCCCGCCAGAGGGCCACCGCCACCGCCGCAGCGAGCACCGCGATGGCGACCGCATAGGGCAAAACCCACATCGGGTGGGCGATCCATCGGTCCTCGAATCCATAGTCGAAAATCAGCGGGCTCGGCCACGCCGCCAGGCGCAGGTAGCGAATGATGGCCGGGAACTGCGTGAGCCAATATCCCGTCACCGGGACGCCAATCCCGAATCCAGTGGAACCCCCGCGGGTCCCGCCCTGCGCAATTAGGAATCCGAGCAAAACCCAGCTCGCCGCCAGCCCCAGATAGAGGCGGCCGTGCCGGCGGAACGCCTCCCGAAACGAGCCCGAGACAAAGGTTCGATCCAGGATCAGGGCTGTCAAAGGGGCCGAAACCATCACCTCCTTTGTCGCAACCCCGCAAAAGCACGCGGCCACCGCCAGCCAGCCCCAGGCGGGCCTCGGACCATTTCCGATCGCCCGCACGAAGGCATTCAGGCTGAACAGGTAAAACAGGCCCATCAGCGACTCGGCGCGCTGCACGACATACGTCACGGATTCGGTCTGCAGGGGATGCAACGCCCAAAGCAGCGCAACGGCCGCAGCAAGGGGCAGGGCCGCCGCGCCAAAGCGTTCCCGCAGCTGCGGCAGCGCCAAGGATCGGCGCACGAGCCCGAACAGGGCCAGCGCCGCGCACAGATGGATTGCCACGTTGACCGCGTGGTAACCGCGCACCGACAATCCGCCCGCCGCGAAATTCAGCGCAAAGGACAGGTTCAGCAGGGGCCTGCCGTTCACCGTCTCGTCGCCGTGCGGCGGGGACAGCGGCATTCCCGGCGGCCACAGGGTCCTTATGGTCGGATTCTCGGCTATGGAGGACACGTCGTCGAATACGAACGGCCCGGAGAAACTTCCTGCGTAGGCCAGGAGCACCGCGGCGGCAATGACACCGCCGGCGACAAGCGCCCAGGAGAGCCTTTTCCCCGTCCAGTACATCATAACCCGGCCCGCCGTGGCTGGAACCGGGATGAATCGGCAAGAGAAGTCATGGGGACGGAATGACAATTGACACGAACTGCAGGGAATATCCAGAGCATGCTTGTGTATTGCGATCGGGTCGCGTCCGCCCCAAACAAATCCTTCACAAATCTGCCATGAATGCACCGAAAACGCACAGAGTGGATCCCCCGCCCTCCCCTGCGGGTCCCGAGACCTATCGGATGGCCGCGCGCACGGCGGGCTTCCGGCCGAGCGCAATCCGGGAGATTCTCAAGGTCACCAGCACGCCGGACGTAATTTCATTTGCCGGCGGCCTTCCCGCCCCTGAATTGTTTCCAGTCCAGGCGATGAAAGCGGCGGCGGAGGCCGTCCTGACCAAGGACGGGCCGGCCTCCCTGCAGTATGCGATCACCGAGGGCTGGATCCCGCTGCGCGAATGGGTGTCGCGGCACCTCAAGGATTCCGTCGGACTGGATGCAAAACCCGAAGAGGTCCTGATCACGAGCGGCTCGCAGCAGGCGCTCGACCTGGTGACCAAGGTCCTGGTCGATCCGGGCGACACCGTTCTCGTCGAGAACCCGGCGTACCTCGGAGCGTTGCAGGCCTTTCAAGCGTACGAGGGCCGGGTCGTGGGGCTTCCGACCGACAGCCGCGGCATGAGAATCGACAGCCTGCGGGATTTTCTGAAGGGGGCGCCGCACCGCCCGAAGTTCCTGTACCTGGTCGCCAATTTTCAGAACCCGACCGGGACAAGCACGGCGCGCGAGCGCCGCCTGGAAATTTCCGAAGTCTGCGCTGAATTTGGAGTTCCAATCGTGGAAGACGACCCCTACGGGCGCCTGCGCTATTCCGGCCCGGACATTCCGGCGCTCGCGTCTCTCGGCCAGTCCCCCGACTGCCTGTACCTCGGCACCGCGAGCAAGATCCTGGCGCCGGGGCTGCGGGTGGCCTGGCTTGTTGCGCGCGATCCCCGCCTCCATGCATGCCTTGTCGCAGCCAAGCAAGCGGCCGACCTCCACACCTCCCCCTTCACGCAGCGGCTGGTCTGGCAATTCCTAAGCCGGCCCGGGGCCCTGGACTCCCACCTCGGGCTTCTTCGCTCGGTCTATGCGCGACGGCGCGACGCCATGCTGGCCTCCCTGCGACGGCACATGCCGGAGGGCTGCAGCTGGACCGAGCCCGAGGGAGGTCTGTTCCTGTGGGTCCGCCTGCCGGAGCGGATCGACGCCTCAAAGTTGCTCACCGCCTGCATTTCGCAAAAAGTCGCCTTCGTCCCTGGCGAGCACTTCTGGACGGGCGTGACCGTGCACAACACTCTCCGGCTCAATTTCAGCAACGCCTCCGAGGAGAAAATCGAAGAGGGAATCTCGCGCCTGGGCCGCGCTGTATCACAGGCTTAACGACGGCGCTTAAAGACCTCTGGCCTCCAGTATGGAGGAACGACCTCAGACCTCCAGAATTGAATTCCCTTTTTGGAATTCAATTCTGGAGGTCTGAGGTCGTTCCTCCAGAGGTCTTCCCTCAATCAGGAGGATCCGGGCGCGACGAATTGCGGGTCGATCACCCGGTGAAAGAGAGCCTCGACCCGGTCGAGCGGGGCGTCGTAACCCGGAGCCGCGCCGCTGCATCCCGGAATGAAGATGGGGGCGGTCATCGGCGGATTTTCGAGGGTCGGCGCGTCCCCCGCCCGCATCTGCTCGAGCGTCTGGCAGACGTAAAAGAGCCGCACGAGCATGCTCCCGTCGCCGCGACTGCGCCTGAGCTCGAAGACGAGCGATCCTCCGGGGAAGATCGGGTCCCTTTGCGTGCCGTCCATCCACCAGGAAATGCCGAGCAGACCCGCAAGGTTGATCAGGTTCGTATCGTGGCCGACGAGCATGACGAGCCGGCTTTCCGGGCCGCCGACGGCTCCGGCGACGGCGCGGCCGGTCGCACCCTGCTCAAGCGTTTCAAGGATATGGCTTGCGAGATTCGAGGCCTGAACCTGCGCGGGGTAGAACGTGGCCTGCGTCAGGTCGAAATAGAGGAAATGAATCCGGAGCAGTTCCGTCAGGTCCGCGCGGGACAACCGGCCCCATCCCACGTCCGAAAGCGGCATGCCTTCGGCATATTCCAGTAAAAAATTGTCCGTGCATCGCTCGGCATCCTGCAAGGTGCCTTGGATCGAGATGGTCTTCCCCTCGCGCGCGACCTCCTCGAGGCTGACGGGAGAGTCCAGCACGGATTTCTTTCCCGCCGGCACCTTTCCGTCGCCGCCCAGCAAGACCCGCTCGAGGGTCGCAAACGCCGCGGCGTTGGCCTTCACGGGATTTGCGGGATTTCCCCCCATCCGCCCGAGCACCGCCGCCGCGGCAAGCGAAGGATCGGGGTGGACGAAGCCGGCTTTCACCGGACTGAAGAGGGGATCCGGCTTCCCCTGGGGCCGCGCCTGGATGGCCGGCTGCGCTCCGGGCATCAGGCCCGCGCCCAAATCGCGGGCCGTCTCGATCGTGCGCTCGTCGCTGTCCGCGCGCAGGGTGATCCATCCGCCGTCCTGGTCCGTCCGTCCGGAGAGCAGGCCGGCTCTGACGTAGAACGCCCGGAAATACGCGCCCAGCATCTCCATCTGCCTTTTCCCGTGCGGGGTCAGGTAACCGGGAGGCACCGTCCACTGCGGCCACCGGTCGGCGGAGTAGCTTCCGAACATCGCGTTGGCGTCGTAGATCGGCGAACGCACGCCGTGCCGCGTGACGATGATCGACATCACGACGTCGCTGTCCGGCTCGGCCGCCGGACTCGCACACCAGGCGAACGCCGCGGCGAACGCGGCAAGTCCCGACGCGGCGGATCCAAGGCGGCAAAAGCGATTCACAACGACCGTTTTTCCCGCTTCAAGCCCCTACTGGCAAGCCTCGCAAACGCCTCCGGTTCGCATCGCCTCGATCGAGCACGCCTGCTTTTCCTCGGCGGAGTACTCGCGCCCCGCAACGGCCGGGGAAACCGCAGCCTTTGCGGCCGGATCGGGCTGGGGGGACGCCTCGGCGGCGGCCTCGCCGCCGACCGCGCCGCGCACATCCTTCTTCACCGATACGGTGGCTTTCTCGATATTCGAGGCTCCGAGGCTTCGCAGGTAGTACGTCGTCTTGAGCCCGGCATGCCACGCATGGCGGTACATGTGGGAGAGCGTCTTGAGGTCCGGCGTCTTGATCCACAGATTGACGGATTGCGACTGGTCGATCCATTTCTGGCGCCGCGCCGCCGCATCGACGATCCACTTGGGATCGATGTCGAAGGCGGTCAGATACTTCACCTTGAGGTCGTCCGGAATCTTCTCGATGTCCCTCAGCTCCCCGTCGAAGTACTTGAGGCTGTCGATCATTTCCTGGTTCCAGAGGCCGCGGGCCTTGAGGTCCCTTGCGAGGAAGGGGTTCAGAACAATGAACTCGCCCGAGAGGTTCGATTTGACGAAGAGATTCTTGTAAGTCGGCTCTATGCACGGCGAGATGTTCATGATGTTCGAGATCGTCGCCGTTGGCGCAATCGCGAGGACATTGCTGTTGCGCATGCCCTGGGCGGCGATCTTCTGCCGCAGGGGCGTCCAATCCATCTTTCCGCCCCGGGCGACATCGACCGGCACGCCCCTCTCCTTTTCAAGGAGCTCGAGCGAATCCTGCGGGAGGATGCCCCTGTCCCACTTTGAGCCCTTGTAGGAGGAGTAGGCGCCGCGCTCGGCCGCGAGATCGGAGCTCGCCTCGTAGGCGTAATAGGCGATCGCCTCCATCGCCTCATCGTTGAATTCCACCGCCTCCTGCGATGCAAACGGGATCCCCTTGATATACAGGGCATTGGCGAGCCCCATGAGTCCGAGTCCGATCGGCCGGTGGCGAAGGTTGGATTTCCGGGCCGCCTCGGTCGGGTAAAAGTTGATGTCGATCACGTTATCGAGCGCCCGGACGGCCATCCGGATCGTTTCACGCAGCTTGTTGTGGTCGATCGAGCCGTCCGGCAACAGGTGGGTTTCGAGATTGACCGAGCCCAGGTTGCAAACCGCGGTCTCCTCCTTGGACGTGTTCAGGACGATCTCGGTGCACAGATTCGAGGAATGAACGACGCCGACATGGTCCTGCGGCGAACGGATGTTGCAGGCGTCCTTGAATGTGATCCAGGGATGGCCCGTCTCGAAAAGCAGCGAGAGCATCTTCTTCCAAAGGTCGATCGCCTCGATCCGATGGCCGTGGATCTTCCCCTTCGCGGCCAGCTTTTCGTACTTGAGATAGGCCTCCTCGAACTTCCGGCCGTAGCTCTCGTGCAGGTCGGGAACCTGGTTGGAATGGAAAAGCGTCCACGGCTCGCGCGCCTCGACCCTCTTCATGAAAAGGTCGGGGATCCAGTTCGCCGTGTTCATGTCGTGCGTGCGGCGGCGGTCGTCGCCCGTGTTCTTCCGCAGCTCCAGGAACTCGAAAATGTCGTTGTGCCACGTCTCCAGGTACGCGCAGCCGGATCCCTTGCGCTTGCCGCCCTGGTTGACGGCGACCAGCTGGTCGTTGTGGAGCTTGAGGAACGGAATCACGCCCTGCGACTCCCCGTTGGTTCCGCCGATATAGGCGCCGGTGCCGCGCACCGCCGTCCATGAGCCGCCGAGGCCGCCCGCCCATTTCGCGAGGTAGGCGTTTTCCGCGATTCCCCGCTGGAAGATCCCCTCGATCGAATCGTCCACATAGTAGAGGTAGCAGCTCGACAGCTGGGAGTGCAGCGTCCCGGAATTGAACAGCGTCGGCGTGGACGAGCAGAAGCGGCGGTTCTTGTACAGCGAGTACAGCGCGACGATCTTCGCCTCGCCGTCCGCCTTCTCCTCGAGGAAAAGCCCCATCGCCACGCGCATCCAGAAGAACTGGGGCGTTTCGATCCGGCGGCTCGGCTTCGAGACCTTGTCGACGATCAGGTAGCGGTCATAGAGGGTCTGGATTCCGAGAAAATCGAATTCAAGGTCGGAGGACGGGTCGAGCGCCGCGGCGAGTTTCGCGATGTCGAAGTCCAGGAGCTTCGGGTTCAGCCGCTTGATCGCGACGCCGTGCTCCAGGTACTTGCGAAACGCACGCTGATGGAACTCCTTCAGCTTTCCGATCCCGTCCGCCAGGATGTCCCAGCCGAGCACCTCCTCGTAGAGGTAGGTGAGCTGGATGCGGCCCGCGAATTTCGCGAATTCGGCGTCCTTTTCGATGAGCGTCTTCGAGTTGAGGATGATCGTCGAATCGAGGTCCTTTTGGGTGATCTGGTCGTAGACGGCGCGGCGCAGCTCCTGCTCGATCTGCTCGTTCGTCAGGCACAGATCGAGGCCGATCTGCGCGAACTCGATCCGCCGGCGAAGGTCTGCGCCGTCCCAGAAGATGTTTTCCCCGTTTGCGCGCTTGACGACGACCATGGTGGCCTGCGCCGGCGCCTCGGCGGGCGCGACGGATTCGCCCCCCTTTCCGGATTTCTCGGCATCCCGCGCCGCGGAACGCTCGGCGCGGTAAAGGATGTAGGCTTCGGCGACCTTGTAGTGGCCGGCCTTCATCAGCTCCTCCTGCACCATGTCCTGGATCTCCTCGATATGGACGAAAGCCTGCTTCGAGGAATGGATCCGCTCGGAAACCCCCTTTGTCACGGAGACCGCCGGGGCCGAGTCGCGCTGCATCGACAGGAACGTCTTCCTGATCGCGATTTCGATCTTCTGCTCGTTCCACGGCACCACCTGGTTGTTGCGCCGGATCACCCGGACCGTGGAGTTCGCGGCGAATTCCCGGTCGAAGGGAAGCTTCCGCGCCCGGCTGAGGAGGACGCTTTTCGCGACAAAATAGGCGTTGTTGTCGACCAAGGTCTTCTCAATCAGCTCGTAAAGCGCATTGAGCGTCAGGCGGAGCGGCGTGCGGTGGCGCGCCATCTCCGTGAGATTGGCCGCCAGTTCGCGGCAGATCGAGGCCACCCAGGCGCGATTCGCGTCCGTGAATATGTCCTTGTCGCCGCGCGCGATGCAAACGTTCATGAGCGCCTTGCCGAGGGTGTCGGCGACCTCGGCCAGGGCGAAGCGCTCCTCGCCGTGCGGGCAGAGAAGGGCCACCGCCGGCACCGGGATCTCCTCCCCCGCGAGAACGTCGCGCCAGGCGTACTGCGGCTTCTGTTCGACGGGGGCCTGGACGGTGCGCTTGAGGGCAAGGTCGTTGGCTAGGGAAGGAGTGCTCATGGATGAAAATTGTAATGCGAACGGAACAAAAGGGACGTGAGGCTGGGCAGAACAAAGATGAACCGGCGCGCCACCCGCCATAAGGGCCTCGCGCCGCGCGAAGTACGGTTTGTAAGGGAAACGAACTTAAGAAACCGGGTAAGAAAAAATTGGAGAAGAGGGGCGCCCCTCCAAGGGGAAGAGAGTCAGAGTTCGTCGTCGGAAGCTACGGCGAGGGAAGACGCCTTTTGGTACTCCGTGACGCGGCCTTCGAAGAAGTTTTGTTCCTTCTTGATGTCCATCATCTCGGCGAGCCAGGGCAGCGGATTCCTGACGCCGCTGGATAGGGGAGAAAGACCGCAGCCTTCGAGGCGGCGATCCGCAATGAAGTCGATATAGGTGAGAAAATCCTCCAGCCGCAGCCCCACGGCGTTGACCGGCAGGCAGTCGCGGATGAACTCCTTTTCCAGGGCCACCGCCTCGCCCATCAGGCCCCGCAGTTCCTCCTTGAACTCGGCCGTCCAGATCTCGCGGTTTTCCTCCACAAGGTCCATGAACAGGTTGCGGAACAATTCGATGTGGTTGGACTCGTCGCGCAGGGTGTACCTGAACATCTGCCCGATGCCCGGGAACTTGTTCTGCCGGTAAAGCGACAGGATCATGCCAAAAAGGCCGTAGAACTGGGTCCCCTCCATGCATTGGCCAAAGACGAAGATGTTGCGCGCCAGGAGCTTCTTGTTCTCGGGCTGCGTCAGGTCCAGGTCCCGGCGCAGCGCGCGCGAGACACGGGTCACGAACTCGTTCTTGCGCACGATCGTCGGAACGTCCTCGAACATGGCCTCGCATTCGTGGGGATTGATCCCGAGCGAGGCGATCATGTACAGGAGCGAGTCGGCGTGGATGTTCTCCTCGTGGGCATGCCGGCCCAGGACGAGCTTCAGTTCCGGCGCCGTCACGAGTTCGCGGACGACATGCTGGATGTTGTCGCCCACGATGCCCTCGGCCGCCGAAAAGTAACCGATCCCCATGCGGATGATCCACCGCTCGACATCGGAGAGCGCCCGCTCGTCCCTCCACTGCTCGATGTCCCTGCCCATCGGAATGTCCTCCGGCTCCCAATGGTTCGCCTTCATCTTGCGGTACAGATCGTAGGCCCAGGCGTACTTGAGGGGAAGGAGGTTGAACGTCATGGTCTCGCGGCCATTGATGACCCTCTTGGCGGCAAACGCCGCCTCCGCCCTGGCCTGGTCGAGGTGGAAGGTCTTGGCCCCGACTTTAAAGGACTTTTGCATGACAAAAAGGATCTGCGGTGGAAAAACGAAAAGGCTGTCTGCGGCGCGGAAACTGCTTAAGCGAACAAAAGTTGTTGGGAACTTATTGGTCGGTTGTTGACCACAACAGGATGTGGTCCCTCTCCTGGGAAGGCACAACCTATTGGACCTGAAAAAAATTTCGTCAATAGGTTTGTGGCATTTTTGTGTTAAATCTTTCGTTGATTTTCGGCCCGCCCCCTGCCTAACGTCCCTGTGCCGCCGCCTGTCCTGATTTCGCAGGACAAGGGCCCTCGGAGGGCGCGCATCGGCCGGGGCGGCGGAAGCGTCCGGGATGCGCGTATTGGTTTTATGATTACATGCGGCGGAGTCCCCGCGCGGGAGGCCCGGCCCGTTCCGAATCCCCGCGGCGGAACCTATCGGGGCTGCTGCGGCGCAGCCGGGGCGGCGCCGGAACGCAGCCGGGCGGCCGCCGCGAACTGGCTCTCGGCCTCCGCGCCGCGCCCGGAGGCCCGCAGCGCGAGGCCGAGATTGTAATGGATGTCGGGGTCCCCGGGCGCCAGTTCCAGCGCCTTCTCGTACTGCTCGATCGCCCCGGGCAACTGCCCGGACTGGGCCAGCATGGCGCCGAGGTTGGACCGCGCGTCCACGTAGTCCGGCTTGAGGCGGATTGCCTCGCGGTACTGCGCGATTGCGTCCGCCTGCCGGCCGCTCGCCAGATACGCGTCGCCCAGGTTGTAGTGGACCTCGGCCGAGCCCGGCTTCAGCCGGAGGACCGACTCGTATTCGGTTATGGCCTCGGCCAGCCGGCCGCTTTGCGCGAGGGCCGCCGCGAGGTCGTTGTGGGCTTCGGCATAGTCCGGCGCGATCCGCACGGCGCGCTGGAAATGGCCGAGCGCCTCGGCCGGCCGGCCGGAATCGGACAAGGCGACGCCGAGATTCGCCTCCGCCTCGGCATTGTCCGGCCGGAGCCGGAGCGCCCGCCCGTACTCCTCGATCGCCTCGGGCATCCGGCCGCACTCGGTCAGGGCAAGGGCGAGGTTGTTGTGCGCTTCCGCGTATCCGGGGGCCAGGGCAACGGCGTCCTTGAATCGCTCCACGGCCTCGGAGTTCCGGTTCGCGGCCGCCAGGGCAACCCCGAAATTGTTCTGCACATAAGGGCTGCCGGTGCTCTTGGCGGCCGTGTCGCCCCACAGGGCGATCTCGCTCTTGTACGCCATGTTGCGGCGCTCCGTGGCAAAACCAAGCAAGGCGGCGAAAACGACGCAGGCGCACGCGGCGGCCGCCCCCTCGCGCAACTTCCACGCGGGCGCCGCCCCGGCAAAAAGGCGCCCGAACGCCCATCGGATGCCCGCGACGGAGGCGATCGCGACCGGGGCCAGGGCCAGATACATGCGGTGCTCGGCGATTGTCTGCGTCATCCCGGGAACGAGCGAGGTCGGGGCCAGAATGGCGAAAAACCAGAATCCGCACAGCCCCCACCACGACCGGCGCGCGAGTCCCGCAACCGAGGCAAGGGCCAGCGCGCAAACCAGGCAGGCCGCCGGGACAACCCGGGCCGCGGAATGGATCCACTCGACCGGATAGAAAAAATCCAGCCCAAGGGGCAGGAAGGCGAGCCTCAGGTAGCGGGCGATCGCGGGAAACTGCGTCGCGGCGTACTGCCACCAGGGAAGCCCGAGCCCGAAGCCCGACGTGCCGCCCCGGTTTCCGCCCGTGCCGGCGACCAGCGCCGCCAGAAGAATCCAGCTCGCGAAAAGGGCGGCGTGGATGCGGCCGTGGCGGGCCCACGCCGAGCGCAGCGAACCGCTGACAAACGTCCCGTCGTAGAGAAGGACGATGAGCGGGGCCGACACCATCACCTCCTTGGCCGCCATGCCGAGAAAGCAGCAAAGAACCGAAAGGAAGGCCCAGGCGGAGCCGCCCGTCCCGCCGCCCCTGGCATATCGGATAAAGCAATACAAAGTCAGAAGGTAAAGCAGTCCCATGAGCGACTCGGCCCTTTGGATGACGTAGGTCACCGATTCGGTCTGGAGGGGATGGAGGGTCCAAAGCAGGGCGGCCGCGAAGGCGAACGGGACGGCCCCGGCATCCGCCCCCTCCCCACCCGCGCTCGCCGTGTTCAGGCGCTCAAGCGTGCGCCGGACGACGCCGAAAAGGACCAGGCCCGCGAGCGCGTGGATCAGCAGATTTGCCACATGGTAACTCCACGGGTGCGTTCCGCTGATCGCGTAATTGAGGGCCAGCGAGAGATTGACGACCGGACGGCCGCCGACCGTCACGCCGCCGGCCGAGGGGGGGCTTAGGACCCGCCATAGCGGCATCAGGTGGCGGATCGTGGGATTGTCCACGATCGCCGGGATGTCCAGGAACACGAACGGGTTGGAAAGGGTGTTGGCATAGGCCGCAACGGCTGCCGCGGCGATGGCGGTTCCCGCCGCAAGGACCTTCCAATCGGCCTTCGCCCCCTTCCCTGTCCCTTGATCGCTCATGCTCACCGGCCCAGTCCAGCCGCCTCCGTCCCCTGCGGCAAGGCCCGAAGCGGATCCAGGGCCCGCCTCGCCTCGGGAAAGTCCGGGCGGAGCCGGAGGGCCTCCTCATAACTGCGCGCCGCCTCCTCCAGCCGGCCTTCGCCTTGCAGGGCCACCCCCAGGTTGTAATGGGCTTTCGCGTTGCCGGGTTGCAATCGAATCGCCTGCCGGAACTGCTCCTCCGCCTCACTTGGGCGCCCCGTCTCGGCAAGGGCGATGCCGAGATTGTCCCTCGCCTCCGAGTCGCCCGGCGAAAGGCGCAGCGCCTCGTTCAATTCGGGGATCGCCTCCAGCGCCCGTCCTTCCTGCACGAGGAGTTTTCCCAGGTCGAAGTGGGTCGCATGATAGTCCGGCTCCTCCCGCTCCGCGGCCCGGTAATGGGGCTCCGCCTCCCCGAGGCGGCCCTTTTCCATGAGGACGCTCCCGAGGTTGATTTCCGCAAGCCAGGCCCCGGGGTTGCGCGCCAATGTGGCGCGATAAAGCGTCTCCGCATCCCGGTAGTCATGGCAAAGCCGCCACGTCAGCACGCCGAGGATGGCGAGGACTCCGGCTGCGGCCGCGGCCAGGACCGGCCGGGCCGGAGGCGCCAGGCTCCTCCAAAGCCCGTCCGCGCCGCCCGCCAAAAGGGCAAAAACCCCGAGGCTTGCAATATATTGAAAATGGTCGGCCACATAGGAAAATCGGAACGGATACACATTCAGGAAGCCCAGGACGGGGAAAAGCGATCCGCCGAAAAACAGGGCCGCGGCCAGGGGCCCGCGACAGTTCCGGCGGATCCTAAATAGAAGCCACGCCGCCCCCAGCAGGCCCAGCGCCCCGAGCGGAAACAAAAACATCCGAACGCCTTGCGCATTCATGTCCCAGCGGGGATAGACAAACACGAAACCCGACGGCCAAAGCAGCTTGCCCAGGTAGAACCAGATGGCGCGGCCGGCCACCGCGAACCGCTGCAGAAAGCTCAGGTCGAACTCCGGGCCCTGCGCGCCGATGTATCGGCGTTCCACCCACGCCGTGAAAAGGCCGGCGCCCGCGCCGACGGCCAGCCACGGCAGCAGGGGCAGCGCGTCGCGGCGGACCAGGCGGCCGCGTCTCCACCAAAGAGCCACCGCCAGCGCCGCGGGAAGGGTGGCCGTGATGCTCTTTGTAAGGACTGCCAGGACGAAGAGAGCCGATCCGAGCGCATAGAGGGACCACTGGCGCTCGCCCTTCCTTCCCGGCGAATCCGCAAAGCGGAGGTAGGCGAGAGCGGCGCCCAGGTAAAAGACGGCCGACAGCGTGTTCTTCTGCTCGGAAATCCACGCCACCGACTCGACGTTGATCGGATGCAGGGCGAACAGGCACGCCGCCAGCCATGCGGCGCCAATCGGGGAAACGGATGCCCCTGCGGGGACCGCGGTGCAGTTCCACAGCCTCCGCAAAACCAGCGCAAAAAGGCAGGCCGCCGTCCCGTGCAAAAGCACGTTCAGCAGATGGTATCCCGGCGCCAGGTCGCCCCAGAGCCTGTGCTCGACCCAGAATGCGCTGTGCAGGACGGGGTAGTACTGCTGCGTCGCCCCCACCTCGGTCCATATTCGCCAAAGCCCCCCCGCCGAGCGAAGCGCCGCCTTGGTGACGTGAGCGTCGTCGTCCCAGACAAATCCGGCGCCGATTGCCGGCCAATACGCCGCGAGCACCGCCATGAATACGACCGCGGCCCCCATCAGCGGGCCCGCGCGCGCTTTCAGGGCTTTCCTCATCTTTGCGCCGGATGCTCCGCGGCCTCGAATTGATCCGTGGCGTCCGAAATCCGCCCGAGCGCCCGCAATGCGAGGCCCAGCTGGTAGTGCGTTTCGGCGCTTCCCGGATTCAGCCGAAGGGCCTCCGTGTATTCCCTGACGGCATCGTCGTACCGGCCCAGCCGGGAGAGGGCGATGCCGAGGTAGGTGTGCGCCTCGGCATAGCCGGGCCTCAGACGCACGGCCTCCCGGATGTGCGCCAGGGCGTCCTGCGGCCGCCCTGCGGTCGCAAGGGCAAGCCCCAGGTTGGCCTCGGCTTCCGGATAATCCGGCCGAAGCCGGATCGCCCGCGCATAATGCGCCATCGCATCGTCGATCCGGCCCGAATTCGCCAGGGCGTTGGCGAGCCTGTATTCCGCCTCCGGATAGTCGGGATGCAGGCGGATCGCATTTTCATAATGGGCCCGGGCCTCGGGATAACGTCCGGAATCGCTGAGCGCATTGCCCCAGTCCAATTCGGCCACGGCAAAGCCCGGACGGACGCGGATCGCCTGCGCGTACTGCGCCTCCGCCTCGGTCCACCGCCCCATGCGGGCCAGGGCGTTGCCGAGGTTGTTGTAGGCCTCGGGATAGTCGGGCTTCAGGCGCAGCGCCTCGCGATAATGCAAGACCGCCTCGGCGGGGCGCCCCGTGTGCTCGAGGACGACTCCCAGGTTGTCGTGGGCAAGCCAGCAATCCGGATTCTCGGCCAGCGTCGCCGAGTACAGCGTCTCCTGGTCCCTGTAGACCCGGCATTGCCGCCATGTCAGGAATCCCAGGACCAGGACGAGGGCGGCCGCTGCGGCGGCCGGAATCAAGGGAGTGCGGGCCCGGCGATGCCAGAGGCTCCAGCCCGAGGCGCCGAGCGCAAAGACCCCCAGGCTTGCCAGGTACTGAAAATGGTCGGCGACGAACGAGAACACGAAGGGATAGACATTGATGAAGCCCAGGGCGGGAAAAAGGGTGCCAAGAAAATAGAGCGCCGCCGCCATCGGCCCCCGGGCGCGCACCGCAAATGCGAGGATCAGGATGGATGAGGCGACCGCGGCGGGATAGAGCCACAGCAGCGCCGATCCCCCTTCGACCGGCCATCGCGGATAGACAAAGCTCAGATGAAAGGGCCAGACGAGTTTCCCTGCGTAGAAGCAGGCGGCCCGCCCGGCGATCAGGCAGCGCTGCGCCCAGCTGAAGTCGAATTGCGCCCCTTGCGCCCCGATGGTCCCCCGTTCGATCCAGGCTGTGAAAAGCCCCGCCGATCCACCGGCGGCAAGCCAGGGGACGAGCGGGAGGACATGGCGCTTCCACGACAGCCCTCCATCCCGCCACCATAGGACGACGAGAAGGGCGGCGGGCAGCGTCGCCGTCACGCTTTTTGTGAGCAGGGCGAGCACATAGGCCGCCGTCGCAAGCGCGTAGAGCCGGCGGCGGCCGGCGCCCCCATCTTTCCATCCCAGAAACGCCCATGCCGAGAGGAGATAAAACACGGCGGAGAGCGTATTTTTCTGCTCCGATATCCAGGCCACCGACTCCACGCACACCGGGTGCAGGGCGAAGAGCAGCGCCGCGAGCCATTGGATCCCCCGGGGCGCGCTCCGCCGAAACACGGCGGATTGCGAAGCGGGGCCATCCGCCCCGGGCGAGCCCTGGGGGTTCTTCCATAGCCGGACGAGCACGGCGGCAAACAGGCAGGCCGCGGTCGCATGCAGAAGAACGTTCAGCAGGTGATATCCGAAGGCGGAATCGCCCCAGAGCCGGTGCTCGATCCAAAATGCGCTGTGCAGAACGGGATAATACTGCTGGGTCGCCCCGATCTCGGTCCAGATGCGCCAAAGCCCGGACAGGGAGCGAAGATCCGGCCGCGTCACGTGGGCGTCATCGTCCCAAATGAATCCCGCGCGATAGACGGGCCAATAAGCAGCCAGGACCGCGGCGGCCAAGGCGGCTGCGCAAGCGATCGTCCGCCACTTCGGCGACCGCTCCGGATTGACTTGCCGCTCCGCAAGGTTCATCGGGTGCGGCCGGCTGCCTCGGACTCCCGGCGGGCCTCGTCCATTCGGCCCAGGTACTCCAGGGCGATCGCGAGATTCCGATGCGCAGCCGCGTAATTCGGATCCTGCCGGAGCACCTCCCTGTATTCGACGACGGCGTCCTCGGCCCGGCCCAGCCGCAGCGAGGCATTTCCGATGTTGAGGTGGGCTTCGAGCATGTCCGGATTGGATCTGAGGGCCGCCCGGTATTCGACGATCGCCTCGGCGAAGCGGCCGAGGCGCGCCAGGGCGAGGCCCAGATTATTGTGCGCGGCCGCGTAGCCGGGGTCGATCCGCAATGCCGTCCGCAATTCATTCTCCGCCTCCTCCGCCCTGCCGGAAAGAAGGAGCGCGCGGCCCAGCTCATAGTGGCCGCCGGCGAAACCTGGATCAAGCTTCACCGCCATCCGGTACTCGGCGGCCGCCTCGCCCGGACGGCCCAAGCGGTCCAGGGCGTCGCCGAGATTCGCCCGCACTTCGGCGGAAGAGGGCTCGAGCCGGGCCGCCTCATCCAATTCCGCCTTCGCCGCGTCCATTTTGCCCTCCCGGAGGAGAATCCGGCCATAATTGCTCCGCGCCAGCCAGGCTCCGGGCTGCCTCTCGACAGCCGCGCTCCAAAGCGCGCTTTCGCTGCGAAAAATCGCCGCGTAGGCGCGGCCGCCCGCGGCAAGGGCAAGGCAGGCCGCAATGGCCGCGCAGGCCAGGGCCGCCCGGGCGGGCGCCTTGACTTCAACGCGCGTCCAAAGGGCGCCAAGCGCAGCGGCGGCCCCGCCCGCCACCGCCGCCAAGGAGAGATAGGCCAGGTGGTCCGCGCGGGGCGCCACCCGCATGTAGGCGATCGGGATCAGTCCGATGACGGGAATGAGATGGATGAGGAACCATCCCGATCCGAGGAGTGCGTGGCGGCCCCACCCTCGCCGTTGGGTCCAAAAAAAGGCCAGCGCCGCGGCGACCGCCAGCCAAGGCAACACACCCGGCAACGACACGCGAAACGGCGCGTAAACCGGCGCCAAGTTGACGGGCAGGATGCAGGAGCGAAGATAAGAGAGGACGGACCACCCCGCCTGCCCCCATTTCGGCCACCCGGCCCCGGGGGCGCCCGCCAGACCCATCGCCCGTTCCCACTGAAACTTCAGCGCCACCAGCCCCATGGCCGTTGAAACGGCGAGGAAGGGCGCCGCCGCGCGCACATCGCCCGCGCCGATCCGGCCGCGGCGCCACCAGGCAAAAACAAGAAGAAAGAAGGGAAACAGGACGACCGAGGTCTTGCAGAGCATCGCCACCGTGAACCAGAGCAGCGAAAGAAGATAGCCTTGGATTCCCCGAGACGTGCCCGGGCTCTCGTCCCAGTCCATGAAGGCCAGCATCGCCAGCAGGATCGCCGGGAAAGACAGCGTGTTCTTGAACTCCGAAATCCATGCCACCGACTCGACCGCCATTGGATGAATGGCGAAAAGCAGGCCGCCGACCCAGGCCAGCCGGACTCCCATCCTGCCGAGCAGCCGCCAAAGAAGGAGCGCACCGCAAATGTGAAGCGCCAGATTCGACGCGTGATAGCCGATGACATGCGCGCCCCAAAGGTGCCACTGGATCCATTGCAGCGTGCTCTTTATCGGAAGGTAATCCATTCCGTACGGCGCCACCCACGCCCTCCACCATCCATCGGAGCCGTGGACCACCGGATTGGCGGCCACTTCCAATCCATCGTCCCAAAGCCATCCGCCGCGAAGGGCGGGCCAATATACCCACGCCGCGGCCGCGGCTATGACCAAGGCCCGGACGGCGCGCCCCCGAAGGGAACACGGGGCCGTTTGGGACGATGGGCGAAGCGTGTTCAATCGGGCCGATTTCATGACAGGCCCGAAACCCAAGGCAAATAGCAATCGCTGGCAGCGGGTCCGTTTCCCCGACCCGTTATCGACCGGGCCGGGCCCCTATCATCCGGTTGATCTTCTCCAGGTTGTCGCGCGCTTCCGGGTAGTCCGGCTTGAGCCGCAGCGCGTCCTCGAACTCGTCCCTTGCCTCCGTCAGGCGGCCGTCCTGCGCAAGAACCCCGCCAAGGTCGTTGTGCACGTCGGCTGCATTGGGTTCCAGGCGAAGCGCGGCCTGGAACGCCTGTATCGCCTCTGGATTGCGCCCCAACTGCGCCAGGGCGCCGGCATAGTTGACGAGGGCGTCGGTGTCATCCGGGTTTAGCTGCAGGGCCATTCCATAGGCCTTTGCGGCCTCCGGCCACCGTCCGCCATCGAGCATCGCGCTTCCCAGGCCGCACCAGACCTCGACGGAATCGGACGCTCCCGCCAATGCCTCCTCGTACTGGCCCTGCGCCTCGCCGGTGCGCCCCAAACGGCGAAGGGCCTCGCCCAGCGCATATCGAATCGCCGCATCCTTCGGGCGGACCGCCACCGCCGCCCGGTAGTGTTCGATCGCCTCCTGCAAGTGCCCGGTTTTGGCCAGGGCGTTGCCCATGTTGTAATGCGGGTCGTCGAAATCCGGAACGAGGCGCAAAGCCTCCCTGTATTGCGCGATGGCCTCCGGAAACCTTCCCTGTTCGGCCAGGGCGTTTCCCAGGTTGTTCCGGGCCCCGGCGTTTCCAGGCATCTTTGCGACGGCGTCCGTCCAAAGAGCAAGGGTGCTCCGATAAACCGTGTTCCGGCGGTTCGTTGCAATCCCCGAAGCCCCGGCGGCCAAGGCCAGGGCTGACAGGCCCGCTGCCACGGCGGCCGGCCGTCCCGCAGGCCACCTGGGCGCCAGAGCCCGCCAGGCGGCCTGGACGCCGCAGACGGCCGCGGCAATCACCGCGGCGAGGGAAAGGTAGGCCCGGTGTTCGGCGATGAGCTCGGTGGCCACGGGGATCACGCTCGAACTCGGCGCCAGGATCACGAAAAACCAGGCCCCGAGGAAACCGAGCGGGGAATTCCGCAGCAGGAGCACCGCCGACACAGCCACCAAACCGATGATTAGTGCGGCGTCGCAAACCATGGCGATCGGCGGACCGCCCAAGGTCAGGCCGTAATCGATGGTCAGCGGAGCTGGCCAAAAACAAAGCCGGAGGTAATGCGCGACCGCGCGGAACTGGGTAAACGCGTAGGCCCACCAAGCCACCGAAGTTCCAAAGCCGGCCGTGCCCCCGCGGCTGAATCCGCCCGCCACAAGGCAGGCCAGGAAGAGCCAGGTGCTGGCGAGCCAGAGATAAAACCCGCGGCGACGGCGCCACGCCTCCGCAAAACTGCCGCTTGCGAATGCGCGGTCATAAAGGAAGACGATGACGGGGGCCGTGACCATGACCTCCTTCGTCCCCATGCCCAGGAGGCACGCAAGGATGGAAAGGGCGTACCACCAGGTCCGGCGGCCGGTTCCCGTGGAATTCTCCGCCTGCGATCCCCGGATGAAAAAATAGAGCGTGAGGAGGTAGAAAAGCCCCATCAGGGACTCCGCCCGCTGGCTCAGATAGGTCACCGATTCGGTTTGGAGCGGATGAAGCACCCAAAGGAGCGCGATGGCAAAGGCCGGAACGACGCCCGACAGCGTTCTTCGGGCGATCCCGAAGATTGCCAATCCCGCCAGAACATGGACCAGAAGGTTGAGCGCGTGATAACTCCACACAGCCGTTCCGCTGATTGCGTAGTTCAACGCGAACGTCAGGTTGAGCACCGGCCGGCCGCTTACGGGCAGGCCTCCCGGCGGGGGGAAAAGCGCCGACGAGAAATGCCGGATCGTCGCATTGCGCAGGATGCCGGCCGCATCGTCGTGCAGGAAGGGACCCGAAAAGCTTGCCCAGTAAGCCGCAAGCGCCGCCGCGACGAGCGCGGCTGCAAGAAGCCATACGGACCCGCCTTCGCCGTTGGCTACGGCGCGGTGGCTATCCGCCCCGGATAGCCAAAAGCGGCCGCCCTTTTCCGGGGCGGCCGCTGAATTCAAACCGGACGATGGAGCTTGGTTCAGAACTTCAGCCTTGCACCGACCTGGATAAACCACCGGGACATGTCCGAATAAATCGTCGGGTTCGTCACCGTTCCGTTATTGTACGTGTACACATACGAGCCCGCGCCGCCGTTCCCGGACGGATCGAATGCGGCGCCGACCGCGGTCCTGGATTCAAACGCATTGTCCCAGTCGTCGACCACGCCCCAATTCTTGTTGATCAGGTTGCCGAAATTGAAGCAATCGGCGAAGAGCGTGACATAACCCGGGCCCCAGATCGGGACGTTCTGCTCGATGTGCAGATTCAGGGTCCTTTGCCACGGGGCGTAGAACGCATTGCGCGGGGCGATCCTGCCGGCATAGGAGGCGAGTTCGTGATTCGTCGGCTCGGCGAGCCAGGCGAAGAAGTTGGCCTCGTCTGTCGGATTGGCCCACTCCACCTTCGGGTCGCTGGGGCCCGTCGGCACATACATCAGGCTCGTGCCGGTGATGCCCCTGCCGTCGCCGTCTCCCTTGAACACGTAGCTGTAGGCCTGGCCGGTTTGCTCGAGGAATTGCAGCGAAATCTGCGTCTCCGAATGCTTGGCATGGAAGAACTTGAATTGCTTCGTCCCCGTGAGCACGACCCTGTCAGGCACCGCGTATTGCGAACGGCCCGCGACGTTGTCGTTCGGATTCACGCTGTAGATGTCCGCATAGCCCGAGGACGCGACCGACGAGGGCGCCGGATCGACCTGCGTGGCATGGGTGTGGGCGTACGCCAGCTCGAAGGCCCAGCCGTCGATCATCGGACGGTGAATTTCGAGCGAGTAATCCTGCGCCGCGCCCTGATCCGTGTTGGTCAGATAATACACACCACCCGTCGCCGGGTTCGCAGAGAGCACGCTCGTCGAGGAGCTCACGCTATTGAAGAGCGAAGTGACCTTGAAGGTCGATGTCGGGTACATGGCCGAAAACGCGGCCTGCGGGTACGAGCTCGAGAAGGTGCTGGAGCTCAGCCCCGGCGTAATGTTGCCCGCATACGCAATGGCCCCGTCCGGCAGATATGCCGGCCCGGAAGTGGCCTGCTTCAAATTAAGGTTATAGACCGCGGCGTCCGTATTCACCTGCATGAGATCGATATTCGCGGTGAAAATCAGTTTCCACCAGGGCAGGTCGCGGTCGATCGCGATATTCTCCTTCCAGTTCGACGGCGCCTTGAATTTCGGATCGATCACGTCGAAACTCGGAACAGACGCCGAAGGCACCGCATAATTTGTGAGGGCCGGAGTATTGAGCCCATTGAAGATAAACGGCTGGCCCGCATCCGGCGTACCCGTCGCGCCCTTGATGGTCGCGGTCGTGGCGGATTGGGAAGTGCTGCCGGCGGAAACGGTGTTCAACTGTCCGGCGTTATTGAACGAGTTTTCATACCATACGACGGGGAAGGTGCCCACGATGAGCCCGGCGCCGCCGCGGATCTGGGTCTTGAGTCCGCTGGAGCCCGTCGGGAGCTGGTAATTGAACCCTACGCGCGGCGAGAAGATATAATTGCCGTTGCCGTTCGAATTGTTCCTATACCCGTAGGTGTTGTTGAACAGCAGGCTGTACGGTGGATCCTGGGGCTCGTAGGGATAATCGAGGCGCAATCCGTACGTGACCGTCAAGGCGCTGCTCGGGCGCCAAGTGTCCTCGACGAGGGGGGACAGGGTCAGCTGGTAATAATGCGAAACGTCGGATCCCAGCGTGTAGCCCGGATATGGCGTTTCCTGCTCGGCAAAAGTCGGCGTGCCGGCCTGGTACTCCGCCACGGAGTCAAAGTAGTAAGTGCCCAGGATATTCGGGATGAACGTGTCGGTGTAGCTGTCCCGCTCGAACTGCGCGCCGAACTTGATCGTGTGGTCGCCGATCGAGTATTCGCCGTAGGCGTGCTCCTCCTGCTCCCAGGTATAGATGTTGTTGTTCTGGTAAGCCCAATACTGCCCCAGGTACAGGAAGTTCGGCGGGGAGGCGCCGGCGAGGCTCGTTCCGGGCACGCCGTTGACTTCGACCGCCGGGAAATCGGATCCGTTCAGCCTGGCCGTGCCGTTGTAGCGCCGGTAGGTGGCCTCGAGCTCGGTGTGGAAATTGGGAATGTACTGGCTCCAGTCGCTGATCAACTTGGCCGTGTAGGATTGGTCCGTGCGGTAGGTGTTGTACCAGGAACTGCTGAGCGACGTGTAATAGGTGCCCGTGTAATTGTAGAAATTGGGCGCCTCGCCGGCCGTGTGCCGGAAGGTGAACTCGAACTTCTGGGTGTCGCTGATGTTCCAATTGATCTTGCCGATGAAATTCTGGTCCCAGACGTGATTGACCGCCGTCAGCGATCCCGGGTTGAATCCGTAGTTCGTCTCCGTGGTCGAGATGACCTGGCTGATGACGCCCCCGCTGTTGTCCGGCAGGAATTGCTGCGCGGGAGGGGAGGCAATTTCGCGGAATGCCTCGTAGCCGAGGAAGAAGAAGAGCTTGTTCTTGATGATCGGACCGCCGAACGTGAGTCCGGTCGTGTGCTCGTTCATCGCCTCATGGGCGCCGAGCGCTCCGACCACGGGATCCGGTCCGCGGAAATCGGTCCCAGCGTAAAGCTCGTAAATCGATCCGTGATAGGTGTTGGTTCCGCTCATCGTCGTCGCGTTGGTGATGCCGCCCGAGAATCCCGAATAGATCAGGTCGTACGGGTTGAGATCGATCGATATGCCCTGGATCCAGTCGATCGGAAGCGGGCTGCGGAAGCCCGCGTATCCGTTGGAATTGAGTCCGAAGTTGTCGTTCGCCGACACGCCGTCGATCAGGAACAGGTTCTCACGGGGATTCTGGCCGTCGAAGCTGACCGTATACTGCGAATCGGTCGGGCTGACCTGCATGACCGCGGCCCGGGGATCCAGGTTTTGGATATCCTGAACGTCGCGGCGAATCGTGGCGATTTGGCCGACATCCTGGTAGCCGAGATTCAGGGCGTTGCTCATCGCCCCGGCGTTGAAGGTCGTGTCCTTGGTCGATTCGACGCTGACCGCCTCCATCGTCACAACCTCGGAGGACAGTACCAGCTGGGTGTCGCTGCCCGAGTATTGCTGGCCGGCATCCACAAAGATTCCCGTCTTTGCCTCGGCCGTCATCCCCTTCGAGGTCGCGGACAGCGTGTAGGGTCCGCCCGGACGGAGGCCGACAAGGGTGTATTCGCCGTTGGCGCGGGTTATCGCGGTCGCCCTCGTGCCCGAATCGGCGAGCAGCGCGGTGACAAGCGCACCTTCGGCGGGCTGGCCCTGTTTATCCACGACGGTTCCGCTTATTGCCCCGGTTGTCACGCCCTGCCCGAAGGCGATTGTCGACAAAACCAGAGATACGGTAAACGCCGCTAGCCCGACAGATAACGAACCAAATCTGAATTTTTTCATAACGTTCGGTGTGTTGTAGTGGTCATGCCCGAGAATAATCCGCGGACAATCTGAATCTGGCACAGATGGGTCAACCCAAGGGCGGGCCATCAGTCAAGTACCTTCGATAGCAGCACGCCCCATGCCGCAAGAATGTCGCAGGACCGTAAAGAGTCCGAAAAACAGGCAATGGTCGTTTTAACAGGGAGGGCCCCGAACGAGGCGGAGCTCGCCGTAGCCCGGAATGTTCGCCCGTCCGCCTAACCGGGCTGGGCGGGCTCGTGCATATTATCTGAATAGACGGGTGAGGGCGTGCGTTTTGCACGAAAAAAGACCCCGAACGGTTGGGGAAACAGGACGCGGACAATTTTTAATAATTAATAAACAATGTATTGTGAAATTACCCGTCGCGCTGGCACGAATCAAGGTCTGGAGAAGGGGAACTTCGACTCGTTCTGCCAATATGAGCACCCAATCCGCAAAAATCGACACCTGGGAGAGCGTTGAATCCGCGACGGACATGCAGCTCGTCCACCGGTACGTGACGGGAGACGAGTCCGCATTCGTCGAGATCGTGCGCCGCTACAAGGCGAAAATCTTCGCCGTCGCGCAGGATTTGCTGCACAATCATTCCGATGCCGAGGAGATCACCCAGGACACTTTCGTTCGCGCGCATCTGAACCTGGCGCGCTTCCGGGGCGATTCCTCGCTCGCGACCTGGCTGCACCGCATCGCGCTCAACCTCGCCCGAAACCGGTATTGGTACTTTTTCCGGCGGCGGCGCCATGCGACGCTTTCCCTTGACTGCCCCGTCGGCGCCGACGGCGACGCAACCGTCGGGGACCTGCTCTCATCCGACTCGCCCGATCCGGCGCGGGAGAGTTCGCGCGAGGAATTCGCGAACCTGGTTGCGGCCTCGATGGACAGGCTCGACCCGGCGCACCGGCGGATCCTCTCCCTGCGCGTCCTGCAAAACCTGTCCTACGACGAAATCGCCGGCGAACTCGGGATCAATCCGGGAACGGTGAAGAGCCGGATCGCGCGGGCCCGGGAAAAACTGCGCGCGTTGCTGGCGGAAGCCTGCCCGGAGTTTGCGCCCGATTCCGCACCGTCGGATTGGTTCGAACCCGCGCGGGCCGCCGGCACCCTTAGCCCGGCCTAACAGGCTGTCAACGGGCCGCCGGCTTCTCCTGCCGCTTTAGGAGATCGGCCCGCAAATAAGTGTCCGGAGCCGCCTGGCGCCACGCCGTCAGCCACAGGGAGCCGAGCATTTCTCCGCCCCTGAGCAGCTGCGCATCGATGAATGCGCGCCCCTCGGCGCTGTCCGGGCCCGGGCCCTCGAGCTTTTTCTCCTTTTCGAGGCGGTACAGGGGCTCGACCAGCTTGTTGCTCCCGACGAGGTAATCCACTGCGGCGACGAAGATCGGATCGCGCCCGTCCGGCCGCGCCCTGACGTCGATCGTGCGCGCGGTCACGACCTTCGGCAGGATCTCCGCTTCCGTTATTCCCGCCTTTGCGATGAATCCGCCGTCGATCCAGGAGTGAAAGCCGTACTGGGTCGAATAGCCATTAGGGTTGGGGCCGACCCAGCCGTGGTGATGGATCGTCGTGTGCAGCGGCTGGGCCCCGTCGCCGACGTAGTGGCCCATGACTCCCATCATGTACACGATGTTGGCCCGGGCATTCGCAATCTCCTCGGGGGTGCCCGCCTGCTCAAAGGCCTTCAGGTAGGAGAATGCGGACTGGATCTTGGCGTAGTACTCGGCGATCGCCCAGGGAAGGAATCCGGGGTATTCAAGCGAGTGATCCGCGTTCCCGGGATGCCCGGCCGCCTTGTCCTTTTCGGGATCGGGGGGCGGAAAAAGGTCCAGGTGGGCCGCGCGCCCCGCGGAAAACTGGACCGCGAAATCGTACCGGAATTGCGATAGGGTCGCGATGTCCAGGCCGGCATAACCGATTTCCTCGATGTCGATGTAATGGTCGAGGCCGTTGTAGTGCTGGAGCAGCTCCACACGGGTGTTGCGCCAGCGGTCGGGTTCACCGGCGAGGAACGCGACCCGCTCCGCGTTTTCGGGCGTGTGGATCCAGTCCGGGAAATCGCCCGGGAGCGAGGCGAGCGCGGCCTGGTTCACGATCCGGTGGCCGGGATAGTTCCAGGCGCGGAGACCGGTGGTGGCTGCGAGGCAGGCCGAAAGGAGGAGGAGGCGGAGAACGGCGGATAATCTCATGAGAAGGTGATGATCGTGCCGGGGAAGGCGACGGGAACGGATGCCTAAGTTGACCAGCGCACGCCCTCCCTCGTCAAATCAGGAAACGAGGGGTGCGCGGCGGGCGCCGGGCTGGGTTTCATGGGCGCTCCGGGTGGGACGGGGTGGCTGGCGCCGTCTGAAGCCGGTCCAGCTCGGCCGTGTAGTCGCGGATTCCGGCAAGCAGCGCCTCCGCCAGCTGCCTGCGGAAAGCCGGCGTGGCGACGAGGGCTCCTTCCGCGTCGTTCGAGAGGAACGCCGATTCGATGAGGATCGCCGGACAGTTCAGTCCGCGAAGCGCCCCCAAATGCTTCGTCTTTTGGCCCCGGTCCTCCGTGTGCAGGGAGCGCAAGACCTCCCGGTGAATGCGCTCAGCGAGCACCTGGCTCCATGCGTCAAAGCGATTGACGGGGGACGGGGCCGTTTCGCGGTCGTCCTTGCGATCGCTCCACGACTCGTCGGAGCGTTGGGATGCCAGAGTGAACGTGAACACCTCCGTGCCGCGCGTCCGGGTGTCGCCCGGAGCGCTCGCGTTGAAATGGAGGCTGACAAAGAGATCGGCGCCCTGGGTGTTCGCAATCTCCGCCCGCATGGGCAATTCGACGTATTTATCCGAGGTGCGCGTCAGGATGACCCGGTAGCCCGCAGCCTCCAGGAGCTTCCTCAGTTCGAGGGCGACGTCCAGGGTGTAAACCTTCTCCTTGAGGCCCAGCCTCGGGTTCTCATATCCATTGTCGGATCCGCCGTGCCCCGGGTCGATTGCAATCACCCGGACGTGCGCCGGGGCGGGGCCGCACAATTCCGGCCGGATTTCGGGCGTCAGGTGGCGGTCATAGTCGAGAAGGCTGACGTAGAAACGCCCTCCCCGGACCAGGACCGGTTCCCCGAGGAATACGCGAAGCCCGTCCACCTGGGTCTCCCGGCTATCCGCGGTCAGGACCACCCGGTGATCCGCATCGAAGAGCACGAGCCCCGGCCGGCCGCCCACGGTTCCCCGGTTGGTCCAACTCAACCGCAAACCAAGGCGCGCTGCCGCGTCAACGGCGCTGACGTAGCTCGAATCATTGAGGTGCGTGACCGTTATCGGCGCCGCCCGCGCCGGCCCGGCGGCCAGGGCGAAAGCAAGGCCGAGGACGGCGCATCGAAAGCCCGCCGGCTCCATAAGGTCGGTTCCCTCAGGCGCCCGGTGCCGGGTCGGCCGGCGCGGCCCCGGACCCGGGCTCGTCGATCATGAACTTCGCCTTGCGCTTGTTGGGCGGAAGCGGGGTCAGCATCACATGGATGTTGCGCCCGATAAGCTTCGGTTCCGCGTCGGGATGCCCCATGTTCGCCAGTTCCGCGACCGCGCGCTTGATGACCTCGAATCCGATCTCCGTGTGCGCCATCTCGCGGCCGCGGAACTTCAGGCGCAGCTTCACCTTGTTGCCGTGGGCCAGGAATTCCTCGGCGTGGCGGAGCTTCGTGTTGAAATCGTTCGCCTCGATTCGCGCGCTGAATTCGATCTCCTTGATCTTGCTGGCGGTCGTCTTTGCGTGGGAATGCTTCTTCTGCTCCTCGTAGACGTACTTGCCGAAGTCCATGATCCGGCAAACGGGGGGCTGCGCGGTCGGGGCCACCTCGACCAGGTCGAGACCGACCTCAAGCGCGAGATTGACGGCCTTGGGCGTGTCCAGGATCCCGAGCTGCTTTCCCTCGGGCGAGATGACCCGCACCTGGGGGACCTTTATCCGGTGATTGCGCCGGATGGCCGCGAATGGATCGAGGTTGCGACGCTGGTATTGTCCGGGACGACTGCCGCCGCCTGCGGCGGGAGAAAACGAATTGGCCATCAATGAGCTTGTATATTGGTGATTAGGCGAGAGGGGATATCATCCCAAACGAAAAGGATGACAACATCGAATTATAGCAAGGCGTCCCCTCCGGTCATTTGGGTTTGCCCGCACGGGCCGCGGTTCCCGGAATTGCGCCGCCGGCGCGGAGCCGCAACAGGTTGCGCGCGACGGCGACCGCGTTTGTGAAGCTTCGGGCGTTCGCCTGGCCCCGGCCGGCGATCGAAAACGCGGTTCCGTGATCGGGGCTTGTCCGCACGAACGGCAGGTTGAGCGTGACGTTCACGGATTCGTCGAAATCGACCGTCTTCAGGGGGGCAAGCCCCTGGTCGTGGTACAGGGCGACCGCGACATCGAACTCTCCGCGCAATTGGCGGGCGAACACGGTGTCGCCCGGCTCGGCCCGCGAAAGACCCGGAAACCGGGGTCTCAGGGACTCGAGTATCGGATTGATCACTTCGATCTCCTCCCGGCCGATGAGCCCCGCCTCGCCGGCGTGAGGATTGAGTCCGCAAACGCCGATTCGAACCGGCGTTTGCGCAGGCCGCCCGGGACCCCTGCCCGATCCCGGCAGGCCGCCCCGCGGGCCCGCGCCCTCGTCGGCCCGGACCAGCTCGTCCGCCGCCGCGATTGTGCGCGTGAAGTTCTCCAGGCTCAATTCCGCCCCGACCGCCCGCAGGGGTATATGCCACGTCAAAAGGACGACCCTCAGCCGCCCCCCGCAAAAGGCCATGACGGGCCTGCCGCCCCACCTTGCGGCAAAAAACTCGGTCTGCCCGGGAAAATTCCAGCCGATCGAGGCGAGCCGCCCCTTGCTGACCGGCCCCGAGACCACCCCGTCGAAGGAGCCCGCGCGGCACCCCTCGGCCGCCTTCTCCAGCGCGGCCCAGGCTACCAGGGCGCCGTCCCCGTCCGGCCGGCCGGGCTCCGCCTCGAATTCCGCGAACCCCACCGGGATTTTTTCCGCGGCCTCCGGGAGGCCATCGAGCCACCGTGCGGGGCCGATCACGGCGACCTCCCGCGCCTCGGAGGGGTTTGCGGCGAGCCACGCCGCGACAATTTCAGGGCCCACCCCGGCCGGATCGCCGCACGTGATGGCGAGTCGCTTCTTCATTCCTCCTGCTCTTTGGAGGCCGCATCATGGCGGAGCCGGACAAATCCCCGCTCGCCGGTCAGGAAAAACTCAAGGAAGCGCCGGGCCTCGGGCGTCTGATAGGGGCCGCCGGAGAGCGCGGCCGCGGCCGCCTCGCGGCGGTTGCCCGAGCTGCCATACACGGTCCGGAACGCCTCCTTGATTTCCCGGATTGCGTCCCGGGAAATGCCGCTGCGCCTGAGGCCGATGAGATTTGGCCCGACGATCTCATTTCGCTCGGCCACCATCGAAAACGGCGGAATGTCCAGGGTCATCCGGCATCCGCCGCTGGAAATGGTCCCCTCGCCTATCCGAATGAACTGATGGAAGAGCCCGCCGCCACCGAGTATGGCGCGGTCGCCGACGGTCACGTGGCCGGCGAGAAGGACGGCGTTTGCGATGACGACCTCGTTGCCGACCGTGCAGTCATGCGCCACATGGCATCCCGCCATGAGCAGGCAGTCCGAGCCGACGGCGGTCACGGAATCGCGGTGCGTGCCCCGGTTGATGGTCACATTCTCCCGGATGCGCGTGCCGGCCCCGACCCGAGCGTACGAGGGCGAAACGCCGTCGAACTTGAGGTCCTGGGGATCGCCGCCCACGACGGCGAAGGGATGGACGACGACCCCGTCGCCGAGGGTCGCCCACCTCCGGACGATGGCATAGGCGTGAATCTGGCAGTCGGCTCCGAGCCGGGCCCCTTCTTCGACGATTGCGGTGGGATGAATGGAGGTCGGCATCGGGGAAGTCTCAAAAATGGGTGGAGGAAACCGGGCGGACCACTGCCTGAATCGGGAAGCCGTGCGAGCCTTGATGTCCGGCCATGTCAGACTGCGGGCGCCTTCGCGCCCCGCGCCGCTTCAGAGCGGGGACGGCCCGAGCGATCTCCCGTGGGAAAATCGAGCTGGGTGTCCTTGAGAAGGTCGTAGTTTTTCAGGATGCGGATCACCTGGAGGGCGTCGCTCTTTCCATAGCTGCGGTTGGTCTCCACCTTGTCGATCAAGTCGAGGAGCATCGCGCGGAACGAGATGATCGCGTCGACTCCCCGGGTCTTCAGCAATTCGACGCTCTGCGATCGAAAGGGCTCCGCCGTCGGAAGCGCCGGCAGGACAAGCACCTTTGTCGGCTCGTCCTCGCCCGATCCGCCCGTCTCCGCCGCGAACAGCCGGCTCACCTCCCGGAGAACATTCTCCTCGAGAAAACTGAATATCTTCTCCGGCGATCCCCGCAGCAGGGCAGGCGTGAAGACGTCGGTATGCCACGGCTTGACCGCCACGATCGCGCGGTGGACGAAGGGCATCTCGTTGGCGAAAAGGAAGAAGTCCGGCTTGCGGCCCCCGGGCCTCCACGCGGGATTGTGTACGAGCAGGTCGATTTCCTCGTCGCTCGTCTTCTTGCGCGCCTGTACCTGGTACTTGCGCACCTGCCGCACGAAGAATCCGTTTTGCTCGAAGTACTCGCGGACTATGCCTTCATCGACTGCGGACATGGAATATCGCTATTGGGATTGCGTGAAAGTCCGGATGCTGAAGGAAAAAACCGCCCGATACAACTGATTCTGGTCAGTCACTGGGCTCCGATTTCCCTTAAGCTCGACTCCACCAGCTCCCGGGCGATTCCGCCCTCGACCGCGGCGCTGCCGAGCGCCTTCATCACGATGAAGCGCTGCTCCCCGGCCCGCGCCTTCTTGTCCTTGCCCATCGCCTCCAAAAGGCCGCGGAGCGGCAGGGGGGAAGCCAGCCGGACCGGGAGAGCATGAGCGGCCAGCAGCCCCTCGACGACGGCAATATCCCCCGCCTTCAAGTACCCCAGTTTTTGCGAGAGCCGGGCCGCCGCGCAAAGTCCGATCGCGACCGCCTCTCCGTGAAGGTACCCGCCGTAGCCCGCCGCATTCTCGATCGCGTGCGCGAACGTGTGCCCGAGGTTGAGAAGGGCCCGCCCCCCCTCCGGGGCGAGCTCCCGTTCGTCGGACTCCACAATGCGCGCCTTCGCCGCGCAGCAGCGGCGGATCACGGAGGCGAGGTTCCCGCTGGATGGCGTCAGCGGGGCCGACTTGAGTTCGGACAAAAGCGCCGGGTCGCCGAGGAGCCCGTACTTGATCACCTCCGCCATTCCCGCCGCGAACTCCCGCTTCGGAAGCGTGGCCAGAAAGCCCGTCGAAATGAAGACTCCCCTCGGTTGATGGAAGGCGCCCGCGAGATTCTTCCCCGCGCGAAGATTGATTCCGGTCTTTCCTCCCACCGAGCTGTCAACCATCGCCAGAAGCGTCGTGGGAACCTGGAAAAAATCGATGCCTCGCAGGTAGCTCGCGGCCGCAAATCCGGCCAGGTCGCCGACCACCCCTCCTCCGACCGCGAAGAGGGCTCCCCCGCGGTCAAGCTTGAGCTCCGCGAGAAAATCGAGGATTCGACCCAGTTCCGCGAGCGACTTCGACTCCTCGCCCGGGACAATCGCCCAGGTCGGCGCGCCGCCGAACAGGGCGCCGAGGGCGGCTCCCTGGCCGCCTTGGACGTTGCCGTCGGTAACCACCGCAATTCTCCGTCCCGCGGAACCGAGTTCCGCAACTTTGGCCCGGATCGGCGCGCCCAAGTCGGCCCCGAAGAAGATCGGGTATGCTCGCTCCGGGAGATTTACCGTCAGGACATCAAGCATGGATGGCGGTCCAATCTGTCCGGACAGCGCCGCTGAACGCAATCCTTTGCCGTGCTGGTCCCCAAGGCAAAGGGGTCAGGTTGGAGCCGCCGCATTTTTCCGCTCCTTTCTCGCCGCCCGCGCCTTCCAGGCGCGCCCCACCGGGCGGCGGACCCCGAAATGGTACACTCCAAGAAACACCACGATCCCAACGAGCGAATAAACCAGCCCCTCGAGGGTGGTCGGAAGGGCCGGTTTGAAGACGCCCCAGGTGGCGCGGGCAATCGCCGGATCGAGGTGTTCAAGGAACACGAAGGGCCGCGCCAGAATCGAGGCGTGCCGGATCGCGCTTTCGGCCGCCGCCAGGTCCTCGACGCGGGCGGAGGCTTCCTTGAGGACCGCTCCGAGGCGGGCCACGGCCGGATCGCCCGCGGCCGCCGTGTGCGCGGTCAACTGGTCCAGCGTGAGCCCCGAGCGCGCCGCCGCCGCCTGGAGCTCCTCCAGCTGCCGCCTCGCCTCGTCGAGATGTCCGCCGAGCCGTTGCACGTACTGCTGCATGAACTCGGGCACCTGCGAAAAGGTCGCCGCCCCGAGGGCGCAGAGCAGGCGGTCGAACAGGCCCTCGCCCGCGGCGAATACGGACCGGATTGGACCGAGGAGGGGCATTTTGGAAGGGCAAGCCCCTCAGTTTGTCAGCTGCACGCCGATCCAGCTCAGCAGGGAGATCTTCGGTCCAAGCGTATTGGACAGGTCGCGGCCGAAAGCCAGGAGGATCGTGACGTGATCGACCACGTCGATCCGGGACCCCAGATTCACCATCCACTCGGCCCGGCTCATCCTCTCGTCGGCATCGGCATGGATTTCGGCATCCAATTCCCAACCCTTGACCACGTTTCTGCCGACGCAAAGGCCGCCGGCCCATCCTTGGAGCTCCCTGTCGGAACTGAACGTATGGCCGACTTCAGCATCGACGGACAGCCACTTGAAATCTCTCTGCGCCTCAAATGGCAGGTAATACGAGGTTGTGCCTTCGGCGAGGCCCCTCTCGTCGGAATGGGTCCCGGGCGTGAGAAAGTTCACGGTTGGGTAGACGGACAGCTGCAAACCCTGGTCCCCACCGTCGTAATACCTGTATTTCGCGGAAAGCTCGGACTCGCTCATCCCGCTGACGGCGGGAAGCCCGGCATTCCGAAGAACATTCCACGACGCATAATACGTGAGTTCGATCCGGTCGCCCACGCCATAGTTCGCGTCGAGAAGGGGCGCTCCGTCCAGGACTGCGCCCGGGGTTCGCTGTTCCGTCCAACCCACGTTCACTTCCCATTTGTTCGGTCCCGGCGTTCCGGGATCGTCCGTCATCATGGGCGGGCCGCCCTGGGCATACGCGCCACCCGCGGCAAAAAGCGAGACGAGGAGAAGAAAGGCGGTTCTCCTTGAAAAGGTTGCTCTCATTCGGAACACGGAAACGTCAACCATGGCTTTCGATGCTCCACCGGCAATTCGAAATTCGCCAGCCGGCCAATCTGCCCAATCAATGCCGTCGCCCCAAAACGTGCGGCTTGCCGCACGATCTCCCTTGGCGTAATCCCTTGTCCCTTTGATGAGCGATCAGCCGATTCTCACGGTCGAGAGACTGACCAAGACCTATCCCACGGCGGCGGGGCCCCTGACCGTCCTCCACGAGGTGAGCTTTGGACTCGCCGCCGGTGCGAGCCTGGCGGTCGTTGGGCCCAGCGGCAGCGGCAAGACGACGCTCCTCGGCCTTTGCGCGGGGCTCGATCGCGCCACGAGCGGGTCGGTCGTCCTCGCGGGCGAACCGCTCGACCGGCTCGACGAGGACGGGCGCGCCCGGATTCGCAACGCCCATGTCGGCTTTGTCTTTCAGAATTTCCAGCTCATCCCCACCCTGACCGCCCTCGAGAACGTCCTCGTTCCGATCGAGCTCCGGCCGGCATCCGGCCGGAACGAGGCTCGCATCCATGAAAAGGAGGGGCTGGAGCTGCTATCCCGGGTCGGCCTCGGGGAGCGCTCGGGCCATTACCCGGTTCAGCTATCCGGGGGAGAGCAGCAGCGGGTCGCCCTGGCCCGGGCGTTCATCAACCGGCCCAAGATTCTTTTTTGCGACGAACCCACGGGCAACCTGGATGGCGACACCGGGCGCGCGATGGTCGATCTGATCTTCGGGCTCAACCGGGAACGGGGGACGACGCTCGTCCTGGTGACCCACGACATCGAGATCGCCCAGCGCTGCAGCCGGATCATCCGATTCCGCAACGGTGCTGTCGTGCACGACAGCGAGGGATGAGACACGTCTCAAGAAACACCTCAGCAACGGTGTCAGCCGACAAGAACAAAATTGGGGTCCTGAAGTAGGCGATTTAAGAGGACGATAAGTTTTCGCATGATGGCAGTTTGGGGTCCTGAAGTAGGCGATTTAAGAGGACGATGAGTTTTCGCATGATGGCAGTGAGGGCGACTTTTGCTGGTTTACCGCGGGCGACGAGCTGTTGGTAATGAGTTTGGAGGATTTGGTTATGTTGGCTGGCGGCAACGGCGGCCATGTACAGGACCCGTCGAACCGCGGGGCGGCCGCCACGGATATGCCTTTGGCCGCGGTACTGGCCGCTGTCGCGAGCATAGGGGGCCACCCCCGCCAGGGCGGCGGCTTGGGCGGGATGGAGTTGACCGAGTTCGGGCATCCAGGCGAGCAGAGTGAGGACCGTGATGCGGCCGACGCCGACAACGGTTTCCATTCGAGCGGCCTTTTCGACCATGACCGAGTCTGCCTCGACTTGGGCCTCGA
>JBEKAO010000020.1:0-52285 GCA_050015855.1 Opitutaceae bacterium | reverse complement strand
TATGTGGGCATTTTTTCAGTTTGAGGGCTGTGTTCAACCAGCCGGTTCGGGTGTTGAAACTCTGCGACACGCTGAGAGGGATTGTGGAGAGAGCGAAAACGCAGATTAAAGGAGTGTCGACAGAGGCGGAGATTGATCTTCGGATCGATGCATCGGAAGATGTGGAGATTCTGGCGAGTTCGGATATGCTCGGGATTGCTTTGCAGAACCTGCTCTTGAATTCCGCGGAGGCCTTGGGCAGCGTGCCGCCGCCGAGGCGAATTGAGGTTACAGCAGTCATGCAGTTTGAAAAGGTCCGGGTGCTTGTACGGGATAATGGTCCCGGTATGCCGGTGGACAGATGCCAGGATCCATTCTCGCCGGGTCTCAGTCACAAAAAGGGCGGGATGGGCTTAGGGCTGTCTATCGTGCGTGACTGCATTGAAGCCATGGGCGGCACGATCGGCTTTCGTCCTTACAATCAGTCCGGCACGTGCTTTGAGATCACTCTCGCATGTCCTTCGTCGGATCGAAGCGATAGCCCTCTCCGTAAACTGTTCTTACCCAACTACCCAAATTCAATCCAACGAGCCTGAAGCGCCCACGCAGGGAGGAGACGGCTTCGCGGATCATTCCATTTCTTCCACGGTATGGGCGGTTCCAAATCGAATGATAAATAAACTCATACGTAAGAACTCGGCCGGGTGAAGCTTGAAGGACTTCGAGAAGTCGAATTTGGGTTCGGCTCAATGGAACAGATTGCGAAGACTTTCCCGCACCCGGTTTATGCCTGAGAACCCGCATTCCGGGGGAAACAACCGAATTACCAAAACAGAAATCACCGGCAGGGTTGCCATTTTGCGGAGTTGGCGCCGCCCTTCGGCAGTCATTGAAACATTTTAAATTGAAACATTGCAGTGCAACCGTACGTGGAGAATACCCGGCCCCAAATACCGCGAGCGCTCCGTGGCGTAACAAATCGGTCTCAAAGCGCAGCGGAACGCCGACAATCACACACGGGATTCCTTTGCCCCGGCGAACAAAACTCGCCGTGAATTCACGCACCTCTGCAGAACCCAAACGGTAATCCACGATCACAAGCTCGTAGCCTGGCGGCTTCAAAGCGGCGCCCATGCCTTCAGCGATTGTGTCGCACGTATAGGTGGAGAGCCTCTCATGCTTCAGAAACGAGAGAAGCCCCGTGCGACCAGGGCTCGGTGCCGCAATCAGTAGAATCATTAGCAGCCAAACCCTTGGGTTCAGATGGCATCCAAAGGACGGCTTATCAATCTGGCGACGACCAGGGCGAAGATTCAAGCATTGATTGCCTCTCAATATTTCAGAGAATCCGGCGCCCTATCGAATCTGATTATGCCCGACCTTCCGCGTGTCCTTCTGATTGACGACGATCCCGCAATGCACAAGGCGGTGGAGTTTCTTCTCCGGGGCGTGGCGGAGGTGACCGCGTGCCTTGGACCCGAGCAGGCACTTTTGCAGATCAAACGCCGGCAGTTTGACGCCGCTCTGGTAGACGTTGCTTTAGGTGAGGCCATTTCGGGGACGCAATTGGTATCATCGATTCATGAGGCGGATCCTGATTTGGCTTCGATCATTCTCACGGCGCATGCCAACTTTGACACCGCTTTGGAGGCTTTGCGCGCGCATTCTTTCGATTTTATCCCCAAGACACTGACGCATGATCCCCAGTTTGGAGAAAAAATTCAGCACGCCGTAGCACGCACGCGCGAACAGAGAGCAAGAAGCATCGGGATGCAGGATGCTTCGCGGCTTCGCGTGGCGTTGGCGAGCGCGGTTGTTTCGAACGAGCTCGAGGTGACCAACGGCGACATTCAACGAGGTCTTCTGGCAGAGTCGCTTGATTCATTCAGTTCAATTCTCGGTCGAGTGGAGCTAATGGACCTGATGCTGAAGAAGCGGGCTCGGACGGGAGTGGCACCGGAGCTGTTGAATGTTTCATCTGAGACGGTAAACGAGTTGCAGGATTATGTGGGCAAGTTGCGCGACTATTTCGCTGAGCCCGAGCGGGTTGCCAATTCAGTCAATGAGGTTCTAGCGAAGGCGGTCGGAGTCGTCACGGAACACGCCGCCGTGTTTTCGGGCCATCGGATTGAACGCGGGGAGCTTCGACCAGATATCGATTTCAAAGGGGATGGGCGAGCCCTGTTGCGCGCCGTTGTAATTCTCCTTCGATTGGTCATTAAGTCGGCGCCAAAAAGGGCGATCGTTTCCGTGCGGCCCGTGATCGTTACAAACCCGCGGGCCATGGTCGCTGAGCTCAGGAGATCTTACTACGCTCGCGTGCTAAGCACCGCCAATTTTCGTGCGGGCGAGGGCAGGGCCATCGCCGTCGAGATCAGTTGGCCTGGTGGCGGGCTGGGGCCAGGTGAAGTGGAGAAGCTTTTCACGACTATGGATTTTCCAAGAGCGGGCGGCGCGTCTCCATGGAGCGCTCTCGCGATGGTGGAAAGATTGAACGGGGCGTTGGTGGTTGAAGCGTTGGGCGGACACTTGAAGTACTGGGTTTTGACAGGAAACTGAACCCGGTTGCATAAATCCCAGTGAATGGCACGTCGCGATGGCAGCCTCGAATTCCCGCATGAAAGAGAAATCGCTTTCAGTTAGCAGCCTGCGCCGCCGGATAGTGGCAAGCTGCATGGCGGGCGGACTGTTCCCGCTCGAGTGCGCATCGCACTTCGATCTTTTCCAAGGCAACGTTGACCGGTACTCCCTCATCGCGTGGCACCTGCGCTCGTATCATCGGGTGCTGGATTGCGGGGCCGGATGTGGGATGCTCGCGGCAGTGCTCAAGCAGCTTGGGCACGAGGTGCATGCCGTCGATCTGCCTTATCAAAACGAAATGATCGTCCGGCACAGAATCCCCTTTCAAGCGGTGAACCTCGAAAACGACCCGCTGCCGTTCGCCGACGGATCGTTTGACGCGGTCATCTGCTGCGAGGTGCTGGAGCACTTCACCCACTCCCACCTTCCGGCTGCGAGGGAGTTCCGCCGGGTGCTGAGGCCTGGGGGCATGTGTGAGATCGACGTGCCCAATGTCGCGTCATTCCGCAACCGCAGCCGGCTGTTGCGCGGAAAGAACATCACCTGGGACTACGAGAAACATTACCTCCGCGCCCAGCCTGTCGTTGACCGGGGCCGCGAGTTTTATCCCGACCGCCACAACCGCGAGTTTACTGCCGCCGAATTGCGCCTGCTCCTGGACCGCGCCGGCTTCGCAAAGACCCGCGTCATCCATATCGCCTCCCGCCGACGGCGCGCCGGCCTGCATCGGATAAGGAATTTCGGAGCCTGGTTGAGAGACCTTGTGCCCGGTTGGCGAAAGACACTCATGGGGTTTGGCTGGGCGGGAGAGGACGTCGGTTGAGCGCGACCGGCTTGATCTGACGAAGTTCTGACATTGTTTGGATTGTTTGGGAGGTTGGGCACTCCTACGATGATATACAAATGGCCGATGACGCGAAAAACGGCCCCCGGCTTCGGCCAACCAAGCCTTCAGACTCACGGCCACCCGTGAACCGGCCTGAACAGGGGACGAAGCTGGCGGAGTGTCTCGCCGCAGAAGAACCGCTGGCCTCGAATGCGGCGAATGCGGTCGTTGCGCTGCGATACCTGGACCATGCCGCGAATTCTTTCCCCGACGTCCGAATGCAGGCGAATACAAAGGCGGTGGCCGGCTACATTTACGAGCACTACCTCGCCGATTTCGGCCAGGCAATCGCCTGTTACCGGGCGGCCCTCAAGATTGTTCCCGGAGACAAGACGCTGATCGATGCGGTCGAGCGCCTGGAAAGGGAGTCCAAGGCTCAAGGCGACCCGGGGAAACCGCGGTAGGTCAGCCCGGGTTGGTGAATAATTCCGCGATGATGTCCTCAAGCGGAATCTCCTCGATCGAAATGTCGGCAACGGGGCCGGTGCGCAGGATTTCCTGGGAAACGGTGACGACATCTTCGCCATGGACCCGGACGACGAATTTGCCGTCCGAAGACCGGGTCGTCTGACCGTGCCTTGAGTGCCAGGAGTCCGGGAAGGCCTCCCCGGAGCCGCGGCGGCCCTCCTCGATCGAGGGCATGAAGGTGATGATCTTTTCCCGGGTGCCGGTGCCGGTCTCGAGGCGGTCCAGGTCGCCGTCGTAAATCTTGCGGCCGCGGTGGATAACGATGACCCGCTCGCACAGTTCCTTGATGTCGGCCATGTAGTGGCTGGTAAGAAGGATTGTCACCTTGTGCAGGCGGTTGTACTCGCGAAGAAAATGGCGCACGGCCTTTTGAGAGACGACATCGAGGCCGATCGTGGGCTCGTCGAGAAAAAGGACCCGCGGACGGTGCAGGAGGGCGGCGATGAGCTCCATCTTCATCCGCTCGCCCAGAGACAGCTCGCGGACCATCACATTGAGCTTTGGGCGAATCTCCAGCAGATCGACGAGATCGTCGAGGGTCCGGCGAAAATCCTCCTCGGACAGGCCGTAGATCGCGCGCAGGAGCGTGAACGACTCGCTCGCGGGAAGATCCCACCAAAGCTGGTTTTTCTGACCGAGGACCAGGGCGAAAATCCGCCGGTAGGCGTTTTCGCGCTTTGATGGATCGAAACCGGCGACGCGGGCCGATCCCGACGTGGGCAGGATGAGGCCCGAGAGCATCTTGAGAGTCGTCGTCTTGCCGGCGCCGTTGGGTCCGAGAAACCCGACGAACTCGCCAGCATCGATCGAAAAGGAAATGTCGTTTGCCGCCGCGGTCTCCTCGAATTCGCGCGAGAAAAGCCCTTTGACGCCCCCCCAGAAGCCGGGCTGCTTCTTGTAGGTGCGGAAGATGCGGGTCAGGTGCTTGACTTCGATCATCGATGGGACTTACGGGCGTGGGTTTTGGCGGAATACGGGTGCGATCCGTTACGGAATTCGCCAAGTTTCAAAAGCGCAACTCCTTGAACGGCATTTCAAACCGTCCCAAGTCTCGTGTAGTCGAGAATGGAGTGGCTTATGAAGCCGGCGGCGACCGCTGCCCGATCCGTGAGGGGCTCCGGCGGGGACACGTCGGTGCCCATTTTGTAGATGAGGCGATGGGTTCCGTCGTCGGATTGCGGGCTGAAGAGGCCGGGCACCATCATTCGGGCCGGAACGGTTCGCCGCAGGGGGGTGTCCATTCTGCAGGGGGATGGGAAATTGACGTTGTGGATGATAAAGCTGCAGGGGGGGGTTGAAGCCAGGAGCTTGGGGCTCAGGCGAGCGGCAATGCGCGCGGATATCTTGAGCGTTGCAAGCAGGGCTTCGTCGGGTTTGCCGCCCTCTGCCTTCAGGTGCTCATACATCTCGAAGGTTACATCCTGGGATAATGCGATTGAGGGCAGGCCATGGAGGGCTCCTTCCCAGGCTCCAGCGACCGTGCCGCTCGCAATGATGAAACCGAGCGAGGCATTCAGGCCGACGTTGATTCCGCTGATCACGCCTTCGGGCGGCTTGGCCAGCAGATGCCCGACGGCGATATTGACACAGTCGCTCGGCGTCCCGTCGACGATCCATGTGGGGCAGCCGAGGCCGCGGTCGACTTTGGCCGAATGGACGCCCCGGTTTCTGGATTTTGCGGCGCCGATCCAGCTCTGCTCGGAGCGGGGGGCGGCGATCGAAAGGTCATGGCCCTCGGCGATCAGTTCGCGGGCCAGTTCGAGCAGGAAGACGCTGTCGATGCCGTCATCGTTGGTAAGCAATAGACGCATTGGGGAAATCGTCGCAAAGCCGGGCGCGGGGAGCAAAGAAAAAGCCGGAGGCCGTCAGCCTCCGGCTTTCGGGGGGAAAACAAACGATTTATCAGGAGACGGGTGCGGGTTGGGCGCCTTTTTGCGCCTCGAGTTCCTTCATGGCGGCCTTTCGGGAAAGGCGGACCTTGCCGGTCCTCTCATCGATTCCGATGCACTTGACCCAGATCATCTCCCCCATCTTGACGACGTCTTCGGTACGGCGTACTCGGAAGTCCGCCAGCTCTGAAACGTGGCAAAGGCCCTCCTTGCCGGGGAGGCACTCGACAAAGCAGCCGAATTCCTTGATGCCGGTGATGCGGCCCTGATAGAGCTTGCCGACCTCGATCTGGGAGCCGCCGCCGCAGAGGGAGTCGATCTCCTGGACGGCCCGGTTCATTGCATCCGCATTGTTGGAGTAGATGTAGACCTTGCCCGAATCGTCCTCGGCGATGTCGATTTGGGCTCCGGTCGTTTCCGTGATTCGGCGGATTGTCTTGCCGCCGGGTCCGATGAGAAGGCCGATCTTCTCCGGGTCGATCTGGATCGTCTGGATGCGGGGGGCATACTTCGAGAGGCCCGAACGCGGGGCGGGAAGCGATGCGAGCATCTTCTTCAGGATCTCCACGCGGGCGTCGTGAGCCTGGTGGATTGCGACCTTGGCGATTTCAAAGGGAAGGCCGTTGATCTTCAGGTCGAGCTGAAAGCCGGTGATTCCCTGGGTAGTGCCGGCCAATTTGAAGTCCATGTCGCCGAAGTGGTCCTCCTCGCCGAGAATGTCGGTGATCGTGACCCATTTCGAAATCGATCCATCGGCCGAGTTTTCCGTCATCAGCCCGCAGGAAATGCCCGCGACCGGGGCGATAATCGGAACGCCTGCGTCCATGAGCGACAGACAGCCGCCGCAGACGGATGCCATCGAGGTCGAGCCGTTGGAGGCCATGATCTCGGAGGTGACGCGGATCGAGTAAGGGAATGCGTCCTCAGGGGGAAGGACGGGGACAAGCGAGCGCTCGGCGAGGGCCCCGTGGCCGATCTCGCGGCGGCCCGGGCCTATAAACCGGCCGGTCTCGCCAACCGTGAAGGGAGGCATGTTGTAGTGAAGGATGAACGACTTGGAGGTCGAACCGCCGGTGAGGCCGTCCATGTCCTGGGCCTCCTTCGTCGGGCCGAGGGTCGTGATGACCAGGGCCTGGGTGTCGCCGCGCTCAAAGACGGCCGAACCATGGACGCGGGGCAGCACGCCGACTTCGCTCGAAATGGGGCGCAGGGACTTTGCATCGCGCCCGTCGGCGCGAACGCCGCGCTCGAGGACGGTGCGCCGGTACGCTTTGTATTGGAGATCCTCGAAGACGATGTTCAAGTCCGCCTCGGTGAAGCTGGTCTCGCCGAGCTCGGCGACGAGCGCGGTCTTAACCTCCTCCTTGAGGGCCTTGATGTTCGCCGAGCGAACGGCCTTTTCCTTGCCGAAAATGGCCTCGGCGATCTTCGGGGTGGCGACCCGCTCGATGATGGCGCGGACCTCGGGCTTGGCGACTGCGAGTTCAAACTGGACCTTTGTCTTTCCGGCGGCGGCCACGAGGTCCTTGATCGCCTTGATAATCGGCTGGATCGCCTGATGCGCAAAGGCCAGGGCCTCGATGAAGCGATCCTCGGAAATCTGATCCGCCGAGCCCTCGATCATCAGCATATCCTTTTCGTTGCCGACGTAGATGAGGTCGAGGGTCGAGGAAAACATCTGCTCGATCGTCGGATTGACGACGAACTGCCCATCGACCTGTCCGACGCGCACGGCGGCGATCGGGCCGTTCCAAGGGATGTCGGAAATGGCCAGGGCGGCGCTTGCGCCGTTCACCATCGAGATATCCGCCTCGTTGCTCTGGTCGGCGGAAAGCAGAAGCCCGATGATCTGGACTTCATTCATGAACCCTTCCGGAAACAGGGGGCGGCACGGGCGGTCGCAAAGGCGGGAGGTGAGGATTTCCTTTTCGGAGGGGCGGCCCTCGCGCTTGAAATAGCCGCCGGGAAAACGGCCGGCTGCGGCGTACTTTTCGCGATAGTCGACCGTGAGCGGGAAGAAATCCTGCCCGGGGCGAAGCGTGGTTGCGGCGGTGGCGGCGACGAATACGACGGTTTCGCCGATCGTGATTGAGACGGCCCCATTGGCAAATTTGGCAATGGAACCGGTCGCGATTGTGAGTCCGTATTCGGGAACGGAGACTGTGTGTTTCTGATTCATCTTACTGTGAGGTTACTGCGTTGCTGCGTCTTCAGGGCGCGCTCCTGCAGGCGGGCAGGCGCTAACGCCTGCGGGCGGCTGCTGCATACGACAACGTTGGAATGGAAGGATGTGCTGACGGTTGACTGCGGCCCTGGGTGATGGGGCCCGGGCCGGATTCATCAGCTCGCTTCGGGTCCGAGAGATTCCCGTTTGGCGTCGGGGCGGCCAAACATCCCGCCTGACGGCAAACGGAAATGTCCCGGTCTAAAGTCGAGTGTCGTGACGACAACGGGCGACTCGCGGATCGAGTCGCCCGTTTGACGAAAGGGTTACTTGCGAAGGTTTAGCTTCTGAAGCAGCTCGTTATACTTCGGCAGATCGTGCCGTTTGAGATAGTCGAGAAGCTTTCGACGGCGGCTGGCCATCTGGAGAAGCCCCCGGCGGGAGTGGAAATCCTTGCGATGCGTGCGCAGATGCTCGGTCAAGTGATTGATCCGGGCTGTGAGCAGTGCGATCTGGACTTCGATCGAGCCGGTGTCCTTATCGTGGGTTTTGTATTCTGCTATTATTTCTGGTTTTACGACTGTTGGCATGGTTATTCGTTTGGGTTACACGACTGGCGGTGCCTTTGCAGGCCCCGTGGCGCCCGCCACGCTCTCAGTCAGAGCGAAGCCGGCGTCACCGTTGATATCCGGCGGGGTGCCGGATCAGTCATGGTGGAGTCCCGCGACCAGCGGGGTTTCACTAACGGAAGCGATAATCGTCCCAACTGGGCCAATCATTCGCAAGAGTTTTTTTCAGCCGGCCCTGATGTGCAACTCTGTCACACCGGAGCAGCCTGGCAGCTTCTGAACGCGCTCGACAATCAGGGCTCTGTTGAAAAAAAGCTCCTCCCGAACGACGGCGTCCGACACGTTGACAACCAGCCGCCGGCCGCGATCTATCCGAACCGGATGCGAGCTGTACGCCAGGGCGGGCCCGACCAGCTCCGACCAACGTTCGCGGATCGCCTCTTCGGGCGACGGGCGGCCGATCTGGTGCTTCACCACCAGGTCCTCGACGATCGCCGCCAGATCCCGCGTCGGCCGCCTGCGCATATTGCGCGGCTCGCGCGAGGGAACGCCGCGGAATTCGCCGATCAGTTCCTCGGCAAGTTTGCTGAATGATCGCGGTTTGTCGGGCATGGCACATCCTTCCGGCGCTCGGCCTCGTATAACCGGCTTTGGCGGACCATTGCACTGAACGCGTTCGCCCAGGCTATGTAAAGGCCCGGATAGCCGTCGAGGAATCCCAGGCGCAGGACGTACGCCCGAAAGAAGCGCCAGCCCGGGCGGAACACCGCGGCGCCGAGGTAGAACCGGCACCCCTTCTCCAACTGCTGGCGCAGGTAGAGGTCGGCGAACGGGTTGATCTTCGCCACCTGGCTCGAAATGGTCGGAAACGAAAAGTGATGGAGGTCGCCGCGAAGCGTCGCGACCGGTCCATCGCAGACGATTCTTTCATGGACGAAAGCATCGCCCCCCCAGTGCGCCCGGCCGCGGCGGCAAAGCCGGACGTTGAAGTCCGGATACCAGTCGCCGTGCATGATCCAGCGGTCGATGAACCAAACCTTGCGCGGGAACCGCGCGCCATCGAAGCGCTCCAGGTCGGACCGGTGCAGGAAGGCGGTGATCTCTGCGCGCAATGCGGGCGACACTTCCTCGTCGGCATCCAGGCAGAGCGCCCAGGGGTGTGCGGCAAGCTCAAGCGCCGCATTTTTCGTGTCCCGGAACCCCTGCCAGGGGAGGTTGACGACGCGCGCGCCAAACTTTGCGGCAATTGCGGCGCTGTCGTCGGTCGTCTTGTTCAAAGCGACGATCGACTCTGCCGTCCACCCCTTGACGCTTTCAAGACAGCGGGGCAGGTTTCCGGCTTCGTTCCTGGCGACGATCACGACGGAGATGGCGGGCGGGCGGCCGCCTTCAGCCGGGGATGCGGCGCCGCTTGGCGGGTTACGGCTGGGATCCATTGGCATGGTCAAGGGAAAGGACCGACTGGAAGACATAACCGCACGAACGCCACGCGCGAACGAGTGCTTTTTTCGCGGTCCCAGAACGGCCGATCAATCCGGAAGCAACCGCAAGCACCAGGAAAACAGGAATCTTGGCGAGATTGGCGGCCAGGCGGGAGAAAAGATAGCGCCTGGATTCGGGCTGGCCGGCGCGGTCGATGACGCGCGAACGGGCCGAATCGAAGGCGTGCCTGGCGGCGTAGCGGAAGGTCGTGCGGGATGCGGGCATCTGATGGCGCACCGCGGCGGACGGAACGAACCAGACCTCCATGCGGGCGGCGCGAATCCGCCGGATCATCTCGCTGTCGCCGCCCGAGAAGTAGCTGCCGGCAGTCCGGTCGAGGGCGGTATGGAAAGGCCCGAGCTCATTGAAAACCCAGCGTGGAATGGCAAGATTCGCCCCCATCGGACACTGGCTGTCGGGCAGCGGCCCGGCATCCGGGCGAAACGCGAGCGGCGCGTGCCATCCGGACATCCAGGTCGGAAGGCCGTCCGGGAAGACCGGGATCACTTCGCCTCCGACTGCGCCGATCCTGGCGCCGGGATTGTTTAGGAAGGGCGCAATCATTTGCGCGATCCAATCGGGCTCGACCAGGATGTCGTCGTCGCCAAAAAGGATGATGTCACCCTTCGCTTCCGCGATTGCGCGGTTGCGGGCGTGGTCGAGGCCCTGTTTCGCTTCCAGCAGGCAGCGAAGCTTCAGACTGGACGCGGCAAAGTCGGCCGCGACCCTAGCCGTGTCATCCCGCGAGTTGTTGTCGACCACGAGCGCTTCGAAACAGTCCGGCGGGTAGTCCTGCCGCGCTATTCCTTCCAATGTTTGGCGCAGGAGTGCGGAGCGATTGAACGTTGGAATGGCGACCGTGACGCGCATCAGGGCTTACCCGCAGACTTTGAGCAGTTGCCAAATCCAGCCGCTTGGAATCGAGGCGAAGGGTATGCGACCCAGGCTCAATGCGCGTTGGAGCGCCGCCGGGCGTTCGGCGAACCGGCTCGCATACGAGCGGGCATTGCGGCAGGTGAAGAAGCGGGCGAGCCAGCGTCCGAAACGCGGCCTGTCCCCAAACTGCTCGCGGGCGATTTGCAACCGAAGGAGGTGGGTCTCTCTCAGCATCCGGGGCCAACTCTGCTCGGTCCACTGGCCGGGGGCGACTCGATAAAACGCGGCCCTCGTCCGAACCACCTCGACCGGCGCGGCGCAGGCTAGCCGATACCAGAATTCGTAATCTGCCAGAGGACCCCAGGACTCGCGGAAACCGCCCAGGCGCAGGGCGAGGTCGCGGCGAATAAGAACGCCGGGAAACGGGCTCATGGCGCTCTTGATGAAAAAGCGGGGCGAATAGGCCAGGACGGACGGCTTGCCGGCGGGGGGGGAAAGCGCCGGGGGCGACGGCCCCTGCACAGTCTGCGTGCAGACGGCCGCCAGAGCCTCGCGGAGCCGCGGGAGGACGTTTTCGAGATACCAGGGAAACAGGGTGTCATCCTCGTGCAGGACCGTCACCCAGCTCCCGCGGGCGAGCTCGAGGCAGCGATTCCAGTTCGCTATTGCGCCCAGCGCCGGATTGTTCGGCACATACCGGCAGCGGCCGCCGGGAAATTGCTCCGCGGCGATCCGCGTCTCCACAAGGCAGGCATCGTCGGCGACGACCACCTCGTAATCGACCGGCGCCGTCTGGGAGGCGATGCTGGCAAGAGCTTCGCGGAGAAGTCCGGGTCGGCGGTAAGCTGGGATCCCAAACGTGATAAGCGGCGGATTCATGCTCGCGCGGCGGAGACGCGGATGAGCTGCGCGCGAACGGCGGAATAGACCTGGTCGGTTGAAATGCGGCGCACGCAATAGTTGCGATAGGAATCCGCGGGAACGCACCGTTCGGGTGCCACGCAATCCGTGCACGGAAGGGGGGCCTGAATCAGGCTGTGGCCTTCGCCAACCGGACGGAAAAGGGTCGTATTTTGGGACCCGTAAAGGGCAACGACCGGCGTTCCGACGGCTGCCGCGACATGCATGGGCCCGCTATCATGGCAAAGGACGACGGACGCCAGCCGGGCCAGCGCCGCGAACCGGGGCACCGATAGCGATTCCGTCGGGCGGAGCAGGTGCGTGCGGGCCGCGCGCCGAATATCTTCCACGGTCCCGCGGTCGCCCGGACCCCCGACGAGGACGGCCTGGGCGCCCAGTTCGTCCTGTGCGCGGTCGCAAACAGCGGCGAACCGCTCCGGCGGCCAAATGCGGAACGCGCTCCGGCTGCCCGGATGCACGAGGAGAATCGGTCCCGCGGCCCCCACAATGCGCCTCATTTCCGCAATATCGGCCTCCCTCGGCGTGAGGCGCACTTCCCGCGTCGCGAGCGGCACGCCTGCCGCCGCCAGCGCCCCAAGGTAGTAATCGGTGATCGGATGGGATTCGTGCTCGTCGTTCGGGTGGTTGACGGTCTGCGTGTAGCACCCGCGGAATCTCAGGAGATAGCCCCCGTGGTGGACGCCGCATCGAAACGCCGCGCCCGTCGCCCGCGTGATCAGGGCCGTTCCTTCGGTGTTGTCGAAATTGAACACATGAGTGAAGCGCTCCCGCCGGAGGTGGACGAGAAAGGCCGGCCACTGCGCGGGCCGGCGCGGGGCAATGAGCGCGGACTCCAAATCGGGGTTCAATGGCACGACCCCGGCATAACCCGGCTCCACGAGAACGCGGACCCTCGCATCCGGCCAGTGGAGTTTCAAATTTCGGACAAAGGAGCCCAGCAGCACGATGTCACCCAAATAACGGCGGCGGACAACGAGAACGTTTGGGCGATGCTCCATTGGACACCCTCCTTAAAAGCGGGGGTCGGCGCAGACGACAAGATTACAAAGCACTCACGCCGGCGAGCGCGGCGAGACCGGAGCCGCAGTCGCGACGCGCACGGGCACGAATTGCATACGGACCGGCACCGCCGCTTTCCGCTCAAGGTATCGCCGCAGGTTCTCAATCGGTTTCATTACCCGATGCAAGGCCCAGCAAATGAAATACCACTGCGGGGTCAGGTCGGAAAGGAGCGCGTTCTCTGCCGCGACAATGAGGGGTGTGCGCTGGCAGTCCTTGCGGGAATAGTAGATCCGCCTGAATATGCGGCGGCGCATGGCCAGCGAAGACGGCTCGATTCCAACCGATAGCGCAAAAAAACGGAAATAGCGGGAAACAATGCGAAGGCCCTCGGCGGAAGCCACTTGCTCCTTGCGATTGACCACCGTCTGCTGCGCTTCGTGGTGGCGAAAGGCGCAAAGGGGAGCGGGATCATAGACAAGGCCCCCCTCCGATAGCAGATGAAACCACATCTCCTGGTCGACAAGCTGGCGGAACGACGGGTCGAAGGCGCGCGCCGCGGCGGCGCGCCGGAACATCACGGAGGACGGTTCCCCGATCAGGTTCCTGTCCTTCTGGATGCAGCGGATGATGGTATCGTCCCCATTGTGAAAACCCGGCCTGCCGAGGTGATCCCACACCGCGACGGCATGGGAGTCGGAATCGAGGATTGACCGGGCCGCAACCGCCATCACGGCGCGCGGCTCCCCATCGAGCATCCCGGCCATGCGCCCGAGCGCGCTGCGGGACGGAAGGCAGTCGTCGCCGAATAGGTACTTGACGTATTCCCCCCTGGCTTCTTGCAGGCACCAATTCCAATTGGGCACCATGCCGATGTTATTCTTGTGAATGCAATAACGGATTCGCTCGTCCCTGGCGGCGTAACGACGTATCACCTCCGCCGAGCCGTCCGTGGAGCCGTCATCGCTGATTAAAAGTTCAAAATCGCCGAAATCCTGCGCCAGGACGGACTCGATCGCCTCGGGAAGAAACCGGGCGTATTGATAGGTGGGGATCAGGACGCTGATTTTTGGGACCGGTCGCTTGATGCGCGCACGGACACCCCTCGCCGGTGACGGCGACACGAGATTTTGGCAAGAGTACATTAACTGGCAGCTAACAAGACGCAGCTTACAAACGGGTGGTGTGAACCCCAGGAGCTGGAAAGGTTCCGGTCAGAACTGGGAAACTGGTAAAAGAGCGGGCTGGATGGAAGGGAAAAGCATAATCCGTGCAACGATATAAGCAAAATTCGTGCTGGATTTACAACTTTCCGATCAGAAAGCCTTTGCGCGCTGCCCGTCGTATAGGGTCCTGTAGAGCGCGTTCGCCTTGTACAGCTCCCCGTGGGCTCCCGCTGCGACGATCTCTCCGCCGTCAAAGACGAGAATGAGCGAGGCGTCCCGGATTGTGCTGAAGCGGTGGGCGATGATGATGACGGTCTTGCCGACGACGAGCGTCTTTAGGGCCGCCTGTATGGCCGCCTCGCTTTCGCTGTCGAGCGCGCTTGTCGCCTCGTCGAGGATGAGAATCGGTGCGTTTCGGAGAAAAGCCCGTGCAACCGCAAGCCGCTGCTTTTGTCCGCCGGAAAGCTGGGATCCGCGTTCCCCTGCCAGCGTATCGTAGCCTTTTGGGAAGGCCGTGATGAAGGAGTGGGCGTGGGCGCTGACCGCTGCGGCGATCACCTCCTCACGGGTGGCGTCCAGCCTGCCGAGAAGCAGATTGTTGTAAATCGTGTCGTTGAAAAGAACGGGGTCCTGCGAAACGAGCGCGATATTGCGCCGCAGGTCGGCGAAGCGCATCCGGCGGGTGTCAACTCCGTCGATTGTCAGGGAGCCCGAAGTCACATCGTAAAAGCGGGGCACAAGGCTCGCAAACGTCGTCTTGCCGGCGCCGCTCGGCCCGACAAGCGCGCAGAAGGTCCCTGCGGGAATCCGGACCGAAACATCGCGCAGAACAGACTCGTTTTCCTTGTAGGCAAAGGAGACATTTTTGTAGGCGATATCGCCCCGAAGGCGCTCCACCGGCACCGGGTTCTCCGGATCGGCTATCGTGACGGGCTCGTTCAGCACCTCCTCGAGTCGCTCGAGCGACGCCCCGCCGCGCTTCAATTCGCTGTTCACCGCGCCGAGGCGCTTGATGGGCGTGTAGCTCAGGAAGAGGGCGGTCATGATCCCGAGGAACGCGCCGCTGTGCACGTTTGCGTTGTAAGCGTAGACGAACGTTATCGAGATGCCGATCGCGCTCAGAATCTCGATGCTCGGACTCAGCGCCTGGGCGTACTTGGCGACTTTCATCTGCGCCCGAACGAGAAGCCTGCTCAGGGAGGCAAAGCGATCGATCTCGTATTTTTCGAGGGCGAATGCGCGCACCTCCTTGACCCCGGCCAGATTCTCGGTGAAGCGGTCCGTGATGCTTCCCGACTGCGCCTGCAAAAGCATGGCCCGCCTCACGAGCTTCTTGCCGACGTAGCGGATGGGAAAGACCGCCAGGGGAACCGTCAGGAGGCAGACCAGGACAAGAAGGATTCCCTGCTCCTGGTAGGCAAGGATCGCGACGGCGGCCACCGTTCCGACGAGCGTCGCCGGCTGCACGATCAGATCGTTGGAAATCACGGTCAGGGTGTTCTGAAGCTGATTCGTATCGCCCAAACCGCGCGTTATCAGCTGCCCGCTGGAGAAGCGGTGGAAAAAGGCGAGCGGCAGAACCTGCAGTTTCCGAAAATAATCGAGGCGGAGCTGCTCCAGCACCCGGACGCCCGCGTATTGGATGAGATAGGTGCCCAGGTAGCCGGCGACTCCCCTGATCAGGAATATGAGAGGCAGCCATAGCGCGATCACCCAGATCTGGATTGCCGTCAGATGCGGGCGCGGCGGAGGCGCCGCCTGTTCCGCGCTCGCCTGGGCCTGGTTCGCCGCCGGGGCCGGCCCTGCGGCCGGGGCGGGGCCTGGAGCCGATTGGGGTGGAAGCACACGGTCCAGGGCCCTGTGCAACCGGTCGTTCAGCCTTCCCAGAAATTTCTTCGGAATTATCGATGGGGCGGATCCCGGTGGAGGGGTGGGATCGGGAAGCAACACCCGCGGTATGACAAACTGGACGACGATCGGCAGGCCGAGGCCGCCCACGGCGCCGGATATCGCTCCGCAGAGGACTCCAAAGATGAGAACGCTCCTGACGGAGCGCAGATACTTGAGATGGGGCAGAAAGCGGCGCATGGATGCTTCTAGTCTTTCGAGGTCCGGACATCCAACGCGTCTCGCAGGCCGTCGCCGAGAAAATTAAGCGAGAACAGCGTCAGGGAGAAAACGACGGCTGGGAAGACGAGGAGCCACCAGTACTCCTCCATGGAATCGGCTCCGTTCTTTATCAGGACGCCGAGCGAACTCATGGGCGGCTGCACGCCCAGGCCGAGGAAGCTCAGGAAGGCCTCGAGAAGCATGACGGAAGGAATGGTGAGGGTCGCATACACGATCACAGGCCCGAGAACGTTGGGAATGACGTGCCGGAATATGATCCTGCCGCGCCCGAAGCCGAGCGTCCGGGCCGCTTCGATGAATTCCATGCGTTTGACAGACAGCACCTGGCCGCGAACGATCCGCGCCATCGTGAGCCATTCCACGGCGCCGATGGCAAGGAAAAGCAGGTATATATTCCGTCCAAAGAACACCATGAGCAGGATGACAAATATGGTGAAGGGGAGGGCGTACATGATGTCGACGATGCGCATCATTACGACATCGGTCTTGCCACCGGCGAAGCCCGCGGTCGCCCCGTAGGTGACGCCGATCACGAGCGCGACGACCGTGGCAATCAACCCGACGGAAAGGGAGATCTGGCCCCCGTAGAGGAGCCGGGAGAAAAGGTCGCGCCCGAGCGTGTCCGTCCCGAGCCAGTGCGAAACGCTCGGCGGCGATGCGCCAAGATCGAGATTCTGCTCCTCGTAGTGCTGGGAGAATAGCGGCCCTATGAAGCAGAGAAGAAGAAGGGCGAGGACAACGATGCCGCCTGCGACGGCCAGACGGTTTTTCCTGAGGCGGCGCCAGGCGTCGGTCCACAGCGAACTCCCGCCCTCGGCCGGCTCAAGGCGGGGCACAGGCTGCGGAAGTCTTTTAGGCGAGAGCGAGACCATGGATCACTCGAACTTGAGCTTGGGATTGAGCCAGACCTGGACAATGTCGACGACGAGGTTCAGGGTCACAATGAGGCCCGCATAGAGGACGACGGTCCCGAGAACCAGGGTGTAGTCGCGGTTGCGTGCGGAATCCACGAATTCCCGGCCGAGGCCCGGGATCTGGAATATCGTCTCGATCACAAATGAGCCGGTGAGAATGCCGGCGACCGCGGGGCCCAGGAAGGACACGACCGGAAGCAGTCCGCCCCGCAGGGCATGGCGGAATATGATCCGGGCCTCACTCGCCCCCTTGGCCCGGGCGGTCCGGATGTAATCCTGGCTCAGCACTTCGATCATTCCGCCGCGCGTAAGGCGTGCGATGTACGCGGCGTAAAAGTTCCCCAGGGTCAGGCAGGGCAGCACCCGATCGATCGGGCTGTACCAGCCCGAAGCCTCGAACCAGCCGGTGTGGATCGCAAAAGCCAGGACAAGGAGCGGCCCGAGCACAAAAGTGGGAACACAGATGCCCGTCATCGCGAGCGACGAGCAGAGGTAGTCGATCCAGGTGTTTTTCTTGACCGCGGCGAGAATTCCGAGCGGCAAGCCGAGGCCGAGCGCGACCAAAAGCGACCAGCCGCCGAGTTCGAGCGATACGGGAAGCTTGTAAGCGATGATCTCGTTGACCGTCCTGTTCGGGTACTTGAACGACGGCCGGAAATCGATCCCGAACGCCGCTTTGAGATCCAGGCCGCTTCGGAGCGCGAGCGGGTGAAAACGCTTGGGGCACAGATCCCATACATAATCCGTGTATTGCTTCCAGAGCGGATCGTTCAGGTGGTAGTAGGCTTCCAGGTTGTGCAGGACCTCCGGCGTGACGGCCTTTTCGGCCGTGAAGGGCCCGCCCGGGACGAACCGTTGCATGAAGAAGGTGCCCGTGATGATGATCAGCATCACGGGGATGGTCTCGAGAACTCGGCGCCCTATGAAGCGAAGCATGGTCCCTGGGGTTGTTCGAGAAGCGTCAGTTCCGGGGCGCCGCCATCATCGCGTCCCTGCGGGCCTTGAATTCATTGCCCGGCTTCCACTCGGGCCACCGATCGCCGTCGGCCACGCGTCGGCCGATTTCAAAAAGTGTCTGCGCATCCTGGACCGATCCGTCCAGCGTCCAGTCCGGCTGGATCGTGTCGGTCACCTTGTGGTATCGGTTGGTCGTGAAGTCGTCGATCAGAGCGCGCCCATACTCCTCCGGATGCCCGACAAAATGCCAGCCGCCCGCGATCATGCACGAGGGAACGCCCACCTTCGCGAATTCGAAGTGGTCGCTCCGGTAGTATGTGCCCCTTTCCGGGTTGGGCTCGGCCACCATGAATCGTCCCTGCTCGCGGGCGAGTTCGGCGGCGACGTCGTCTAGCGTCGTTGAGCCGAGGCCGACGCTTTCCATGTCGCTCGTCGGCCCGTGCACGTTGATCACGTCCATATTGATGTCGGCGAGGGTCTTCGTCAGCGGATAGAGGGGGTTTTGGGCATAGAAGCGGGAGCCGAGAAGCCCCTTTTCCTCGGCGGTCACCGAAAGGAAGAGGATGCTTCGCCTTGGCCGAGCGGCTGCCGGGAGCAGCGAGTAAGCGCGGGCGATCTCAAGAAGGGCGGCCACGCCGGAGGCGTTGTCCAGGGCTCCGTGAAAGACGGGGTCCGGCTTGAAGCGGAGGTCCTTGCCGAGATGATCCCAGTGAGCGGAATAGATCACATACTCGTCCTTGCGGGCCGGATCGGAGCCTTCGATCCTGGCCACCACGTTGCGGGAGGCGACCTTGCGAATCGTGTTTTGAATGGAAAAGTCCGCCCGCGCTCCGAGCGGGATCGGTTGAAAGTCGCGGCGGACCGCGGCGGCCTTCAGTTTTGCGAAATCGTAGCCGGCAGCCGCGAAGAGCGCCTTTGCGCAGTTGAGAGTCAGCCATCCCTCCACGGGCACGTGCCCGATGGCGCCGCTCGGAGTTCCGAGGTTGAAATTCTCGCGCCCCTGGCTCGCGGCGACGACCGCGAACGGATAGCCGGCGGGTCCGGTTTCATGAACGATCAGGCAGGCGGCGGCACCCTTGGCGGAGGCCTCCTCGTATTTGTAGGTCCATCGGCCGTAGTAGGTCATCACCTTCCCCTTGAACATCGAGTCGTCGAGCTTGGTGGGATCGTGCGGATCCGGAACGGGCGGGTCATTGACCAGCACGACCAAAGTCTTTCCGCGCATGTCCACACCCTTGAAGTCGTCCCATCCGTACTCAGGTGCGACGACTCCGTACCCGGCAAACACCATCTCGCTATCCTTCACCTCCACGGATGGCACCAGGCGTGGAGAGGTTGCGATGTAATCATTGATCCACACGGGCATTATCTTTCGTTCGCCGATCGAAAATGTCGTTTCCGTTCTGGAGGTGATGCCGACGAGCGGCACGTCTTGCACATAGGAGCCGTCGGGGTTCCCGGGAAGGAGGCCGAGCTGCCGGAAGCACCCGGTCAGGTAAGCCACCGTTTTTTCCTCGCCCAGGGTGCCCGGCGCCCGGCCCTCGAATTCGCTCGCGGACAGGACCTCGATATGGTGGCGGATCCGATCTGCCGAAAAATCAGGAGCAGGCACGGATGCGGAAACAGTCGCGGCCAATTCAAATGCTGCAAGTAGTGCGAGAATGGGCTGTCGCATGCCGGGACTTTCGATCCGCCGGCCCGGGAAGGCAATGAGAAGCTTGGGTTCGTGTCCCCGGGCGCAGTGTCGGGCGGGTCAACGGCGCAGCGGCTCGGCCCGGGCCCCCGCATTGTCCATCCACAAATCGCCATAGTAGCGGGTCCACAGGGCGTCTTCCCGCCAGCCGTGAACGTAGGTGCCCATCAACCAGTCTTTCGAATTGAAATAGACGGGCGCAAGAGGTGCCTCGGCGAGAAGGCGCGACTCAGCCCTGCGAAGCAGCAGTTTGGCGTCGGCGGAGTCGCCTGCGGCCTCCGCCTGCTGGAGCAAGCCGTCATAAATCGCATCCGACCAATGGGGATAATTGTTCGGGGAATCCGATGTGAAGTTCTCGAGGATCGAAATCGGGACGGGGACATCCGGTATGAGCGTGATGAAGCCGATGTCGTAGGCGCCTGAGCGCAGCGCTGCGACGTGCGCCCGGGCCTCGCGAAGCACGATGACTGCGTCGATGCCAAGCTCCTTCTTCCACATTGCCTGGATGGCCTCCAGGACGGGAGTGCTCGACCAGCCCGCGAGCTCGAGATGCGGAAAGTTGCGGCCGCCCGGATAGCCAGCCGCTGCAAGAAGCTTCCGTGCTTCGTCCGGATTGTAACCCGGTGTCCGACGCGGGCTATCCCCCGGCATACCGGCCGAAATGGCAGCCGGGATCAACTGGCCGGCCGGCTCCTGCCCGCCGCGAAGAACATCGTTGACGATCCGCTGGCGATCGATCGTCAGGGAGAGCGCCTGGCGCACGCGCGGATCATTCAGGGGCGGTCGGCGCGTGTTGAACGACAGGTAACGGGTCTCCGCGAGCGGCGCACGGTGGAGCTCCGCGGGCCTTTCGCGCGCGTACGTGTCAATCCGGTCCGTGGGGATTTTCATCGTCACATCGATTTGCCCGGCGCGGTACGCGCGCTCCTCGCTATCCTCGTCGTCGAACCGCACGAATTGGATCGCTGCGAGGCGGACTTGGCCGGCTGCCCGATAGAAAGGGTTCGGTCTGACGGTGATTCGCTGGTTTGGCAGCCATTCGGTCAGCCTATAGGCGCCATTTCCCACAAAGTATCCGGGCCGGGTCCATTGCCTCCCGAAACGAGCAACCGTGCGAGGGTTTACGGGGATCCACGGCCCGCTCGCCGCGTACAGCAGGAACTCGCCGGGAGGCATCGGCCGGCCGAGGATGACTGCAAGGGTGCGGGAGTCCGGCGCTTTCAACCCGACAGACCCAAAGTCATCGAGCTTGCCCGATAGGTAATCGCGCGCGTTCTTGACTGGGAAGAAAAGGGCTGCGTTCGGCGCGGCCGTGCCAGGGCTCAACACCCTCCGAAACGACTCGAGAAAATCGTTCGAAATAACCGGCTCGCCGTTTGACCAGCGCTCGTTGGAGCGAAGATGAAAAGTGTATTCAAGGTGATCGGGCGAAACGTCCCAACGCTCGGCCGCGGCCGGAAGGACGTTCCCTCCGTCTGGCGCGGGAATCACCAGACCTTCGCTCAAGGCGCGGATGACGAAAAACTCGTCCGGCAGCGACGCGATCGCCGGGTCGAGATCGGCGGGCTCGTTGCGCTGGCTTATCCGGAGAATTGGCTGCGTATCGGTCTGCGGCGCCGATTCGCGCCGCGCGCATCCGTCCAGCGCCAGCACGGCAGAGAACAGAAAGGCCGCCCTTTTTATCTGTGAATTCAAGGTTTAGGCCATAGGGCATATCAAACAGCCGCCTATTTTAAAATTCTTTCGGAATGACATGGATGACCGGGGATTGATTCATCCGCGGTTGACCTCGCCCAAATACCGACACACCCTCACCTTAACGGCAGTCAATCCACGGAGGAGTGGCTGAGTGGTTTAAGGCACCTGACTTGAAATCAGACGACGGCGCAAGCTGTCCGGGGGTTCGAATCCCTCCTCCTCCGCCATCCTACGCTCCTGCGGAGCTTCGGATGGCGCAGCCCTCGCCAGCGACGGGGTCCTGTCCAAAGAATTCTCCCTGGTTCCGCTATTTTGTCACAGGACCCAGCGGCAGAACTATTGCGCCGTGCAATTCATTGAGCACCAAGGCCAAACCTGTGTACATCGCGAGGAGGCCGCAGACGATTCCCTCGTAGCCCGCAAAATGGGCCAAACCGGTGTTGCCGGAAAACTCGGCGCCAGCGAGAAGGAAGAACAGAAGAGTCAGGGTTCCGAAGACAAGTTGCAGCGCCCGATTGAGCCGCAGCGTTCCAAAGAACATGACTCCGGTAAAAAGGCCCCATAGGATAAGGTAGGCGCCAAGTCCGGTCGAGGTGGTCGGGGCCGCTCCCGTCGTGATTTTCGGCAGCAGCACCAAGGCCACGAGGCTCAGCCAAAAGCAGCCGTAGGACGTGAACGCAGTCGTGCCGAAGGTGTTGTTCTTCTTCCATTCCATTGCGCCGGCTATGACCTGGGCGAGGCCGCCGTAGAAGATTCCCATCGCCAGAATCATGCTGTTTAACTCGATGAAGCCGGCGTTGTGAAGATTCAGCAGTACGGTCGTCATGCCGAATGCAAGCAAGCCGAGCGGTGCTGGGTTGGCGGTCGTATCCTTTTGCTGGACAAACGTAGCTTCTGCCATGAGGGGAGCGGGGTTGAATTTGACTCGCACTGGTTCAGGGCGCGAACGGCCAAGGGATTAGTCCGTCGCGGCGAGTATTGCGGCACAATAGGATCGGAATTTTTCAAGAGTCAAGGATCGCTCCCGGATTGGGCAGACCGCCAGGAGGGGCGCCAATTTGGAGCGCCCGCTGCCTCCGTTTCGCAATCGGTGCCTTATTCCAGCCGACGCACCCTACGGCCGTACAATCAACCCCCGCAGGTTGCTTCAAGCCCTCGCCCGGTCTCCCTCGGCTGCAGCGGTTCGCGCCGTCAGCCCCTGGTGGCGTCGGTCGTCGCCTTAATCGAGTCCAAACGCTGGTCGAGCTCGTTCATTTTCGCCGACAAATCCTTTTCGACCTTCGCACGGTCGCGACTTGTGATCAGGTTCAGCTTCGCCGTGTCAATCACGATATCGGATGGCAGGGAAAGAAGCCGTACCAGCACTCCCTGGTCCCTGAAGGAATCAAGATAAAGGGCGGAAACCTGGTGTGTGAGCTTCAGCGCGTCCTGGGCTGCCGACTGTGTGGCCGCCAGGTCCGTATTCAGTTGCTGCACACGGCCTTGATACTGGCGGACGACCTCGGCCGAAGCTGCCTTTTGATTTGCGGACAACTCGGATAGCATCGGCTTGAGATTGTCAGAAAGGCGGGCGGCCACTTTGTCCACCTGCTCAGCCTGCATTTGGGCACCCTCGGCCGCCGAAATCGGGGCCGGCAGCGCGGGGACGACCTTCTTGACAATCGCGTCAGCCAGGAGATCGATGCGCTCGCCATTGAGCTTTTGGAGTTCCTCGTCGCTGCGGAAGACTTCGCCGTCATTTCGCGCAATGGCGTCCCTCAACAGCTTATTGGTCGCTTCCAATTGCTGGCGATTCTCGTCGTTTTGCACACGGAGCGCCTCGGCTTCCGAGCGCAACGGCTCAAGGTCTGCGGCGCGCCGGATGGCATCGTCATGCTGCAGCCATACAATTGCGCCAACGACGAGGGCGGCCGTCACAACGACCGCGGGGATCTGGTCGGTAAATCGCAGTCGCCGGACGAAATCGGTTTGGCCTTCCTTCTCAAACGCCGTTTTGAATGCATCGGCGGGGGCGTCATCAGGGAATGATTTCATGAGCGTGTGGGTTGTATTGGAACATTGAACGGCGTTTAGCCCGGGAGTTCCCGATTGGGTCCGGATGCGAAACCGGCTAATGGCCGGCGTTCATCAGTCGGTTCGCGAATGCCGCTCGGTGCTCGGGCGGCGCCGGACGTGAAATCCAGCCGATTACTCGATGAACCGCAGGCCCTTGGAGCGGTCCGGCCAAAAAAACCCCCTTTGTCGCGAACCACTTTGTGTCTGGGTGGTCTGGCGTGTGCGGAATTGAGCGCGACAATTTCCGATTCTTTGGCGTCGGTGGAGGACGCTTCGCTTTGGAGCGAAGTGAGGGTTCTTTATCGGCGCATCTGCCTGCTTCGAAATCTTGGCCTCGGCGCCGAGGCTGCGCACATCGAGCCGGCCGTGTCGAGAGCCGTTGCCGCCATCCGGGACTCACCCGAAGGAGGTGGCAACTATGATGCTAGGCTGAAAGCGCTGTTTGCGCTCGAAGAGGACCGGGTCGCCAGCGCGAGCGTGCTGGCCGAAATCCTTTTGCCCATGCTCCGTGAGATGGCGGTTGACGAGGCACGGCGGCAGGTTTGCGCCAGGCCCGTGCATTCTGCCCGGGCTGCGGACACCGGGCGGCGGCGGGGGTCCGTCGCTGCGCCCAGCATCGCCGATTTCATCGACCAGATGATCTAGCAGGAGCGGATTTCACCCGGCGCCGTCCCACCATGACTCTGTCCGATTGCTTCGACGTGCTCAGTCGCCCCAAACCATAACCATCATGTCCACAGCCACCATCGAAAGACCCTCCACCGCGCCTTCAACGCCAAGTACCGCCAATCCGCCAGCCATGCCGGCACGCGCCGGCGCAGCCAGAGGCAAGACCGTCCTTGTCGGATTCGACCTCGGCACAAACAAATCGTGCCTCCTCGCAGGTCCCCCAGGCTCGGCCGACATTGCCGTCAGCAAGGTCATTCCGTCCGTCATCGGCTATGTGAAGGACGGCATTGTCGACGGAATCATCGCCGGAAACCGCAGTGTCCTGTTCGGGGAGGACGCCCTTGCCAACGGTCTACACGTTCGGTTGGTGGCGCCGCTGGCGGAGGGGGTCATCGCCGATCGGATCGCGGCGCATGAGTTTCTGCAGCACATCCGGTCGCTTGCCGATCCGGCGGGCAATTCGGAGATTCGCGCGGTGGTCGGCGTTCCCGCCAACGCCGGCGAAATGGCCCGGGACGACATCCGGCGCGCGGCGCTAGGAATCTTCGACCGCATCCTGCTTATTCCCGAACCGTTTCTTGCAGCTCTTGGCTATCGCGACGATTCGCGGCTCACGCAGCCGAATTACATCGATCCCGTGGTAAACTCGCTTTTCATCGACATCGGCGGCGGGACAAGCGACCTGTGTCTCGTACAAGGCTGCTTCCCCACGCGCGACGACCAGATCAGCGTCGCGTTCGCCGGTGACGCCATCGACGAGTTGATGCACGGCGAACTCGACCGCACCTATCCAAACAACGGCCTTTCGCGCCTAAGGGTGCGCGAAATCAAGGAGACGCACGGCTATGTCGGCCCGAGCCGCAAGCCGCTCGAGGTAAAGGTCATCATAGGGGGGAAGGCTCACACGCTCGAACTCGGCGATGTCATCGGCCGCGCCTGCAATGTCCTGATCGACAGGATTTATCCGGCGCTCACCACACTGATCGAGCGCGCCGATTCGAATTCGGTCGTCACCCTGCTGCAAAACATAATCATCACAGGCGGCGGCTCCCAGCTCAAGGGCGTCGACACGCTGCTGCAGAAGAGGCTTACCGACGATGGATATGAGGCGCCGAGGGTGCGCTTGGCTGGCCAGGACTACAAACGTTACGTGGCAATTGGCGCGCTTAAAGCAGCGCGCGCCGCGCGCGAGAATCAGTGGCAAGTCCTCCTTGGGTAGGGCGGCGGACGGCGCAGCTCCGAATGGCTGCTAAGGCATTTCGCGGCGAGAGCCTCTCCGGGCATCTCGCAGGTCGCGAATTTCACGCAGAGTGGCGGCGGCCCAAAGCGGATGTGAATCCTTCAATCGCTCAAGCGTGGCGGGTAACTTGTCGGGGCGCAGGACGGCGACCAGGACGCGGCCATTCGGGCACCGGCGGTAAGGAATATTGCCGTCGGCGGTCACATCTTCGCCATTCCAGGCGGATGCATCGTCGAGCCAGCGGGTCCTGCCGAAGCGATGGCACCCGTGTTTGCGTATTAGCCAGGAGACCCATTCGTTCGATTGGATGAAATCCGCGCCGGATAGAAGGAATTCGTCGAGCAGGCAGTACTCTGGCTGGCCGAGGAAAGCGTCGATGCGCTCCATTACGTCCGGCGTGAGCACGCCGGCCTCCCTCAGTTCGGATACAAGAATCTCATCTGTGCTGCCGGGAACCAGATGGACCATCCTTGATGCTCCTTTCCCGCGGCCAGAAGAGGCCCATCGATGCGAGTGCGCAACCGGCTGGACCCAGAATCTGGGCGTGCCCATTGTGCACGAAGCAGAGGCTCACGGAGTATAAGAAGCCGAATATCAGGGCCATTCGGCGCCGACCGAAAGCAACGCAAGCAATTACTCCCACGGCCAGGATCATTCCAGCTGAAAGCCAAAGCGCGACAGCCACTTGCTCGTGAACAACCCGCAAGACATCCTGCAGCCTTTGCGGGCTTATTGGAACTATGGAATCGTCGGGGAGGGTCATGGCGGGTCCAACTGAACGATCAGGGGTTGCGGCGTGAGCATATCCTCCGGATTGACGGGGAACAGGCGGGCCTCTTTTAGCAGATAATCATGGAATCGCCCGTCTCGCAGCAGTCCAATACGCTCAATCTGAGTAAGTTCGGCATATTTTTTCGGTCGGTAGGTGAACGGCCCAATAAGCGGGCTGAATCCGGCCATCCGGCCATCCGTTGCGCGTTCCAGGTCCGTGCACCGCTGCAGGTCCGCTCGGTAGGCCGGGACTGTGGCTGCGGATTCAGCGAGAAACTGATTTATTGTTTCGAGCGCGCTTTCTCCCGGCGCGCCGCTCACAGGACCAGATGTCCAAACGAACGCTGACAATCCAATGATTACAAGCGCGCATGAATTGCGAGTGCGGATATCCGGCCTTTTCTTGCGCAGCGACTGTGCCTTTGCGGAGGGAATCATAGGGCAGGCCGATTATAACAAGTTTACTGGAATAAAATCGGCTCCCCGGCCGATAGCGCAATTTCGACAAGATCGAGAAGACGCAGGAGGAGTGGCGCGCCATCCACGTCGATGAAACTTTCCAAGGCGTTACGCGGTTCCAACCGGAGCATCCTAGCAAGTGCGTCCTGCCACCCCGGCGGGAATCTCTCGGCCGGTCGCTCCCGCATGAAATCAATGATCTGGGCGAGCTCGTCGCGGAGTCCGGTGCAATCCTTCGGGCTCCACACTCCATCGCAATCGGAATGAAGGATGAGATTTGGAAACCGGGCGCCGGTCTTTCCATCTTCAAGTGCGCCAACGATGTAATGGCGCAAACGGTTGAAGTCGGAATAGGAACCGGCGTCGATGCCTTCGGCCTCCGCGCCGGAGACGAATACGCACAGATAAAGGCTCATTTCAGTTCCTTTCGGCGAATGATCTCCGGGTGGCTTTGCATCAGCTCCTCCAATGATTTGTCGAAACGGCAGGCAGCCGGCGTCACGATAAAGAGTTGCTTGCTGGAGAGGATGGCCTTTGCCGCCAGGAGCCGGATCTGTTGAGTGGCAAACAGCAGAGACACGTTCTTGATCAGGTAAACGCAATCGTGGGTTTCGGCATCGGGGCGCGCGCCACGAGGAATCGGTGGCAAACTGCGAAATGTGGCTGGCAGATTCATTGTGTGAGGTTGCTCATCGGCTTTGGTCCGGCAGCGGCTCGATTTTCACTCCCCAGGGATCGAGCCATTGGCCGAAGTCAATGTCGACCGGGCGGCTCGTAAAGATCCGCAGCGGCCGCTCTTCAATCACGGATCGGTACGTTTGGAGGCGCAACTGGTAGGTGGAATTGAGGACGCTCGAGCCCGACTTGATCTCGGCGAGACCGTCTTCTACACTATCGATGATTGTGCCGCGGGCGATCCCGCGAACGGTGTAAAGCGGTCGGCCAACGATCTCGCGGAAGGCCGGACTGTCGATCTGTTGGAGGGACGGCCGCCAGACCTCGGTGTTTTTTGCAACGTTCAGGGCGCACAGCGCGCGGGCTTCCGCATTCTGTCCCGATGAGAGTATGAAGGGCACGGCCGTGCGGTCGTTCGCAGGCGCCGGCGTTATCGGGCGGGGATGCTCAAGAGACTCGATGAAGCGTGAGGCCGGCTCGTGCAAGGGGTGATTCGGATCCGCCATCCTGAGCAGGCCCGCCGCATTGCGAAGCCCGGCTGGATGCGTTTGCCACCCGCGGGCCACGGCAAGCTCGATGGCCCAGCCTGGATCCCGGGCCGCGCATGGAATGAATTCTCCGGGCTGCGTTACGAACTTGCTTTGCGCAAAATGCCAGGCCCATTTGGGCTGCTCCCCGGCGTTCCCTGGTGACACGCAAAGGCCGCGACCTGAAAGATGAGGCAGGGATACGTAGGCATAGAACGAATTGGACAAGACAACGTCCCAATATCGGGATGGGCGCTCGGATGGATTTCGGATGAGGAAGAGAGCGGCAGCGGCGGCATAGTTGTGCCTTTCATCGCCGCACCAGGCTTTCACATCGGCCAGGAGGCTTTGATTTCCGGTGCGGTGCGCATGCTTCAGCCCCCAATATCCGTCAGTGACAAGTGCACGGCGGTAAAAACTTTCGGGTTGAAGCAGTTTTTTGCCCCGGAGCGAAGCCCAGTGGAGAAGGTTGTAGATGGATTCACCGCAGCCGGCGAGGCTCGGTTCGAGCGTGGGTGCTGTCTCGTCGTAAAATGAGGTGATAAGCGCAAGGGCACAGGGCGGATGGGCGAATAGAACCGATCGAAGGGCCGGGTGCCTCAGGGCCGCCGGACCGATGCGGCGGAACAAGTCCGGGCGGTAAGGCAGGACGCCGAGGGCCTGCCTCGAAATTGGGGGATTCCCGTTTTGCAATCGGTTGCGGATTTCCCCGACCACGCGCGCGTCGAATTCATCCTTCCATCCCGTCGCCCGCCCTCGCCATAGTTCTCGGGGGCGGGCGAGTACGTTTGGGTGCAAAGCCATGGCGGGCGCTTTGACCGCAATAATAGCAGGGTCCGGGCGGTTGCTACTATCTACGGTGGCGCCTTGCCCATGAGCCCCCTCCGACCGCTGACCACCTTCTGGCGCTGCCTGGTCGTTTCCTTGGCGCGCCGCATGCCGATTGAGTCTCCCGTTGCCTGCATGGGATTCAGCGTGCTGTTCTCGCTCACCGCCTTCTTCCTGCTCCCGGGCATGGAGGAGGCCATCCGATCACTTCCGCTTCTCGCGGATGCCATGAGTGCGGCAAAATTTGGTTGGCGCGCGTTACGGGTACTCGAGTGGACGATGATATGGGCCGCATTTCTTTGTGCAGGGATGTTCCAGGCGCGGTGCCTGCAAATCTGTTTTCCGGAGACCTATGACGCGTATGCCGGCGAGAATTCATCGCCGGGCCTCGCGGGCGGCATCCGGCGGGGAAGGTTGGGCCGTGGGCGCAAGCGGCACGGATTCACAATCGCGGGTATGCCGGCCAGCCTGGATGACCTTTGCACATCCGTCCTCGTGACAGGAGTGACCGGCTCGTCGAAGACCGCAGGGGTCCTGATGCCCGCGGCCGCGCAATTGTTGGCCGCCTACAACGAGGAGACGGATGGCGATTGTTTCACAAATCCTTTTCAAAAGCTCGGTGCGTTCATACCGGAGGTGAAGGGAGACTTGGTGGATGGTTTCATCTACCTTGCTCAAGAAGCGGGCCGCTGCGTATCAAGGGATGTCATAATCATTTCCCCATGCAGCCGCATCCCGGTCGTTTGCTATCGAGATGAGAGGGGGCGCCGTTGGTTTCTGTCCGGCCGCGGCGGAGCCGGCGGATCAGAGGCCGCTGCGCTTGTGCCGAAAATGGCCTATCCTCCCGGGCACCGGCGGGCCGGCCGGCAGGTGGGGGGAGACGTGTTCGAGTCAAAATCGGATTTCGGCGCGGTGTTGGACGACCTTTCGAAAATCAGCGTGCCGCTCGGATCGCACAGGCCTCGCTTTCTGGGCTGGCGGTGGCGCGGACGAGAGCTGCTTCGGATCAGCCACACGGCCTGCCGTGACCAGGCCGTCCCGCGAGTCGGCGCTGACGGAGCGCAGGAGCGGACCACTCCGCCGAGATTCCTTCGTGTGGAGGGAGTCACGCATATTGACAACGGGGTTCACTATAACCTCATCGATCCCCGCCTGCCGCCGGCCGAGGCCGCCGAGCGGATGACCAGGCTTGCAGCGATGTCGCGGGGCGGGCAGAGCCACGGCGAAAACGATTATTTTTACGAACAGGGACGCAAATTGATCGCCGCATGCATCACTCTTCACCGCGCGGTCGAAACCTCTCCGTGCACGGCGATGGAAATTGTGCGGCTTGCGACCCAGGACGACAAGCTTGAGTCGGCGCTGTGCGCCCTCACGAGCCGGATTGAAAGGACACGGGGCGCCACAGCCGGCCTGGCCGAGGACGAAATGCATGCCGCCGAGCGGCGCGAGCTAGCGCCGCTTGAGGACCTGTTGGCGTATTTCCGGAACGAGTGGCAAAGGATGGTCGCGGACGGCAAGACGGCCAATGTCATCAAGTCGACCATCTCGGGTGTATTTGACGTGTTTCTCCAAGACCCGGACCTCGCGGAGACGTTTTGCCGCCCCTCGACATTTTCATTCGAGGACATCCTTCAGTCGGGGAAAATCATCGGCCTTGTCCCAGGCGACCGCTACGAGCAACTTGGCCGCCTTTTGGGGAGTGCGTGCAAGCTGGACTTTCAAAGCACCATGCTCTCCCGGACCAGCCGGCCCGATCTCAACGGGACCCGGCTTGCGCTCTATTTGGCCGACGAGTGCCACAAGTACGTCATCTCCGGATCCTCGACCGCCGGAGACCCCTATTTCATGAATCTTTCCCGTTCAAACAACGTGGTGAACTTGTGCGCAACGCAAAGCTATGCCTGGATTGTGGAAGTGCTCGGCCGGGAGGCGGCAAATGTCTTCATTTCGGCCTTCGGGGTTCAGTTCTGGCTCCAGCAAACCGATCCGGAAACCTGCCGGCGCGCAGCCGAAATCTGCGGCACCGTGATGCGCGAGGAGATAAGCGCTGATCACAATCTGAATTTTGGCGGAGTCCTGGAGGCCCTCGGAACCGGGCGCGAAATCCGCATCAGACACCAGGTGCGCTGCGCCGAAAAGGAGAGGTTCCGCGCTGAAGACTTTGCCCATCTGAATGTAGGCGACATTATCGCATACAACAAGGGTCGGAAGGGGCGGGCGGCGAAGGTTGTGCGCGGGCGGGCTGCGTACCATTTCTGCACGAAGAAGCCCGACGGAGTTAACGCCGTCCGCGAATGCGTGCGAGAGTACTACCGTGGTCTGCTGGAAAACATCGCGCATGAACGCGGCGAGACCGGGCGCTGGGATTGCCGGTCCGACGCCATGCCTGCCGATTCACCCTAGGCAATACGGCCACTTTTGGCCCATGGATCGTGCCGAGTCGGGAGCTTACGATAGGGCCCATGAATCGCGACTCCTACGAACTCAAGGGCCTCGCCATGGCGGGGACCGCCACATTTGCGCCTGAGACGCGGGGCAACCCGCTGGAGGCCTTTTCTTCCCTTTGCATTCGGGGGCGACCGTTCAACCTCTGGCTGACGGCTGAGTTTCTTGAGCCCCAACTCGAGCGCTGGAGCGTTGGAAAACGGAGCCGCTCCGAACTGTCCGAGTCGGTGGCCGCTGACGTGGAAGAGGCGACGAAGGGAACCTGCATGGCCTTCCACGAGATTGCGAATTCGGTCCCGGCGCCGAACGATCAGGGGCTTCTTGCCGCGACCGGGGTGGCGGCAAACCTGCAGCGCACGCTTGCCCTGATCGGGGAATTCATGCTCGGCGACCCAATTGAGGCCGAGTCGATGTTTTCCCTCTCACGGTATTGGTGCGGATTGGTCGATTATTCGCGTTGCCAAGGATATTTCTCGATGTGCGTCGAGGAGGCGACGGCGCCGGGGCCTCTGAGGGCGGACCGCCGTGACTATGGCCACATTCGCAATGCATTGCGGTGTTCGATCCGGGAAATCGAGCCGCGCTGCGCAGACGGACTGCGAGTGCTCGGAGACCACGTCCGGCGAAGCGGACTATTCCAGTGCGAAGACTTGCGCCATCTCTTGTCCTCCTCAATTCCCCGGCGGGAGGCTGCGGAGCCTTACAGGAACAGATCCGGCGTCGTACGACCAAGGAATTCCTCCATGTAGGAGGTCGTCGCCTTGCCTTCGATAAAGACCGGGTCGGCCATGATCGCCTTGTGAAGGGGAATTGTGGTCTTTATGCCGCGAATCAGGTATTCGCTGAGGGCCCGGTACGTGCGCTCAAGGGCCTCCTTGCGCGTCTTTCCCGAGCAAATGAGCTTTCCGATCATTGAGTCGTAATAGGGCGGTATCGTATAGCCGCTGTAAATATGGCTGTCCACGCGGACACCCGGCCCGCCAGGGGAATAATAGAGGCCGATCGTGCCCGGGGAGGGTGCAAAATTACGGGCCGGATCCTCCGCATTGATGCGGCACTCGATCGCATGTTTCTCCCATTTGATGTCGCCTTGGTCGAATCCAAGCTTTTCACCGTTGGCGATGCGGATCTGCTGTTTGATCAGGTCGATTCCGGTCACTTCCTCCGTCACCGGGTGCTCGACCTGAATGCGCGTGTTCATCTCAATGAAGTAGAAGCGCCCTTTCGGATCGACCAGGAATTCGATCGTGCCGGCGTTCTCGTATTCCGCAGCTTCCGCGGCCCGAATCGCGGCCTTTCCTATTTTCTTGCGCAAGTCGGAGGTCAGAAAGGGGGAGGGGGACTCTTCGATCAGCTTTTGGTGCCTGCGCTGCACCGAACAGTCACGCTCGCCGAGATGGATGATCTTGCCGTGGCTGTCCCCCAGTATCTGGAATTCGATGTGGCGCGGTTGTTCGATGTATTTTTCGAGATAAACCGAGCCGTTGCTGAACGCTTTCTCGGCCTCGGCGCGTGCGATGTCGAATTCCTTTGCGAATGACACGTCGTTGTGGGCGATCCGCATGCCGCGGCCGCCGCCGCCTGCGACAGCCTTGATGATAACCGGATAGCCGATCGAACGGGCGGCCTTGATTGCCTCCGATTCGGACTCGACGGGTCCCTCACTCCCGGGAACCGTGGGAACGCCGGCCTTGGCAACCGTATCCCTGGCGACCGCCTTGTCGCCCATGATCTTGATCGACTTGGACTTGGGCCCGATGAACTTGATGTTGCACGACTCGCATTGCTCGGCGAATTTTGCGTTCTCGGAAAGAAACCCGTAGCCGGGGTGTATGGCATCGACGTCTGCGATCTCGGCCGCGCTGATGATGCGATCGGCGCGCAGGTAACTGTCGCTGCTCTTGGCCTGGCCGATGCAGATGGCCTCATCGGCGAGCTGGACGTGAAGCGACTGCACGTCCGTCTCGGAGTAGACCGCAAGAGTCTTGATCCCCATTTCGCGGCACGCGCGGACGATTCGGAGGGCGATTTCTCCGCGATTGGCGATGAGAATTTTTTGGATCATCTAAGTCTCTGAATTGAGAATAAGTTCTTTGGCAGGGGCTTATGACCTATGTCTGGGATGGCGGCCTGTGATGCTGGCGTCCGGGACCGGCCGGCGAACCGGGCAAGCGGCGGGAAGCCCAGCAAACCGCGTGCGCAATTCAGCCGAGTTGGACCTTGAACAGCCGTTGGCCGTATTCGACCGGTTGCCCGTTCTCCACAAGCGCCTCGACGATCGTCCCCTTCGTCTCCGCTTGGATCTCGTTCATGATCTTCATCGCCTCTATGATGCAAATGACGGTGTTTTCGACGACGGCGGTGTCTTTGTCGACGAACGGTTTGCTCTCCGGGTTGGCGGCCCGATAAAATGTGCCGACCATGGGCGACTTGATGTAGCCGATGCCGGCTTCCTCGGCTGGGGCCTGCGAATTGGTGCCGGCGGTTGCAGGTATCGAAGCTGGCGGAGGGGATGGGGGAGAGCCGGAATCGGCAGGGGAGGCCGCCGCGGCCCTGCCATGCGAAACGACTGGCAGATCGTTATTGCCGCGCTTGATCCTCAGTTTGAACCCTTCTTCCTCAACATCGAACTCGGACAGCTCCGAGCGTTTCATTAAATCGATGATCTGCTTAATCTGTTTTAGGTCCAAGTGTCACCTTAGTTGAAGTTGGCTGAGCTGGCCGGTGAATCAGGTTAGTTGGAGTTGGGGGGATGCTCGTTCAAAAGATTATTCAGAAATAAGCAATTCAAGTATTTGCAAATAATTTACAATAAGCAAAAATCCGGCTAAAAATGCATAAAAATACGCAATTTTCATGAAAAACGGCCAATTTTGATAAAAAACGGGCCGGGTTTATTTGAAGACTTCTCCGGGTTTTTGGCGGATTAATGGCGATTTGATGGTTTTTCTGAAGACATTTTTATGAGGACAGGCACCGGTGAGGCGGGTGGCCGTCAGTGAACAAGCGGAGGCTGTCCCTTTTTGGAAAACGTGACGTTTCGGTTGGTCATTTGGCGCGTCTAGCTTATCAATTCACGCCATCGATGAGCGACGCCGCACCTGCCGCCATGGCCCTGCCAGACCTGCCCCATGGCAGGCTCCGCGCCAAGTCCGTGCCGAAGGTGTTTGCCGGGGCTTTCGGCCTTCTGGAGCCGCATTTGACGGCGCTGGACCGGCTGCTCGAGTTGCAGCTTGCGGCTTTTGAGCCCGAGATCCGCTCAATGGCGGAGGCGTGCATCGATACCTCCGGCAAGCGCATCCGGCCTGCCCTCGTCTTTTTCAGCGGCTGGAACTCCGCGGCGTCGGTCTCCCCGGATATTGTCCGCGCGGCCGCCGTCGTCGAGTTGATCCATTTGGCGACGCTCGTGCACGACGACATCATGGACGGAGCCGAGATTCGCCGGGGACATGCCACGGCTTCGCGCGCATATGGACCGTCCTCGGCTGTCCTCCTGGGCGACGCCCTGTTTGCCCATGCGCTTAACCTCGCAACCCAGTTTCCGACGACCGAGGTGTGCGCCGCGGTGTCGGAGTCGACGCGGCGGGTTTGCGCCGGGGAAATCGTGCAGACCCTTCGCAGGGGATCCATCGAGGTCACCCGCTCCGACTATCGGAGGATCATTGAGTTAAAGACCGCCGAACTTTTCCGCGTGTCCTGCTTCCTAGGAGCCCGCCTGGCTGGATCGGAGCCCGCCCACGTCGAGGCCGTGAGCCGCTTTGGCGAGCATCTCGGGGTCGCCTACCAGATCTACGACGACCTGGTGGACTTTTTCGGGGAGGAAACGCAGATTGGGAAGACCTTGGGCACGGATCTGTTGAGCGGAAAGCTGACGCTTCCCTTGTTCACGCTCATGGAACGCCTGCGACCGTCCGAAAAAGAAGCCCTTGAAGGCGAGATTCTGGGTCGACAGCCGGCGCAACTCGCGCTGCGGCTAAGGCAGATGAACGAGCTGGGCGTCTTTTCGGCGGTGGCGGAGGCTGTCGCCGCAGAATTGGCTCTTGCTCGCTCGGCCCTGAGCCCCGCCTTTGACGCGCGCCCGCCGACTCCGCTCCTCTTGGGTCTCTCCGACCTCCTCGGCTCCCAGGTTTCCGCGCTCGAACGTTGAGACGCGCGCCGTTTTTCGGTTGCCCAGCCGGGATGGCTGGATTTCATTATCCTTGTGCTGGATGCCGTAAGAGTACCCGGAAAGACGCTGGTTACGTCGCCCGATCGGCTGCATGAAGCCGATGAGGATTTGGACTTGGTCCGGCGAATCCAGGAAGGGGACGTGGCCGCATTCGACATTCTGACGGTCAAGTACCGGAATCGGATTTACGGTGTAGTATACAACCTGACATCCAACCGGGAGGATGCCGCAGACCTGACGCAGGATGCGTTCATCAAGGCATTCCAGTCGATCCAGCGATTCCGGGGGCAGTCGTCGTTTTTCACCTGGCTTTACCGCATTGCGATCAATTCCACGCTCAGCCACCTGAGGAAGAACCGGGTGCGTTCTTTTTTCAGCCTCGAAAGGGTCAACACCGACGAACCCGTATCACGTGAACTCATTGCGGCCCTGACGGATAAGACGGGAGCCGACCGCGACACGTATGTTCGCGAATTGCAGGAAAAATTGAACGAAGCGATGCAACAATTGTCTATCAAGCATCGCACTGTGATAACCTTGTTCGAGATCGATGGATTGAGTCATCAAGAAATTGCTGAGGTGATGAACTGCTCCGTCGGCACTGTGCGCTCGCGGCTGCACTATGCCAAGCAGTTGTTACAGGCTGAGTTGCAGAATTACATCCGTTGATGACCTCTGGAGAGAACAACCCGCGGCCGGAAGCGGCCAATGGCGATCGCAGAAAGATGGCCCGGGTGACCCTTGAAAATCTCATTCGATTCAAGCGCAATGAACAGCCGCCGGCGGAATTCTGGCAGCAATTCGACCGCGAGCTCCGGGCAAAGCAGCTGGCTGCAATCGTCGCCAAGCGGCCGTGGTGGACTCCGTTGGCACGGTACTCGGGAGTGATTTCCCGGTATCCGGTTCCGCTGGGCGCCGTCGCCGCATGCGCAATCGCTTTTGCCGGATTCCACGAATACCGGGTGCACGTCCAGGCGGGCCCGAGTGCGAACGGCGCGCAGAACATTCAGTCTTCCTTCTCCAAGGACTCCTCGGTTGCGGATTCCGGGGCTTTGCCCGCGGCGCCTGTCTCTTCCGAGGCCGATTCCAAGCTGGCGATGGCATCCGGGGACCGGGCGGTTGCGAACGTTGTCGCTTTCCACGACGGCGCAAAGCGCGAAGCTGCTTCTCCGCGGATGGATTCCCGGGCCCTGGCGTTTGACGCCGGATCGGAAGCGACCGTGGCACCTTCAGAGCAGTGGATCGCCGCCAACCTGGCGGCTGCGCAGGCGGCCGAGCCGGAAGTCGTCCGAAACCTGCTCGGGCTGTCGACCAGCCTGGATGATCGTATGATCCCAACGGTGCGCGAGCGGGCCGAGCCGCTCGAGCAGATGAGCCCGCCGACCTCCGAGCGGCGTTCGCGCCTTTTGGGGGGTGTCGTGCCGGCGCTGGCCACCTACGGCGGCGATGTCCCGGCGCCGGTCAGCGATCGTTTTGTGAAGGAGCTGTCCGACGACCGGCTCTACGAGTCGGTCAGCCGATACTCAGAGGGCGCCGATCATATTTCAATCAAGGTGAAGTTCTGAACTCGGCGATCGTTTGCGCCGTTCCTAATGCGGGGGAACGCAGGCTCCGCACGTATTGACGAAGAAATCGTTCCCCTTGTCGTCGACGAGGATGAATGCGGGGAAATCCTGGACGTCGATCTTCCAGATCGCCTCCATCCCGAGCTCGGGGTACTCGAGGACGTCCACCTTGCGGATGTTTTCCTTTGCCAGGATCGCGGCCGGGCCGCCGATCGAGCCCAGGTAAAATCCGCCGTGTTTCTTGCAGGCTGCGGTGACCTGGGAGCTCCGATTTCCCTTGGCCAGCATCACCATCGAGGCGCCCTGCGATTGGAAGAGATCCACATAGCCGTCCATTCGGCCGGCCGTCGTCGGCCCGAACGAGCCGGAGGCATAACCCTTCGGCGTCTTGGCCGGGCCCGCGTAATAGACAGGATGGTCCTTGAAGTACTGCGGAAGGCCCTTTCCCGAATCGAGCCGCTCCTTCAGTTTGGCGTGCGCAATGTCGCGGGCGACGATGAGCGGGCCGGTCAGTGACACGCGGGTCGTCACCGGATGCCGCGACAGTTCGGCGAGGATTCCAGGCATCGGCCGGTTCAAGTCGATCTTCACGATGCCGTCCTCCTTCAAAGCGCGCTGCTGGGAAGGAATGTATCGGCCCGGATTGGTCTCGAGCTTTTCCAGAAAGATCCCGTCCTTGGTGATCTTCGCCTTGATGTTGCGGTCGGCGCTGCAGGAAACGCCCATCGCGACCGGACAACTCGCCCCGTGGCGCGGCAGCCGGATGACGCGAACGTCGATCGCGAAGTATTTTCCTCCGAATTGCGCCCCTATGCCGCTTCGCTGCGCGATCTCGAGGACTTTCCCCTCCATTTCGAGGTCGCGAAACGCCCGGCCGTGCTCGTTGCCCGATGTGGGCAGCTCATCGAGATAGCGCGCCGTCCCGAGCTTCAGCACCTTCATGCAGGTTTCGGCGCTCGTTCCCCCGACTACGAAGACGAGGTGGTACGGCGGGCATGCGGCCGTGCCGAGAAGCGGCAGCTTGTCCTGGACAAACTTTTCGAAGCTTCGCGGATTGAGGAGCGCCTTCGTCTCCTGGAAGAGGAACATTTTGTTCGCCGAGCCTCCGCCCTTGGCCACGAACAGGAGCTCATAGCTGGAGCCGTTTGTCGCATAGATGTCGATCTGCGCCGGAAGGTTGGTCCCGGTGTTGACCTCGCGCCACATGTCCAGGGGCGCCGTCTGCGAGTATCGAAGGTTTTCCTTCGTGTAGCACTCGTACACGCCGCGGCTCAGCCATTCCGCATCGTCCGCGCCGGTCCAGACACCCTGGCCCTTCTTTCCGACGATGGCCGCCGTTCCCGTGTCCTGGCACATGGGGAGTATGCCCTCGGCCGATATTTCGGCATTCTTTAGCAGGGTCAGCGCCACATAGCGGTCGTTGGCCGAGGCCGCCGGGTCGTCGAGGATCGCCGCAACCTGCTTGATGTGGGAGGTGCGCAGGTAAAAGGCGCTCTCGCGAAAGGCCTGCTGGGCTACGAAGGAAAGGACCTCGGGCTCCACCTTGAGGATCTCGCGCCCCTCAAACTGGGCAACGCTGATTCCCTCCTTGGAAAGGAGGCGGTATTCGGTTGAGTCGGGGCCGAGCGGGAGGGGCTCCTGGAATTGAAAAATCGGAGTAGCCATCGCAATGAAGTTGATCCCATAACCCCGGCAAGTAAAGCCGCTCCGATCCGGACGGGCGGCCTCAAACGATCTTGAACTTGGGAAGGTCCTGTCCGTCCAGGATTCCGACCGGCCTCCCGCGGCCGTCCACGCAGATCAAATCGTCGACCTTGTGGATCTCAAACAGGCGCAGCGCATCGACCGCCAGGGCCTTTTCACTCACCGTCTTCGGGGTGCGCGTCATGAACTCGGAGACGGGACGGGAAAGAAAATCGGTCCCGGTCAGCGCACTTCGGCGAAAATCCCCGTCCGTGAGAATCCCGTTCAGCCGCCCGGCCCGGCTGACGAGGGCGATGCATCCGCTCCTGGCCTTGGTCATGGCAAGGATCGCCTCCTGGGTCTTGATCGTGTCCCGGGCGATGGGGAGGCGTTCGCCCTTCCTCATGATGTCCCTGACGCGCAAGAGAAGGATGCGCCCGAGATTGCCCGCCGGGTGGTAGCGCGCGAAGTCTTCCCGCGTGAATCCTCGCGCCTCGAGAAGGACCATCGCCAGCGCGTCGCCGAGGGCGAGGGCCGCCGTGGTGCTGGCGGTCGGCGCAAGCTTCAGCGGGCACGCTTCGCGCGGCACGCGGTACAAAAGCCGGAAATCCGCGTTGCGGGCGAGGTCGGAGGCAGGGTTGCTGGTAAATGCGACCAGTTTAAGGCCGAGACGGCGCAGCAAGGGCATGAGCCGGAGCAGTTCGTCCGATTGTCCGCTGTTGCTCAGGAGGAGGGCGAGGTCCCCCTCCTCGCACAGCCCGAGGTCGCCGTGGAGGGCCTGCGTCGAGTCAAGGAAGCACGAGGAGACGCCTGTGCTGTTGAAGGTTGCGGCGATCTTTTGGGCGATGTGCGCCGATTTGCCGACGCCGCTAAGGATCAATTTTCGCCCCGCATGGAGCGTTGCCTCGACCGCCTTCGCCGTGGCCGAGAACTCCCGTCCCAGTCCTTTGGACGTCATTCGCAGGGCGTCGATCTCGATTCGGATGCAGGTTCGTGCCCGGGACAGGGCGGATTTCGGATCGAGGGCCATTTAGAGTTTGAGTAAGGGGGACAGAGTGCGGAATTTACCGCCGATCACCTTTCATTCAAACCCTTTTCCGGCCTGTGCGTAGTCTTGCATCGAAATCCCTGGGGTTTTTTGCCCTCGCCGCCCTCCTCTCCGGGGCCGGCTGCGGTGGGGACAATCCCGTCCTGACACCCGAATCCAGCGATTCCAGCTTCAACGAGGGCCAGCAATTGGAACGCCAGGGGCGCTCGCAGGAAGCGCTTGCCGCCTACCTGAAAGTCATCGCCCGCAGGGGCGACCAGGCCCCGGAATCCCACCTGGATGTCGGACTGCTCTATCTCGAGCAATTCAAGGATCCGGTCATGGCGATCTACTATTTTCGCAAGTACCTCGAATTGGAGCCTAATTCCCCCTTGGCCGGACGGGCGCGCGACCTGATCGAGACGGCCAGGCGCGAATTCGCGCGGACCCTGCCCATCCAGCCGCCGGAAAACCAAATCGCGCGGCTGGACAACGTGGAGGAGCTCGAGCGCCTGAAGCACGAAAACGAGGGATTGAGGGCGCAGCTGGCGGCGATCCAGGACAGCGGGAGCGCCGCGCCGGCCATTTCGCGCTCTTCGGCCATCCCGGGCGAGGAGACGGGATGGAGGCTGGCCCCGCCGGCTCCCGACACGCCGGTGATCGCGGTCATCCCCCCCGCGGCGGCCCCGGCCGCGCCGGCGCCCGCCGAAAACCAGGCTCCCGCCGCCGCTAAGGCCGGCGCCCACACGCATACGGTCGCCAAAGGGGAGACCTTGTACAGTTTGGCGCTTCACTACTACGGCAAGGGCTCGCGATGGCCGGAAATCGCCGCTGCCAACAGGGACCAATTGAGCGGAAGCAGCCCCGCCCTGAAGCCCGGCATGGTTTTGAAAATTCCATGAGTGCGGGGAAACTGGAGCCTCCGCCCCTGGGTTTTGGAATCGTCGGAGCGGGAATGATCGCAAGCTACCATGCGCGGGCGATCGCCGAGGCCGGTGGCGCGAGATTGGCCGGCATTGCCGACACGGTTGAGGCGAGGGCTCGCCAGTTCGCCGAAAAGAATGACGTGCCGTTCTGGACGACGAGGATCGAGGAATTGGCCGCGCGGCCCGACATCCAGGTGATCTGCATCACGACGCCGAGCGGCTTCCATCTGGATCCCGCCCTGGCGGCCCTCCGCGCGGGCAAGCACGTGATCGTCGAGAAGCCCCTGGAAATCACCGTGGAGCGGGTCGATTCCATGGTTCAAGCGGCGGAAGCGGCGGGACTGCGTCTGGCCGCGATCTTCCAATCCCGGTTCGGCGCCGGGGCGAAGACGGTCAAGTCGGCGATCGACTCGGGCCGCTTCGGCCGCCTTGTTTTGGCGAGCGCTTACGTGAAGTGGCACCGCAAGCCGGAATACTACCAGGGCTGGAAGGGGACCCTCGCGGTCGACGGCGGGGGCGCCCTCATGAACCAGGGAATCCACGCGGTCGACCTGCTTCAGTGGTTTGCGGGGCTTCCGGCGGAGGTGTTCGGCTGGACGGCGCGGCGCGTCCACGCGAAAATCGAGGCCGAGGACACCGTCGCCGCCGCGCTGCGCTTTCCCGGCGGAGCCCTGGGAGCGATCGAGGCGACGACGGCCGCCTACCCGGGATGGTCCCGAAGGATCGAAGTCTGCGGCGAGCGCGGTTCGGCCGCCCTCGAGGACGACCGGATCATCCGATGGGAGTTTCAATCGCCGGAGCCCGGCGACGAGGCCATCCTCAAGGCCGCACCCGACGAGAAGATGGGCTCGGGCGCGGCGGCCCCGGACCAGATCTCCCACTATGGGCATCTCCTCCAAATCCGGGACATGATCGAGTCGGTCCGCTCGGACCGGCCCCTCGCGGTGGACGGCCGCGCGGCCCGGAACGCAGTCGCCCTCATCCGGGCGATCTACAAATCGGCCGAAAAACGAACGCCTGTCGCCCTGGGCTGATGCCTACAGGGCGCCGATCGCCTCGTCCAGGACGGCCAGGATGAAATTGGCGTCGTCGCGCGAGATGCACATCGGCGGCGCGAATCGGATCGTCTGCCCCCACAACCCGCCCTTGCCGAGAAGCAGTCCCAGTTCGCGCGCGTTCTCCACGGCCTGGGCGCACGCCTCCTTGGCGGGCTCCTTGGTCGCCCGGTCCTTGACGAACTCTATCCCAAGCATGAGCCCCATCCCGCGCACGTCGCCGATCACCTTGTGCTTGGCCTTGAGCTTCTGAAGGCCCGCCAGGATGCGGGCGCCGATTTCGAGCGAGTTCGCCTGGAGCTTTTCCTTCTCGATGACCTCGAGAACGGCCTTGCCGATCGCGCTGACGACAGGGTTTCCGCCGAACGTGTTGAAATGCACCCTCTGGGTCAGGACCGAGGCGATTTTCGGAGTCGTGACGACGGCGGCCAGGGGCGCCCCGTTTCCGATGCCCTTCGCCATGGTCACGATGTCTGGAATCACGCCCTGGGTCTCAAACCCCCAGAAGTGGGTTCCCGTGCGTCCAAAACCGGTCTGGACCTCGTCGGCGATGCACACCCCTCCGGCCGCTCGCACGTGCTCGTAGACGTGCTTCAGGTAGCCGTCGGGGAAGAAGACGAAGCCGCCCACTCCCTGCGCCGATTCGGCGATGAAAGCCGCGACTTTTCCGGGAGAAGCGTATTCGATCAGCGACTTCACGTCGTCGGCGTATTTCCTTCCCGCCTCCGGATCGTCGTAGCCGAACAGCCCCCGGTAGGGGTAGGGCGCGAGCGCATGGTGGACCCCGAACGAGTGGGGCACGTTGAATTTCCAGGAGCTGTGCGCCGTCAGGGACATGCCCGAGGCATTGCCCCCGTGGTAGCCGTTGCGCAGCGCGATGATGTCGTAATTGCCCGTGGCAAGGCGGGCCATCAGGAGGGCGAGGTCGTTTGCCTCTGAGCCGGAATTGACGAAATAGCAGACCTTGAGCTCGCCCGGCAGCTTCGAGGCCAGCTTCTCGGCAAAAAGCGCGATATTCGGCTGCAGGTAGATCGTCGTCGAGTGCTGCAGGATTTCATTCTGGTTGTTGGCCGCGGCGACGACGTGGGGATGGCAGTGGCCGACGCTCACCGTGACGATTCCCCCGATGCCGTCCAGGTAGCGCTTGCCCGTGTCGTCCCACACGTACTGCATCCGCCCCTCGACGATCATGATCGGCTGCTTGTAATATAGGAAGAGGCCGGGGCTCAGGTACTGCTTTCGCAAACGCAGCACCTCGGCGGCTGACGGGCCCTTGTAGGGCGCCGGCTTGTGATTGAAAGGCGGGAGGGGGATGCTCTTCATGCGCGGAACCTAAGTCATTTGAGGCCGGGGCGCGAGCTTTCGCATAGCGATGTAAACGAGGAATCCGAGCCCGAAACCGATAAACCACGAATAGTCGTAAAGGCGGAGGAGAGCGTGGGGAATCCAGGTCGTATCCACCCAGTTGACGTTGGCGACGAATCCCGGCAGCGACGGCAAAACGGCGATCGCAAAGGCGGCAATGGCCGCGGGGTTGACGCCGTTCCAATAGCGGTATTCGCCGTCCGGCGAGTAGAGGGCCGCGAGATTGAGGCGCCGTTTGCGGCACACGAAATAGTCCGCAATCATGATTCCGCCCACCGGGCCCAGAAGGGCGCTGTAGGCGATCAGCCAAGTGTAGATGTAGCCGCTCGGGTCGGCGATCAGCTTCCAGGGCATCATCACGACCCCGATGACGCCCGTGATGAGGCCGCCCGCGCGGAAGGATATGTGCCTGGGCGCCACGTGCGCGAAATCGTTGGCCGGGCTCACGACATTCGCCGCGATGTTGGTCGCCAGCGTGGCGATGCACAGGGAGACCATCGCGACGATAAGGAGGAGGGGGCTCTTGAAATGGGTCAGCACATCGACGGGGTTCCAGATGGCGCTCCCGTAGATGATCGTGGTCGCCGAGGTCACGGCGACTCCGATGAAGGCATACAGAGCCATCGTGGGAGGAAGTCCGATCAATTGCCCGACGATCTGGTCCCGCTGCGAATGGGCATAGCGGGAAAAGTCGGGGATATTAAGCGAAAGCGTGGCCCAGAATCCGATCATTCCAGTGAGCGCTGGAAAGAAAAAATGCCAGAAATGGCCCGCCTGCGGCTGGCCCGGATCGAATGCGGAAGGCTGGGAGAGGATCGGTCCAAAGCCGCCGGCCTTGCGCCAGGCCCACCAGAGGAGCAGAAGACCGAGGGCGATCAGAAGCGGCGCCTTGATGTTCAAAAGGACGCGGATCGTGTCGATCCCCCGGTAAATGACCGTCATATTGACGGCCCAGAAAAGAAGAAAGCAGACGAACTGCGCCAGATTGATTCCCATGATCGGTAGCGCAGAGCCGGAAGCGATTGAGGGGAAAAAGACGCCGAGAATCCTGTAGATCGCATCGCCGCCGATCCAGGTCTGGATGCCGAACCAGCCGCAGGCGACGAACGCCCTCAAAAGGGCGGGCAGATTCGCCCCCCTTGTGCCAAACGATGCCCGGCAAAACACGGGGAAGGGGATACCGTAGGCGGTGCCGGCATGGGCGTTCAGGATCATCGGAACGACGACAATCAGGTTCCCGATGAAAACGGTCAGGATCGCCTCCCACCAGTTCATGCCGCCTCCGATCAGCGAAGAGGCGAGCATGTACGTCGGGATGCAGGCCGACATCGAAATCCAAAGGGCCGCGAAGTTTCCGACGTGCCAGCTTCTCCTATCGGCCGGCACGGGCGCCAAATCCTTGTTGTATAGGCGGCTGTCGCGCAGGGCATCCGCAAGTTCGTGGATGGCTGGAGGGGTGGTCATCGGGGTGAAACCGCGTGTCGGCTGTTCCGGGGCGGGTACCACCAACCCGTGTGCCCGGGGCTCGTCAAGCCGATCCGATGATTATTCCGACCAGAAAGACAAGAAAGCCGCCGAGGATCACCTGAAATGCGGCATTAAGGAAGGGCGTGTCCATGAAATGATGGCGGATCCAGGATATGACCCCCAGTTCCACGGCAACGACAGCGACGGCGACAGCCGTCGCAACCCGGAAATCTCCAATCAGGTAGGGCAGGGTGTGTCCGATCCCGCCCAAGGCCGTCATCATCCCGCAGACTCCGCCGCGAAGCCAGGGATGGCCGCGCCCGCTGATCGCCCCATCGTCGGAGAGAGCCTCGGCGAATCCCATGCTGATTCCGGCGCCGACCGAGGCGGCGACACCCACCAGAAAAGCGTCGTGGCTGCTTCGGGTCGCGAAAGCGGCCGCGAAAACCGGGGCGAGCGTCGAGACCGAGCCGTCCATCAGCCCCGCGAGCCCGGGTTGCACAACCTGGAGAACGAAGATCCTGCGCTGTGTCGCCTCCTCTTCGGCCCGCGCGCCGGAACTCGTCTGGTCCTTCTCCAAACGCTCCGCGAGTTCCGAGTGCTCCCGTTCCGCCGCGGCCAAATCGCCGAGCAACTGGCGGATTCCCGCATCGTGGGTCCGCTGCGCCACCGTTTCGTAAAACCGCCGAGTTTCGAACTCCATTACCTCGATTTCCCTGCGCACCTGGGCGACCGTCAAAGCCCGCATGAGCCACACGGGCTTTCGGCTGACGAAGCCCTTCACATCGGCCCGCCGGATGAGGGGAATATGTTCGCCGAATCGGGCCCGGTAGGCCTCGATGAGGCGGTGCCGGTGGGCCGACTCCTCCTCCTGCATCTTTTCCAGGGCTGCGGCCGTCGCCGGATAGGAGCCCCTCAGCCGCTCGGCGAATTCCCCGTAGATCCTTCCATCGTCCTCCTCCTGGGATATGGCCAGGGCGAGGATCTCCTGCTCGCTCAGGTCGTGGAACGCCTTGGCCATGAATATCCATTAGACTGGCGGGGAACGAAATGCAATGCTACGCGCGCAACGGAGCCAGCAAAAAGATCCTGTAACAATGCCTGCCTCTTCCGGGTTCTAAGGGTAGACACATCCTCCCCATGAATCACTCCGTCCATATCCTCTCCGCGGCCGCAGCCCTCGTGCTGGCCGCTGTTCCATCAAGGGCTGCGATCGAACGCACCGTTGAAAAAACATTTACCGTCCAGCCCGGAGGAGCCCTCCATGTTGCAACCATGGGCGGTTCGATCCGTGTTCAAAGCGCCGCGGTTTCCGCCGTCACCGTGGTTGCGCGGGAGGAGGTCCGGGCCGGTTCGGACGCCGCGGCGGACGAAGTCTTGAAGAAATTGACCCTTACCATCGAACAGACTGGCAACGACGTCTCGGCCGTTGCGGAATACGAAAAATCGCCAGTCGGCTTCCACTGGAACTGGCCCCCGGTCTCGGTGAGTTTTGTGGTTACGGTGCCCACGGCCTACAACGCGGATCTGAGAACATCCGGAGGGAATATTTCCGTGTCCGATCTCGGAGGAAACGTCCATGCGCGTACCTCCGGCGGCAACCTGTCGCTCGGAAAGATCTCCGGAGAGGTCGATTGCGCCACATCGGGCGGGGACGCATCACTTGAGGAAGGGCGCTCGTCCATTCACCTGGCCTCGTCCGGAGGATCCGTATCGGTCGGGCACGCCGTCGGTCCCACGGACCTTCGCACCTCCGGTGGCAACCTCCGCGTCGATTCGGCCGAGGGCACCCTGGATGCCCGTACAAGCGGGGGCAACGTTCGCGCCACCTTCAAGGGAGCGCTGAAGGGCGATTGCAACCTCGATACTTCCGGCGGCCAGGTCAAAGCGGTTGTCGACTCGAATGCGGCATTCAAGCTGGACGCCTCGACAAGCGGCGGAACGGTCGAGGCCAACGGGCTCACGATCACCCTGCGCGAGGGCGGGCATCACCGCGGCAGCCTGGCGGGCGACGTCAACGGCGGCGGGCCGCTCCTTCGCCTGAAGTCGAGCGGCGGCGACATCATCATCGAGACGCGCAGCACGGCGGCGCGCTAGTCCCAGTACGTGTCCGCCTAATCGGTTGGATCGTGCTTGCAGCCGCGCCAGCCGTAGCCGCGGCCCATGGCAACGGCTGAAATGGGGCTCCCTTGACGGCCAGTACTCCTTCGCTAGAGTTCAGCTCATGACAGCGGTAGCCATCCTCGATCTGAAACAGCGGCTAGCGAAACTTTCGGAGGCCGACCGACGGATGGTTTCGGCTTACCTTTTACGATTGAAGCATGAGTCACCGGCAGGCCGGCGCGAGGCGACGCGCACAATGAAAGACATGGACGCGGGGAAGAAGGTAAGGCTCAAGGAATTGGCAAACCGACTTTAGGATGCCGGGTCCGTTCGCCTTTGATCCTGTGCTGTCAGGCAAAGCTTCGGCGGTTCTCGTCGGCCTGCCTAAGGCGAAGCAGAGAATAGTGGCGGATCTGGCATTTCGGCTCGCTGAGCACCCCAGTCAACTCGGGGATTACTCGACTCGGGAAAGCGCCGGACGCGAGATACAACACATCAACCTGGGAGACTGGCATTTTTCTTTTTGGGCGGATCACGCCGCTCGTGAACTTCGAATCACGGAAATCACTGAACTCTGAGCAGCCGAATCATCCGACCGACCATTTGACGGAGCCGCGGTTCATCACAACGTCTGGCGAGAGATGATGACGTTGAAGAACTCGCAAGGTGGCTGCATCTGCGGTTCCGTCCGATACGAAATCACCGCGGAGCCGATCACACTCTACGCCTGCCACTGCTCCGATTGCCAGACGATCACCGGCTCCGGGTTCTTCCTCGCCTTGCGAGTTCCGTATGGCTGCGTATCCGTGGTCCAGGGAGAAGCTAAACCTTACGAGCGAACGGAAGCGGATGCGCGGAGGAGAATAATTTTTCGGTGTCCGCATTGCCTTACCGCCCTTTGGAGCGAGCGCCCCGATTCAAAGGCGTACGTCACGATCTTTGCCGGGACGCTCGACGACTCTCCGACATTGCGTCCGGTCGCCCATATTTGGACGCGGGATGCACAGCCATGGCTGACGCTGCCGAAGGAGGCGCTTCTGTATGAGGAGAATCCGCCAGACATGCAGCCCCTGGTCGAGGCATGGCGCCGTCAAAATGAATGATCGCCGAGCCGTCCAGCTTAGGGACCAAGCGTTATATGATACTGCTGCTGGGCGTCATACCACTGTTGCATATAAGCCTCGTAATTGCGAAAGACGTTCATCTGGTCCGCCGTTAGCACCGGAGTCGCATTAGTGATGTTGCGAGTGTCATGTATCGAGAGGCCGGTGCTTGGATCGGTCTCGTTGTAGTTTACCGGACGGTCTGATAGGTCTTTGCCCTGCCAATACCACGCATTGAGCAAAGCCTGCGTAAGGGCAGTCGACTGATCCGCGCTCAATGGCACACCCGCGTCCTCCATGTCTGAGGCGATGGCAATGACCTGGCTCTGCATGAGAAGGCGTCCCTGAGGTTCGCCTGCCGTGGCCTTCAGATTTGCCAGTGTGGCCTCGGCGTCAGGCCCTAGAATAGCTTTGATCTCCTGGTCATTGGTCAGATTTGCCTCGTTTATCGCCTGTTGCCATTCAGGCGAAGCAGGAACCTCCCCGGCCAAACTCGCCGCCTGCATGGCATCGATGACGCTCATTTGGCGATCCGTGAGGAGATCCTTTAGCCGGCTCAATTGATCGTGTGTCAATTTGAGGGAATTCAGTCCATCGCCGTACGTCTGAGCCAATCCCGGGCCGCGCGTCAGCTTGGCATATAGCTTCCCGAAGGCGGGGTTGTCTTTAATTATGTCGCTAATTTGGACCGGCTTGCCTGGCGGCCTTGCAACCGGTTTCGTGGCGGGGGCGACCCCCGCGTTTTGCTGCGGCGCCAGCTTTTGTTTTTCCAGTTTGGCTGCCGCCAGCTCGCCTTTGAGTCCGTCGATCTGCTTCTGGGCGTCATTCTGGACAACGAGCAACTGTGTCTTCTGCTGGAGATCAGTGTAGCCAAGAATCGCGCACCCTAGTAATAAAATCCCGACCAGAAATGGATAAATGCGTCGCATGATGGAGCCCTCCTTAGAGTTAAGTTTTGCCGGACATCGGTTATGCCGATCGGCGATGGCGTATCAAACCCAATCCCTTATTCGTCTGCAAACCGTCGTGGAATCCAAATTCTGGCGACCGCAACTGCACCCGACATTGGGAAACGACAGGCTCGGGCGGCATGGCGAAGCGCGTGAGCCCGACAGGTGATGCGTTTCAGAGAGTTGCCAAACACGGACAATATCATAGAGGTACGGCCGTGACCCTGCCTAAATCCCCGGGTGCGGCATTTCGCGCCGCCCTCGCAGCCGAAAAGCCGCTGCAGATCGCCGGCGCCGTGAATGCCTATTCGGCCCTCCTGGCGCGCCAGGCGGGATTCAAGGCCATTTATTTGTCGGGGGCGGGCGTCGCAAACGCCTCCTTTGGCCTGCCGGACCTCGGAATGACGGGCCTGGAGGACGTGCTGGCCGACGTTCGCCGCATAACGGGGGCCGTGGATCTGCCGCTGCTCGTGGACATAGACACGGGCTGGGGACATGCCTTCAACATCGCGAGAGCGGTCCGGGAAATCGCCCGCGCCGGGGCTGCCGCCGTGCACATCGAGGACCAGGTGAGCGCGAAGCGATGCGGCCACCGGCCGGGGAAGGAACTCGTCCCATCCGGGGAGATGTGCGACCGGATCCGGGCGGCCGTGGACGCAAAGCCTTGTCCGGAATTCGTGATCATGGCGCGAACGGACGCGGCCGCGAACGAGGGCGTTGCCGGAGCGGTGTCGCGGGCAAAGGAATACGTAGCTGCGGGCGCCGACATGATCTTTGCGGAGGCCCTCGGCTCGCTGGAACAATACAAGGCGTTCGCGGAGGCGGTCGAGGTTCCCGTCCTCGCGAATTCGACCGAATTCGGCAAGACACCGCTCTTCACGGTCGCCGAACTGCGCGCGGCCGGCGTCGCGATGGTGCTCTACCCGCTGTCGGCCTTTCGGGCGATGAGCGCCGCGGCCCTGGAGGTCTATGAGACCATTCGAAGGGACGGCTCGCAAAAGGCGGCCGTCGGCCTGATGCAGACGCGGGAGGAGCTGTACGACGTGCTGGGCTATCACGCATACGAGCGGCAGTTGGACCGCCTCAATTCGAAAACCAAGGAGAAACGACCATGAGCGACCCGATCCGCCCGGCAGGGGAACCCGGACCCAAGAAATCCGTCGCCCTGTCCGGCGTTCCCGCCGGAAACACGGCCATATGCACGGTGGGGCATGCGGGCGACAGCCTGTATTACCGAGGCTACGAAATCGGCGAGGTCGCGCGCCAGGCGACGTACGAGGAGGTGGCCCACCTGCTGATCCACGAGCGCCTGCCCAACGCCAGGGAGTGCGCCGAATACAGAAATAAATTGAGCCGGCTGCGCTCCCTGCCGGCGAGGGTTCGCACGGCGCTGGAGCAGATTCCCGCAAGCGCGCATCCGATGGATGTCCTGAGGACCGGCTGCTCGATCCTGGGCACGGTCGAGCCGGAAGGCGCCGGCCACGGCCCGGCGGCGGCGCGAGAGATCGCCGACCGGCTCGTCGCCGTCCTCCCGTCGATCCTGCTTGCCTGGCACCATTTCGCCGTGTCCGGCCGTCGGGTCGACGTGGAAGAGGGCGAACCGGGGGTGGCGGCGCACTTTCTTCATCTCCTCCATGGGCGCCCGCCGCCCCCAGCGCATGTGCGGGCCCTGGACCAGTCGCTCATCCTGTACGCCGAGCACGAGTTCAACGCCTCCACGTTCACCGCGCGCGTCATCGCCGGCACCGGATCCGACCTTTATTCCTGCGTCACCGGGGCGATCGGGGCGCTGCGCGGGCCGAAGCACGGGGGAGCCAACGAAGCGGCGATGGATATCGTTATGCGCTATGCGACGCCGGAGGAGGCCGAGGCCGACATCCGCGCGCGGCTGGCGCGAAAGGAGATCGTCATCGGCTTCGGGCATCCGGTCTACACGGTCAGCGATCCCCGCAGCAACTTGGCCAAGGAGGTCGCCCGGGCGCTGTGCGTCGCCGGGGGCAATCCGAACCTTTTTGCCATTTCCGAAAGGATCGAGCGCGTGATGGGCGAATCGAAGAAAATGTTCCCCAACCTCGATTGGTACAGCGCACCCGCATACCGGATGATGGGAATTCCGACGCCGATGTTCACCCCCATATTTGCCATGGCCCGGGTGGCCGGCTGGACCGCCCACGCGATCGAGCAGCGGGCGGACGGCAAGATCATCCGGCCGGGCGCCGTCTACACCGGGCCCGCGCACCGGCCCTTCGTTCCGCTGGCCGATCGGACCTGATGTCTGCCCCCGTATCGAATGTCCGGCCCCCGCCCGACGCGCTGCTCGCGGCGATCGCCGACTACGTCCTGGGCAGCCGCATCGAAAGCGCGGAGGCTCTGGACACGGCCAGGCTTTGCCTCCTCGACACGCTCGCCTGCGGGATTCTGGCGCTTCGGATTCCGGCGTGCACGAAGCTTCTGGGCCCGATCGTCCCAGGATTGTCCATGGCCCGGGGCGCGCGCGTGCTGGGCACCCGCTACGAATTGGATCCGGTGTCTGCCGCCTTCAGTTTCGGCGCTGCCATCCGCTGGCTGGATTTCAACGATTGCTGGCTGGCGGCTGAGTGGGGGCACCCGTCGGACAACCTGGGCGCGATCCTGCCGGTTGCCGACTGGCTGAGCCGCCACGAGGAGGCCGGATTGGAAGCGCGCGCTTTTTCTACTCCGCTGCCCGCACGGCGAAGCCCGATCTGCGTGCGCGATGTCCTGGACGCGATGATCAAGGCGCACGAGATCCAGGGAATTCTGGCCCTGGAAAACTCATTCAACCGGGTGGGCCTGGACCATGTGCTCCTGGTCCGGGTCGCCTCGACGGCCGTGACATCCGCCCTCCTCGGCGGAACGCGCGAACAGGTGATCAACGCCCTGTCGCACGCCTGGATCGACGGCTCGGCGCTTCGGACCTACCGGCACGCCCCAAACACGGGCCCGCGCAAATCCTGGGCCGCTGGAGACGCCGCGAGCCGCGCCGTGCGCCTTGCGTTGATCGCGATGACCGGAGAACTCGGGCTTCCCTCGGCCCTGACGGCGGGGACATGGGGATTCCAGGATGCCAGCTTCAAGGGCCAGGCCGTCCGCCTCGGGCGTTCGCTCGGCAGCTACGTGATGGAAAATGTCCTCTTCAAGATCTCCTTCCCTGCGGAATTCCACGCCCAGACGGCCGTGGAATGCGCGCTCAAGCTCCATCCCCTGGTGAAGAATCGCCTTGGCGAGATCGCCCGCGTGGAGATCGCCACGCAGGAGTCGGCCGTGCGGATCATCGACAAGTCCGGCCCCCTGCACAACCCGGCCGACCGGGACCACTGCCTCCAGTACATGACGGCGATCGGGCTCATTTTCGGGGAGCTGACCGCCGCCCACTACGAGGACAACGTCGCGGCCGATCCCCGGATCGACGCCCTGAGGGCGAAGATGGTTGTCGTCGAGGAGAAGCGATATTCCCGGGATTACCTCGATCCGGAGAAGCGCTCGATCGCCAACGCCGTGCAGGTCACCTTCTCGGATGGGACGCGGACCGAACGCGTCGAGGTCGAGTACCCGATCGGGCACCGCCGCCGGCGAGGCGAGGGGATCCCGCTTCTGGCAAGCAAGGCCGAGGCCGCCTTTTCCGCGCATTTCGGAGCCCCGCGAGCGAAGGCGCTCATGAGCCTGTTCGAGAACAGGGCGGTGCTGGAGCGGATGCCGGTGCGCGCATTCGTCGAGACCTTCATTCCCTGATCGGGCGGGCTTCAACAGAACGCCGCTCCCGGCTAGGGTGGAAAGCGGCGTCGATCGGCGATCAAAGATGGCGGTCTTTA
>JBEKAO010000019.1:0-53094 GCA_050015855.1 Opitutaceae bacterium | reverse complement strand
GAACCGGGGATACGCGCCGACCTGCAACCGCGGCGCCGCCGCCGCGGGCGGGGATATCCTCGTCTTTTTGAACAACGACCTGGTCCTCACTCCCCGCTGGCTCGAACCGATGCTCGCCGCCCGCCGCCGGCTCGGATCCCGCGCGGGCCTCGTCGGGAACGTGCAGTTGGATGCGCGCAGCGGCTTGTTGAACCATTCGGGGATCACCATCAATCACAAGGGCAAGCCGGAGCACCTCGGGCGGCGCCGCACGGATTTTCTCCGTTACTCCAACGGCTGCGAGGACGTCGACCTTTGCCTGCGCGCGGCCGCCGCGGGCCGGACCAACGCCGTTGCCCTTCGAAGCCGCGTGCTGCACCATATCAGCATGGCGCCCGGCCGGAAGGACCGCGACGAGGCGAACACGCAGCGATTGACGGTGACCTGGCGGGAGACGCTCGTGCAACTGGCTCTCCCCGCCTGGTGCCGGCACCATTTCGAGACATTCCTTCCGGAGCCCCGGAATTTTCCGGACCCGGCCCTTGCGCGGCAGATCTTTCTCCATCTGCTTGGCCTGCGGCGCCCGCCGCAGGCCGCCCTCCCCGGCGTCCGCGCCGCAATCGAGGTCGAAATCGCCCGGTGGGAGAAGATGTTCGGGGGCGGGCCCGCGCCGGTTTAACCGGAGGATTGCATTAGAGGACACGAGTCCTAGTTTCAGCTCACCCATGAAACTCCGCCTGTTTGCAATCCTGCCGGCCATTCCGGCCTTCGCGGGCCTTGCGGCGGCGGCCGAAGCCGCTCCGCGGGATGTTTCGCCCGCCCAGCCCGTCATTCCCGGCCGCATTTTCAACCTGAAGGATTTTGGCGCGGTTGGAGACAACGGAGCGACGCTCAACACGGGCGCCATCAAAAGCGCCGTGGACGCCGTCAACCGGGCCGGAGGGGGCACGCTGATCGTCCCGGCGGGAGTCTACTTCACCGGGCCGTTCAGCCTTTGCGACAGCATCAACCTCCGCCTCGAAGCGGGGGCCACCCTGCTTTTCTCCCCGAAATTCGACGATTACCGCGGCGGAGGCCCCAAGGGCTACCGGCCCCTGATCCAGATCAACGACGCCCACGATGTGCTGATTTCCGGCGCGGGGACCATCAACGGCAACGGATCGGCGTGGTGGCCCGAGGCGCTCCGGTTCAAGGCCGAGGCCAACGCCCGCCATGCGAGCAGCAACACGAGCCCGCGCCCCGTCATGGTGGCGTTCACCCGCTGCGAGCGCATCCGGGTCGAGGGAATCACGCTCACCAATTCGCCGGTCTTCAACCTCGCCCAATCCGCCTGCCAGGACGTGACCGTCGAGGGAATCACCATAATCAATCCGGCCAACTCGCCAAACACCGATGGCATCGACCCCAAGGACTGCAAACGGGTTCTGATCGCCCATTGCCGGATCGACACCGGCGATGATTGCGTCGCCCTCGGGGGCAGCGGCGGCACCCTCGAGGAGGATATCCTCGTAACCGACTGCACGTTTCTCCACGGCCACGGATGCTCGATCGGGAGCGGAACGGCCAGCGGGCTTCGGAACATGATCGTCCGCCGCTGCACCTTCGATGGGACCGATACCGGCGTGCGCTTCAAGTCCTCGCGGGGCCGCGGCGGCCTCGTGGAGAACGTGGTCTATGAGGACCTGAAGATGAGGAACGTCGGCGTGGCCGTCAGCATCAGCAGCTACTACGAGAATACCCCCATCGACTCGGCCGCGGGGAGCGACCCGCTCGAGCCGGTGACCAAGACGACGCCCCACTGGCGCAACCTCACGGTCCGCAACGTCACCGCGACCGCCTGCCGTTCCAGCGCAGGCCTCATCGCGGGCCTGCCCGAGATGCCGGCGGAGGACATCACGCTGGAGAATGTCACGATCGAAGCCCCGAAGGGATTGCACATCATGAACGCCCGGGGGGTCACGCTGCGCAACGTGAGGATCGATGCGGCGAAGGGCCCGGGCGTGATCGCCGAGGATTCGGTCCAGGGACTGGTCCGCACCCAATGACGGCGGGTGGTAAGCTTTGACAGGAAGGTCCCCGCGCCTTGACCTTCTTGCTCAATGGCTCAGCACCGGATCAACCCGCCGGAAGGCCCCAACTGCAGACGCTTCACGGACTATTCCGGCATTTTTTTCGATGAATTCGCGGAAAACTCCGCGTGGCTGCGGGAAGAGGGGTGCATCCGTCTTCCTCCCCTTGACGGAGTCAGGGGACTCGTGCTCAAGGGCGAGCTGCGAGCCCATCCGGAGGCCCGCGGAGTCGAGGCCGGTTTCCCGGCCCTGACCGCCGTGATCGACGGCGTTGCGACTGGTGAGATCGCCTCGTCCAAACCCGGCCCGTGGGAACTGCGGTTTGAACTGCCCAACGCCGGCAGTCCGGACCGGTCCGTCCTCGCGCTGCGCCTGGAGGGCGTCGCCTTCACAAACGCGCTTGCGTGGCTCGGCCGCGTGACGGGCCTTGGACCTCTCCAGCGGTTTCGGAGGCAGAACAAAAACCGGCAGTTGCGGCTGAGTTCCCTGGCGACCGATGCGGGCGAGATCATCTATGATTTCGCGCAGCGCCAGGCCCCCTTCTCCCGCGAGTTCGCCCGCGGCCATGCGCGCCTGGGCATCAACATCGTGGGCTTTTTGACCGCCGACCTCGGCATTGGCGAGTCCGCGCGCTGCATGGCGCGCGCGGCCGACGCGGCCCGGATTCCGGCCGCCCTTGTGCCGCTCAAGCTCAACTGCAGGAACAGGCTCGGCGACATGACCTATGCGTCGCGCCTGCAGGAGGACAATCCGCACGCGGTCAATGTCATCCACGTCGATCCACCGGCCTCCCGCGACATCGACCACCATCACGGCAGGTCATTTCGCGCCGCCAGGTACAACGTGGGTTACTTCGCCTGGGAATTGCCGGAGTTTCCCGACGCCTGGCTCCCGAGCTTCGATTATTTTGACGAGATCTGGTGCCCGAGCCAGTTCACGCGGGAGGCGATCGCCCTCAAGTGTCCCCTGCCCGTCCTTGCGATGCCCCACGCGATCTCGGTTCCCGCGCCGGCCGCGGACACCGCGCAGCTGCGGGCGCGGCTGGGCCTGCCGGCCGGGCCGTTTCTTTTCCTCACGCTGTTCGACCTCAACTCCTATGCGGAGAGGAAAAATCCGGGCGCCGCGATTCAGGCCTTCCGGGAATCGGGGCTCGACCCGGCCGCCGCCAGGCTGGTCGTCAAGGTGCAGAACGCCCAGTCCAACGCCGCCGAGTTCGAGAAGCTTCAGGCCGCCCTTGCCCGGGAACCGGGGGCGATTCTCATCTTTGAGACGCTGGACCGGGGGGATGTCTGGGCATTGGAGGCGGCCTGCGACTGCCTGGTCTCGCTCCACCGCGCCGAGGGTTTCGGCCTCGCTGCCGCGGAGTGCATGGCCCTTGGAAAGCCCGCCATTTCCACCGATTGGTCCGCCACTGCGGAGTACGTGAATTCCGACAATGGGTGTCCGGTCAGGGCCCGAATCGTGTCCCTGGAGAAAAGCCATGGGCCGTATTCGCGGGGAGCAACCTGGGCGGACGCGGACACCGCCCATGCGGCCGAGTGGATGCGCCGCCTGGCCGGCGACCGGGCGCTCGCCGCCCGGCTCGGCGAAAGCGCGCGATCGACGATCGCCGCCCGCTTTTCGCCGGAGGCGATCGGCGCGCGCTACCGCCGGCGCCTCGAGATCATCTCCGCTTTTTAGATAAATTTGATCTTGCGTGCGGCCAGCCAGAGCATGCGAAACAGCATGGACCCGTGCCGCCAGCGATGGATATTGGTCGTTCCATACTGGCGGTCGCAGTAATGGACGGGTATGTCCAGAATTCTCAGATGGAGCAGGCGGGCGCCGAAGAGCATGTCGAAATCCCCGAATGGATCGATCGAATCCAGGAAAGGACGCAGGGCCACCGCGGACTCGAAATCCCCGCGCCACATAACCTTCGTTCCGCAGAGGGTGTCTTTCACCGGCGCTCCCAAAAGCCACGAGAACGCCAGCCCGAAAAACCAGTTTGCAACCTGGTTTGTAAATGGCATAGCCTTGGCCTGCATGGGGTAATATAATCTGTTGCCGTTGGCAAAATCGCACTTTCCCTGGATCATTGCGTCGTAAAACGCGGGGAGTTCCTCGGGCGGCGTCGACAGGTCGGAGTCCAGGATAAACACCATCTCGTGGGTCGCCAGCTTCAGGCCCTCGCGCACGGCGTCCCCCTTGCCCCGGCCCGTTTGGCGCGCCACGCGAATCTTCAGGTCGGGATGCAGACGCGGCAGCGCCTGGATTTTCTCCCAGGTATCGTCCGTGGAATGACCCTCGACGAATATCCATTCGATGGGGGCGAAGGCCGGCGTGCGCGGGATGATCTGGCCGATATGCCCCGCCTCGTTCCGGCAGGGAACGATGATGGAGACGCTGGCCGCGGAGGGCCTCGGAATGTTTCGGCAAACGTAAAAGCGCGCCATGCAGAAGAACGGCACAAGCGGGGCGATCCACCGATTTACCAGGTAGCCGATCCCGAAAAGGCTGAACGGGCAAAGGATCTTGCAGTCCTCGTGCACCAGCGTCCACCCCGACAGCGTTATCAGCGCCCTTACATCCTTCGGGTTCGCCCAATTGGGGAATGGAGGCGACCTTGAAAGGCCGAACGCCTGGAAGACCTTCTTGACCGGAATCCACACCGCACTGTGCGTATAAAGGACCAGCGTATCGGTCGCCGCCCTATGCTGCGAAAGAAACGCGAGGGCGTCCGGTTCATACTGCAGCCGGTCTCCGATGAAGACCGAGGGCCGCGTCTGCAGCCTGGACGCGATCCGCCGCGTCTGCGCGCGGAAGTAATTCCCAAGCCAGTGGGCTTTGACCTTTGAAAAGAATTCATCCTGCGCCGCCCGTCTGTCGGCGATCTCGCGGTTCATGGAACGGGGTGGCATGGGATTGGAGCGCGCTTACACAAGCGCATATCCAGGTGCGGTGGAAGCGGATTTAAACCGCGCTGCGGCGCACAAGATGAGCCCGTGCGACGACGCGCGGCTCGCGCATCCGGCCAAAAATGAATTGAGCTGGGGCGCAAAAGACGAAAAGACAGTCCTTCCCGCCGCAACGACGCAGCTTCGAATTGATGGCCCCCATTTTAATAGACCTCACCCACACGAGCCATACGCGGGCACGCACGGGAGTTCAGCGCGTGGCCCGCGCCCTCGTGCAGACGCTTGGGGCCGGGGCCCGCCCGATCTGCCACGATCCGTACCTGCGCGCGTGGCGGCCCCTCGAGCGCTGGGAAGCGGCCAATATCGCCGCGTTGGCCCCGGGAGCCAGGCGGGGCGCCCGCTGGCCCCTCGCGGCCCGGGTCCGGGGAACGCTCAGGCGCCTGCTCTCGGCGCGGCTGAACCGGTTGGTTCCCGTTGGCGGCGGCGCGTTTCTCGCGCCCGAGATCTTTTCACCGGTTGTGGCGACGGCCCTGCCCGGCCTTTTTTCCTCCATCCCGGGGCCCCGCGGGGCCATATTTCACGATGCGATTGCGCTCACGCATCCCGAGCTGACGCCCCCGGGCAGCGTGGCGCGCGCCCCGGGCTATCTGCAGGACCTGGCCGGGTTCGACGGCGTCGCCGCCGTCTCGCAGGACTCGCGGGACAGGCTGATCGAGCACTGGCGCCGACTTGGGCTCCACGACCTCCCTCCGGTCGCCGCAATTCCGCTTGGCATCGATCCTCCGCCCCCGCCGCCGGCAATGCCGGCGCCGGCGCTTCCGGTCGTCCTGAGCGTCGGAACCATCGAAGGAAGGAAAAACCACCTCGCCCTGCTCGAGGCGTGCGAACTTCTTTGGGCGCGGGGGATGAGATTTGAGCTGCGATTGATCGGGCTTGCGCAGACGCAGACCGGCGCCGGCGCGCTTCGCCGGATCTGGGAGCTGCAGCGCGCGGGCCGTCCGCTCGTCTACCTTGGGGCCGTGGGCGACGCGGCCAGGGAAGACGCCTACGCGGCCTGCGAATTCACGGTCTACCCCTCGCTCGCCGAGGGCTTCGGCCTTCCGATTGCCGAAAGTGTCGCCCGCGGGCGGCCCTGCATTTGCCTCGGTCGCGGGGCGCTCGGGGAAATCTCGCGCGGAGGCGGGTGCCTGACCGTCGATTCGGCGGACGCGGGCGCCTTCGCCTCGGCGATCGGGCTGCTCCTCTCCGACCCTGGGAAAAGGGCGGCGCTGGCGGCAGCCGCGAAAATGCGCCCCGTCCGGACCTGGTCGGATTACTCCCGCGATGTGGCGGCGTGGATCGGCGACCTTCCGCGCCGGACCTCCCGTTCTCCAACCATGGGCCAATCCTCTTGAAACGCCTAACCGAGTTTTTTCCCCGCCGGGCCGGCTGGGCCTTTGGGGCGGTGGCCGCGGCCGCGATCGCAATCGTTCTTGTCACCTGCATCCGCGTCTGGACGCCCGACTTTGGCCTCACCCCGTTCATTCCGATCGGGAACGTATTCAAGGACCGCGAAATCGCGGCCTATCGGACGGCATCCAAGTACGAGGATCCAAACCCGCCGAAACGATGGGGCTTTGACGGCCAGTTCTACGCGGAGTTGTCGCTCGATCCGCTCCTGCGGGATCCGCAGTTGAATGCCGCGCTTGACGATCCTCCCTATCGGGCGCACCGCATTCTTCTGCCCTGGCTCGCCTGGATCGGCGGCTTCGGACGTCCGTCATGGGTGCTCAACGCATATGCGGCGCTGAATCCCGTGTTTTGGCTCGGGTATGTTGTGATTCTTTTTGTGCTTTTTCGCCGTTATGGATGGCCCGGCGCCGGCGGCTTTGCGGCGATGCTGCTCACCTGCGGCGTGGTCGAATCGATCTATCGGACCCTAACCGACTTCCCCGCATTCGTCCTGATGACGCTCGCCGTCATGATAGGAGGGCTCGGCGGCGCGGGGACGCTGGCGTTGGCGGCTCTCACCCGCGAGGTCAATCTGCTTGGACTGTCCGGCTTGGTGGAGTTCAGGCGCCCCTGGGGAACCGCCCTGAGGAGGAACCTCCTGATCGCATTGATTTCCGGGGTTCCGCTGCTGCTCTGGTTCGCCTACGTCGCATGGCGATTGAGGGCAAACGGCAACATGGTTGGCGGCAACCTGGACTGGCCGTTGCGCGCGATTTTTCGAAGGGCGGCGGATGCAATTGCCGCGATTCACAGGGACGGCCTTTGGCCGGGCAGCCTGCTAAAGGAGCCGAGCGAGCCGCATGCCCTTCTCACGATCGTTGCGACGCTGACCCAATGCCTGTACGTTTTGACGCATCCAAACTGGAAGGACCGGCTTTGGAGGGTCGGCGCGGTCTTCGCGTTGTTCTTCCTTTGCGTCTCCTCCAAGGTTTGGGGTGGAACGGGCTATTTCACGGTCACCCGCCATGCCCTTCCCGTCACCCTGGCGTTCAACCTCCTGCTCGCGATGCGGCCCAATCGACGGTGGCTCCTCTGGTTCATCCTCGGCAATTGCTTCGTTCCGGCGGGGATCTGCGAATTCGTCCGGTTCGGCCAGCAGGTGCCGCTGCGGCAGGAATACACGGTCCAGGCCGCGCCCCGGATCGCCCACGATCTTGCAATCCGTTTTGACGGCGGTTGGTCCGCGCCGGAACAGGACGGTTCCAGGAATTGGCGCTGGGCCACGGAGCAGCAGGCGCAGTTGAGCGTCATGAACACGAGCGGCAAATCGCTCCAAGTCCATCTTAGCTTCCGCGCGTTGAGTTTCGCCCGCCGCGACCTGAGCGTGAGCGTGCATGGGAAGACCGTTTGGTCGGGTCCGATAGACGGAAGGTATGCATCCGCACCGGTCCTGACCCTGGACCTGGATCTGGCCCCCGGGGACACGGAGGTCGCGTTTTCCACCCCGCAGCCCCCCCAGTCTCCCGAAACGGACGACCCGCGCCCCCTGACCTTCATGGTGACCGATTTGGTGATCAGGGGCGCGCCGCCGCAGTGAGCGCCATCCGGGCGGCAACCTCCGATGCCGCCGGCCCCTGACGGGGTAACTTCTAATTGCCATCGGCTCCGTCCGGGGTAGCGTTCAGGCGGCATGGCGTTATCCTTATTCACGAAGCACAAGAAGGCCGTTCTCGCGCGCTGTCACGACGACTACCCGACCCGGATGCGTCAGAAGTACGATCCGTTCTACCACGCCATGGACTCCCAGCACGGGACGACCGTCCGGCTGGACGGCCGGGAGATGATCATGCTGTCGAGCAACGACTACCTGGGGCTGGCCTTCCACCCGAAGGTCGTCGAGGCCTCCTGCGCCGCGACCCGGAAATGGGGCACCAGCACGAACGGCGCGAGGCCGTCGAACGGCTCCCGAAGCTATCATATCGAGCTGGAGGAAAGGCTGGCCGCATTCCTCGGGCGCGAGGCCTGCCACGTCCACGCGGCCGGATACCTGTCGTGCATGTCGGCCGTGGCCGCATTCGCGCAGAAGGGGGACCTTATCTTCGCGGACAAGAACATCCACTCCTGCCTGCTGGACGGGATCCGCCTCACCATGGCCTCGGTCGAGCGCTTCTCGCACAACAACCCCGACGACCTGCGGGAGATCCTCTCGACGGCCCCGGGCGAGGCCCCGAAGCTGCTCGTCGTCGAGGGCGTGTATTCGATGGAGGGGCACATTGCCCGGCTGCCGGAGCTCACCGAGATCGCGGAGGAGAACGGATGCTTCACCGTGCTCGACGACGCCCACGGCTTCGGGGTCCTGGGGCGCCAGGGCCGGGGCACGGTCGACCACTTCGGACTGAACGACAAGGTCGACGTGATTTGCGGAAGCCTCTCGAAGTCCCTCGCAAGCACGGGCGGATTTGTCGCGGCCTCCCGCGAGATCGTCGAGTACCTGCGCACGAATTCAAAGCAGACCATCTTCAGCGCCGCCCTCAGCCCGGGCCAGGCGGCCGCGGCCCAGGCCTCGCTTGAAATCATGCAAACGGAGCCGGAGCACAGCGAGCGCCTTTGGTCGAATGCGAAGAAGTACAGGGCGATCCTGAAGGACCTTGGCCTGGACATCTGGGACAGCGAGACTCCGGCGCTGCCGATCGTCCTGGGTTCGAAGGAGCGGGTCTATATTTTCTGGAGGGCGCTCCTGGAAAAGGGTGTGTTCACCGTCATGTCGATCGCCCCCGCCGTTCCCGCGGGCAAGGACCTGGTCCGGACCGCGATCTCCGCGCAGCACACCGACGAGCAGCTGCAGAAGATCGGCGATGCGATGGCCTACGCCCTGAAAAAGCTGTAGGCGGGCACCCGCGCCGCGGCCGCCGGCGGACGGGCGGCGCCGACGGGATTCATCCGCGGCCTTCCCTGATCACCCGCTCGAACTGTTCGAGCAGGAGCGCCCCGTTCTTGTGCGCGTCGAAATTCCGCACGACCCAGCCGCGCGCGGCGGCGCGAAATCGCTCGGCCAGGTCGTCGTCGGCCGCCAGGCGGCGCAGCGCCGCGACCCAGGCCTGCGGCTCGCCCGAGGGCACGACGAACCCGTTCACGCCGTCCGAAACCGCCTCGGTCGTTCCGGCGGCGGGCGAGGTGACGACCAGGACGCCGACCGACATGGCCTCGGGGATGACGTTCGGCAGGCCGTCGCGGTCGCCGCTCGGGGCGACGACTCCCGTGTGAAGGAGGACATCGGCCCTCTCCAATTCGCCCCAGACCTCGTGGTGCGGCACCTGCCCGATGAACGTGACGTCGGCCGCGACGCCGAGGCTCCCCGCCAGCTTCTCAAGCGCCGGGCGCAGGGGGCCCTCGCCGACTATCCGGGCGGCAAACGGAAGCCCGGCCTCCCGCAACGCGGCGTAGATGCGCAGCTGGCGGTCGACCCCCTTCTTCTCGACCAGCCGCGCGACGCAGAGCAGGTTCAGCGGCACCCGCGAGGCGCGAAGCGGCTTCATCGGTTGGATGCGGTCGAGGCCGCGGCGGATGCAAAAGACCCTTTCGGGAGCCAGGCCCCGCTCGAGAATGGCCCGCCGCCCCATCTCGGTGGAGGTGTGGACGAAGGCCGCGGAGGCGAGCTTTTCGGTCAGCCACCAGTCGCCGCCATGCTCGAACAGATCGTAGGCGTGCGCCGCGGCGCTGTACCGGTGGCCGTCAATCCGCCATAGGAGCCATGCGGCGGTGGCGGGCGCCCCGCCCCACGCGGCGTGGATGAGGGCCGGCGGATGCCTCCGGAATTCTCCCGCGTAGACGCAGGCGAAGCCGGCCCCGAGCATATTCTCCCAGAAATTGAGCCAGGATGGCGCAAGGCGGGTGCCGAGGCCCCGCAGGAGCTCCCACAGCACCCGGGGGCGCCGCCAGGCCTCGCAGGGAATGAGCCATGCCAGCGTGACGAGGCGCCACTTTGGGAATCGCTCGATGGGCAGCCCGCGGAAGGAGGAGGCCCCCCCCCAAAGCGAGTACAGCCTCAGATTGGCGCCGCGCGCCCGCAGCGCCGTGATTTCGCGCTGCAAAAAGGTCTCCGTCGGGCTCGGAAACGTCGTGAAAAGGTAGGCGATTACCGGGCGGTCGTCGGGCAAGTTGGAAGCTGCGAATTGACGGCGGTCAGCGGGCCGGACCCCAGCGTCGGGTAAAGGGGTAATAGATGAAAAGCGGCCGGCCGACGACGTCGGCCGCCGGCACGAAGCCCCAGACCCGCCCGTCGGAGCTGTCGGCCGAATTGTCGCCCATCGCGAAAAATGAGCCGGTTGGGACGGTCAGCGTCTTTCCCTGGAACAGGTACCGGCCGGAACCCAGGCTGTTGCCGTAGGTATAACCGCCGTACGGCGGCACCCGCCTCGCGTTCAGGTCAAAGGCCCCGGCTCCGGTGATGGGGCTGCCGTTCCGGTAGAGGACGGGCGAGCGGACCTCCAGCGTGTCGCCCGGGGTCCCGACGAGCCGCTTGATGTAGAACTCATCCAGCCCGATCGCCGGGATGTTGCGCGTGCTGAAGACGAACCCCTGCCCCACCCGCGGCCTCATGAAATTGTAGCTCAGCCGGTCGACGAACAGCTGGTCGCCCGTCATCAGGTCGAACCGGACGACCGGCTCCCCGGCTCGCGCCGTGGCCGGAAGGGGGAACAAGAGGACGCGCTCGGACTGGCCCGTCCTCTCGTCCACCAGGATGTCCTTGTCGCTGAAGCGCCCGTGTGTGTATTGATCGCTTAAATACGCCATCATCCTCTCCCGGGTGCCGAAGAAGGTCGGGATCAGCACGTTGCCCTCGAATTCGTTGAAGTCCTCGGGCACCCGGACCGAGGCCGGCTCCCCGTCGATGTAGAACGTGTACTCCTTCTCCACGGCCGGGAATATGAGCCAGCTGCGGCCGTTGCGAAGCGTGGGGGCGAGATAGAGGGTCCGGTCGCTGAGGAAGAAGGGCGCGGAAATGACCCCCGACCTCGGCGCGATGGCCTGGCGCCTTTCGGCGCCGAAGGCGGCCAGCCGGAAGGCCTGCTCGGCGATCCCCGGCGCCGGGGTGCCCGGCTTCAGGTTCTCGGCCGTCATCCCGTAGTAGGTCGGCCACATCGAGTTTGTGGGGATCTTGAAGGGCTGCACGAAATAGGCGCGGATTCCCAGGATCACGATCGCCGCGACGAGGAGAAACTCGATGTTCTCGGTCAGCGAGCTCTTCGGATAGACGGCCCCCCCGCTCCGGCGAAGGGCGCCCTCGAGCGCCTCGATCCCCAGTTTAAGCCTGGCGGCGTCGGCCCGGTCCCGGAGCATCTGGCCGAGGCCGTTGCGCAGCCGGGACAGCTCCGCGGCCTCCGCCGCCGGAAGCACGTCGCGCCGGACATGCCACACCTTGTCGGCAAGCTCCAGCCAGTTGGCGGCGTTCTGCCGCATCTTTTTTTCTTGGGAGGAAAAGAGTCCGAACACGGGGGCTTTTGATTAGTTGTTCTTGAGCACCTGGATGAAGGCGTCCGAGGGAATCGAGACCTTGCCGAACTGCTTCATCTTCTTCTTCCCCTCCTTCTGCTTGTCGAGAAGCTTCCGCTTGCGCGAAATGTCGCCTCCGTAGCACTTGGCGGTGACGTCCTTGCGCATCTCCCTTACATTGTCGCGCGCGATGATCTTGCCGCCGATCGCGGCCTGGATCGCGATCTTGAACATCTGCGGAGGAATGATCCCGGCCAGCTTTTCGCACAGCTCCCGGCCCCGCCCCTCGGCCTTCTCGCGGTGCACGATCGTGGCGAAGGCGTCCACCGGGTCGCCGTTGACCAGGATTTCCATCTTTACAAGGTCGGCCGGGCGGTACGCGCCCAGTTCGTAGTCCATCGAGCCATAGCCGTGGGTGATGCTCTTTAGGCGGTCGTTGAAATCAACGAGAATCTCGTTGAGCGGCAGGAGGCAGCTGAGCATGACCCTGGTCGCATCGAGCGTGTCGGTGTGGTCGACCGTCCCGCGCTTTTCCATGACCAGGGCGAAGATGTCCCCCATGGAGTCGTTTGGAATGTGCAGCGAGGCCACGATCGTGGGCTCCCGGATCTCGAGGATGAGCCCCGCGTCGGGGAGATTCACGGGATTGTCGATCTCGACGGTTTCGCCCCCGTGCCTGGTCACCCGGTAAATGACGCTGGGGTAGGTGGAAATGATGTCCACGTCGTGCTCGCGGCGGATCCGCTCCTGGATGATCTCCATGTGGAGGAGCCCGAGAAACCCGCAGCGAAAGCCGAAGCCCAGCGCGACCGAGCTCTCCTGCTGGTAGACGAAGGCGGCGTCATTCAGCCTCAGGCGGCCGAGGGCGGACTTCAGCTTCTCGTAATCGGAGCTCTCGACGGGGTAGAGCCCGCAGAAAACCATCGGGTGCACCTCCTTGAAGCCCGGCAGCATTTCGGCGGCCGGCTTCGCGGCCAGGGTGATCGTGTCGCCGGTCTTGATTTCGGAGGGCTCCTTGATGCTGGAGACGACGTAGCCGACGTCGCCGGGCCCCAGGATGTCGGCCTTCGCCATCTTCGGCATGAACACCCCGACTTCCTTCACCTCCGCCTTCTGGCCCGTGCTCATGAGCATCATCATTTCGCCCGCGCGGATCGTGCCGGAAAAGACCCGCACGTGCGCGATGACTCCCCGGTAGGAGTCGTAGAGGGAGTCGAAGACGAGCGCGCGGGTCTGGGCAAACCCGGTCCACCGGGGCGGAGGGACGCGCTGGACGATCGCCTCGAGAATCTCGTCGATCCCGATCCCCGACTTGCCGCTGGCCAGGATGACCTCCTCGGCGGGAATCGTGAGGATGTCCTCGAGCTGGCGGATGCAAAGCTCCAGGTTGGCGCTGGGCAGGTCGATCTTGTTGATGACCGGGATCACCTTCAGCTTCTGGGCGAAGGCGAGGTGCGCATTGGCGACGGTCTGGGCCTCGACTCCCTGGGCGGCGTCGATCAGCAGGACGGCTCCCTCGCAGGCGGCCAGGCTCCGCGAAACCTCGTAGGAAAAATCGACGTGGCCCGGCGTGTCCATGAGGTTCAGCTTGTACATCCGGCCGTCCTTCGCGCGGTAGTGCATCGAGACCGGATGGGACTTGATCGTGATGCCTCGCTCCTTCTCGAGGTCCATGGAGTCGAGGTACTGGTCGGTCATCACCCGCTGCTCGACCGAGTGGGTGTGCTCGAGCAGCCGGTCGGACAGCGTCGTCTTCCCGTGATCGACGTGGGCGATGATGCAGAAATTGCGTGTCAGAAGCTCGTCCATGGATCAGCCCGCCACGTCGGGGAATTCGCAGTACGACTTCACCGTCCAGGCCTTGTCGGTGCGGCGGGCGAGGCCCGCCAGGACCCCGCCGGGCCCGAGTTCCCAAAACTCGGAGGCCCCGGCGGCGGCCGCGGTGCGCATGCAGTCCTCCCACAGGACGGGCGAGACGATCTGGTTCACCAGCGCCTCCTTGATCCTGGCGGGCTCGGCGACGGGCCCGCCCGTCGTATTCGTCAAAAGGGCGAAACGCGGGGCGCCGAAGCCGATTCCGGACAGGAAGGCCGAAAAGGCATCCCGCGCGGGCGCCATCAGGCGGCTGTGGTAGGCGCCGGCGACGTTGAGGGGGATGACCTTTTTCATGCCGCGCGCCCTGGCCGCCTCGATCGCCGACTCGACCCGGGCCTTTTCGCCGGAAACGATGATCTGCCCCGGGGCGTTGAAATTGGCCGCCTCGATTTCGAACTCCCGGCAGAGGGCGCGAACCTTGTCGCGTTCCTCGCCGACGATCGCCGCCATCGTGCCCGTGCTCCGCTCGCAGGCCTCCTGCATCAGGCGCCCGCGTTCGGCCACGATCCGCAATCCCGTGGCAAAGTCGAAGACGCCCGCCGCCGCGCACGCCGTCAATTCTCCCAGGCTGAGGCCGAAGGCCATCGCCGGCGCGAGCTCCCCCTTCCGATTCTCGCGCAGGGCCGCCAAAACGGCCATCCCGTGCACGTAGAGGGCGGGCTGGCAGACCTTGGTCTCCGTGAGCGCGGCCTCCGGACCCTCAAACGACACCTGCGCAAGATCCCAGCCCAGGATGGATTTGGCCTCCTCGTAAAGGGCGCGGGCCGCCGGCGAGCCGGCGTGGAGCGATTTGCCCATGCCAACGCGCTGGGCGCCTTGACCTGCGAATATGAATGCGAGCGACATGCCGGATGAAACCTATCAGAAAAGCCCACGGTGTCACCAAATCCAAGCTTCAATTCCAGCGGGTCGTGCTCTTGCCTTGAAGCGCAAGGTGCTATCTACTCGAAAACCAGCCATGAAGCTCCGCCCGCTAACCGGCACGATCACCGCCCTCGTCACGCCATTCCGCAACGGAAAGGTCGCCTACGACGATTTGCGCAAACTCGTGGAATTCCAGATCCGGGGCGGCATAGACGGGCTCGTGCCCGTCGGCACGACCGGCGAATCGCCGACACTCTCCCACGAGGAGCACATCGAGGTCGTGCGCGCCGTCATCGCAGCCGTGCGGGGGCGTGTTCCCGTGATCGCGGGCACCGGATCAAACTCGACGGCGGAGGCCGTCGGCCTGACGGCGCTCGCCCACGAGGCCGGAGCGGATGCCATGCTCGTCGTGGCTCCCTATTACAACAAGCCCGGGCCGGAGGGCCTTTTCCGCCATTTTGCGACGATCGCCGACACGACCGACCGGCCGATCATCCTTTATTCGATCCCGGGCCGGTGCGGGATCGAAATCGGTGTGCCCGTGGTCCAGCGCCTGCGCGCGAGGTACGGCCATGTCCGGTGGGTCAAGGAGGCGGGCGGGAGCGTCGACCGGGTGGACCAGCTCAAGGAGGCGCTCGGATCGGACATCACCGTCCTGAGCGGGGACGACGTGCTCACCCTGCCCTTCATGTCGGCCGGCGCCGAGGGGGTGATCAGCGTGGCCTCGAACCTGTTCGTCCGCGAAGTCGGCAGGCTTGTGAGGCTGGCGCTCGAGAACAACTTCGCGGCCGCCGGAAAACAGCACCGGAAGCTTTATCCCATTTTCAAGGCCCTGTTCATCGAATCCAATCCGGTCCCGATCAAGGCGGCGCTCGCCCGGGCGGGCATCATCGGCTCCGACGAGGTCCGCCTGCCGCTTTGCGAGATGAGCTCGCCCAACCGGGCGGTCCTCGAACGCGCCCTGGAGGCGCTGGGAAAGTGATCCGCCCGGCCCAAGGACCGCCCTTCCGCCCATTGCGCGCATAACGGCTGCAATTCCCACCCAAATGCCTCTCACCCTCCTCTTGAACGGCTCAAAGGGACGCATGGGAGCCGCGGTCATCCAGGCGGCCCGCGACGCCGGCGTGCGGATCGGGGCGGCCGTGGATGTCGGGGACGACCCCGCCGCCTCGATGGGAGCCTGCGACGTCGTGGTGGACTTCAGCTCTCCGCAGGCGACCCGCTCGCTGCTTGAGCTGGCCGCAACGCACAAGAAGGCGATCGTCATCGGGACGACCGGGCACTCCGCCGCGGAAAGGAAGGCGCTTTTGCCGCTCGCAGCGCGCGTGCCCTGCGTTTGGGCGGGCAATTTTTCCGTGGGGGTGAACCTGCTTTTCGCCCTCAGCCGCCAGGCCGCGCGCATCCTCGGCCCCGAATACGACGCCGAGGTCATCGAGATGCACCACCGCTTCAAGAAGGACGCCCCCAGCGGCACAGCGGCGCGGCTCCTCGAGATCATCCTGGAGGAGCGCAGGCTCGACGCCGGGTCTCTCCGGCACGGGCGCAAGGGGCTCACCGGCGAACGCTCGAAATCCGAGGTTGGAGTCCACTCCATTCGCGGCGGAGACGTCGTGGGCGACCACACCGTGATCTTCGCCGGAATCGGGGAAAGGCTGGAACTCACGCACAAGGCCTCCGACCGGGCGATATTCGCGCGGGGCGCGGTGCAGGCCGCGCAATGGGTGGCCGGCCGGAAGGCCGGCGTTTACGACATGCAGGACGTTCTGGGCTTGAACGCGGCGCCCGCCGGCCGCGGCGGGACGTGATCACCTCCATCCAGGGCAACTTGGCGAGCGCCACGCCGCTGCTGGCTGTCGTCGAATTGAACGGCCTCGGCTACGAGGTGAACATCCCGATCACGACTTCGGAGCGGCTGCCGCGCGCCGGCTCACCCGTGAAGCTTCACACGCACGTCGTGTATCGAGAGGATGCGCAGGTTCTTTACGGGTTTTCGACCGCCGCGGAACGGGATTTTTTCCGCCTCATGATCGAGCGGGTGACCGGGGTCGGCCCAAAGGTCGCGCTGGGAATCATGAGCCGGCTGTCCCTGCCGCTCCTTGAAGGGGCGATCCGGGCGGGCGATGTCGGCACGCTGTCGAAGTGCCCGGGAATCGGGAAAAAAACGGCGGAACGCCTTGTCATCGAGCTGAAAAGCCTGGTCGGCGGGCCGGAAGCGGGCCCAGCCTCGGCGGGCGCCATGGGGGCTTCAGGCCCCGGGGAAAACGCCCATCGCGACGCCGTTTCCGCCCTTGTCGCCCTGGGCTACAAGGCGCCGGAGGCGGATCAGTCGGTGCGGCGGGCCGGCCTGGCGCTCGGATCCGATGCCGACGCCGAGGCGCTGATCAAGAAGGCGCTGGGCGGCTAGCGCTGGAAGCGGAATGCCACCGTCTCCTCGGGCTCCTGCTCCCCGGAAGACGAACGATTGTCCTGAGCGTCGGTTGTCAGAAAAGCGGTGCTCGGCTTGAAATTGACCTGGTCGCCGGGGATCTGCTGATTCGGCTGCATCTGCAGCCGCGCGATCCAGGCCAGCGGGGTGTCCTGATTCTGGCTGGCGGCCGCAATCAGGCCCTCCGAGGCGTGCGCGTCGGCGTTCAAATTGAATTCGCGGATGGAAAGCGCCGGAACGAGGGCGCGCGCGTAACTGTCCGGCGCGATCGAGGGAAGGCTCGCCTGCGCGGCGGAACCCTCATGCGCCGCAACCAGGGAGGCGGACCGCCCGGCGGGGGCCGGCGCGAATAGCTGGCTGCGAACGACAAGAACCACGGCAATGCACGCAGCCAGGGCAAGGCCCGAAGCCGGGACAATCGCCACCCATCGCGGCCTTTCGCGGCGGACCGGAAACGCGAGGGCCTCCGGCACCGGCTCCAGGTGCCGTTCGGCGAGCACCTTGCAGGCCTTCTGCATGCTGCAGTACTGCCTGTAAATCTGCCGGCGCGCCGGGTCGCCCGTGACCTCGGCCTCGAGCCGCTTTGCGTCCCCGGCGCCGATCTCATGATCCACGTAGAGGTTTAGAAGTTCGATGAATTCAGAATCTTTCATTTGAAGTCCTCTCCCAAACGCGAACGCAGGCTTTCGCGCGCCCGGGCGATGCGGCTTTTCACCGTCCCGATCGAGATGCCGAGAATGCCGGCGATCTCCTCGTACGAAAGGTTCTTGACGTTGCGCAGTATGAGAATCTCCCGGTGCTTGGTTCCGAGTTTTTCCATGCCGGTGCCGATGCGGTTGACGAATTCCTGGGTGACAGTGATGTCATCCGGGGTCTCCACCTCCGCCGAAATGATGTCCGCCAATGTCGTGTCGTTGTCCGCGCCAATGGGCGCATCGATCGACACGGACTTGTCGCGCTTCCGCCTCCACCAGTACCAGTAGCGGTTGCGTGCGAGGTTGGTTGCGATCTGGTAAAGCCAGGTCGAAAAGGCGGAGTCGCCCCTGAAGTTGCCCAGGCCCCGATGGGCCCGGATGAAGGCGTCCTGGGTCACTTCCTCCGCATCCTGCGGATTGCGCAAGAGCTGGTTTACCATCGAGTAAATGCGGCCCCAATACCGCCCGACCATTTCGTCAAAGGCGGTCTGGTCCCCGCTTTTGAAACGGTCCACCAGGATACGGTCAAGGGCAACCTCTTGAGCTTTGGAAGACATGCGCTCTGTCTCGGTCTGATGCGTATATTTCTGAATTGTTCCCAAGATTCGTGAGGGTTAAGGTAATAAGGCATCGGGGGCTCCCTGGTCAACAGGCTGCCCGGGCCCGGCCTTGGCGCCCAAACCGCCGTTTTCGCTTGCCCGGAACAAAAAGGCACCCGTAGAACCGACCTTTCTTGCGTTGTTTACGGGATTCGGTACTTCTGGCAACGGAACATTCGGGCATTCCCATGAATGCCCCCTTCTGCGCAAAACAAACTTTAAATTGACTGGATTCAAGGGTTGGTAGCTCAACGGTAGAGCAGCGTCCTTTTAAGTCGTTGGTTCCGGGTTCGAATCCCGGCCAACCCACCAGCCTTTAGCCCCGCCATGAAACGCCTCGTCATCATCGAAGACCAAACCGCCATCCGGGAGATGCTGGTCGAGATTCTTCGCCTCGACAGCAACTACCAGCTCGTGGGGGAGGCCGGCGAGGGCCATCAGGCGATCGAGCTGTGCATCGAGACAAAGCCCGACATCGCCGTATTGGACGCGAAACTCCCGGGCCTCAACGGGGTCGAAATCCTGCGGCGCCTCATAAAGAAGCTGCCGAACCTGCGGGTCCTCGTTTTTTCCGGGCATGAGAATCCTGTGCTCGTGCGCGAGATGATCGAGGCCGGCGCCCATGGTTTCGTCGAAAAGATGGCGGGGCTCTTCGAATTCAAGAAGGGCCTGGAGACGGTCGCCAGCGGCGGCACGTACTTCGGACCGGCGGTGGCCTCCCTGCTTCGCAATGTCGTCGCCAATCCCGGCTCGAGCAACACGCCGGACTTCCTCACGGATCGCGAGCGCGAGATCCTGCAGCTGATCGCGGAGAGCCACAGCACGAAGGACATCGCCTCGAAGCTCGGGATCAGCATGAAGACGGTCGACAACCACCGCACAAACCTCATGAGGAAGCTGAACCTGCATGACGTAGCGAGCCTCACCCGCTACGCGGTCGACACCGGAATCATCCAGCCGAAGAACGCCTTCTAGGCGCGGCGTGGTTCGCAAAAATAGACCCTGGGGCCGCGCTAAAATCCTTGCCGGGCAGGTCGGCCCTGCCCATTCTCAAGCTCGTTATTTTATGAAATCAGTTTCGAAGCTAATTTGCGTCCTCCTCCTCAGCTCCGCGGCCGTGTTCACAGGCTGCACGAAGAAGCCCATGCGGCCCGATCCCAATTCGACCGTTCTTGGGCCGACGGGCACGGGTAACACGGCGCTGACTCCGGAGGCGGTGCCCACCAATCCGGAGGCGATGTCCCTCCAGCAGCGCGACACCGGGAACTTCGACGAGAGCGGCCAGGACCGAAAGTCGCTCGAGGCCCAGGCGGTCTATTTCGATTTTGACAAGTCCAGCATCAAGGCCAGCGAGCGCCCGAAGCTCCAGGCGGTGAAGGATTATCTCGACAAGAATCCGCAGGCCCACCTCCTCCTCGAGGGCCATTGCGACTGGCGCGGGACGGCCGAATACAATCTGAGCCTGGGCGACCGCCGCGCAAACGAGGCCAAGAAGTACCTCCTCAGCCTGGGCGTCAGCGCCGACCGGGTCGACACGCTTTCCAAGGGCCTGGAGGATGCGACGAAGAACGCCGATCAGGCGACGATGGCCCACGACCGCCGCGTTGATCCCGTGGTCACGAAGGCGGGCGCGGGTCCGGCGATGCCGGCCGCCGGTGCGGCGGCGCCGGTTCTCTGAGGCCGCATCCCGGCCTCCGCCGCCTTTCAAGGGCCGGATTCCTCCGGCCCTTTTTCATCGCCCTTTTCCGGACTCGGCAACCGCCGCAAGGATTCTCTCCGCGGTGTCGATTCCGCGCTTCATCACATCCAGGTTGAATCCCTCGTTGGGGGCGTGCAGGTTGTCCTCGGGCAGGAACAGCCCCAGCATGATCGAGTCCAGCCCGGTCACGCGCTTGATGTCGGGGATGATCGGCACGCTGCCGCCCTCGCGAAGATACAGGGGGGGGCGGCCCCAAATGTCCGCAACGGCCGCATCCGCCGCCTTGAAGGCGCGGGCGAGCACGGGCGACTGGTCCTTCGGCGTGTTCGAGCGGCCCGGCGGAACGACGACGTAGGTTTCGCCCTGATGCTGATCGACGATATCAATCGAGACACCCTTCGGGGCTCGCCCGCGGATCGTCTCCGTGAGCAGGCGCTTGATCCTTGCCGGACGCTGGTTCGGCACCAGGCGGCAGCTGATCTTCGCGAACGCCTTGCTCGGAATCACGGTCTTCGTGCCTTCGCCCTGGTAGCCTCCCCCGATGCCGTTGAACTCCAGCGTGGGCGCGAAGCGCACCGCCTCGAACGGGGACAGCCCCGGAGGCGTGTAAAATGAGCTGATGCCAAGAAAACTGGCGTACGCCGCCTCGTCGCCGCCAAGCTTCTTCAGTTCCGCCCGCTCCCAGGGCTCCACGTCGAGCACATCGTCGTAGAATCCGGGCACGTTCACGCGCCCGTCGGGCGCGTGCAGGGTTGCGCAGATCTCAGCCAGCGCCTGGATGGGATTTCGGAGGACGCCGCCGTGCAGGCCCGAGTGCAGGTCCATCTTCGCCCCCGTCACGTGCAGGTCCATCAGGGCGAGCCCGCGCAGCCCGCAGGTGATGACCACCTGATTCTCGCTCGGCAGCGCGGTGTCGGACAAGTAGACGAAGTCGGCCTGACCGAGCCGGTCCTTGTATTTCTCAAGGAAGGCCGGGAAGCTCGGGCTCCCCATCTCCTCCTCGCCCTCGATGAGAAACGTTATCTTCAGCGGAATGCGCGGATTCTTCTCCAGCAGCCGGGCCACCGCCGCGATGTTCGCGAGGAGCGGCCCCTTGTTGTCGGCCGCTCCGCGGCCGTAAATGCGGTTGCCCCGGACGGCGGGCTCGAAGGGTGGCGTCTGCCACAGGTTGAGCGGATCGGCCGGCTGGACGTCGTAATGGCCATAGATGACGACGTGGGGCCACGAAGCCTCGCCGGGCCGGTCGGCCAGGACGATCGGATGACGGGCCGTCTGCACGACCTCGACCCGAAGACCCATCCCGCCCAAAAGGCCCGCCACAAACTCCCGGGCTCCCCGCATTCCGTCCTGGAATTTCGAGTCGGTCGACACGCTCGGGTGGCGGATGAATTCCTTCAGCTTTTCGACATGATCAAACATGCGCCCAGCATGAACCGTGGGCCGCCACGGGCAAGCGGGGAACAGTAGCGACCAACAACCGCCTCCAACCTCCTCGAAGACCACCTCAGACCTCCAGAATTGAAATCCTTGACGGATTTCAATTCTGGAGGTCTGAGGTGGTCTTCGGCTGGAGGTGGTCTTCGGCTAATGCCGGAAATGTCGTATTCCGGTGAACACCATGGCCATCCCGCGGTCGTCGGCGGCCCTGATGACCTCCGCGTCGCGCACGGCCCCGCCCGGCTGGATGGCCGCCGTCGCACCGGCATCCGCGGCGGCGATCAACCCGTCCGCAAATGGGAACAGCGCTTCGCTTGCCACTGAAGATCCCTTGAGGCTCAGGCCGGCCTCGCCGGCCTTCCAAACGGCGATCCGGGAACTGTCCACGCGGGACATCTGGCCGGCGCCGATCCCGAGCGTGCGTTCGTCGCGGCAAAACACGATCGCATTCGATTTGACGTGCTTGCACACGGTCCAGGCAAACAGGAGGTCGGCCCATTCCTCCCGGGTCGGAGCCCGCCGCGTCACCACCTTGAAGGCGCTCACATCCCCCAGCGTCCTATCCCGGTCCTGCAGCAGGACGCCGCCGATCACCGACCGGATCTCCTGGAGCTCCTCGGTGCCCGCATTCCCCTCCCCCTCCGGCGGGCCCGCCATCGCGGTCATGAGGCGCAGGTTCTTTTTCTTTCCGAGGATCCCGAGCGCCTCGTCGCTGAAGCGCGGCGCGATGATCACCTCGGTGAAAATCTCGGCGATGGACCGCGCAAGGGGCGCCTCCAGGGTTCGGTTGACGACGATGATCCCCCCGAAAGGGGCCTGCCGGTCGGTCGCATAGGCCTTTTCCCAGCCCGCCTCCAGGCTGTCTGCGCTTCCGACCCCGCACGGATTCGTGTGTTTTACAATCGCGACGGTCGGCCGCTCGAATTCGCCGATCAGCCGGGCCGCGGCCGTGATATCGAGGATATTGTTATAGCTCAGCTCCTTTCCCTGAAGCTGCCTGAAATGCTCGTGGAACGAGCCGTAGAGCGCCGCCTTTTGGTGCGGGTTTTCGCCGTAGCGCAGGTTCTGGGCCCTCCTCAGCCCGACCGAGAGCGTGCCGGGAAACCCGGCGAGGGCGGCGAGATCGGGCTCCGCGGCCGGCATCTGCGATTCGAGGTAGCGCGCGATCGCGCCGTCGTAGGCGGCCGTGCGCTGGAACACCTTCAGGGCGAGGCGCCGGCGCAATTCCGGGCCGGAAGTCCGGCCTTCGAGGGACTCCAGCACCGCGCCGTAGTCGTCCGGATCGCAGACGACGGTGACGCTTTCGAAATTCTTCGCGGCGCTGCGAAGCATCGACGGTCCGCCGATGTCGATGTTCTCCACCGCCTCTTCGAAATCGACCCCGGGGCGGGCGACCGTCTGCTCGAAGGGGTACAGGTTCACGGCGACGAGGTCGATCAACTCGATGCCGTTGCGCTCCGCCTCGGCCAGGTGCTCCGGCTTGTCCCGCCGGCACAGCAGCCCGCCGTGGATCTTCGGATGGAGCGTCTTTACGCGGCCCTCCATGATCTCGGGGAAGCCCGTGTGCCGGCTGACCTCCGTTACCGGCAGCCCGTGTCCGGCAAGCAGCTTGGCCGTGCCGCCCGTCGAAAGAAGGGTGTAGCCGTGCCTGTTGCAAAGGGCGGCGGCGAATTCGACGAGGCCGCGTTTGTCGCTGACCGAAAGAAGCGCCAGTTTTGCCATCGATTCAGGAGCCAAGAGCGAATTCGACCGCACGGAAAGCGAAAACGATTGCCATCGGATCCCCGATGCGGGCGCGGGGTTGCGCTTTGGCGCCGCAGCCATTACCTGTCACTCGTGCCTTGCGATTCTCAGGAGTTACCCGGCCTGACGGCTCGCCTCGACAAGCTTCACTACCTTAACGGTGGCGTCAGCCTGCCGGAGGACAAGCCGCACGCGTTCGTCTATTTCATCACGATCCGAAACGCCTCGGACCGCACCGTGAGCCTGCTCGGGCGAAAATGGGTGATCGAGCACGCCGACGGGACGCGGCTCGTGGTCGAGGGGGACAAGATCGTCGGAGAGACGCCCCGCCTCGCCCCGGGGGAGCAATTCACGTACAACAGTTATCACGTGACCCACTGCGACGCGCGGGCGAGGGGCAGTTTTCACGGCGTTGACGACCTGGGGAGGAAGGTGCACGCGCTGCTGGAGCCTTTCGACATGGTAGTGCCCAAAGGTTCGTGAGACGGAGACGGGGCGGAGACGTCGCACCGTTGGAGAGGGCATACCCTCCTTCGTCGGGAGCTGCCAAACCCAAATCCGCCGCCAAAACCGGCCGCCAATACCCGCCTGCAATAATTGCAGGCCGGATGGCGGCCCAGAGGCGTCGGATGAGGCAGCTACTCCTCAGGAGGGTATGCCCTCTCCAACGGAGCTCGTCCCGCGATTAGCGATCGTCCAGATATGCTGGAAGGAGGGCGAAACATCTGCTGGGTGTTCATCCAGAAGCTGGGCGACCTCGGTGGGGGTGAACCAGGCGCCGCGCTCGATCTCGTCCGCGTTCAAAACGAAGGGGCCGGGGTGCATGAGCCGGTACACCCAGACGAATTCCCAGCCGGTTTCCCGGCATGCCTCCAGGCGGAACAGGCGCTCGGGGACGGAGACGATCCGCAGGCCGAGCTCCTCGCCGAGCTCCCGCACCGCCGCCGCGTCGTAGCTTTCGCCGGAATCGACGTGGCCCGAGCACGACGAATCCCAGGCGCCCGGCGCGATGTCCTTTTTCATCGACCGCTTCTGCAGGAAGACGCGGCCGGCCCCGTCATAAACCAGGACATGCACGGCCCGGTGCATGAGCCCCCGCGCGTGCACCTCCCGCCTGGCGGCCCGCCCCACAATCGCATCGCGGGCGTCCACCACGTCAAAGTATTCTTCCGGCTTCGTCATCGCCCCATTGTGCCCAAAATCCGGGCCTTTCCGCAACAACGGCCGCCAAAAAAGAAATTTCCGTGGCTTTGGCGCGCCAAGCCGTTAGACCCAGCCTTCCCATGGCAAAGATCGACATCAGCAAAGTCGCCGAAATCCTGAAGAAAAACCGGATCGATCCCGCGGTCCTGCGCCGCGTGATCGAGGAAATGAACCTCGCCGCGCAACCGGAGCCGGGCGAGGACACTCCGCCGCCCGTGAAGAAGCAGTATGTTCTCCTGGTCAGCGATCCCGAGAACCGCTGGCCGAAGCACGATTTCGCGGGCTGGGTCCTGCAGGTGCCCGAGAGCGAGAGCCCGTCGACCACCCGCGAGCGAATCCTCAAGGGAGCATACGAATACAATGCGACGAAGAAGGGCCGGTTGTACCCGGTCAGGACGATCGGCGAGGCCATCGAGAATGTGCCGGCCAGGCATTTCAGGGAGGCGGAGGTCTGGGTGAGGACCAAGACGCCCGTCATCGTCCTGAAGACGGACAATGAAATCCCGAAAGAGGCCTAGCAGGCTAGCGCGGTATCAGGCGGACCTCGAAGATCTCGGGCCAGCGCTTGCCCGTGACGAACAATCTGCCGCCGGCGGCGTCGTAGGCGATCCCGTTCAGGACATCGGTGTCGGGCCTGCGCTCATTCACCGGGAGCAGGCCTGAAAAATCGACGACGCCGCGGACGACGCCGCTCGAGGGGTCGATCCGCACCACCTCGTCGGTCTGCCAGACGTTCGCGAATATCTCGCCTTTGATCCATTCGAGCTCGTTCAGGCGCTCCACCGGCTTGCCCGACTCCGTCACATGGATCTCGCGCACCAGGCGGAACCCCGCCGGGTCGAAGAACCGGATCCGGCTCGTGCCGTCGCTCATGACCAGAAGGCTGCCGTCCGTGGCAAGCCCCCACCCCTCCCCCTCGTAGGTGAATTCCCCCTCCGGCCTGAACGTGTCGACGTCGTAGATGAAGCCCCTGTGGTTCTGCCAGGTCAGCTGGTAGGCCCGCGATCCGATGAAGGCCAGGCCCTCGGCGAAGTACTCCGGGGGCAGCGAAATCCTCTTCAGCACGCGTCCGGTCTGCAGCTCCACCTCCCGAAGCGTGGACTCGCCGTTGAGGCCCGTGCTCTCGAGGAGGTCCCCGTCGCGGAACACGAGACCCTGGGTGAAGGCCGCCGGATCGTGCGGCCACGCATGGATCACCCGGTAGGAATAGCGGACTGGCGCCGGGTTTTCTCCGGATCCGATGGAGGGAACGGGCGGGACATCCCCTGCGTCCCCTTGCGCATGCCTCCCGCACGCCGCGAGGGCGGCCAGCATGAGCGCACCGTAAAAAACCGTATTTGCGTTTTTCAATCAAGCGTTGGGTAATAGCCATTCAGAGATTACTCAATTCCCGACTGTGCAGGACTGAATGGCGCAATACCCATGAACCCACGCCCCCCTCCGCTCCTTTATGCCGATTCCGAACGCAGTTCCGACGCCCTTTACTTCGGCCGGGTCAGCGTTCCCGACCCGTTCGTCGCCTTCGGACTGCGCGGGCGCAGGTACGCCATCGTAAGCGCCCTTGAACTTGCCCGGATCAGGAAGCAGTCCGCGTTTCACAAGGTACTTTCCCTCGAGTCCTGCCTCGAAAGGGCGAGGAAGGCATGGCCCGGGCGCACGGTCGGGACCGCTGAGGTGATCCGGCTGGTCGCACGGGAGTTCGGGCAGCGGACATTCACGGTGCCCGAGGACTTTCCGGCGGGCCTCTATGTCCGGCTTCGCGGGTACGGGCTGGGCCTCCAGATCGCCAAGGGGGCCCTTTTCCCGGAACGCGAAATCAAGGGTCCGGATGAGGCGGCCGCAATCCGCGAAGGCAACCGGTGCAGCGCGGCGGGAATCGCGGCCGCAGAGCGGATGCTGCGAAGGAGCCGCGCCAGGGCCGGCCGGCTTTATTTCGGGGGCGCCGTTCTGACAAGCGAGCGGCTGCAGAGGGAAATTGAAATGGCCTGCCTCGCGCAGGGCGCCGCCTCGCTCGAAACGATCGCGGCGGGCGGGGACCAGGCCTGCGACCCGCACCAGCGCGGTTCGGGCCCGCTGCGGCCAAACGAGCTCATCATCTGCGACGTCTTTCCGCGGGTGAGCGCCACGGGGTATTACGGCGACATGACCCGGACCTTCCTCCGCGGCCGGGCGAGCGACCGGCAGCGCGAGCTGGTGGCGGCTGTCCGGGCCGCCCAGCGCGCGGCGCTGGGAAAGATTCGCGCGGGGGTGGAGGGGAGGATCGTTCATCTCAAGGTCACGGAGGTGTTCGAGTCCCGGGGGTTCAAGACCGAGATCGGCGCACGGGGCTCAACGGGGTTCTTCCACGGCACGGGACACGGCGTCGGCCTCGCCATCCATGAGCCCCCACGCGTGAACAAAACCGCAAATATCGTGCTGAAAAAAGGTTCTGTCGTCACGGTCGAGCCCGGTCTTTATTACCCCGGTCTCGGCGGATGCCGGATCGAAGACGTGGTCCAGGTCACCTCCGGGGCTCCAAAACTCCTGTCGAGCTATCCCTACGATTGGGAATTGCGATGAACCTCCCCGCGCTGCTGAAGAAGATCGCCAGGCGCCGCCTGCTTGTGATCGGCGATGTGATGCTGGACCACTACTTCTGGGGCGACGCGACGCGCATCTCCCCCGAAGCTCCCGTGCCCGTCGTCAATGTGTTCAATGCGACCGACACCGTCGGGGGGGCTGCGAACGTCGCAAACAACATCGCGGCCCTCGGGGCCGCCGTGGAAATCGTGGGCGGGATCGGCCGGGATTACAACGGAGACAAGCTGCGGACCAACCTGCGGGAGCGGCGGATCGAGTTCGATGAGCGATTCCTTTTGTCCGAGGCCAAGACGATCACCAAGACCCGGGTCATTGTCCGAAACCAGCAGCTTTGCAGGCTGGACCACGAGGACGCGCCGGCCGTCTACCGGCGGTTGCTTGAGAAAGCGGCGCCCTGGAAGCTCCTGGAGGAAAAGATCGCGCGCGCGGACGGAGTCATCCTTTCCGATTACGCGAAGGGCGTCCTGACGACGGCGGTCATCAGCCGCGTGGCAAGGATTGCGCGGCGCCACCGGAAATTCATCGCGCTCGACCCCAAGCCCGCAAGCGGCAACCAATACCAGGGCCTGGACCTGATCACGCCGAACCGGCGGGAGGCGCTGGAACTGGCCGGTCTTCACAGCGGAGCCGACGCGGAGGCCGATTTCGCCAGGATTTGCGCGCTCATTTGGGCGAAGTTCAGCCCGATCAACCTGGTCATCACCCTCGGGCCCGACGGCATGCTGACCAGCATCCGCGGCCGCGTGATCCGGAGGATCCCGACTGCGGCGCGCCAGGTCTATGACGTCTCCGGGGCGGGCGACACGGTCATCGCCGCGCTCACCCTTGCCATGACTTCCGGCTCCAGCCTCGAGCAGGCCGCGCAATTTGCCAACGCCGCGGCGGGTGTGGTGGTCGGCAAGCTGGGCACGGCCGCCGTGACGCCGGAGGAGCTGACCGACTACGTGAAGGGATCGTGACCGGGCGCCCGACCCGGCGCATTTCGAACATGAAGGCCCTGTTCCTGGACCGCGATGGCACGCTGATCGTCGACAAGGTGTACCTGGCTGATCCCGCCGGCGTGGAGTTGATCGCGGGCGCCGCCGCCGGGCTTTCGCGGGCGCGCGCTCTCGGCTACAGGCTGTTCCTGTTCACGAACCAGTCCGGCATCGGCAGGGGCTACCATACCCTCGAGGATTCGGAGCGGGTCAACGCCCGCATGGAGGAGATGCTCGGCCTGCCCCGTCCAATCTTCGAGGAGACCTGCGTCGCGCCCGAGGCCCCCGGCCAGCCCGTCGTCTATCGAAAGCCCTCGCCCCGCTTCATTTTGGAGGCGATCGGGCGCCACGGGCTCGATCGCGCGCAATGCTGGATGGTCGGGGACTCGGCCTCGGACATCGGCTCGGCGGCAGCCGCCGGGATCCGGGCGGCCCTCGTCCGGAGCGGAAGGGTGAATCCCGACACCCTGGCCCTGGCCGTCAGGCAGAATGTGCCCGTATTCGACACCTTTGGCGAATTCGCGGAAACCCTGGTTTAAGCGAGGCCCACGATGAAACGGGAGGCCAGGCCGCGTCTCGACGAACTGCTGGTCGCCCGCGGATTCGCGGTGACCCGGTCCCAGGCAAGGACCCTCATCATGGCGGGCCGGGTCAGGCTCGGGACCGAGCGGCTCGACAAGCCGGGGCGGCAGGTGCCGGCGGACAGCCTCCTGAGCGTCGACCAGCCGCCGCGCTTTGTCAGCCGGGGCGGGGAAAAGCTTGCCGCGGCAGTGGAGAAGTTCGCGCTCGACCTGCGCAAGGCGCACGTCCTGGACATCGGCGCATCGACCGGCGGATTCTCCGACTGCGCGCTGCAATCGGGGGCGGCGTCCGTCGTCTGCGTCGACGTGGGCCGGGCGCAGCTCCATGCCCGGCTGCGGGCCGATCCGCGGGTGACGAATATCGAGAAGACAAACGCCCGCTTCCTTTCGGAGGGCGACCTTCCCCGGAGCGATTTCGACGCCGTAGTGATGGACCTGTCGTTCATTTCCCTGAGATCGGTCCTGCCCCCCGTCTGGCCGTTCCTGAGGCGGGGCGGCGTTCTCGTGGCCCTGGTGAAGCCCCAGTTCGAGGCCGGAAAGGCCGAGGCGGACAGGGGCCGCGGCGTCATCCGCGACGAGGCGGTGCGGGCGGCCGCCCTCGGGCGGGTTCGCGAATTCGCCCTCGCTTCGCTGCCGGGCGCCCGGTTGATCGGGACCATGGACTCTCCCATCGCCGGAGCCGACGGGAACCGGGAGTACCTTCTCGCGCTCGCAAAGGATTGACGCAAAAAATTCGCGTTTCCCCGGGAACGCGCCAACCATACAAAGACGCCCATGCAGCCCATCCGGTCCCTTGCATTTGTGGTCAACGACGACAAGGCCGGCGCGTCCGACCTGGCGCGGGAACTCGTCGCAACGGCCAGGTCCGCGGGTGTGCGCCTGAAGCGCACGTCGCGGCGCGTTCTCCCGCCCGGGTACCTAAGGGGCTGCGACGCCTGCTGCGTGATCGGCGGCGACGGCACCCTTCTCGGCGTCGCGGGCGAGGCCGCCCGGGCCCGGGTGCCGATCATCGGCGTGAATCGCGGAGGGCTCGGGTTTCTCACCAACTTCTCGGCCGACGAGGCGCGCGCGCATTTCGGGGCCCTGCTGGGGGGGGGCTTTTCCGTGCAGCACCGGACCATGCTCGACTGCACCGTCGGAGGCAACCGGCACGACCTCGCGCTCAACGATGTGCTCATCAAGGCGGAGGCGGGCTCGCGCCTGATCAGGCTCGAGGTCCATGCGGACGGGGAACTGGTGACGGATTACCTTTGCGACGGGCTGATCTTTTCAACGCCGACCGGCTCGACGGCCTACAACCTGTCCGCGGGCGGTCCCATCATCCATCCGGCGGCCCACGTCATCGCCATGACACCCATCTGCCCGCACACCCTGAGCAACCGCTCGATCATCTTCCGGGACAACGTCCAGCTGAAGGTCCTCAACCGCTCGAAATCCTCCAATCTGCTCGTCGCCCTCGACGGCCAGAGCAACCTCCGCGTGTACCGGGACGCGCCCGTTGGCATCTGCATTGCCAGCCGCCGCCTTCCGCTCGCGCAACGAACCGATTACGAACATTTTGCCGTCGTGCGCGCCAAGCTGAAATGGAGCGGCGGCCTGGCCGAGAAGCATTAGCAGGCTGCGTTTGCGCCCCGAAGCAAGGCGCCATCCCTCCCGACATCAGCCCTGGGGCCGGCCGCCTCCCGGACCACCAGGACCTCCCGGGCCTCCCCGCCCTCGTCCGCCGCGCGCTGGCAAAGGCGGAGCGGGTTTCCCCTGGGCGAGCGGCGCGGGCTGGTCGTCGGAGCGCCTGACCCACTTGTAGATCCTCGAGGAGTTCTGCCAGAAGTACTTCTCCTGCTGCGCACGCGTCTTTGTGGAGAAGAACTGCTGCATCAGGCCGACCTCCTCGGAGATGGTGGCCACGCCGTAACTATTGGGATAATCCGTGCCGAACATGACGCGGTCCTCGCCGAAGGCCTGGAACAGGTACTCCAGCCGCGCGCGCAGGAACTCATAGTTTTTCACGATGATGCCGTTGTCGCCGGGCGCGGGATGGTAGACCTCGGTGAGCTTGACGAAGATGTTGGGGCGCGCCGCCATCTCCTTGATCACCGCCTCGTAAGCCGCCTGGTTGCCGGGCGTGGGATCGAAGCTTGGCAGGTGGTCCATGATGATGCGCAGGTCTGGAACGGCATCGGCCAGCATCACGTTGGCGTTCATCAGGTCCATGCTTGGGTTGGCGGTATCCAGCGCCAGGTCGGCCTGCGCCAGAAGCTTCAGATTGGCGACCTGGGTCGGGTTGAGCGCAACCTTGCCATCGGCGTCCCTGGAGTAGAAGCGGCTGGAGCGGATGGCGCGAAAGAGAGGGTCGCGGTGAAAGTGGTTCAGGTATTTGGCGAAATCGTTCGAGCCCGGATCGAGGTTCCCCGAGACTCCGACCATGATGGGATTCTCGCGGGAGACCTCCAGATACCAGAGGTTGTCGTCGATGAATTGGGCGGCGGATTCCACCACGATGGCGCCGACGATTCCGGCGGGCCGCGCCAGCGCGGCATACATCGCGGGCGTCGACGGCTTGTTCACCTGCCGGTAGAACAGCCCGCCCGTGTAGCCGCTGAAGACGGGGCGGGTTTGGTCGAAGAGGTGGATATGGCTGTCGATGATGGGGATGGCGCCCGGACCCGGCGGCAGGGCCTGGGGGGCATCCGGCGCGGCGGGAGCCGGGCCGTTTTTTTCATCCCAATCCTCAGCGCCCTTGGGGGCCAGCGCGGCTGCGAGCGCGCTGCCCATGCCCGTAAGCGCGGCTCCCGTCATGGCGGCGGTGCCAAGGAATTGCCGGCGAGACATACTGTTGCCCATCGTAGGTTCCCTTCCCTCACTCGTTGGTTGTGGCGGATTGCGAGACGATGCATTGGACCGAGTTGCGCATTGAGGCAAACTGAAAACCCCTCGTCCCTGAAAATGCATTCCGATCCGGAATGCAAAAAGCGGCCGGAATTTCTTCCGGCCGCCTGGGCTTTAAAATCAGCCGGGGCCCCCTACTTTTTCTCCGGCGGGGGGGGAGGCATCGCCGTGAGCGAACTTTCGTCCGCGCGCCGCGCGATCATCTCCACCTTGCGCTGGATTTCCATGTCTGCGTTTTCCTGGGCCACCCGGGACAGCTCCACCTGCTTCAACAGGTCGAAGTCCTCGCGGTTGAGCTTTTCCTTCTGCTGGGTCAGCGAGTCCAATTGAATCTCAAGCTCGGCGGCCTCCTTTGACAGGCGGTCCGCCTCGGCCGTGTTTTGGTCGGTCTGGTCCTGGATTTTCTTGGATTCAGCCTGCCATTTCGCCTCCTTTTCGGCGGCCGCCTTCTCGTCGGCCTCCTTCTGATCCTTCGCGCGCTTGTCCGCCGAAATCCTGGCCTCCTCCTCGGCCGCCTTCTTCTTGGCGTCGGTATCGGCCTTCTCCCTGGCGACTTCGTCCTTGCGGGCCTGCTCCTTGGCGGCGACTTGGGTCATCTCCTCTTTGTACAGGAAGAGAAATGCCACCAGGAGAATCCCAGGAACAACAAGATACATCCATTTTTTCATGTTAAACGCGTATTGGGGCGGTTATGGGGCCGGAATCAGGACTTCTTTGCGGCGGCGGCCGCCTTTGCCGCGGCAGCGCGGGCATCGTCGGCTTTTTGGATCTTTTCGAGAACCGCCGTCAGGCTTGCGTCGTTGGTTTCCGCCTTCTGAACATACGCCTGGAAAAAGACCACCTGGGCGCGAAGCAGATCCTCGTCCTGCTGTATCTTCGTGATCTGCTCCTTGACGTTCGTCACGTCCTTGTTGAGCTTTTCGACCCGGTCCCGGAACTTGATCAGGTCCGAAAACGACTTGTCCCGCGCGTCGATGGCATTCTGGCGGTCTTCCTGGCGCTTGGCCAGAAACGCCTCCCTGGCGGCCTTTTCGTCCTGGTGCCGCTTTTGGGAAGCGAGCGCCTCGTCGACCGCCTTCTTTCGCATTTCATTCTGCGTGCGGACGGTCTCCTCCTTCTCCCGCTGCGCGGCCTGGGCTACCTCCTCCTGCCTCTGGTTGTACCCGGTGAGGAAATGCTGGTCAAAAACAATGAACAGCACCAAGGCCACGATTGGGGGGGCGAAGTAAATGTACTTTCGTTTCATGTATAAGAGGGGGATTGGGGGTTACTTCATCTCGGCCTTGATCATGGCCTTCTCGGCGTCGCGCACCTTGATGGCCTGAATGATGCCGTCCCTGAGCCTGCCGAGTTCCTTGGGCGCGTCCGGAAGCTTCAATGCCTCTTCGCACACCTGGAGGGCCTCCTCGAGCTTCCCCAGTTCGTAGGCCGCATAGGCGAGGTACTGGTACGACACATACGCCTTTCCGTCGAAGTGGTCCTTTTCAACGGCCTTCTTGGCGTAGATGTACGTGTTTTGAGTGTCGTCCAGGCTGACGTAAATCTCCGCGATTTCGCGGTCTATGTCGCCCAGATCCTTGTACTTCTCCATCGACTCGGCTTCCTTCAGAATGTTGACCGCCTGAAGGTCATGGGACATCAGCCTGTAGAAATAGGAGAGGATCTCCCAGTTCTTGCGCGTGTCCTCGATTTTTCCGCTTTTCAGCCCGTCGTACATGAGCTCCGCAGCCTTGCCGTACTGGCCGACCTCGTTGTACAAGGTGACCAGGTTGAAATTATCCTTCAGCGAATTGCTGAATCCAAGGGCCTGGGCGCGCTCCACGGTATCGATCGCCAGGGCGTAATAAATCCGCTGCTGGCGCGGATCCTTGTCGGCGCCCACCGCCAGGTTGTTGTAGACGGCCCAGAGCTGCTGCCAGTAATCCTTGGCCCCGGCGCCCGTGGGATGCACCTTGACCAGGTATTCCAGGTATTTTGCCGACGTGAGGAAGTCGTTTTCCTGCTGCGCGATCTGGAAAAGGATCTGATAATAGACCTCCTTGGGCTTCAATTCCGTGACGAGGGCCTCCTCCGCCTGATGCTTCGTCTCCTTGAGGGCGTCCATGTCGATCTTGTCGGTGCCGCCGCTCAGGGCCTTGTAGTAAAACAGCTCCGTCACAAAAAGGCGCTCCTCGGGGGTGAGCTTCGGCGTCGCCGCGAGCCAGTGCCTCGTATACTCGATCGACTTGTCGTACAGCTCCGGCTGGCGGGCGTCGCCCGTCTTGAGCGTCGAGGCCTCCAGAAAATAGGCCTGCGCCATGAAATAATAGTGATCGATCAGGTCCTTGCCCGTCATGTATTCGGGATGCGCCTTGATAAGGGCCCACATCTTCTCCCAATACGCGATGGCGTTGGCCGGCTGGTCCTTCCCCTGGAAATATATCTTTGCGACCGTGTCGTCGATGACCGACATGTCGTACGTATCCGCGCCCTCGCTCGGGATGAGGCCCTGCAGCGCCTGCAATGCCCCGTCGTAGTTCTTGGCATCGAGCATGGCCCCCAGGGTCGACAGGACTTCCCCCGTCTTGTCGTTCGAGTAGCTCGGCGCGTTGGTGCCGGAATCGTCGTCCGCGGCGCAGACACCCGGGAACGAGATCAGGGAGGCACAGGCGGCGGCGAATAGAACTGGCGAACGCAGGGAAAGGAGGCGGGAATGGAAGTTGAGCACGGAAAAATTACTCTTCGTTGGTGATATTGAACACGATCGGCACCTGCATGTGGGTGTTGACCGTGTGCCCGCTCTTCCTGCCAGCCCGGAACCGCCACTTGGCCACCGCCTGGACGGCGGCCGACTCGAATTCGCGCTGGGTCGAGGACACGGCGAACGGGTTTCTCACGTTGCCCGCGGTATCGACGATGAAATCCACGAGCACCTGGCCCGATATGCCCGCGCGGCGCATTTCGAAGGGATATTGCGGGCGTCCCTGGACGACGGGGACGGGAATCTGGTCCAGTTTTGAAATGTCGAATATCTGCCCGATGCCGGCCCGCCAGCTGCCCGAATTCTGGGGAATGACGATCGCGCCCTTGTTCACCGACATGTTGTCGGGCGGGGGCGGCTCGAGCTTCTGCACGAAGGAGGTGTCCGTCGCGATGGTCGGCACGTCGGCTTGCATCGGCGGGGCGAAATCGACGGGGGTTTGCTGCGCCTGGTCGTCCACGGTGGGATCCGGCTCGTCCGGCTCGATCTTCGGCATCTCGATGAGCTCGATGGTGGGCTCCTTGGCCTTCGCCACCACCGCCTTCGGACGATGGGCCACGATTTCTCCGACCCATGCGGCGCCGCCGTGGACAAGGAGTGAAAAAAGGAGGCCTATGATCAGGTCGCGGCGCATGGGATTGGGGTGGAAAGAATCGGGGTGCTGGCGTTTACTGGCCGGTCGGGCGGACGCGGGTCTCGACCGACACCTGTTCGATCCCGGCCTTGCGCACCTGGTCGAGCGCGTAAACGGTCGCGCCAAACTTTGCCTTGCTGTCGCCGGCGATCAAAACCTTGGGTACTTGGGTGCTCTTCTTGTACTGCTCGAGGCGGGCCGCGATCTCGTCCTTGCTGATCAGCTCCTTGTTCCAATAGCACGTGCCCGAGTCGGAAACCTGGAGTGTCACCATGGTCTCGTCGGGCGGACCCGATGATTGGGCGGCGATCGGCAATTGAACCGGGAGCGACACGATCTTGCTCAGCGAGAGGGTGAACAGGACGAATGTCGCCAGGAGGAAGAAGATGACGTCGATCAGCGGTATGATCTCGATGCGCGCCTTCTTCTTGAATTCCGTGGGCGGTAAACTGATGTCGGCCATGGCGGGTGGATTTCCTTGGGGGTGCTGTTCGTTGGCGCGGCCGACTCTCTAGGGCTGCTCGCCGCCCGAACGGCTTTCCGTCTCGATCAGGACCTTCTGGATCCCGGCCTTTCGGGCTTCGTCGAAAACGTAATAGGCCGTGCTCCACATCGCATCGGCGTCTCCATTTATCAGGATGTGGGCGTCCGGCTCCGGATGCTGCAGGTGGAAGATTTTCAGGCGGTTCAGGAACTCGTCGAGCGTGATGGGATCCTTGTCCCAAGCCACCGTGCCCGTCGCCGTCACCGATACGGTCGCCCAGCCCGCGGGATCGCGCGGTTCACCCGTCTCGGATGGGGGCCGGGTGACCGTTATCCCGTTCGACCTGTTCAGCGACAGGGTGAACAGAACGAATGTGGCGAGAAGGAAGAAGATCACATCGATCAAGGGTATGATCTCGATGCGGGCTCTCTTCTTTCCACCGCTGGTTCTTGAACTGCCGCCGCCGGCCATGGTTTAGGGGGGTTGATTGTGGGCTCGAGAATCTCCCGGGACAATATCGACGGATCGGTTACTTCTTGACATCCTCGGTCTCGGACTTGGCGATGAGGATCTCCAGGGCGTGGGAGGCGTCGGCAATCTCCTGCTTCGCCTGCTCGGCGCGGGCGTTCAGGTAGTTGTACGGAAGAAGGCAGCTGACGGCGATCGCAAGGCCGCAGCATGTTGCGATCAAGGCCTCGGCCACGCCGCCCGTGATCTTGTTGGCGGACTCCGCCAGGTTTCCGGTGCCCAGGGCGCCGAAGGTTCTCATCATGCCCGTGACCGTGCCCAGCAGGCCGAGCAGCGGTGCCGCGGTGATCGCGGTGTCCAGGGTGGCCATTCCCTGCTGGTAGCGGTTCAGCTCCTGGCTGGAGGCCCGGATGAACGCATTGGAAAGGGAATAGTCGCGGTTCGACAGGCTGTAGGTGAGAATGCGGGCGATCGCGTCCCGGCTCTTCTTCCCTACCTCGAGGGCGCCGTTGATGTTGCGCTTCTCGACCTGCTCGAGCATCTTCTCGACGACCTCCGGTTCGTGATGGCTGTTCTCCCGGAAGATGAACAGAAGGCGCTCGGTCACGACCGTGAGTGCCACGAACGACAGGAGCAGGATCGGCCACATGATCGGGCCGCCATTATTGAAAAGTTCCATCAGGGACTGGTCGCCGATCAGGAACGCGAGGGGAAGAGTTGCAATGATCATGGTGAAAAGCGGGGTGATTGTGGCAGGTAAACTTTCTTGATGCTAGCCGGAAAAATGGGGGGCGGGGTGTTAATCAAAAGCGGGAGGATAGACGCCGACGCAAGCCCGAATGCTCAATGTTTTTCCAGCCGCCGGACTCGGGCAACCGCGAATTCGCGGATATGTTCGTCGGGAACGGGCGGGAAATCGGACCTGAGGTGGGGCTGCGTTAGTCAGCATGTCGCTGAGCGGAAGGTGGAGTTGATCGGGGAAAGGTGAACTTGGTGCCAACCGAAACACCCTGTCAACCTACTTTCTGAAAACGGAGGGATAATTAATCTGTCTTTAACCCCCATGAGGACGACAAGGGTTCGCGGGGCGGGTTCCAAAGCTAGAATCGTGCCGCATGCATTGCCGTATCCAAGTCTCGAAGGCGGAGCGTCCGATGGCTGCCCGGCTAGGACTCGAACCTAGACAAGCAGAGTCAGAATCTGCTGTGCTACCATTACACCACCAGGCAGTGGTCGGAAAAATGCCGCGGGGAAAATTGGAGCCGGCGACGGGAATCGAACCTGCAACCACCTGTTTACAAAACAGGTGCTCTGCCATTGAGCTACGCCGGCGCACGAACTGAAATGCGGGCCAGATTGGACTGCCAAACAACAGGGGAGCCTGGTGGCTCCCCGGGGACTCGAACCCCGAACCTACTGATTAAGAGTCAGCTGCTCTACCATTGAGCTAGGAAGCCAAAAGCCAAAGGGTTTCAAGCTCTCAAACCCACCTGCGATGTCAAGACGAACAGCAGCCTCGCGGGGTCCCAATTGCGCGCGCAAATGTTTGCTTGCCAAGGGAAGATCCGATCTCTGTGTTCAACCGCTCGCCCAATGCAAAAGACCAAGAAATCCGTCGCCAAGCGCTTCAAGCTCACCTCGCGCGGCAAGCTCGTGCGCCGCACCCCCGGCTTCCGCCACCTCCTGGCGTCGAAGGGCACGAAGCAGAAGCGCCGCGCCTCCCGCGACAAGCTGGTGGCCGACGGCCATGCGGAACCTCTCCTGCGCTGCCTTCCGCACGGTCTCTGAAGCCGCCCGGCACAATAATCAATAACCTCGCCAGGCGGGTGAAATCAAAAAGCCGACCCGCCGGCGCCAACCATAAAAGGAATCCGACAACATGGCTCGTGCAACAAACTCCCCCGCGTCGCGCAAGCGGCGCAAGAAGGTGCTGAAATACGCCAAGGGCTATTTCGGCAACAAATCCAAGCTCTTCCGCTACGCGAAAGAGGCCGTCCAGCACGCCTGGCAGTACGCGTACCGCGACCGCCGCAAAAAGAAGGGCGAGTGGCGCTCGCTCTGGATCGTCCGGTTGAACGCCGCCTGCCGCAATGCGGGCATCAGCTACAGCCGGTTCATCGAGGGCCTCAAGGCCGCCCACATCGAGCTGGACCGCAAGGTCCTTTCCGACATCGCCATCCGGGACGAGATCGCATTCAATGCGCTGGTCGCGAAGGCCCGCGAGGCGCTGAAGGCCAAGGCCGCGCCGGTGACCAAGGCTTGACGTCCCTCCGGGTCCGCCCGGGGCGAAGCGCCCCGGCAGCCGGCCCGTTCTCCAGGGGACGGGCCTCCCGCCGGCGCCGTCCGCCATCGCTTTGATCCGGGCCGCGTCGCGATTCCCTCTTCTTCCGATGCAAGAAAAACTTTCCGCCATCCTGGCCAGGGCCGCCGGGGAGCTGGCCGCGCTACGGTCCAGGCCCGAGTTCGAGGCCGCGAAGGCCCGCTACGTGGGGCCGAACGGCGAACTGACGGCGCTCATGAAGCAAATGGGCTCGGTTCCGAAGGAGGAACGGCCCGCCGTCGGGCGCCTCGTGAACGAGGCCAAGGCGAAGCTTCAGGCCGAGCTGGACCGGGCGCTGGACCGGATCGAGGCGTCCGAACTCTCCGCGCAGCTCGGGCCGCCGGTCGATCCGACGCTCCCCTCGCCCGACCCCGGACCCGGCACCTACCATCCCCTGACGCTTATCCGGGAGGAAATGTGCCGGATCCTTCGAAAGGTCGGCTTCGCCGTGGCGGACGGGCCCGAGGTCGAGACCGAGTTCTACTGCTTCGACGCCCTGAATACGCCGCCCGACCACCCGGCCAGGGATTCCCAGGACACGTTTTATTTTCCGGAGGGGGCGCGCTTCGGGAACATCGCCAGGAGGAATCCCGGGGAGAGGTACCTGCTGCGGACGCACACCTCGTCGGTCCAGGTGCGCACGATGCTCAAGGGTCCGCCCCCGATCCGAATCGTCTCGCCGGGACGCGTCTACCGCCGCGACACGACCGACGCCACGCATTCGGCCAATTTCCACCAGCTCGAGTGCCTTTACGTGGACCGCGGCGTCACGGTGAGGGACCTGAAGGCGCTCCTAGACCATATCTTCGGGGCCCTCCTCGGCGCGGGCGCGGTGACCCGGTTCAGGCCCCATTACTTCGGGTACACGGAGCCCAGCTTCGAAGTGGACCTGTCGGCGCGGCACCTCCCGAAGGTGAACAAGGACTGGATCGAAATCGGCGGCTGCGGAATGGTGGATCCATCGGTCTTTTCGGCGGTGGGCTACGATCCCGCCGTCTGGACGGGTTACGCCTTCGGCATGGGGCTCGAGCGGCTGGCCATGCTTCTCTACGGGATCGATGACATCCGGTACTTTTACCAGAACGACCTGCGGTTCCTGAGACAGTTCGCCTGACGCCGTGAAAATCTCGCTCAATTGGCTGAAAGATTACGTCGCCCTCGACGCTCCGGTCGACGACATCACGCGCGCGATCACCTTCCTGGGCTTCGAGGTCGAGCACGTGGGGACCACGGGCGCCCCAATACTGGACCACGTCGTCGTCGGCGAGGTGCGGACCCGCGACAGGCATCCGAACGCCGACAAGCTGTCCGTCTGCCAGGTGGACGTCGGCGCGGCCGGAGGGGTGAAGACGATCGTCTGCGGGGCGCAGAACTACAAGGCGGGCGACCGCGTGCCGGTCGCCCTGCCGGGCGCCGTCCTTCCGGGAAATTTCACGATCAGGCAGACGACCATCCGCGGGCAGCTCTCCGACGGGATGATGTGCTCGCCGAAGGAGCTCGGGCTCGGCGAGGACTCGGGCGGGCTCCTTATCCTGGCCACCCGCCCCGGGATCGGGCTGCCGATCAATTCCGTCCTTCCCCCGGGCGATACGGTGTTCGACCTGGAAATCACGCCGAACCGCCCCGACTGCCTCTCCCACCTGGGAATCGCCCGCGAACTCGCCGCCTGGTACGAAAAACCCATCCGGTATCCCGAGGTGAAATTGAAGCGCGCCGGGGAGGCGACCCGTCCCTCGGCGGTCACGACCGGCGAACCGGATTCCGACCGGGCCCGGATCCTTTCGGAGATCCGCGTCGATGCGCCGGAGGACTGCCCGCTTTACACCGCCCGTGCGGTCGCCGGCGTGAAGATCGGCCCGAGCCCCGCCTGGATGCAGGACCGCCTCCGCTCCGCGGGCCTGCGCCCCGTCAACAACGTGGTGGATGTCGGGAACTTCGTCATGCTCGAATACGGCCAGCCGCTGCACGCGTTTGACGCGCGGCGGCTGGAGGGCGGGCGCATCATCGTGCGCCGCGCGGGCGACGGGGAAAGAATAACCACCCTCGACGGGAAGGAACGGGTGCTCAGCCACCGCATGCTCGTCATCGCCGACTCGAGCCGGCCGGTGGTCATCGCCGGCATCATGGGCGGCGAAAACTCCGGGGTGAGCGACGACACGACCGACATTGTCCTCGAATGCGCGATTTTCAGGCCGGGATCGATCCGCGCGACCTCGCGCCGCCTCGGCCTCGCCTCCGACTCCTCCTACCGCTACGAGCGGGGCGTCGATACCCACATGGCCGGCGAGGCCGCGTTTCGGGCGCTGGAGCTCATCATTGCAACGGCGGGCGGCCGGGTCGTCGGGGCGCCCCTGGTCGCCGGATCCGACGTGCCCTGGCGGCGCGAGATTGTCGTCACGACCGGCTTCGTGCACGAGCGCCTCGGTTTCCCCATCGACCCCGCGGAAATGAAATCTTCGCTCGAATCGCTGGAGCTTCACGTGGTCCGCGAGGAGCCGGTCGAGGGGCGGGGCGCCGCCTGGACGGTGTCGATCCCTAGCTGGCGCACGGATCTCGACCGCCCGATCGACCTGGTCGAGGAGATCCTGCGGCTGCACGGGACCGACAGGATCCCGCCCTCGCCCGTCCTGATCCCGGCGGTCGCGGGCGACGACGACCCGGCCGTCGTCTTCAACCGGCGCGCGACCGAATACCTGGTCGGCCACGATTTCCACGAGTGCGCGAACCTCACGCTCCGCTCCTCCCGGGAGGTGCAGGCCTGGACCTCGGAGGCGGCCGCGCAGGAGCTCGCCCTGTCGAATCCCTTCGTGGAGGACCAGTCCCACCTGAGGCCGACCCTGATCACCGGCCTTCTCGAGTCGCTCAGGCTCAATCAATCCAGGGGCGTCGCCGCCACCCGCCTGGCCGAGACCGGGCGGATTTTCATCGAGTCGAACGGGAGCAATTTCGAGTGCGCGGCCGCGGCCTTTGTCGCCGTGGAGGATCCGGCCCGGCGCTGGCTCAAGCGCGAGGCCGTCGATTTTTACGGGGCGAAGCACCACACCGGGGCCCTCGCCTCGCTCGCCGGAATCGACCTCTCCCGCGAGGCCATTGTGCCGGCGGCCGGCGCCACCGACGCCTGGCAGCCGGGCCAGGCCGCCGGGGCTGGCGGCGTGACGGACGGCTGGATCGCCCGCTTCGGCCTCCTGAGCCTCGCAATGACCAGGAGCATGGACATCCCCGCGAAGGTCTATGCCGGGATTTTTGCGATTCTTCCCGAACGGCTGGCCGGCGCCATCGACCGGCGCCGATTCGCGCCATTCAGCCTCTTCCCGCCCGCCCTCCGCGACCTGGCGCTCGTCGTCGACTCGGCGGAGCCGGCAGCCGTCGTGAGGGAGCGCCTCGCCTCGATCGCCCGCGAGGCGGCCGGCAGGGCCTTCGCCCTCGACCAGATCGAGGTCTTCGACGTCTACCAGGGCCGGGAGTTGCCGGAGGGCGGCAAGAACCTCGCATTTTCCCTCGTCTTCCGCGCGGCCGATCGCACGCTGACGGACGACGAAGTGAACGCCGCCCTCAAGAAGATCCAGGACGAGATCGCCCGGACAACCCGCTACAGCGTGAGGAAATGATGGACGAGGGAAGGCAAAAGTCCGATCCCGCGGGGCTGGATATCGACCATGTCGCGAAGCTCGCCCGGATCGCCCTCACGGCGGAGGAGAAGGCGCGGTTTTCGGAGCAATTGGGCGAAATCCTGGCCCACGTCGAGCAACTGAAGGAGGTGGATGTCACGGGCGTCGAGCCGACCGCGCACGCCTTTCCCGTCACCAATGTGTGGGCCGACGACGTTCCGCGGCCGTCGCTGCCGGTGGAGGCGGCGCTCCGCAACGCGCCCGCCAGGCGGGACAACATGATCGTCGTTCCCAAAGTGGTGGAGTGACGGCATGGAAGCGGAGCCTTTTTACTCATCGATTTCGGAGCTGGCCGCCCGGCTCGAAGGGCGAAGGCTCTCGGCGGTCGAGCTGGCGCAATCCCTGATCCGGCGCACCAAGGAGGTCGAACCCGCCGTCCGGGCGTTCAATTCGTTCGACGAGGCCGATGCGATGGCGCAGGCGCGCGCCTCCGACGAGCGCCGCGCGGCAGGCCGCTCGCTGGGGCCCCTCGACGGGATCCCGGTCGGAATCAAGGACGTCATCGCGGTCGAGGGCCAGCCGCTCACCGCCTCGAGCCGGATGCTCGCGAATTTCGTCTCGCCCTACGATTCGACGGCCGCCCGAAAGCTGAGGGAAGCGGGGGCCATTTGCTGGGGCCGGCTCAACCTCGACGAGTTCGCGATGGGCTCCTCCACGGAAAACTCCGCGTTCGGGGCGACGCGCAATCCCTGGGATCTCGAGCGGGTGCCGGGCGGATCGTCGGGCGGAAGCGCCGCGGCGCTCGCCGCCGGCGAGGCGTGCGCCGCCCTGGGCTCGGACACGGGGGGCTCCATACGGATGCCCGCGGCATTCTGCGGAGTCGTGGGGCTGAAGCCGACCTACGGCCTCGTGTCCCGCTACGGGCTGATCGCCTTCGCCTCCTCGCTCGACCAGATCGGCCCGTTTGCGCGGACGGTCGAGGATGCGGCCCTGGTCCTCGGCGCCATCGCCGGTCACGACCCGCTCGACTCGACCTCCTTTCGCGTGGAAATCCCGGACTACCGCTCGGAGATCCGCAACCGCCGCGGCCCCTGGAAACTCGGGATCCCAAGGGAGTATTTCGGGGAGGGTCTCGATCCGGAGATCGCCGCGGCCGTCGAGGAGGCCGTCCGCTTTTACCGGGACCGGGGCTGCGACATCCGGGAGGTGTCCCTGCCCCACGCCCGGTACGGGATCGGGGCCTATTACATCATAGCGACGGCCGAGTGCTCGTCCAATCTCGCCCGCTACGACGGGATCCGCTACGGCCACCGCTCGAAGGATGCGGACGACGCGGTCGACCTTTACTTCCGCTCGCGGGCCGAGGGCTTCGGCGCCGAGGTGAAGCGGAGGATCATCCTCGGCACGTATGTCCTGAGCCGCGGCTACCACGACGCCTACTACCTGCGGGCGCAAAAGGTCCGGACCCTGATCCGCCAGAACTTCCTGGACGCCTACCGGGAGGTCGACGCCCTCATCACGCCTATTTCGCCGGTGCTCCCCTTCAAGGCGGGCGAAAAGGCCGCCGACCCGCTCGCGATGTACCTTTGCGACATCTACACGATCGGAGTCAATCTGGCGGGACTGCCCGGGATCAGCGTCCCCTGCGGCTTCTCAAAGTCCGGCCTTCCGATCGGCTTTCAGCTGATCGGTCAGCCGTACCGGGAGGCCGAGCTCCTTGCGATCGCCGGAGCCTACGAGGGGGCGCACGACTGGCACACCCGCCATCCCGACATGGCGAAATCGATCGCAGCCTGGAGCGCAAAGGCAGCGGGGAGGGCCTCCTGATGCAGGACTACGAGGCCGTCATCGGGCTGGAGGTCCACGTGCAGGTGAAGACCCGCTCGAAGATGTTCACGCGCGCGGCCGCGGGCTACGGGTTCCCCGAGAACACGCTCACCGATCCGGTGGTCCTGGCCCTTCCGGGGACCCTGCCCGTCATGAACCGCGCCGCCCTCGACGCCGTCGTCAAGGCCGGCCTCATGCTCGGCTGCGACATCGCCCCGGTGTGCAAGTGGGACCGGAAGAATTACTTCTACCCGGATTCCCCGAAGAATTACCAGATCTCCCAGTACGACCAGCCGATTTGCCGGGGCGGCTCCGTGGAGATCGAGCTGCCCGGCCCCGCGCGCAACGTAATGGGGGAGCACAAGCGGATCCCCCTGACGCGCATCCACCTCGAGGAGGACGTCGGAAAGCTCAACCACTTCGCGCACGAATCGCTTATCGACTTCAACCGGGCGGGCACGCCGCTCATGGAGATAGTGACGGAACCCGCGATGCACACGGCCGACGAGGCGTTCGCCTTCCTGACCGCATTGAAGACGCTCATGATCTGCGGCGCGATCTCGGACTGCGACATGGAGAAGGGACAGCTTCGGTGCGATGCGAACATCTCCGTCCGGCCCTCGGGAGAGCAGTTCCTCGGGACCAAGGTGGAGCTCAAGAACCTGAATTCGATCTCGTTCGTGCGCGACGGAATCGCCCATGAGATCGCGCGCCAGCTGGCGATCGTCCGCTCCGGCGGCGTGATCGACCAGGAAACCCGCGATTTCGACGGCCAGACGGGGGCCTCGCAGTCGCTGCGCTCCAAGGAGCAGGCGCACGACTACCGGTACTTCCCGGACCCGGACCTGATGCCGGTCAAGGTGGATGACGCGTGGAAGGAGAGGCTGCGCGCCTCCTGCCCCGAGCTGCCGTTCGACAGGCAGCGGCGCCTGCTCGACCAATACCGGATCCCCTACACGATCACCTCGGTGCTGGTGCCCGACCGGGAACTCTCCGATTACTTTGAAAAGGCGGCGGCGCTGAGCGGCCAGCCGCAGGCGGCCGGGAACTGGGTCGTCAACGACCTCCTGCGGGAGCTTGGCCAGGCGAAGCTGCCCCTCGGCGATTGCAAGGTGCGCCCGGAGGATCTCGCGGCCCTGGTCCGGCTCGTCTCCTCCGGGACGATCCAGACTACGGCCGCAAGGGAGGTCTTTGCCGAGATGTTCAGGTCAGGCGGCGGGCCGGAGGCGATCGTCGAGCGCAAGGGGCTCAAGTCCAACGCCTCGTCGGGCGATCTCGAGCGCTGGTGCCGCGAAGCCATAGAGGGCGATCCGCGCGCCGCCGCGGAATTCCGCTCCGGAAAGCAGTCGGCGATCAACGCCTTCAAGGGGCCCGTCATGCGGGCGGCCAGGGGAAAGGCGAATCCGAAATCCGTCGATGAGACGCTGCGCAGGCTCCTGGCGCAGGGCTGATTCAGCCCGCCCCTTGGGCGGGGGCGGGAGCCGTTGCGAAAAACTCCACGATATGGCCGACTTCGGTGAAACCTTGCGAGCGAAGCAGTTCCTCGGTCTTGCGCAGGGCCGCGGTCAGCTCCGAGGCCGATTCGGGGTCGATATGGCGCACCTCGTGCGCCTGCCGGCACACCACGTGGTAGCGCACGGGCCGCCCCGCGTCGATCTCGTACAGGCAGGCGCCGTCGAGGAAATAGCAGCGGCGCACAAGGCCGATCTCCTCGAACGCGGTCATGCAGCGGTAGACCGTCACCAGATCGCATTGCCCCGCGCCGACTTGGGAATGGATCTGCTCGATGCTCGCCGGCTCGTCGCGCGAGAAGAGCGCCGCCAGGATCGCGAGCCTCGGCTCGGTGATTCGCAGGCCGCACGCCCTCAGGCGCTCGCACGCGGACTCCAGGGGGCTCAGGGTTTTCAGGCCCGTTTTGACGTTTGCAGCAGCGTCACTAATCTGGGTGGATCCTATCATGCTGAGAAGTGACCATTGCATATCAACATACGCTTCGGGCGGTAGCGAGTAATTTCTAATATGCAAGATTCCGAGTTTGCCGAGATTGTGTCGCTCATCTGCAAGGATGATTCCCGATTCGACCGGAAGGCTTATGAGTTCGTGCGCCTCGGACTGGACCACACCGTGAAGGAGCAGCGCAAGCGGGAGGGGGCCCGCCCCGAGCGCTCGCGCCACGTGACCGGCCGGGAGCTTCTCGAAGGCCTCCGGGTCTTCGCCCTCGATCAGTTTGGCCCGATGGCTAAGACCGTCCTCAACAACTGGGGCGTCAGCCGCTGCCAGGACTTCGGCGACATCGTCTTCAACCTGATCGAGTACAAGGTCTTCAGCAAGACCGAGAACGACCGCCCGGAGGATTTCAAGGGCCTTTACGATTTCGACGAGGCGTTTGTGAAGCCTTTCCTGCCCGCCCGGCGGCCGCGCGGGGGCGCAACGGCCGAGTCGGTGGGTCCGGCCTGACTCCGATGACCCGCTCAACGATCGCCGCCGCCGACCTTCGCCTCCTTGACGCCTTTTGGCGGGAACCGGTCGAGCGCACGGTGCTTCCGAACGGACTGACCCTCCTCCTGAAGGAGGACCGTTCCTCGGCGCTGGCCTCGGTTCAGGTCTGGGTGAAGACCGGCAGCATCCACGAAGGGAGCCGGCTCGGGGCCGGGCTTTCCCATTACCTCGAGCACATGCTCTTCAAGGGGACCGAACGGCGGGCGGGCCGCGAGATCTCCGCGACCGTTCAGGCCCACGGCGGATACATAAACGCCTACACGACCTTCGACCATACGGTCTACTATGTCGACCTGCCGGGCAGCCACGCGGGCGTCGCCATCGACGTCCTCGCCGACGCCGTCCTCCACTCCACCCTCCCCGCCGGCGAGTTGGCGAAGGAAAAGGAGGTGATCCTGCGCGAAATCGCCATGACAAATGACGATCCGGACGACCGCATGCTGAAGTACCTCCTGGCCTCGGCGTTCCGCGAGCATCCCTACCGCCATCCGGTGATCGGCCACCGCGACGTGTTCTCGGCGGTCGGTCGCGACGACCTCGCATCGTATTACCGCGCCAGATACGTTCCCAACAACATCGTCGTCGTGATCGTGGGCGACGTCGACCCCGCGGAGGCGCGCGCCGCCGTGGCCGAAAGCTTCGGCAAGGCCCCGCGCGCCGCCCTGGCGCCCGTTCTCGTGCCTGCGGAGCCGGGCCAGCTGGCGCCCCGCGACGACCGCCGCTGCGAGGAGGTGGAGATCAGCAGGGCCGTGGTCGCCTGGCAGATCCCGGGCCTGGCGCATCCGGACTCGCCCGTCCTCGAGCTGCTCTCGATGGCGCTCGGCCAGGGCGACAGCTCGATCCTTTGGCAGGAGCTCAGGGAAAAGTCGGGCCTCGTGCACACGGTCGAGGCCTCGGCATGGAACCCGGGGACGAGCGGGCTGTTCTGCGTTTCCTTCACCTGCGAGGCAGGCAAGCGGCGCGAGGCCGAATCGGCGCTTGAAAAGCTGCTCGCCCGCTGCGCCGCCCGGGGCTTCACCCCGGGGCAGCTCCGGAAGGCCCTGCGGCAGCTCGTCACCGGGGAAGTGGCCGTCCGCCAGACGATGAGCGGCCAGGCTTCGCGCCTGGGCGGGGCCGAAGTCGTCGTCGGGGACCTCGGCTACAGCCGGAGCTACTTCGAGAGGCTTCGCACCGTGGCGCCCGCCGACCTCGCCCGCGTGCTCAGGGCCTACCTCGTTCCGGAGCACCGCACCTCGGTGTCGATAGATCCCTCCGCCACGGCCCCCTCCCCGCCCTCCCCCAAGAAGACAAGAGGTCCGGCGATCCCGGATGTTTCAGAGGCTCTTCTTCGGAACGGTGCGCGCCTCCTACTCCAGCCGGACCACCGGCTGCCGAGCCTCCATTTTCGCCTGCTTGTACGCGGGGGGCCCGCCTTCGAGCGCAGGGACAGGCGCGGGTCGACGGCCCTCCACGCGAATCTCCTCGTCAAGGACACCAAGGCCAGGAGCGCGGGCGAGGTTGCCCAATTCATCGAGGAAGTCGGCGGAAGCTTCTATCCGTTTTTCGGGAACAACAGCTTCGGGCTCGCGGCCGATGTTCTGCCGCCGGACGCGGGCCGCGCGCTCGCCCTGATTTCGGAAGCGGTCCTGGCGCCCGCCTTTCTTCCCGCCGCGCTCGCGGTCGAGCGCGACGCCCAGCTCGCCGCCCTTCGGGAGGATCTGGACGATGTCGTGACCGAGGCCCGCAGGCTCGTGCGCCTCAAGTTTTTCGGGTCCCACCCGCTCGCCCTGGACGCCCGCGGCGACGAATCCGGCGTCCGATCCCTGACCCCCGGCGACCTCGCGGCGCTCCACCGAAGCCTTTTTGTCGCCCCCAACATCGTGCTCGCGGTTGCCGGCGACATTCCCCCCGGCCTGCCGGCAAAGCTGAAGCTGTTTCTTTCAAGGCTCCCCCGCGGGACGTCTCCGTCCGGCGCGCGGTACGATGCGGACCTCCCCGCCGCCGTCGGCGATTTTGTCGAAAAGCGCCCGCGGGAGCAGGCCGTGGTCATGCAGGCCTTCCCCGGCCCGCCGATCGGCGCGCCCGACTTTTACATAGGCGAGGTTGCGGATGAGTTGTTCAGCGGCATGGCCTCGCGCCTCTTCGAGCGCATCCGGGAGGAGAAGGCGCTCGCCTACTTCGTCCGCTCGACCCGGGTGAACGGAACCGACGCCGCGATGTTCTGCTTCCTCGCCGGCACGCAGCCCGGCCGGGAGGCCGAGGTGATCGCCGAGATCGAAGCCGAGATCGCCCGCGTGGAGTCGGGCGGCGTCGGCGAGGATGAGCTCGCCCGGTGCAAGACGCGGCTGAAGGCGGCCCGGCAACAGGGCCTCCAGACCAACGCGGCGCGCGCATTCCATGCCGGGCTCGACGTCCTGCAGGGAAGGCCCGCGAACGACTGGAAGGCCTACGATGAGCGCGTCGCCGCGGTGACCCGGGAGGACCTGGCCCGCTTCGCCGGCCGCTACCTCAGGCGGGAGCGCCGGACACAGCTCGTCGTGCGGCCTTGACGGGCCTGTTTTGTCGGGAGGCTGGCGAGGAGGCAGGGCGCGTGGCCTTGCTATTATCCCCGGCCCTCCCAAATGAAAAAAACACCGACAAAGATCACTCTACTGGCGAGCCTGCTCTCCTTCGCACCTGTTGCCGCAATCCCCGCCCTGCGGGCCCAGGACTCAACCGCCGGCGGACCTCCGCCTGCTTCCGACGGACCCGCACCAGCGGCCGCCTCCCCCGGCGATCCGAGTGCGAACAGCGCCACCGCCGGCAAGCCCGCACCCAAGAAGAAAAGGAAGAGGAAGAGGAAAAAGAAGGCGCCGGCGGGCGACAATGCCCCATCGGACCCGGGCAACGGCCCGGCCGCCGGCTCGGGCGAATCCAGTAGCGAAATTACTCCGGCCAAGTAAAAACCCTGATTACATCGGCACTTCGCCTCCGTTTGCGTCCTCCGCAGCTGAGAAGAATTGAGTTTCGGTGCGTAGCAGGGATCCTATTACACGGGACCGGCGATCGTCCGCTCAACGCCTCGGGCCCAGCGCTCCGAGAAACGGGACGGTCCGATCCGCCGCAGGATCCGTCAGGCTTCGGTGTCCCCGACACTTCAACTTAAGGAGAACTGCCAATGATCAAGATTGAGAACCCCACCCCGTCAAAGCGCGCCGGATTGTGCGCCTTGATTCCCACGCTGTCGGCCGCCGCCGTCCTGGTCGTCGCGCTTGCCGCCGGCATCCATCTGTCGGCCCCTGCGGTCCACGCCCAGAACCCGGCCCCGGTCTCGAACCAGCCGCATTTTGTCCCCTCCGAGCCCGCGAACTCCCCGATGGGAGTTGCCTTCGGTATCAAGCCAGGACGCGTGTCGTGGGCGTTCGACCCGAATGCCACGAGTTGGGACGGGACAAGCGTCGCGCCCGGATGGTGGGATGACAGTTTCACCCATCCCGCGGTCGTCGAGAAGATGCTTGCGGACGTGATCCTGTCGGTCGGCGACGCCAAGACCGTCCAGGAGAGTTGGAACAAGATCTTCACGGACTTCAACAGGCGCCACGGCCGGGGCGATGTGGGCTACACGAAGGGCGAAAAGATCGTCGTCAAGCTCAACCTGAACCAGGTGCATGACCACGGCAACGGAGTCAAAGCCTCCTACATCGCGCCGCAGCTCGTGGAAGCCCTGCTGCGCCAGCTCGTCGAGCAGGCCGGCGCCTCCCCGTCTGATGTCACATTCTACGATGCGATCCGTGACGTGCCGTCCACGATCTTCGACCGCTGCACCAAGGCCTTTCCCGGAGTCCACTTCGTCGACTCGACCGGCACCGACGGCCGCGAGAAGGCCGTGGTCGACCTGACGAAGCCGCTGGTCCTGTCCAACGGCAGCGAGACGCTTTATTTCCCGACCTGCGTCACGCAGGCCCAATACATGATCAATTTTGCAGGGTTGAAGGGCCACTATATGGCCGGAATGACCGTCTGCGCCAAGAACCACCAGGGCACGATTCTCAAGGCGGACGGCAGCACCGGGGCCCGCGACATGCATCAGTTCCTCGCGGTCGAGGGCAGCACCGGCCGCCGCGGGGGTCCGCAGAAGATTCAGGCGATGGGCGACTACAACGCCCTGGTCGACATGAACGCGCATCCCCAAACGGGGGGAAAGACGGTCCTCTACCTGATCGACGGCCTCTACGCGACCAAGCACAACGAATACAGGCTCGACGCCTCCTGCAAGTGGCAGAGCGCGCCGTTCAACAACAACTGGACCTCCAGCGTCTTCGCGTCCCAGGACGAGGTGGCGATCGATTCCGTGGCGCTGGACTTCCTGCGCAACGAGCCGACGATCTCGCAGATCGTCGCCGGACCCGCCGTCGACAACTACCTGCACGAACTGGCCCTGGCGAACAATCCCCCGTCCAAGATCGTTTACGATCCCGACAAGAGTGGAAAGCCGCTGGCGAGCCAGGGCGTGCACGAGCACTGGAACAACGCCGCGGACAGGCAGTACAGCCGCAACCTCGGCACCGGCCCGGGGATCGAGCTGGTCTCGCTGAACCCGGCGGCCGGGACGGCGGTTGCAGTTTCCAGCCCGTAACCAGGGAGAGCAGCTCCGGGCCAAAGCCCGGCGCATGCGGCCGGCGTTGAAACCGGGCGGCGGTCGCCTTGACACCCGGCGCCCGCCCCTACACAATGTGTACACAATGCCGACCGCCGCCGCACAGATCCATCTTCGCGCTCTCAAGGACGACAAGCGGCTCATTGCCAAGGCGGCCCGGGTCACCGGATGCCGCAATCTTACCGATTACATCCTAAGCACCGTGATCGAGCGTGCGAGAATCGACCTGGTCGATCGTCCGCAGCTTTCAATGAACGGCGGCGACTTCCGGCGTTTTCTGGCCCGGCTCGATGAGCCGCCCCGGTTCCTGCCCGGTCTGCGCAAACTTCTCGACCGGCCCTCAACGTTCGACCCTGCCCCCATGGAATTGAGCTCCGCCCGGGGGCGGCGTCCGGACGGCCGATGACGATTTCCCGCAGCGAGCTGCGAGGACGCCATGCTTGAGTTCAGGACCGAGCCGCTGTCGCCCATCCACAGCGTCGAGCGATTCGATTGCGGCGAAGCGGCGCTCGACGACTATCTCAAGAGGCACGCGCTGCAAAGTCAGGCCGCAGGCGCATCCCGCGTCTACGTCGTCCTGCTGGACGCCCGCGTAATCGGCTATTACTCGCTCTCCGCCGGCGCGGTCGGGGCAACGGCAGCCGGCTCCCGCCTGATCAAAGGCCTGGCACGAAATCAACCCGTGCCCATTGTCCTCCTGGGGCGGCTGGCTGTGGATCGAACACAACGGGGCCGCGGTCTGGGAACGCTCCTTTTGCGGGACGCGGTTCTCCGCTTTCTGCAGGCCGCCGAGATGATCGGAGCCCGCGCGCTGCTGATCCACGCAAAGAACGAGAGGCTCGCGCAGTTTTACGCCCGGTACGGCTTCGAGCCGCTGCCGACGAATCCCCTCCATGTCGCCCTGCTCTTCAAGGACGCCCGGCGCACCGCCGCCCAATAGCGGATTCGGAGGGGACCGGTCGCAAAGCGCCCGGCGCCGAGCCCAGGGGTCGATTGGTTCGCAAGGGAACAAATCTCTCATGACCAATGAAATCGATCAATCCATGTCGCTTGACTGACCGAATAATGGCAATAAAATGACATTATGAAGACTCTCACCGTGACAACGGCCCGTCAAAATCTGGGCCATTGGCTTAGACTCGCCGCCAAAGGCGAAGAGGTCGGGGTGGTCATTGGCTCGGACATAATCGCTCTCCGCAAAGTGCCCATACAGGCGGCGGACTATGCCTATGAGGAGTACGGATTGGCCCCAGCTCAAGTCGAGGAGGCCGGGCGGCGCATTGACGCCCAAATCAAGCGGGAACGCCGGGCAAAGACGGTCAAGGAGTTTAAGGGCGATTGGCGCGAGTTGCGCGGATGAAGGTAGAAAGGACAAAGTCCTTCATTCGGTCGTTGAGTGGCCGCACCGATGGCGAACTGAAGGCTGTTGCGGAATCGATGCAATCGGCGGCCGAAACCTTCGGCCGGCCGCACCTCCACACCGGTGCGGACATTCGCAGGCTTGGGAAGAACCTCTTCGAGTGCCGTGCCGGCATCGATCTCCGCCTCGTCTTCAAAAGCGGACCTAATGTGATCGTCTTCGTTTTCGCCGGAAACCATGACGGCGTGCAGGCCTACTTGAGAAACACGAAGTGATCTGCGCTCGGAATTTCACAAAATATCCCGCACTTTCCTCGAAAGGCCCGAGATCCTCAATCTTCCCACCCCGGAATTCCGATTGATCCTTTTCTGCTTGCGACCGCCACCCCCGGCGGCGACTCTTGCCATTCAGCGAGTAAATCGGGGCGTAGCTTAGCCTGGTAGAGCGCTACGTTCGGGACGTAGAGGTCGTGAGTTCGAATCTCACCGCCCCGACCATTTCGCCGGAACGGCTGTCCACGTCCAAGTGTAACTAAGCGCGACCATGGCCGACACTTAGGAAAATGCAAGCCAGCGCCAGCTTGCGACCCCTCGCGACCTGCAAAGCCCTGATTTGACCCCAGCTTGTGCCCGTATTTGTGCCCACCCATCGGCTAGATCGTGCTTGCGTCGTGTAGTCAGCCGTTCGGCATAATCACTGTTTGGTAAGATGAACCATCTAAAACGCTATCTTGGTCCGATATGCGTATCGCTCGTAGTGTTTGGCCTTCTCGCGTTCATCAAAGGCGGGATTCCAAAAACAACCAAACCTGAGGACAAATCGCAGTTATCTGCTTTGCTAATGCAGTTCTCGAAATCGGGACCGCGGCCGCATGACCGAGTTCTTTACATCGTGGTCGATGAAGATGCGGCGTATATTAACAATGATCGTCTCGAGTTTCCAATATTCTCAGATCTTCTTCGGGCCAAGGCTCGGGAATTGAAGCCTGATTACACGATGACATTGGCTACCGACTTGGCTCATTTTGGTAAGATTGTCCAAGTATACGATTCCGTAAGGAACGTTTTCGGTGTTCCTGGAGAAATAGGAACTCGGCCGCTAACAAT
>JBEKAO010000018.1:0-134032 GCA_050015855.1 Opitutaceae bacterium | reverse complement strand
ATGCTCACTTTGATCTGGTTCATTACCCCAAAGGCGAACTCATCTTCGCCCCCGGCGTAAACCTCTCAAAGTGGCTGGTTTTGACCTGACCCTACCTGGCTGGTTTTACCCGACCCGTGACACCTCCCGCTCTTGGTGAAGCGGGTATCCGGTTACAATCACGTCCGCGCCCTCGATGTGGAGTAACGTCTTGGCTGATCGTACAGCTTGCGCCGACACGCCACAGCACCGCTGCCATTGGCAGTTTCGCCAATCGGCGCCGCCGGCAATCTTCCCGCCGTTCTCCTGCTCCACGCAAAAGGCAACGACGCAAAGCCATGTCGCTTGTTCGGTTGGTGACGCAGCGACAAACGCCGGGGACCGGATGAACGCAACAGCGATATTTAACCAATTCATGCCGCCCTCCTGTGCCGAGTACCACCGCGGCGGTCGCCTGCCGATTGCTTGGCCCGACGCCAACGCGCGAACATCGCCAAGGCACTCACATTTGACGGCAGGTTCGCGGAGTGCGCAAATGCGACGATCTGCTCAACCTTGCGCAGCGTTCCGCGTGAGCAGCCTTTCACGGCCGCCCCCGTTCTTCAAATTCGGGCGCGTCGGGGCGCATTTGCCGTCGTCCAGCCTGGCGCTCGGATTCCATCTTGGCGCGCTGGGCGGCGAGCTCGGTCAGCTCTTCGATTTCCTGACGCGTTTTGCGAGCGCGGGGTGTTAAACCGTCGCCCTGCTCGGAGACAATCGCGCCCCTATCTGTGAAAAAGGATAGGTTCACGGCGCGGTCCTCCCGACGGTCCTTGAATTCAGCCACTCGCGCACAACGGACTCCTCGAAAAGCGCCCGACGTTGTGAAACCTTCACGTGGGGCAGGCCACTGGCCTTTATCGCAACCCAAAATGAAGCGCGGTCGGCATAGCCGAGTATCCGCATCATCTCGTCCGACCTAAGAAATCGCGTCTCGGACAGCGGCGCTTTTAAACTTGGCTCATTCATACGAGCCAAGGCCTATACACCCAAAACCGGGTTTCTCCTAAAGCTCTATTCCTACCCTTTCTTGCCCCTTTTGTCGGAGACGTTGGCCCTTTTGCCGAAAGCGCGAAGCCTCCGGATCGCTTTTTCCACCGTGGCTGAGACGTCCTTGTTCTTATCCACACCCATGTTTTTTTGCATTTCCCCTTCGACGTCGTAAGCCATCCACTCGAGTCCCTTCTCTTGCGCCAGGCCCGCAACAAAGGCCGCGGCGGACTCGGCCTTGCCCAATAGCGTTGCTCTATGGCGGCTGTTTTCGCAGCGAGCAAACAGCCACGCGGCCGGCGCTTCGTCTGGAAACTCCATAAAGATTTCCGCAAGGCGGCGTCCGAAAACTGAAGCGTCTTTTAAACTGCCCCAAAAGAGCAAACGCGGCGAGACCGCGCGCGCAATTAACCATACCAGATCGGCCTCTGGCATCTTTATAGGCCCGCGCGGATTGCGCCATAGGGGCTTAAATCTCTTGTTCCACTTGTCGGCCAATAGCAGCGCCTCACCCTTGCCGATTACAAATGGGTCTGGCAGTGGGGCTATTCTCTTAGGCACTTGCCACCGCCTTTCTACCCATCGGAATGACTCCGCCCAGTGTCGCCGGCTTCACCGCAAACCACGCCAGACCCTCGGCCTTTGTCACAAGCTCGCGGTAATGGCGATGCACTATCTGCGGCGAATTGCCGGACTCAAGGGCCGTTTCGGCGACGGTCCCTGTTGCGGCAACCCGGTGCGAAATGTAAGCGTGCCGAAAGCAGTTTTCGGGCAATTCGATTTTCGGCGTTGCCTCCCGCGCCATCTTGCGCGCCCTGTCAATGCTCAGGGTCGGGCCAATTGGACCCTTGCGCCGGCGGCAGAGCATCAGCCATTCAACCGCCGCATCGGAAAGCGGAATCAGCCGGCGCGCCGGCGTTCCGCGTTTTGCCTTGGTGACGCGAAGGAATTTCTGCTCAAGGTTTATGTCCTCCCAGGTCTGGCCGTGAATCTCTCTGCGGCGAAGGCCGCAGAAGCCCGCCACGGCAACCGTTGCAATCAACTCGGGCGCCTTCGCCCGCACAAATTCAAGGAAGCTCGCCCAGGTGGCCGTGCTGATAATTCCAACCTCGGGCGCCTGTTCGCGCGCGCGCTCGGTCTGCTCTGCCTCGGTTTTGGTGTCTCGCGCCAGATACCCGCGCTTCTGCGCCCACCGCCAAATTGAAACGATCCGCTTCCGGTAGGTGTTTCGGCTGACTGGGTTTTCCCGCTTCGCCAGCCATGCCTCAATCTTTCGGGAATTCACTTGGTCGATGAATTCCGCGCCAAGGTCGGTTTTGATGTTCTCGAATATCGAAGCGTGATCGTCCGCAACATTGAACCCGGCGGCGGTTTTTGCCCGGCAGAATTCATCCACAATGTCACTTACCCGTTTCCTTGCGATCCTAGGCCCATTGCGGGCCTTCCATGCTTCTGCCGCGGCGATGATATTCCCCTTGGTGAGATCGCGCGCCCTAGCCCATTCCCTGACCGCCTCTAAAAGCGGCTGCGGGTTGGCAAGCCTTCGGGCCTCGATAAGCGCAGCGCCGTCCTCGCCCGTGAGCGTCGAAGCGGCGTCAATTCTGCCGGCCGCAAGCTGATCGGCCTTGAGTGACGCTTCGGCGTGCGCCGACGCATAATTTGCAAACTGGCGGGTTTCGCGCCGGCCGCCCAAGTTCCAGGCGGCAGTAAAAACCTCGCGGCCGTCCTTTCGGTGCAGCCGATAAACGCGAGTGATGACCGACCCGCGGCGGATCGAAACTGGAAAGTGCGGCGCCTTCATGCACACACTTCCCTAGTGGGTCTGCACACAGATAGCAACAAATAACTAACGACAACTCGCCATTGCCCCTATAGCGGCAGAGTGAGCCTCAACACCCCTTGAGGGCGCCATGCGCTTGGAGGTCCGGCGGCAGGGTAATACCCCATACTAATGCCGGCTGGGGATGTTGCTGCCCGGCAGCCTTGGAGTACAATCTGCCCGTGGGCATGCCCGTCAAATCAATCCTTGTCGTCGAAGACAATGCGGGTGTGCGCAATACAACCCGACTATTGCTTGAAGCGTCGGGATACGCCGTTTCCGTCGCGAGCGGCGGGGTGGAGGCGATCAGAATGCTTAGGCGCGGGCCCGTTGACTTGGTAATCACCGATCTTCTGATGCCTGACATGGATGGAATCGAACTGATCAATGCCCTGCACAAGGACTTTGCCGGCATACGCGTCGTCGCGATGTCCGGCGGCGGAGTGTTGGATGCGGAGTTTTACTTGACGATGGCTAAAAGGCTTCGCGCAGATTCGCTTCTTAAGAAGCCCTTCACCCGCGACGAATTGTTGATGGCAATTGAAGCCATCGAGGCCGGCTCATTGAGCTCTGCGCCACCTCGCGTGGCATGATAATCGCCTCATCTCATCCATGCCTTCCTTGATTTCGCCGACCTGCGGACCTTGTTCTCATTTCGTGCCGGCGAGCTGTTGGGGGCGCACGGGGCGGTCTTCCGCTTCATAGCGTTGACCGCGTTAATGTTGATTTGATTGGCGTTTCCAGTCGGTTTCATGAACACGCCCAGCGTACTCCATGCGCAACGGGACCGCCATGGGGTATCCAATGCATACCGGGCTAAGGCCGGTCTCCCGGATCCGGTTGATGGGTTTGGATTGATCGCTCGACGCTTGACGGCCATATCTTGTGCCTTGTTTTATATGGCATGAAGATGACCCTTCATATTGACAACCGCAAGGTGGAGGAGGCCATGGCCGAATACGGCCTGAAGACAAAGACTGAGGTGATCGATTTGGCCCTTGCCGAATTACTCCGGCAGAAGGCGGTCGAAAGGGCGATCACGTCGTTTGGCAGGCATCCGGAACTGCCCACCAACGCGGAACTCGAAAAGCCGGAAAAACGCCATATTCGCGATGCGCGTCGTCATTGATACCTCGCTCTGGATCGACTACAATCGGGGCGCAGTCAACCCCGAGGAGCGCTCTCGGATCGAGCGGCTGTGGCGCGAGGGGCGGGCGATCCTCTACCAGTTTGTCTGGCTTGAACTTCTGGCAGGCTATCGGAGCCCGAGGGAGCAACGCACACTCCGCGATTTTCGCGAATTGTCGCGCTGGGAGCCGATTACCGGCGAGGACGGAGCCAAGGCTGAGGCATTCGGCCATATTCTCCGCCGGCATGGCAATGCACTCGGCGCGTCCGACCTGCTTATCCTGGCCGCAACGGACAGGCTGGGAGCTCAACTCGCCAATCACGACAGCGACTTTGATCTGGCGCTAAAGAACCCGGCGCTGGGTCACCTGGCTTGGCGCTGAATTCTACTTCACTTGTCCGCCGCGGGATTTCTGCAAGGCGCCGATAGGCCGATCAGGCCGACAGGCGCGCCAGCGTGCGGGCGAGCACCGCGGCGCCCGCCGCTATGGCTTCCGGCGAGGCATACTCCTCGGGCCGGTGGCTCCAGCCGTTGCGGCAGGGAATGAAGATCATCGTTGTCGGGCAGATGCGCGCCATGAAAAGCGAATCGTGATAGGCACGGCTCACCATCCGCTTTGAGGGAAGACCGAGCGCCCGGCACACCTCCTCAATGATTGCGATCGTCCCCGGGTCTCCGGCCGCGGGCGGATCGGCGTTGATCTCCTCGAAATCGAGCCGCACCCCGCGGCGGGCGCAGACCTCGGCGGCGGTTCTCCTGATTTCCGCGAACGCCTTGGCCCGGGAATCCAGCCGCGTGTCCCGCAGATCGATCTCGAGGCAGGCGCGGTACGGCACGCTGTTGACGGCCCCGGGTTCGATTCGGAAGACGCCGGTCGTGCCCACGGTGTCTGGGCTGCCGCTTGTCTTTGCCGCTCTTTCCACGGCGAGCGCAATCTCGGAGGCCGCGAGCGATGCGTCGTGGCGGACCGGCATCAAGACCGCACCCGCGTGCCCGCCCTCGCCGACGAGCATCACCCGGTAGCTGCTGGGACCCGCGATATGCTCGACGATGCCGATCGGCACCCCCTCCTTTTCGAGAATCGGACCCTGCTCGATGTGGAGTTCGACAAAGGCGTGATAATGGTTCGGAGCCAGCCGGACCGACTCAAGGGAACCGCGGCACCCTGCCGCTTCCCGCAACTGCTCAAGGGACCGGCCTTCGCGGTCCTTTAGAGCCTGGGCCTTTGACGGATCGATGGATCCGGCCATCAGCCGGCTCCCCAGGCAGCCAAGCCCGAAGCGCGTGGGCTCTTCCGCCGTGAACATCACGACCTCGAGAGAGCGCCTGGGCTTGAAACCTGCGCGTTTCAGGGCGGCCAGCGCCTCAAATCCCCCGAGGACCCCCACGACTCCGTCATAACGGCCCGCGTTCGGAATGGCGTCGGTGTGGGATCCCGTTCCCACAGCGCCCAAGCCCGGATCGCCACCCTCCCACCTTGCAAAAATATTGCCGACCGCGTCCTCGCGAACGGCGAGCCCGGCGTCCCGGGCAGAGCGACGCACGTAGTCCCTGCCGCGGATGTCCGCCGCCGAAAAAAGGACGCGTGTCACGACCGGCGCGGGCGCCTCCGAGATCAGCGCCAGTTCATCCAACCGGCGCTGGAGGGCCGCGCTGTCAATCGCCGGTTTCGGCTGCGCATCCAGGCGCGGCGCGCCGTTCGTGACGGACTGCTGGATCTTGGCCACGCGGCAATATTGGCCGGTGGCGCGCGAAATTCAAGAGAATGGGCCGGGTCACTGCGCCAGCAGGCGGTTCTTGCTGTCGTAGGTCCGGTCGAGCCAGGCCTTCGGAAGCGGAACCACGCAGATATTCAGGGACCGGTTGTCGGCGGACAGCATCGCGGTCTGAATCTCGATTCTCGTTCCATCGGCGCTGAACGTCGGATGGATGTGGTCGGCCGCCGTCGTCTTTTCGCCCATCGAGGCGAGCAGCGCCATCTCGCCCGTATGACGGTCGATGATCCAGAGGCGGTATCGGAAGTCGTCGGCGGCAGCCCAGCGGCCGTCGGCCGAGCCGTTCACGTGCCAGATCGACCGGCCCGGGTTGCCCAGGGGGACCTGGCCGATGATTCGCATTTCCTTGGTGCGAAGGTTGACGATTCCAACTCCGGTCGGATGGGCATCGTCGCCCGCTATGCCCCAGGTCGGGGGCGGCTGGGCGGGCTGGCCCGGTTGAGCCATTGGCGATCCCCTTCTTCCGCGTCCGCCGCCCATGGCCACGCCCGGCGCATGCAGGTAAAGTATTGCGATCGCAACCTCGTCCCTGGTGATGACGGCCTCGTGGGTGATCCATTCATAGTCAGCCTCGGGATAAAGCGGGCGCAGGCCGGTGCCGTCGGCCATCACGGTCCAGGTGCGCTGCGGCGCCTTGCCGCCGGTTTCCCAGCAGAAAACGATCTCGCCGTGCACCCAGGGGTTCGTCTGGACATGCCCGATCTGGAAGGGGACCACGGTGATCGTCTTCACCTCGCCCGTCGTGAGATTCATGCTGGCCAGGCCGCTCGGGCCGGCGCCCATGCCCCGGGGCCCGACGGGCTTGGCGATCTCGGTTCCCGGGGGCAGCTGCGGGGCGAGATCCGCACCGGTGATGCCGAAATAAACGAAGTTCTCATCGGCATCCAGGCCCATGTTGCCGGTCGCATGCATTCCGGCCGGCGTCGTGCCGCAGACGCGTTCGTAAGCGGTGTCCCCCTTCAGGCTCCCGGCAACCGCATCGGCAAAGAGCGAACCCAGGTCGATCTCCACGACCTGGAATGGCCCGCGGAATCGGAATCCCTGCCCCGGCTGGCGCGGCGGAGTGAAATTGGGCGTGGGCGTGGGGCCCTTGGCGCCGGCGGCTATCGCCGCGGCGGCCGCGTCGACGTAGGGATCCCTGCCCACGTCGGTCGGCGCATCCAGGGCCCGCATGATATACATCTTCATCGACTTGCGGCCGACGCAAAGCATGCCCATGTAACCCTTGTCGGTCACCTGCACGATCGTGCCGGTCTCCTCATTGACGCCGAATGCCTGTCCCGGAGCCCGATTCGAGCGGAAGATGACCCACTTTCCGTCCGACGTCCAATCCGGATGCGTCTGGTAGATCTTGGAGTCGCTGAGGGGATGGCTCGTCAGAAAGGTCAGCTCCGTACCCGTCACGGGATCGATTACGGTCTTCTTTTCGGACGGCCAGATGCGGCCGACCTGGGCAAACGCCGGCGACGCAGTAAAGGCGGAGGCGCAAAGAGCCGCCGCCGCGGTCAGGAGGGGTAAGGTTTTCATTTCGGGATATTGGGGGGCCTGACGAAAGCGATGGTCAAAAGAACCGATTATTTTTCCCCCCATTCGGAATTTCGCGGCTCCCCTGCCCCGGTTTCCCGGGATCCGTGCGGACCATCGCCCATTCAGGAACAAACTGAAGGCGTTTGGCCGCATCACCATCCACCGCTTGCTTTTGACCCTGAAATGAACTCCATACTCCCGAGTGCTTCGGTGCCTTCAGATTCCTGTTTTGATTCTCCTGTGCGTCATCGCAGCAGGCGCGCAATGGGATTTGGTCCAGGTCTACGCATGGGGCCGAATGGTGGCGGACCATTCGAGCACGATGCCTTTGCAGGAGGCGGTGACAAAGACCTTTGACGGGGAAATGTGCCCCATCTGCCGGATGGTGGCAAAAGCCCGCCAGCAGGAGCAGTCGCGTTCCGCAGCTGCGAAATCGGCGGTCGCGGGAAAGGTTTTGCTCTTCTTTCAGGCAGTCCCCCCGGTGATTCTGGCGGGGCCCGGCTCGTACGCATGGCTCCCGGGTGAATCGCGACCCATGGCGGAACTTCGCTGGGCGCCTCCCGTGCCTCCGCCGAAGATCGACGTCGGCTAGCCGACCATTCGCCTCCCACCGATTCCTCGCGGGATCGGGCGGGGAGCATCGCTTCGATGCGGCTTGGCCGCTACAACGGTCTTCCGGCCGCAATATTCTCCCGGGTGAACCCGGGAGGTCCTTTGCTTAAACACTCAATCCTTGTTTTGCCCTTTCATGAACATCCTTTCATTCCGCCGGAGCAATCCGGCTTCAATAAAAACAGCAGCCCGCCTTTTCGGCGGCGCGTCTTCCCAGCGAGCTCTCTGCCTTTCGGCGGTGCTGGCATTGAGCCTCGCGCCGAGCATCGCCTACGCCTGCGCCTGCGGCTGCGGCATCTACGAGGTGGGCACAAGCTCGATGCTTCCAACGGGCGCGGGCCTCATGACCTATCTTGAAAACGACTACCAGGACCAGAACCAGAATTGGAGCGGAACCTCCGAGGCTCCCGCCGCCGACAATGGCGACAAGAACATACGGACAAACTGGTACACGCTCGGCATCCAGGACATGTTCAACAGCAGTTGGGGCATCCAGCTCGAGCTGCCGTATGAGGACCGCCACTTTGTCACGACGGGCGGTGTGACGGGCAACGACATTGTCTCGCTGAACTTCAGCGGGGCCGGCGACATCCGGATCGAGGGTCTCTACACGGGCTTCTCGTCCGACCTTTCAAGCGGAATCGTCTTCGGCCTCAAGCTGCCCACCGGCAGCTACACCACCGAGGATGCGTACGATGACATCGACCGGGATTCGGAAATTGGCAGCGGAAGCACGGACATTCTTCTTGGCGGATACCAGCGCTTCGGCTTTGGGTCCGGCAGCGATTGGAGCGGATTCTCGCAGGCCATGCTGGATCTGCCGGTGCTGACCCAGGTCCAGTATCGGCCGGGCACCGAATTCGATCTCTCGGTTGGAGCCTACTATACCGGGCTTAAAATCGGCAACCTTACGATTGCGCCGATCGGACAGGTCAAGCTCTCCGTCCGCAGCCAGGATACGGGGGCCAACTCGGCAAGCCCAGTCGCCTCAGGGTTCGTTCGCGTGCTCGCAGCCCCGGGCCTCGAACTCGACTTGCACCCGCTCAAGGTGTACTCGGACGTCGAGTTGCCCCTCTATTACCACTTCACCGGAGACCAACTGGTCGCGAAGTCGCTGTTCCGGCTTAACATAAGCTATATGTTCTAGAAGCAGAGGCCGCCGAGCCGGCCTGAGCGCGATCCCTCAGGCCACCGCGGCCAGCGCCCGGTTTATTCGTTCGATCGCCTCGTCCACTTCCTTCGGCTCCTTGAAGCCGATGACGACCGCGTCAAGCTCCGGCCTCGACATGGCGAAGCGGATCGATTTTTCGCGGTCTTCCGGATTCACAAACTCCCCGTTGCCGAGGATTTTCATTCCGATGATGCCGCGGCCCTTTTCGCGCATTGTCTTCAATTCGGCCAAAACCGGCGCCACGTCGTTTCCGGGCGAAGGCTTGTTCCACACTTCCGGAACCTCTCCGTCCACATGGTGGCCCTGGGGATTGACCCGCACCAGATGGACCTCCGTCCAGTCGGAGGCCACCGCTGCGCGCAAGGCGGGAAGATCGTGGCAGGAAACGCCCTTGGCCCGGATCCACCCTTTTTCCTTGGCCTGGTCATATCCGTCCATGCACTGCTTCCATTCATCCGTCCAGCCGCCCTTGACCATGCAATGGATCAGCATGCTGTCCACGTAATCGGTTTTGAAGTTTGTGCGATGGTGGTCGATCTTCGCGAGTATATCGGCCGGCTTGCCATCGATCTTGGACTGAATGAACAGCTTTTCCCGGGGAAGCCCCTTGATCGCATCGGCGATCCACCCGAAAGTGGCGTAGGCTTCGGCACAGTCGAAGTAGCGGATGCCCTGATCGTAGGCATAATGGACCAGATTGATGAAATGGTCCTTGCCGAGGGCGAATTGATCCTTCCCGCCGTTGACTCCCGTGCCCATCCCGAGGCGGCTGAGCTTGATGCCGGTATTGCCAAGGGTGACCTCATCCACCGCCGTGCGTTTGGCGGCGCCCTGGGCTTTCAGTATCCCGCCTTGCGCCAGCGCAACGGCGCCTGCGGCCAACGATGAGAGCTTGACGAACTGACGGCGGCTGTAATTGGAGTTCATGTTCGGAGGGTGAAGGGTTGCCTGTTTGGAACTTAAAAAGTGGCGTCGATTCACGGCAAGGCGTTTGCGCCGTCAAGGGCCGTTTTTGCTGCGATGGACGTTGGGATGCCCATGTCCGTCAACTTGACTCAGTTGTCTGCGCCGGCAAATCGTTTGTCGAAATTTCTCAAAGCCGGATTTCGGCCCTCGACCGGCGACAATGTCCTCCTGAGTTCGTTTAGTAATTGTAAAACAACAGGAAGCATTGCAATGCGCCGCCATGGACGCCCGCAGCCGACTCCAAATGGGATCTATGGCAATGGGTGGAGCCCTTCGCTGCGCACGACCCACGAGCCGTCCTTCGGAAAACCGGGCGCGTCCCTGGTCGGCGCCCCGTCCCAGCCGGCAGCCATCATCGCGACCGCCGACAGGAGCGCTCCGTTCGCAGGCAAATAGACCGGCAAGTCTTCGCGCTGGGGACAGTGGCCGTTTGGCGCGTAGCTGTTGTTGGGACCCTTGAAGAGAAGGATATCGACAGCCTTTTGCGGTTCGCCGAGACGTGCCGCGGTCATCGCGATCATCGGGTAGTCCCAGCCCCAGATCTTCGCCTGCCAATCCCATGAGGACATGACTGCGTCAAGAGTCCGGCGCATCGTCGGAACATCCACTCCATCGCCGGGAAGCTGGCCATACGCCATGAGGAACGACGGATGGTCGTGCCGGCTTTGGTTGTTCAGCCACGTGTCCGGCGTCGATTCAAGGGCGACATATTTCCCGCCATTGGTCGGAAGTGCCGCGATGAATCGAATCCTCCTGTCCCACTCCGGATCGCGGCCGAGGCCCAGGCGCTCGCGCCATTCCTGTGCGATCCTCAATCCGAACCTCCAGTAGCCAAGTTCGTAGGCCGGATTCATGCTCGTGCGCCGGTCGTAGATCTCCTGCGCGATCCAGAGCGGCGGGCCGAGATTGTATCGCCGGGCCGCATCGTCCCAATGCAGCATCGACGCCATGCAGCCGGCCGTCTCGAGCACAAGATCGCGGTACCGGGCGAGCGTCTCCCGGGTCGGCTCGTTGCGATAGATCAGTTCCGCAAGGTAGATCGGATGCGGCTGGTTCCAGACGATCAGGGGGTTGCCCCCCGGGCTCTCGCGTCCGTCCGGGCCGATCATTTTCGGCCAGCGGGCGCCGTTGAGTTGCCGGCTCCTTGCGAGCTCGCGCGCCATGGGCAGCGCGCCCGCATACCAATCGAGGTTTTTCGCCAGCAGTTCGTCCCGGCCCCATTGCGCAAAGTGGGCGGCGTGCCACCAGATCATCTCCGTGTTGTGCTTGCCATACCAGGTGCTGTTCGTGAGGCCGCTCTCCTGGGGCGGAAAAACGCCGGCGAGCTGGATTGCCGTCAGGTATTGGGATAGGACGACCCTCCTCTCGAGTTCGGCGGCGCGCGGGTCCCTGCTTCCGGAGAAATCGATCGCGCCCCCGCTCGACCAGAATCCCGCCCAGTGCGCGGCGCTCTCCGAGCGCACCTCCTGCGCCGTGGGCGCCGGACCCAACGTTTCAGCGCCGAACTCGACGGTGAATTCGATCAAATCCCCCGTCCTCGCTCCCAACCGGAACTCGTGCGGCGCGGGCGCATCGAATCGAAGCGGCTCGGCGGCCGAAATCGCGGCAAAGTATCGCGCCCCGTCCCGCGAATGCTCCAGCAGCAGCGTCCGGTCGGTCTGCGACAGGACCTTTGTCGTGTGCGAGCCGGGCAGGCTCCAGTCGAGGGCGGGATTGTTCTTCGTATCGATGTCGTGACCCCGCGGCAGCCCAAACCTGACACCGAGTTTCCCAGTCCCCACCAGCGCCGACTCGACTCGAACCGCCAGGAGATCCCGGGTCGGATGCGCGGCGACCGTTACCCTCACGGGAGTCCCGTCGATCGAGAACGCGCTTGTCAGCAGTCCCGACCATAAATCGAGGGTTTGGGCCGCGCCGCGAATGTCCGCCGGCAGGATCGGCGGCCCGTTTGTCCGCTCGAGGCCGATCCGGGGCAGCGGCATGTCGTGCGGGTTCTCCCGCAGCCAGATTCCCGCCGGGCTCTGCTCGATCGTCGGATATTCGATCGTCCCGCCGTAGGCTGAAAAGGGTTGGTTTGCGTCCGAGAGCTTGTAGCCGTTCGGATTTGGATCCGAGTGCCACGCCCAGCGCGCCATGGTTTCCAGGGGGATCCCGTTCTGGTGATAGAACTCGCCCAGCGTCTGCAGCCCCGTCACGTCCGCCGTGAACGCAAACCCGCCATTGCCCACGGAAAGCGGCGCCCACGGGTCGACCCGCATTACGGTCGGATTATGCCGCGAGACGAGGGAATGCCGGTCGATCGGGGCGGCGGGCGGCGGGGTCTGGGCGATCGCAACGCCCGCCGCGAGAAACGCGGCGCCCAACCAGGGCGCAAGGCGGCGGCGGGAAACGGCGGGAATCAGCATGACAAAATAATCGCGACCGAGATTATCCGACGCGGCGGCGCCTGTCGTCTAAATAATTCAATGGCCATGCGCCGCGCGGTTGCGAGGTGTTACGCGCCGTTCATTGACTTGATGGACCTCATGGCCTTATTGACCGGAAACCGTCCGCAGACCGGCTCCCGGGATTTCGGCAGGCGCGAAAACTGAAAATCATGAATGCTCCGGCTTTCTCACGACGCAGTTTCATTGGAGGAGTCCTGGCCGCCGCCGCGCTGCCCTCCGCTTTGCGGGCGGCGGCGGGAAACGATGACATTCCGATCATCGACACCCACATCCATTTGTTCGACGGGAGCCGGCCGCAGGGGGCTCCTTACAAGGGCGGCCGGGGGTACGCCGGCGGCGTGGCGCTGCCCTCGATGTATGCGAAGTTCGCCCGGCCGCTCGGAATCGTCGGGGCGCTGGAAATCGATGCGAGTCCGTGGGTCGAGGACAATCTGTGGGTGCTGGAGACGATCCAGCCCGAATCCATCATGGTGGGCACCGTGGGAAACCTGCAGCCGGAGAAGCCTGAATTTGGCGATTACCTGGAGCGCTACGCAAAGAACCTGCTCTTCCGCGGAATCCGCTACGGCAACAACTGGGGCTACGACATTGTCGCGCAGGCGGACAACCCCGTATTCATCAACGGCCTCAAGCTGCTCGCGCAGCATGACCTTGTGCTGGACACCGCCAATCCCCGGATCGACCTGCTTCAGGCCGTGGTCAAGATCAGCGACAAGGTTCCGGATCTTCGGATCGTGATCGACCATCTGCCCTCCCTGGATCCCACGCCGGCAAACCAGGCCGACTACGACGCCGTCCTGAAGGAACTCGCGCCCCGAAGCCAAATCTACGCCAAGCTGTCGGAAATCGTCCACGCGGTGAGAGGTGCGACGCCGGCGATCGTGAAGGGTTTGGCCGCTCATCGCGACCGGCTCGACACCCTGATGGGGTATTTTGGCGAGGATCGGGTGATTTTCGGCAGCGACTGGCCCAATTGCGTCGGAGTGTCCGAGGTTCCGGACACGGTGGCGCTCGTGCGGGATTATTTCTCCACAAAATCGCGCGAGGCGGCGGAGAAGTATTTCTGGAGGAATTCCGCCCTGGCCTACAAGTGGATCAGGCGCGAGCCCGACCAGCCCGACATCGGATAGCGGGCTTTCATAGCTTCACCTCGACGCCCAGGCGGAATTCGATCGGTTCGACCGGATGGAAGTGGTCCTCGTTGGGCGAGGGCGCTCCAGGGGCGGGGGAATTTCGCGACTGGTAATAATAGTCGATGTCGTGATCGTGCCGGTCGAGCAGGTTCAGGACATCGGCGGTCACCCGCCATTTCTTGTTGATCCGGTAGCCCAGTCCGAGATTGACGATCAGGGTTGAATCGGACTTCACGCTGCCGTCCGAGACCAGCGGCCGCGGCCCGAAATAGCGCAGCCGCAGGGTCGCGTCCCAGCCGCTCGGGCCATTGACGGTCATCCCGGCGGAGAGGGATTGATGAATCGCCTCGTCGACCAGCGTCCCTCCGGGGGTGACGTCCTCGGCCGCGGTCGTCGGCGAGTCGAAATAGGCCCATGAGTCGGCGTAATCGAGGTCGAAGGTGAGCCCGGCCATCGGCGTGTAGTAGTTCGAAAACTCGACCCCGTAGCGATGGGACGCCTGCTGGGATGCGGTGGTCTCGCCGCTGTCGGCGTCGATGCCGTTGAAATACAATTCGGAATCATTGTGCAGATACCAGAGGGAGAGCGTGCTTTGCAGCTTGCTGACCGCGGTGGAGCGGATGCCGATCTCCCCGCCCCGCGCGGGAACCAGCACCGGCAAGTGGGTGCCGACGATGGAATTGTCGGGATTGACCGCGGCCGTGTCCGTCCGGGCATCGTTGCTGTGGAAGCCGTAGCCGCCCTGCACATAGATCTCGGTGTCATCCCACGGACCGAATATGAGGCTCAGCTTCGGGCTCGCCAGGGCCGCGGCGCGATCACCGGAATTCACCGGATCGAGGTCCCGGACGTCGACATTGTAAATGTCCTCGCGCAACCCGAATTCGCTGCGGAACTTGTCCGTCCACCAGATCCGGTTGTCATAGTAAAGTCCGCCCGATGTCTCCGTGACGGCATCCGCCTTTGTCGTGGCCGGAATGAGATTCCCGTCATAGTCGACCTTGTTGGTCCGCACGCGGTCGACGGTCTGGTAGAGGCCGAGGTCGATCCAGGAGTTCTGGAGCTGCGCGCCGAGAACGTTCTCCATCCTCCGGCCGAATATCCTGCCCTTGAGGGTGTCCGCGGCCTTCAAACCCACGACGTTCCGGTTGTCCTGCTGCTCGAACTGGTCGCCGTCCGGGGAGGAGAGAAAATAGGTGAAATTGGAAAACAGATTGAGGTCGTAGTGGAAGGCGTAGGCCATGACCTGGATGGCGGAGTCGGCGTCGTTCCGGTGCCATTCGGCCTCAACGCTGTATCTTTGGGAATAGCCGCCGTCCGTCGGGCTTTGGGACCCGTAGAAGGGAATCAGTCCCGATGCCACCGCGCTTGCGGACACCTGGTCGGTCGAATTCCACTGCCCGTGATAGGCCATCGCCAGGATGCTGTATCCGAGGGACGCGTTGCCCTGGCTGTACTTGAGCACGCCATTGTAGCGCGTGTAATCGTCCGGAGTAACCCAAGGACCGTTTTCGTGATAAACCTCGAACCCTTCGAGAAGATTTCCGGAGGCCAGGGGAGTCGAGCCGGCATAAACGACGCGCTCATAATGGTCGGTGCCCCCTTCGACCTTCAAAGTGTCGGCCGGCAGGCTGTCGGCATAGACAATGTGCGCCGCCCCCACGGTTGAAAAATCGCCGTTGGCCGCGTAATAAGGCCCCTTCTCATAATCGATCCGCTCGATCAGTTCCGGGACGACAATGTTCAGGTCCGCATAACCCTGGCCATGGGCGTGCGACGGCAGGTTGACCCCCATCCCGTCGATATCCGTCGAGAAATCGGTTCCGTGGTCGAGGTTGAAGCCCCGCGTAAAGTACTGGTTGGCCTTTCCGCCGCCGGCATGCTGGGTGATGATGAGTCCCGGAACGGTCTCGAGAATCTCCCCGGTGCGCAGGAGCGGACGGTAGGAGAGTTCATCGATGCCGATCGCGCCCTGGGTCGCCGACTCCGCGATCCCGACCATATTGTCCTGACGCCCCTCGACGACCATCTGCGGCAATTGGGTCACCGTTTGGTCGTCCCCGGGTGCGTACGGAGCCGCCGCAGCCTGGGTTTGATCCGGCGGCGCGGGACTGGGCTGGGCTGGCTCCGTCGGGGCGGAATCCGCCTGGCCGGAATTCTGCGAATAGGCCGAGCCCAGCGCCAGGACAAGCAGCAGCGCCAAAACGGTGCGGCCGCGGGAATATGAACGGGACATGGAAATGGGTATGATAAGAGGGGAAGGTGGGAAGGAAACGCCAGCCGGGCCGATAAAACCGCGGCATTGGAAAATGTCCCGCCGCCATACGCGCGCGAGACATCGCTCGATCAGCTTTCGGCTTATCAAAGCCGGGGCCGATCGTCAGACGTTCGCTTGCCCCCGTGGAGGCGGCAGCAATGGCTCGGCCCGCGCCCGATGGGGCGCGCGAACGAACTCGGAGGGTAGAATCAGCTCAGGCTGGGCCGGCGCGACTGACGCGATCGCGATCGGCGCATACAGATCGATCTTCTTCATCACGGCTTCCGCCGGGATCGGCGGGGCCGAAGGCCGGGCAGGCGCTTTCTCCACTTGGGCGGTCATTTTCCCGCCCTTGCCGAGGAGGATGGCGGCGACTTCAGCCCTCAAACGCTCCTGATGGGAAAAATGCTGAGCGCCACGGGTCCATAAGATCAGGTCGTAAGTCAACGACTGCGGGCTATTGGCGCAAAACCATGCGGCGAACAGCAGCCAGATCGGCCAGCTGGAGGGATTCGCACGGCGGGCGCCTCGGTTCGCGCTCATTTTATTACCTGATGCAAGACGATTGGTTGCGCAACAAGGATTCGAAGTTCCTACAAAATCGTCCGTTCCAGGAGCCAATAGAGGCCCATCGCGGCCACCAGAGCCGAGATGATCGGAACCCCCCGCCGGATGAATCCGGGCCTTTTCCGAAGCTGCCAGACAACGGGCAGGAAAACCGCAGCGAACGCGATCTGGCCCACTTCGACCCCCAGGTTGAAGCTGAAGAGCGGCAGGGCGAGACTGCGGCCGCTTGTGCCGAACCCCAGTTCGCGCAGGACGCTGGCGAAGCCAAACCCATGAATCAGGCCGAAGGCAAATGCCACGGCCCAGCGCCCTTTCGGCTCCGCCCCGCGCCGGATGAGATTCTCCGCTCCGACAAAGAGGATTGAGGCGGCGATCAGCGGTTCCACCAGCCGGTTCGGCAGATTCAGGGTGTTTGTGGCTGCAAATCCAAGCGTGATCGAGTGGGCCAGGGTAAAGCTGCAGACAATGGCGACGATCGTTCGAAATCGGCTGCAGACGATCAGCAGGCCGACGAGAAACAGGAGGTGGTCATAGCCCGTCCAGATGTGCTCGATTCCCAGCTCCAGAAATCCCCAAAATGTCGGCGACGGGTTCATGATGCGGAATCCTCGGCGAACTTGCGGCGTCTTGGCAACTTGCTATGATGTATGCTTTCGCCGATGACCCGCCGCCGCTCCGCCCCCGACCCGTTTAGCCGCCTGGTGGCGGCGGGCTGCATCGCGCTCGTGCTGGCGCTGACCGTCCTGGCCGCCAGTCCCCCGCTCCATGCGTGGCTGCATGGCGAGAAGGCATTGGATGCCGATGACGATTGCGCAATCGTGCTATTTGCGCAGGGCGTGACTCCCGTTTTGGCCGCGGCGCTGGCCATGGTGATCGCGCTTAGGGCGATGGCGGAGGACCTGCCGGCCCCGCTCCGGCTGCATTTGGAGGCACCGCGATTCGAGCTTCCGCCTGGCTGCGGCCCGCCGCAGAGCTGACGGTCCACTATCCACGGTCGGCGCGCCCCGCGAGCGACCCTATTGCCGCCGCATCCATGCCGCCGTGCAACGGCTGCGGCCAACTTCCGCAATTTTTTCCCAGGCCAATTGCGCACATGCGCTTTCTTCCATATCTCTTCATCATCACCGCAGCCTCGCTTGCGGCGCAACCCTCCTCGCCGGCGCCATCCTCCGGCGCCGCCCCGGCCCCGACTTCGAGCGCCGATTCCGCTCCTTCGTCCGGACCTCCCCCGTTGTCCCCGAGTTCCGGTCAGACGCCTCCGACTGTAACGGGCCAGACTATCGTGCTCGACACCGTCGTCGTAACGGGCGCCCTTGATCAGGCCCGCGAGGATATTCTTCCGAGACTGGGCGCCACTTCCTATATGATGGATGCCGACCAGATCCTGAATCTGCCGCAGGGAACGGATGCGCCTTTCAATCAGGTGCTGCTCCGCGCGCCCGGCGTGGCCGAGGATTCGGCCGCCAACGGCGATCTTCATGTCCGGGGCGAGCACGCCAACCTCCAATACCGCATCAATAATGTCCTCCTGCCGGAAGGAATCACGGGATTCGGCCTGGAACTCGACCCGCTCTTTGTGCAAAGCCTGCAACTCATCACCGGCTCGCTGCCCGCCCAATATGGCTTTCGCACCGCCGGGATTGTGGACATCAAGACGAAAAGTGGAGCGTTCGACCAGGGCAGCGACGCCTCCCTGTATGCCGGCAGCTTTGACACGGTCCGGCCGAACTTCGAAACCGCCGGTTCAGAGGGGAACCTGAGCTATTTTGCGGACGGCAGCTACGATCACAACGACCTCGGGATCGAAAATCCGACCGCGTCGGCAACGGCGCTGCACGACGAAACAGACCAGTACAAGGCGTTTGCCTATCTGTCGTATATTCTGAATTCGACAAGCCGGCTCAGTTTCATCGGCAGCGCATCCACCAGCGATTTCCAGGTGCCCGACACGCCGGGATTGCCCGCCGGAACTTCGCCCGACGGCAGTCCCTGGCTTCCGGGAAAGTTCAACTCGGCGTACCTGAACGAGAACCAGAACGAACAAAACTATTACGGAGTGGTCGCCTACCAAAAATCGGCCGGCGATCTGAACTACCAGCTCTCCGCCTTCGGCCGCCAAAGCAGCGTGGACTTCAGGCCCGATCCGCTCGGCGATCTCTACTTCAACGGCGTGGCCAGCGAGGATGACCGGACGCTCCGGTCCGTCGGGATCCAGGGGGACGCAAGCTACGCCCTGACCTCCCGTCAGACGATCCGCGGCGGAGTCTTCGTGCTCAACGAGTTCGTCACCGCGGACTCCACGACGACGGTCTTCCCGGTCGACGCCGACGGCGATCCCACCGGTCCCGCATATCCCATCGTGGACAACCACCGGCTCTACGGCCTCTTCGCCGGTCTTTACCTGCAGGATGAGTGGAGGATCGCCCACGGCCTCGTGCTCAATTTCGGAGCGCGTGCCGACGATTTCAATTCGTCGTTCGACGACGAGCACCAGATAAGCCCGCGCGTGAATCTGGTCTACCAACCGTCGGATTCGACGACCCTGCACGCGGGCTATTCGCGGTATTTCACCCCTCCACCGGTCGAGAACGTGTCGGGCGCTTCCGTGGCGAAGTTTGACGGCACGTCGAATGCGGCGGCCACCGACCAGGACGATCCGGTGAAGGCCGAGCGCTCGAACTACTTCGACGCCGGCGTCAGCCAGAAGGTCGCGCAGGGATTCCAGGCCGGCGTGGACGGTTATTTCAAGCGGGCCGTCAACCAGCTCGACGACGGACTGTTCGGCCAAACGCTCATCCTCTCGGCGTTCAATTATGCCCAGGGCCAGGTGTACGGCGTGGAACTGACCGGGTCCTACACGCAGGGCGGGTTTTCCGCCTATGCGAACCTCGCCCGCTCGGACGCCCAGGGGAAGGACTGGGATTCGGCGGAGTTTCTATTCGACCAGGCCGATCTCAACTACGTCAGGAATCATTGGATCCACCTCGACCATGACCAGGCGCTGTCCGGTTCCTTCGGCACCGCCTATCAGTGGAAGGAGGGCCTGGGAGGCACCAGGCTGTACACGGATGCGATCTATGGCACGGGCTTGAGAACGGACATAACGGCGCCCGACGGCACCAACATCCCCAACGGCGGAACGGTGCCGCCCTATGTCACCCTCAACGCAGGCGCGGAACAAAGTTTCAACGTCTCCCGCGGGCACGTGTGGAAGCTCCGGCTCGACGTGATCAACGTGACGGACAAGTCGTACGAACTGCGCAACGGCACGGGCGTCGGCGTCAATGCCGCGCAGTACGGGATGCGCCGCGGTTTCTTCGGCTCGCTGGGCTGCCGATTCTAAACTCTTGCCGTCTCCGCGGAAAACGCCCTAACATCGGGCCTGAATTGAGGTTGAAACAGGGTTCCCCTAACTCGACTTGAACCTATGAAAATGACGATGCGACAGCCGCTTTGTTTTGCGATAATGGCCCTATGTCCCGGATTGGTTTCCGCCCAATCAAGCCCGATGGACACGGTCGATTTGTCAAAGACGCAGGATTTTTACACGCAAAACGCGAAAATGGCCGAAGCCCAGGGCGGAAATACGGCGGGCACCGCCGCATTCGACCAGTTGATGCAGACTTTTCAAAACCAGAATAATACCGGTGGCTCCATGGTCGACGCCGAACAGGACGCGCGAAGGATGCAGGTCGACTACAAAAACATGGTGAAAAAGGCGGTCGATGCGATGAAATCGAAGGACCCAAGCGAGCAAAAACATCTGTTCGACAATTACCTGTACGATAGTCGGAACTATCTAAAGGATCATCCCGACCCCAGTTACCAGCTGTGGTTCTATCGGGCGATCGCAGCCATCAATCTGAACAAGCCCGCCACCGGCAAGCAGGCCGCCCAGATCCTCTCGAATATGCCGGCGCAGCAGCGCGCCGATCCCCGTTTCCAACGGATCCTGGCCTTTCTCGACAAGCAGGGCTGGATGCCCCCAGGCAGTTCCGCGGCAGCGGCGCCCAATCAGGCCCCTCCGGCTGCGAGCAAGTGAGGCTGGTGACCCCCGCCGGATCGGCGGGCCCTTGGGAGTCTTGCTGTACGCTTGGAAAGGCCTTAGGATCCGGCAGGAATGAGGTCGTGAGCACGTGTCCCTTCTCAGCCTGAACCCATGAAAACAACAATTCGGCAAGCGCTCGGTTATGCGCTGTTGGCCATTTGCCCCGGTTTGGCCTTTGCCCAATCGGACACGGCAGACACGGTCAAGGCGCCGGACGACAAGGACATGGTCAACGTGGCGAACATGCAGGTTTACCTGCAGGCAGCCCATACGGACATGTCCACGGGAAACGCCATAGCCAACCCGGTTGGCGGCGGGGGTCCCCCGCCTTTCATGTCCCCGGCCTACCTGGCGGAAATAGCGGCTTTCCAAAGCTACCAGAACGACCTGACCCAGGTGATCGATCTCCAACAGGACACGAGGAGGCTGATCGCCGACTACAAGGCCATGGTGGACGAGGCAAGCCATGCGGCGCGGACCAAGGATCCCGCCGAGCAGCGGCACCTTTTCGAGAATTATCTGCACGACAGCAAAATGTTCCTCAGGGATCATTTCGACCCCAGCTACGAACTCTGGGTCTGGCGGGCGATCGCAGCCCTGGACTTGAACAAGCCGGCCACCGGCGCGCAAGCCGGTCAGTTCCTCTCGATGATGCCGCCGCAACAGCTCGCCTCGCCCCGCATCCAGAGGATTCTGGCCGTCCTCGACAAGCAGGGCTGGCTTCCCAAGGCCAAGCCTGCGGACGCCAAGCCCAATCCGGTTCCGCCTGTTCCTGACAAGCCGGGCAAGTGACCCCCGCTGCGTCTTCACGGAATCGGACCGGCTGGCAGGCCGCGATTCTGATCGCGCTGGTTCTGGCGGCCTACCTGCCCCTGTGGCGAGCCGGCTTCGTCTGGGATGATGACACCATGCTGACCGCCAACCGGCTGATCCGCGCCGGCGACGGGCTGGTCCAGTTTTGGTTCACGAGAAATGCCCAGGATTACTGGCCGGTGACATCGACCACTCTTTGGGTTGAATGGCGGCTCTGGGGCCTGAATCCCCTCGGCTACCATTTGACGAACCTCGCGCTCCATCTGGGGACGGTCCTGCTGCTCTGGTCGGTCCTGCGGCGCCTGTGCATTCCCGGCGCGTGGCTGGCGGCGCTCCTCTTCGCCGTGCATCCGATCAATGTGGAGTCGGTGACCTGGATCGCGCAGCGGAAGAACCTGCTCGCGCTGCTTTTTGCCCTCCTGACGATTCTCTGTTTTCTAAAATCCGGGATCGCCGGCACGCCGGCCCCGTCCGTGGCGCGTTCCAATCGCTGGTATTGGCTGGGCCTGATCGCGTTCATCCTCGCCATGCTGAGCAAGGGCTCGGTCGCGCCGCTGCCGCTCGTGCTCGCGGGGGTGGTCGCATGGCGCCGCCGGCCCACCCTTTCCGATTGCCTGCGCCTGATTCCGTTTTTCATCGTCGCCGGAGTCCTGGCGGCGGTCGATGTCTGGTTTCAACGGCACGGCACGCACGAAATCATCCGGTCGGCCCCCTTTCTCGAGCGCCTGCTCGGGGCCGGCGGGGTTGTTTGGTTCTATCTGTCAAAGTCGTTCTGGCCGGCCCGGCTGATGTTCGTCTACCCGCAGTGGCATGTCCGGACGGCGGCTTTTCTCTGGTGGATCCCGCTCCTGGGGGTGCTGGGGCTCACCGTCCTGCTCTGGCGGCTGGCGCGGAGGGAAAGCCTCCGGCCGCCCGGCCCGGACGGCACTGCGTGGGGACGGGGAACTCTGTTCGCCTGGGGCTATTTCTGCGTTTCGCTCGTTCCCGTGCTGGGATTCACGGACGTGTATTTCATGAAGTTCTCGCTCGTGGCCGACCACTATGCCCACCTGGCGCTGATCGGCGTTGTCGCCTGGGCCGGGTTTGTCGCGCATGAACTGCTGCGGCGGGCGGGCTCCTCCGCCCGTGTGGGCCTGACGGGCCTGATCGCCGTCGCGATCGCCGCGCTGGCCGTCCTCACCTGGCGGCAAAACGGAATGTACCGCGACAGCCTCGTCCTATACCGCACGATTCTGGAGCAGAACCCCGACTGCTGGATGGCTCACAATAACCTCGCAATCGCCCTGGAAAAGCTCCCCGGCGGCCTGCCCGAGGCGCTCATCCACTACGAAGAGGCGGCGCGCATCGACCCGGGCGAGGCCTACGTGCAAAACGACCTGGCGAGGGCGCTGGCGCAGCTCCCCGACCGCGTGCCGGAGGCGCTGGATCACTACGAGCAGGCCCTTCGCATCAATCCCGATTACGCGGAAGCCCATAACAACCTCGCCGCTGCGCTGGCCAAGCTCCCCGGGCGGCTGCCGGAAGCCCTGGCCCACTATGAGCAAGCCCTTCGCATCAATCCGGACTTCGCCGCGGCCCACGTCAACCTGGCCCTTGAACTCGAGAAGCTGCCCGGCCGCCTGCCCGATGCGGTGGCCCATTTCGAGCAGGCGGCCCGGATCAACCCCGAAGATCCCGACCTCCAGAACGATCTCGCCGTCGCCCTGGCGAAGCTGCCCGGCCGCCTGCCCGACGCGGTTGCCCATTTCGAACTCGCGCTGCGACTCAACCCGAATGACGCGGATCTCCACTACAACCTGGCGAACCAGCTGATGAAGATGCCGGGACGCCTCCCGGACGCGATGGCCCAGTACGAGGAGGCTCTGCGGATCAGGCCCGATTTTGCCTCGGCGCACTACAATCTGGGAGTGGCGGACGCGAAATCGGGGCGCTATGACGAGGCGGCCCGGCACTTCGGGCGGGTCCTCGAACTGGATCCCGGAAACAGTTCGGCCCGGGAGATTCTCGAGCGCCTTCGGACTGCTCCGAAATGACGTTGGCTCAAGGCGCGTTCCGCGACATACAATCCGGCCCCACCATGGAAGAGACCCAGCGAAGACGGCGCGCGAATCGGCTCGGGCTGCTGAGCGCGGCCGTTCTCGCGCTGGGCGCGATCGCCGTTTACAGCCGGACCTTCTCCGTTCCGCTGCTCCTCGACGACATCGCCTCGATCGCGGACAACCCGACCATCCGGCATTTGTGGCCGGTGTGGCCGGTCCTGGCGCCTCCGTCCGGCGGCACCACCGTGAGCGGGCGGCCGGTGCTCAACCTCACCCTGGCCGTCAATTACGCGCTGGGCGGCACCGGCGTCTGGGGCTACCACGCCTTCAATCTCGCGATCCACATCCTGGCCGGCCTGGTTTTGTTTGGAATCGCGCGCCGGATTTTTCCTTCCAGCTCGACCGCAGCCTTTGGCATCGCGCTGATCTGGACCCTTCATCCGTTGCAGACCGAATCGGTGACCTATGTGGTCCAGCGGGCGGAATCGCTCATGGGCCTTTTCTATCTGCTGACGCTTTATTGCTTCATCCGCCACGCGGAAAACCAGGACGGAGGGCGGCCGGCGGGGTGGAGGCATCTTTTTCCAGCATTGTCTGTTTTCTTCTGCCTGCTGGGCATGGCAACCAAGGAGGTCATGGTCTCGGCCCCGGTTGTGGCCCTGCTCTACGATCGGACGTTTTTGGCGGGCAGCTTTCGGGATGCCTGGCGGCGGCGGAAGTCGACCTATCTGGGATTGGCATCCACGTGGATTCTCCTGGGCTATCTGGTCATCGGAGGAGGCGGCAATCGCAGCGGTTCCGTCGGCTTCGGCGCGGGCGTGTCCTGGCGGGCGTACAGCCTCACCCAATTCCAGGCGATCGCCCATTATCTGCGGCTGACGGTCTGGCCCCATCCGCTGATTTTCGATTATGGAACTTTCTGGGTGAAAAATGCCTGGCAGGTCATCCCCTATGCCATCGTCGTCGTTCCCCTTGTTGCATTCACGATCCTGGCTTTGAGGCGCTGGCCGGCCTGGGGCTTTCTCGGGTTCTGGTTTTTTGCGATTCTGGCGCCGACAAGCCTGATTCCAGGAACGACCCAAATGATCGTCGAGCATCGCATGTACCTCGCTTTGGCGCCGTTGCTGATCGCCATCGTCGCCGCGGGCCGCGTGCTGATGCGGGGCCGGCTGGCCACGATCAAAGGATACATCGCGCCGGGCCCTTGGAGCCTGGATCATTCTTCGGAGGCCCGCGATCGCGGATCAATCGCCGGGCTGGTCATTCTCATCGTTTTTGCCGGGGCTTGCGCAATCCTGACCTCCCGGCGAAATGAGGACTACCGCAGCGCCCTTTCAATCTGGAGTGACACGGTGGCCAAGGACCCGGCCAATGCACGGGCGCTCACCAATCTGGCTACAAGCATCCTTGTCGCCGGAGGCAGGACCCAGGAGGCGATCGCCGATTATGAGGAGGCGTTGCGCCAGCAGCCGGATTTTACCGAGGCCCACGACGGGCTGGCCCGGGTCCTGGCGACCTTCCCGGGGAGGCTGAACGAGGCGCTCGCGCAGTGCGAGGAGGCGCTGCGCGAGGTTCCGGATTTTGCCGCGGCGCACTGCACCCTTGGATACATCCTGGCGAGGATGCCGGGGCGGTCTGATGATGCGATCGCCCAATATCGCGAGGCGCTGCGCCTGAAACCGGACCTTGCCGACGCGCATGTCAGCCTCGGCGACCTCTGGCTGGGCCAGCCGGGCCGCCTGGCCGACGCGATCGCCGAATATCAGGCCGCGCTGCGATTCACGCCGGATTCCGCCGAGGCGCACCAGCGCCTTGGAAGCGTCTGGCTGGACCAGCCCGGGAAGCTGGATGACGCGATCGCCGAACTTGAAGCGGCGCTGCGGCTCAAGCCGGATTACACCGAGGCTCACGCCTTTCTGGGCAATGCGCTCATGCGATCCCCGGGACGGCTGAACGACGCCATCGTCCAATACCAGGAGGCGCTGCGACAGGCTCCCGACTCCGCCGAATTGCACAGCAACCTGGGCTTTGCCCTGAATGCGGCGGGCCGGACCGGCGAGGCCATTGCCGAGGATGAGGATGCTGTGCGACTGAAGCCGGAGGTTGCCGAGCTTCACAGCAATCTTGCCATTGCCCTCGATTCGGCGGGGCGAACCAAGGAGGCCATCGCCGAATGCGAGGCGGCGCTGAAGCTGAAGCCCGACCTTGGCCAGGCCCGGCAGATGCTCGCCAGGATCCGGGCGGCCCAGCCATGAACGGCAAGCCGCGATCCCTGCGCATCGAGCCGGCCCGCTGGCTTCCGGCGGCGGCGCTCTTTGGCGCGGCCCTGCTGGCTTATCTGCCGGCCTTGCGCTGCGGCTTCGTATGGAACGATGCCGATTACGTGACGGCCCCGGCCCTGCGTTCGCTGCATGGGCTCTGGCTTATCTGGTTCAAGCTCGGGGCGACGCAACAGTACTATCCCCTGCTCCACACCGCGTTCTGGGTCGAGCACCGCCTCTGGGGGGACTCGGCCATGGGATACCACCTGGTGAACATCCTCCTCCACGCGGGGTCCGCCAGCCTCCTCTGGCTCATCTTGCGGCGGCTTTCGATTCCGGGCGCCTGGCTCGCCGCGCTGGTATTCGTCGTGCATCCGGTCTGCGCGGAATCGGTGGCTTGGATTTCAGAGGAAAAGAACACGCTTTCCACCCTCTTTTACCTGGCGGCGGCGTTGACCTATCTCCGATTCGACGAGAAGCGGCGCCGGACCGGCTATTGCCTTGCGTTCGGATTCTTCGTCCTGGCGCTTCTTTGCAAGACCGTGGCGGCGACCCTTCCGGGCGCACTTCTCGTTTTGTTCTGGTGGCGCCGTGGCCGGCTGGAGTGGCGCAGGGATTTCGCGCCGCTAATCCCCTGGATGGCGGCTGGAGCCGCAAGCGGGCTCGCCTCCGCCTGGATCGAACGGGTCTACGTGGGCGCAAGCGGAAGCGATTTCGCCCTGAGCGGATTGCAGCGCCTGCTCGTGGCGGGGCGGGCGGTCTGGTTTTATCTGGGAAAGCTTTTCTGGCCGGCGGGGCTCAATTTCATCTATGCGCGCTGGAACGTGAACGCGGCCGCCGCCGGGCAGTACCTTTATCCGGCCGCCGCCGTGGCGCTGACGCTTGGGCTCTGGCTCGCGCGCCGGCGCAGCCGCGCGCCCCTGGCGGCATGGCTCTTTTTCGTGGGATCCCTGTTTCCGACCCTGGGATTCCTGAACGTATTCGCATTCATTTTCTCCTATGTGGCGGATCATTGGCAGTATCTGGCAAGCATCGGCGTATTCACCCTCGTTGGGGCCGCGGTGGCCGCGGCCCTGTCCCGGGCTCCAGCCCCGGCGCGGCGGCCCCTGCAGGCGCTGGTGACGGCGGTGCTCGGCGTGCTCGCCGCCATGACCTGGAGGGAGTGCGGCACCTTTCGCGATCCAAAGACCTTTTACAGCGCGATCCTCGAGCGAAACCCCGACGCATTCATGGCCCAAAACAACCTGGGCATCGAATTGCAGCATGAGGGCCGGATCGACGCGGCGATCGAGCATTTCCGCGAGGCGCTCCGCATCCGGCCGGACTACGCGGAGGGCCACACCAATCTCGGCCTGGCGCTGTGCGCGACCGGCCGGACCGAGGAGGCAATCAGCCACTACCGGGCTGCGATTCGATCCGAACCGGGCAACGCCGTCATCCATGACGATCTGGGCGTGGCATTGGCGCGCCTCGGACGCGTGCCCGAAGCGATCGAGCAGTACGAAACGGCCTCGCGCCTGAACCCGGATTACGTGGACCCCGCCCTGAACCTCGGCTTCGAGTATTTTCGGCTGCACCGGCTGCCGGAGGCGATCGCCAGCTATGAGCGCGCCCTGCGCCTGCGGCCGGACAATGCAAAGGCCGAGAACGACCTTGGGCTCGTGCTGGCCGAAGCCGGCCGCACGGACGACGCGGTGGCACATTACCAGAAGGCGCTGCGGGCAAATCCGGACTTTGCCGAGGCTCACTGCAATCTGGGCGCGGCCTTCGGCACAGCCGGGCGGTACGATCTGGCGGAGAAGGAATTTGAGCTGGCCCTGAAGATCGACGACCGGCTGCCCGACGCCCACTACAATCTGGGCGTGATCCTGGCCGCCGAGCACAGGCTCCCGGATGCCATCGTCCAATTCGAGGCCGCCGTTCGCCTGCAGCCCGACTCCGCCGACGCGGAACTTCAATGGGGCGCGGCGCTGCAATCGCTGGGGCGCACGGACGAGGCCCGGATCCACCTGGACAATGGCGCCCGGTTGCAGGCCAAGCCGCAGGCTCCCCCGGGCCCCTGACGGCGCGTCACCCGCCGGCTATCGCGCCAACGACCAAAAAGGGCTCCTTTCCGGCGGCAACCGCCTCCGGCAAAGACGTCTCCGGCGGTTCATCGGACAGGTCCCGCCCGCATGCGAAGAATCTCACGTAAGGCCGGCGCCGCAGCGTGAATTGGTCTCGGATCGTGCCCCGCAGGACGGGATAGCCGGCCTCGATCGCATCGAGCACGGCGCCCTGGGTCGCCCGGCCGGCGATTTCGAAACCCACCTCGCCGTCAACCCCGGCGAGGGCCCGCAGGTGCGTCGGAAGCATCACCCGGATCATGAAAGCGTCTGAACCTCGACCGACAGCACGGCCGGGAGGTCCCGGACGATCGGAGCCCAGTTGTCACCGGAATCCGCCGATGCATACAGTTGTCCGCCGGTCGTGCCGAAATACACGCCGCACGGATCGAGCGAATCGACGGCCATCGCGTCGCGCAGCACATTCACATAGCAGTCCTCCTGGGGCAGGCCCTTGGTGAGCGCCTCCCACTCGTTTCCGCCCGTCCGGCTGCGATAGACGCGAAGCTTCCCATCGGGAGGGTAATGCTCGGAGTCGCTCTTGATCGGAACGACGTAGATCGTGTCCGGCTCGTGCGCATGGACTTCGATCGGAAAGCCGAAGTCGGAGGGAAGGTTCCCGCTGACCTCGCGCCAGGACTCGCCGGCGTCGTCGCTTCGCATCACGTCCCAGTGCTTTTGCATGAAAAGCACCTGCGGGCGCGACCGGTGCATCGCGATCCGGTGGACGCAGTGGCCGACCTCGGCCGTCGGATCCGGAATGTACTCGGACCTGAGTCCGCGATTGATGGGCCGCCACGTCTTCCCGGAATCGTCGCTCCGGAATGCGCCCGCGGCGGAAATTGCGATGAAGATCCGCTGAGGGTTTGCGGGGTCGAGAAGGATGGTGTGCAGGCACATTCCGCCCGCGCCCGGCTGCCACCGGGAGCCCGAGCCGTGCCCCCGCAACCCGGACAGCTCCCGCCATGTCCGCCCCGCATCCGTCGATTGGAACAGGGCGGCGTCCTCGACCCCGGCATAGACGGAGTCCGGATCGGAAAGCGACGGCTCCAGGTGCCAGACCCGCTTGAATTCCCAGGGGTGCGGCGTGTTGTCGTACCACTGGTGGGTTCCGGGGATTCCGTCGTAGGCAAATGCGTTGCCGGCCGCCTCCCAAGTCGCGCCGCCGTCATTCGAGCGCTGGATGACCTGGCCGAACCAGCTGGTGGACTGGGATGCATAGAGCCGATTAGGGTCGGCGGGAGAGCCCTTCAGGTGGTAGATCTCCCAGCCCCCGAATTGCGGGCCGCTGACGTTCCAACGTTTGCGTTTGCCGTCGGAGGTCAGAATAAAGGCCCCCTTCCGCGTCCCCACCAAAACCCTGACCTTGCTCATTCGGTTCTCCTTTTTGATTTTCGGTTTGTTTTTCCGGTTCGACTCGCATCGTCGTCGAATCGCGATGCTACTGTCGTTGTCCAAAAATCTCAAGTTACGCACTTATTTATAGCGTATATCAAACGTCCATGCGCAACTCCATCCCCGGGCCGGGCGGCCCCGCGAATTCGGCGCGCCGCATCCTGCTCGCGAGCCTGGCGGGGACGACGATCGAATTCTTCGATTTCTACATCTATGCGACCGCCGCCGTGCTGGTGTTCCCAAAGTTGTTTTTTCCGGCGGCCGACCCCGTTTCCGGGACGCTGCAGTCCATGGCGACCTTCGGCCTCGCGTTTTTCGCGCGACCCGTGGGCTCGGCCGTATTCGGCCATTTTGGCGACCGCATCGGCCGAAAGGCCACGCTGGTGGCCGCCCTGGTGACGATGGGCGTTTCAACGGTCGCAATCGGGCTTCTGCCGACCTACGCCTCCATCGGGATCGCCGCTCCGATTCTGCTCGCGGCGTGCCGCGTCGGCCAGGGCCTGGGCCTGGGCGGCGAGTGGGGAGGGGCCGTCCTCCTGGCGACCGAAAACGCCCCGCCTGGCAGGCGCGCCTGGTACGGGATGTTCCCCCAGCTCGGCGCTCCGCTCGGCTTCCTTTGTTCCGGCGGCGTCTTCCTCGTTCTTTCTGCGAAACTGACGGACGCGCAGTTTCTGCGCTTCGGGTGGAGGCTCCCTTTCATCGCGAGCAGCCTGCTCGTCGGGATCGGTCTGTACGTGCGCCTCAGGATCCGCGAAACGCCGGTATTCCGGAGCGCCCTCGAGAAGGAGCAGCGGGTCAAGGTGCCCATCCTGACCTTGTGCGCCGGGCACGGCCGGGCCGTCGCGACCGGCACCCTGATGGCCGTCGCAACCTTCCTTCTCTTCTACCTTTTGACGGTCTTCTGCCTCAACTGGGGCACGACCATGCTCGGATACACGCGGGAGCGGTTTCTTCTCTTCCAGATGGCGGGCATCGTGTTCTTCGCGGCCGCGATCCCCTGCTCCGCCCTTCTCGCCGACCGCCACGGCCGCCGCGTGACCCTGATGCTGATCACCCTGTCGATCGCCGCCTTCGGCCTCGTGTTCGGGCCCCTCTTCAGCAGCGGCCAGACGGGCGCCCTGCTGACGATGATCGCGGGCCTGTCGCTCATGGGACTGACCTACGGCCCGCTGGGCACGATCCTTTCCGAGCTGTTTCCAACCCAGGTCCGGTATTCGGGCTCCTCCATCAGCTTCAACCTTGCGGGAATTCTCGGCGCCTCGCTGGCGCCCCTGATCGCCACCTGGCTCGCAAACCGCTTCGGCCTGCAAGCGGTCGGCTATTACCTGAGCGGGGCATCCCTGCTGAGCCTCCTGGCCCTGTGGCTGAGCCGCGAGACGCGCGATTCCGACCTGACCCACTGACCGCTGCCGAGACTCCGCGGAGCTTGCCCTCGGCGGCTTGACTCCCCATAATCTCCGCACGTTCCACAGGGGACGCCTTGTATGCCGTGCCGCAGCCGCATTTGTCTCGGTGTTCTGGCCGCAATGGGTTCGCTGACCTTCCCATGGCAAATCCCGCGGGCCCCCGCCGCGGAGAGCCCGGCCCCCGCGGGCAAGGTCCGGGAGCCTGCCGTCGCCGGCCTCTTCTATCCCAAGGATCCCGCGGAATTGACAAAAATGATCGATGCCTGCCTGGCCGCGGCCCAGGCGCAGCCGGTCGGAGAGCTGAAGGCCCTGATTTGCCCGCACGCCGGGTACGAGTATTCGGGGCCGGTTGCCGCCTACGGCTACAAGCTTCTCGCGGGCCGCCAATACGGCACGGTGGTCGTGATGGGACCCAGCCATTACAGCTATCTGCGCCTCGGTTCGGTGCCGGACGCCGCGGTGTATCGGACGCCGCTTGGCGATGTGACGATTTCGCCAAAGGCGGCGCAACTGGCCCGGTCGGCCCCGTTCGCGCTTGAACCGCAATGCCAGGTCGAGCGCCCGGACTGGTGGCGCCAGTCCTCGCGCCCGCTCCCGTTCAACGAGACGGCGGACACTTGGGAGCATTCGGTCGAGGTGGAAATCCCCTTCCTTCAAAAGACGCTCGATCGCTTCGAACTCGTTCCCGTCGTCTGCGGCGACCTCGATCCGGCCCGGGCGGCCCGGGCGCTCGAGCCGATTCTCGACGATCGGACGCTGATCATCGCCAGCTCGGACCTGAGCCATTATTACTCCTACCCGGAGGCCCGCCGGCTCGACCGGAGCTGCATCGACGCGATCTGCCGCCTCGACATCGACGCGATGGAAGGCGAACAGGCATGCGGCAAGATTCCGATACTCATCCTCATGCACGTGGCCAGGGAGCGCGGCTGGAAGGCGCGCCTTCTCGATTGCCGGAACAGCGGCGACACAAGCGGGATCAAGACCCGGGTCGTCGGTTACGCTGCGATCGCATTCTACGCGCCCTTTGGGCGGCGCATCGGCGCCGACGAGCGCAAGTCCCTCCTCCAGATCTCCCGGGACGCCCTGCGCGAGGCCGCGGCGTCGGGCCGCACGCTTGAGACGGCCCCGCCCGGGCCCGCCGCCGCCGAGCCCAGGGGCTGCTTTGTCACGCTGACGGCGAACGGAGTCCTGCGCGGATGCATAGGAAACCTGACGGCCCGGGGCCCGCTTTATCAATCGGTAGCCTGGAACACCCGCAGCGCGGCGTTGAGCGATCCGCGCTTTCCGCCCGTTTCGGCGCGCGAGGTGGCCGGGCTCAGAATCGAGATCAGCGTCCTCTCCGAGCCGCGGCGCCTGTGGTTTTCCTCCCCGGACGACCTCCTCCAAAAGCTCCAGCCGGGCGTGGACGGGGTGATTTTGAAGATGGGCGAACACGAAGCCACCTACCTGCCGCAGGTATGGGAGCAACTGCCCGACAAGACCGCATTTCTCGACAGCCTGTCCGAGAAGGCGGGCTGCGGGCCGTCGGATTGGCGAAATCCCGGAACCGCCGTCTTCCTGTACGAGGTCGAATCCTTCAAGGAACCGGAGAGCTAGTGGAAACGAGCGCTCCGGCGGTGCCACGGCAGGATGATATCCGGGGCGCCGTCCTGGTTTCCATCGCCGCGCTGGGTTTGTCGTCGATCGCCACCCAGCTAAGCCTGCTGCGCGAACTCCTCGGCGCATTCTCCGGAAACGAACTCGTGCTCGGGATCTGCCTCGGAAACTGGTTCGCGCTGACCGCCGCCGGAGCGTGGATCGGAGCAGCCGCTGCGCGCCTTCGGCGGCCCGGGCGGGTCTTTGTCGCGGGCCAGTTCGCCGCCGCCCTCATCCCCCTTGCCCAGGTGGCCGCGGTGCGCGGGCTGCGCGACGTCGTCTTTCTCCGGGGCGAGGCGGTCGGTCTGGCTGGCGCATGGCTCGGCAGCCTTGCGCTGCTCGCCCCGTACTGCCTTGCGGCGGGAGCCCTTCTGACCCTGGGCTGCGGGATTGTCGGAGCGGGCGGCAGGCGCAGCGGCGTCGGCCCGGTCTACCTCGCCGATGCGGCCGGATCCGTCGCCGGCGGGGCGCTTTTCGTCTTCGTTCTCGTGCCCCGATTCGATCATTTCGCGCTTCTTTGCGTTCCGGCTTTTTTGAACCTTTCCGCGGGTGCGTTCCTCGCCTGGCGCCTCCGGGCGCCCGCCTTTTTCGCAACCGGCGTGATTCTCGCCTGCGGCCTCGTGCTCCAGGCGGCCCTTTTCAACGCGGACGCGGCGACCACCTCGTTGCAGCACCGCGGGGAGCGGGTCGTTTTCCGCGCGAATTCGCCCTACGGAAGGCTGATCGTGTGCGACAGTTCCGGGCTTCTGACGTTTTACGAGAACGGGGTTCCGGTCGCTGCGACGGAAAACACAGCCCAGGTGGAGGAAGCCGTGCACTACGCGATGTGCCAGCGCCCCCGGGCGCGAAAGGTCCTCCTGATCGGCGGCGGCATGGCGGGAGACGCCCGCGAGATCCTCCGATATCCGTCCGTGGACGAGGTGAGCTACGTCGAGCTCGATCCGGCGATTATCGCCGCGGGGCGCCGGCTGATCCCGGGAAACCTGGAAGATCCGCGGATCCGGGTCGCCGCGGCCGACGGCAGGCGTTTCGTGCAGGAAAGCCGGGGCGCCTTCGATATCGTCATCGTGGACCTTCCGGATCCATCGACATCCCAGCTGAACCGCTACTACACCGCCGGATTCTTCGCCGAGGCGCACCGGGCCCTGAAGCCGGGGGGCGTCCTGGCGTTCGGCCTCGGGCGCTACGAGAACTTCGTGGGCCCGGAGCTTGCGCGCCTCCTCGCCTCGGCCCGCCGGACCCTTGGAGGCGCCTTTCTCCAGGTCGTCATGATCCCCGGGGGCCGCGTGTTTTTCCTGGCATCGGACGGGGCCCTGACGATGGACATCGCCGGCCGGCTGGAGGCCATCGGGATTCACCCGCGCCTCGTCAATCGCCACTATCTCGACGCGATGCTTTCGCCCGACCGCCTCGCCGACATCGACCGCGCAGTCGCGCGCCCCGCCGCCCTGAACACGGATGAAAGCCCGGTATTGTATTACTACGAGCTGCGCCGCTGGCTGAGCCAGTTCGGCCGCCTGAGCACCGCCCTTGGCGTGGCCCTGGCGCTCGCGCTGGCGGCATATTTCGCGGCGCTCGGTCCCGTCCCGCGAATCATCTTCTCGGCGGGATTCGCAGCCTCCGGCCTTGAGATCGTCCTCCTCCTCGGTTTCCAGATGCTTTACGGTTCGGTCTACCGGCAGGTCGGGCTCGTTGTGACCTTCTTCATGGCCGGCCTTGCGGCCGGCGCATGGTTTGCGGGGCGCGCGAAATCCCGGCTCCCTCCCGTGCGGAGGCTGTCGCTTGCGGGCGTTGCGATTGCGTGCCTCGCGGCGGCCGTCCCGCTGGTGCTGCGCGCGAGCGCCGCCTTCGGCGCCGCGGCGGGGACGGAGTTCACAGGCCAGGGCTGCATCCTCCTCGCCACCCTGCTCCTCGCGGTTTTCGTGGGGGCGCAGTTTCCGCCGGCCGCCGCCGCGAGCCCGGCCGGGGGCGGCGAAGTCCCCGCGCGCCTCTTCAGCGCCGATCTCATCGGGGCCGCCGTCGGCGCCCTTCTCGTCAGCTCGATCCTTATCCCGCTCCTCGGCGTGACCGCCGTGTGCCTGCTCACCGCAGGGTTGAACGCGGCCACGGCGGCGTTAGCCTGGGGCGTCAGCCCATGCACGCCGTCAATATTGTCTGCCTGAAACTCGTTCGCTGGACCGGATGGCTGCTCATCCCGGTCGTGCTCGCATTTTTTGCGACGGGCTATGCGATGAGCAACCGCTACGGATTCGGGATCCTCGCCGATGAGCGCACGGCGCTCACCGCCCACAAGCTGATGCATGCGCCCCTGCTCATCCTTGTGATTGCACACGTGGCGCCATCGCTGTATCTTGCCATGGTCCGATGGGGATGGATCAAACAACGCTAGGCGGTCGGATCACCCGGCGCCGCGCGTTCGCGTGCGGCGCGGCGGCATTTGCGGGCGCGAGCCTTGACTCCCGCGCCTCTTGGATAAGCAGCCTCCTCCATCTCGGCGATTCCGAGGCCCCGGCGGAGGTTTTCAAGGGCGACGCGCCCGACGACAGGCTCTGGGCCCTCTGGTGCGCCCGTGGCTGGGTGAGGGAGGCGCAGCACTACCTCAAGCTTGACGGGAACGTGCAGTGCAAGACCTGCCCGAACAACTGCATCCTGGCGCCCGGCGACCGGAGCCATTGCCGCAACAAGGTCAACAAGGACGGGACGCTGTACACGATGGTCTACGGAAACCCCTGCACCTTCCACGTGGACCCTGTGGAAAAGAAGCCCTTGTTCCATTACTACCCGGGGAGCCTCGCCTTTTCGCTCGCGACCTCCGGATGCGTGTTTCGCTGCCTGAACTGCCAAAACTGGGAAATCTCCCAAAAAAAACCGGAGGAAACCAAGGATGCCCGGGGTCCGGAGCTCAGGCTGCGCCCGCCGCTTCCCCGCTCGCTGACCTACGATGACCTGGCCCGCCTCAGCCTGTTCCCGGACGACGTCGTCGCCGTCACCAAGGCGCTCGGCTGCCCGTCGATCGCCTACACCTATTCCGAGCCGACCGCCTTCTACGAATACGCCTTCGACACGTGCAAGCTGGCCCGCGAAGCCGGGCTAAGGAACATCATCGTAAGCTGCGGCTCGATCGAGGAGCGCCCGCTGCGCGACCTCGCCCCCTTCGTGGATGCAGCCCACGTCGACCTCAAGGGCTTCGACGAGGAAACGTACCGCCGGCTCAACTCGGGCAAACTCCAGACCATCCTGAACACGCTCAAGATTTACAACGAGCTCGGGATCTGGTTCGAGGTCATCAATCTCGTCGTTCCGACCTACACGGACAACATCGACTCCATCAAGCGCATGTGCGGCTGGATCGCCGACAATCTGGGGCCCGACCGTCCGCTTCACTTCTCGCGCTTCAATCCGGAGCACAAGCTGGACCACCTCCCGCCCACCCCCGTCGACATCCTGGTCCAGGCGCGGGACGCGGCCCGGGCCGCGGGGCTGCGGTACGTGTACATCGGAAATGTCCGCGAGGTCCCCGACGCCGGCACGACCTACTGCCCGCACTGCCACCGGACGGTCATCGAGCGCGACGTCTTTGCCGTCACGAGTTTTCAGCTCGACGGCGGAAAATGCCGCTTCTGCGGAACGCCCGTCGCCGGCGTCTGGCGCGCCTGAGACCGCCGCGCCATCCCGCTCTGCGGATTTCACCGCCTCTCCCAGTCGCGAACGGCGCCGGGGACGATTCGGAACAGGGGGTGGGGCTTCGGGCGGGCAACTTTCCCGTGCTGACGGGCAAGCGATGGCGCGCGGGCCCGCAGCTTCGAAAGCAGGTGCCGCCATTCGTAAAGCAGCTGGCCGTCGGTCTCGGCGATTCGCGGCACAGGCTTCGACCGGCGAATCCTGGAAACGTCGAAGCGATAGCCCCTCTTTCGCGCCTCGCCGGCAATCGCCCGGAGAAAGGCGGCCATCGCGTGCAGCGGCTTCGGCTGCGCCTGAAACCGGATCAACTGCGGATGATGCCGGTAGCCGCGGGTGCCCCCGCCAAGCACCTTTTGCGCCAGCAAGGCCTCCCTCCAGGCGGCGACCAGCCCCTTGGCGTCAAGGTAGGCCGGATGCACGGTCCAAAGCCGCATGATCGTCAGCCCTTGGGTGTCGCAGGCGTGAAGAACTGGAACACGTAGTAGGTGGCCGGCGTCTTCCCCGGATTGCGCATGTTTTCCAGCTCGTTCGCCGCGTAGAAGATCATCGAGCCGGTCTCGGCCGTCTCGATCCTGCCGTTGATGTTCACCTCCAGTTCGCCGGTCTTGACGACGACCAGCTCCTCCTGGGGATGGCGGTGCGGGGCCCCGGTGTTCTCACCCGGATTCAGGGTGGAGATGTGACAGTGAAACTTGTCGAGCGTCGGCGTCGGCGCCTCGAAGACCGTCGCGCGTGCTCCGGTCTTGACCGGCTTGAGTTCGATCTTGTCCCAATGGATGACCATCGAACCCATCCGGGCCGCCGCGGGCTGGCCGGCGTCGGCCGCCGCCAGCACGGGGGAAAGGATCAGGGTCAGGGCAGCGAGACAGGGGATGATCGGTTTAATGGTTGATTTCATTCCTTTGGAGTCCGCCCAGATTGGCCGCAATTCATACGCTGACAAGCGTCAGCACGATGCAGCCCGCGACCGCCATGACTCCGCCGATCAGTGAGCGGAGCGTGGGGCGATCGCCCTCCAGCCAGAACGCGATCGGAATCGACAGTAGGGGCGTCGTCGCCGCGATCGGAAGGACGATTCCGCTCGGCGTCGTCGCAAGCGCCCACTGGTAGCAGCCCACGCCGGCGACCGGCCCGGCCAGTCCGTTGGCCAGGCTCCATGCCCAGGGGCGCTTCCCGGACCGGTTTGGAGGCGGCGAATCCGGAAGCCGGCGAATGATCCGCATGAGCGCAAACCACCCAAGGGTGAATGCGAGTCCGGCCACGATCCGCTCGTACGCGGCCGTCAGCCCGAAGGTCACGTTCGAGACGGACTCGCCCGCTGCGGCGGCGACCATCACCGCCTTGCGGCTGACGAGGGCGGCGCCCAGCCCCTGGCCGCAGGCGGCGATGAATCCATACAAAAAGCCGATCGGCTTCACCCGGACCCGGGGCGGGTTGGAGCGGCTCGGCATGATGGCCACCGCGACGCCGAGGAGGATGAAGCCGCCGCACAGGATCTGCGCCAGCGTAAGGCGGGTTCCCAGCCACCACCATTCGCCGATAGCGGCGAGCGGGGCGGCAAGGCACTGGATCATGAGGACCGTGATTCGGGAGCCGAGCAGGGGCAGCGCCGCGTAGCTTCCCAGATCGCCGATTCCGAGGCCGATCACCCCGCTCAGGAAAAACCAGGCTGTTCCGGCGCTCGAGAAGCCGCTTCCAAGCGTGTGGGCGAACAGGCCCAGGACCAGCGCCCCGATGACGAGCCGGCTCACGTTGGCCCGTGGCGAGCCCAGGGCGCGAATGCTGTGATTGGCGCAGGTCGCGTTTAGGGCGAAGAAAAAGGCTGCTAAGAATGCGGCGAACAAGGATTAACCCGAAGATACAGCCCTGCGGCGCGGCGCGAGGCAACATCCGATGCCCCACCTAAAATTTAGGTGCGGAGGCCCGCGGACCGGCTAGCCTCTGTGAATGGCGAGCCCGCTATCCGATCATTTCGACGGAAAACGATTTTTCAATCCGGGAGGGATCCGCGAACGCCGGTGGTGGGACCTTTTGCGGTGGAAGCTTTCCAGCCGGGCCGAGGCGTGGCCCAGGCAAGTCGGGGCTTCCCCAACTCCTCCTCCGGCACCGCCCATGGCGGACGGCGCAATCGCAACCTGGATCGGCCATTCGTCCACGCTCGTGCAGACGCGGCAGGGAAGATTTCTCCTCGATCCCGTCTTTTCGGAACGGATTGGGCCGGTGAGCTGGACCGGCCCGCGCCGCGTCACGGCACCCGGCATACCATGGAGTGCGCTGCCGCGGGTCGATGCGGTTCTTCTCAGCCATGACCATTACGACCACTGCGATTTGCCGACCCTCGGGCGGCTCGCCCGGCAAAACGTTCCCCTGTTCGCCGCGCCGCTCGGGCACAGGGGGCTTTTGAGTTCTGTCGGCGCGGGGCCGCGGACGGTGGAGATGGACTGGTGGCAGGCCCGCGAACTGCCGGGGGGCGCTTCGGTCACCCTGGTCCCCGCCCTCCACTGGTGCAGGCGCAGGCCCGGCGACGGCAACCGGCGGCTTTGGGGCGGCTTTATCCTCCGATCTGGGAACCGGACCGTCTATTACGCCGGCGACACCGCTTACAGCGCCGGATTGTTCGGCGAAATCCGCCGCCGGTTCGGCGAACCCGACCTCGCCCTCCTGCCGATCGGCGCCTACGAGCCGCGATGGTTCATGAGCGGCGTGCACATGAATCCCGACGAGGCCGTCCGCGCTCATCGCGACCTTGGCGCCCGGCGGAGCCTCGGGGTGCACTGGGGGACTTTTCAGCTCGCGGACGAGGGCCGGGAGGCTCCGCTTCGCGCCCTGGAGGCGGCCCTTTCCGGGGCCGGCATCCCAAATGAGGAGTTTCTCACGCTCCCGCCCGGCGGAAGCGCCACCGTCTGATTAACTTGGACTTGGGAAAAGCTCCTCCGGCTTGAAGAACCGCGCGATTTCGGTCCCCGCCGTGGCGTTGCTGTCGGAGGCGTGGACGACGTTGATCATCATGTCGGTCCCGAAATCCCCCCGGATGGTCCCCTTCGCCGCCTTTCTTGAATCGGTCGGTCCGAGGAGGTCGCGCACCCTTTTCACGACGTTTTCGCCCTCGAGGGCCATCACGATCACCGGGCGCGATCCCATGAAGCGTTCAATGTCCGGATAAAACGGGAGGGACGCGACATGCGCATAGTGCTCGCGAAGAACCGGCGGCAGTAGCCGGGTCATCTTGCAGCCGATGATGCCGAATCCGGCCTTTTCGAAGCGGTCGAGCACGGTGCCGACCAGGCGCTTCTCCATACAGTCCGGTTTAAAAATAATCAGGGTTCTCTGCATACAAAAGAACGATCCTGGCTTCGCGCTGCGCCGAAGAAAAGCCTGATTTTAGGGTTCGATCAGGCGATCGGCCGGATGTCGGTCACGGAGGGCCGGCGGCCGCAATTGAGCCGGATGGTTGACGCGCGAAACCGGATCATGGCGCGGTCGCCCGGACTCAGGGCCGCCAGCACGCCCAACTGGCCTGCAAGCCGCGGCTCGCCGCGGATCTGGTCCCCGTGGCGCAGGAGAAAGTCCCAATACAGCGTCGAAAACGGGCAGGCCGTCTCGCCAAACGCCAAATCCGGATCAAAACCGCAGGCCTCGCAGGCCCCGCCGGCGCCCGCCGCGGCATTTCCAGCGGCTGTGCCGCAGATTCGCTCCGCCTCCGAACACAGGCTGGAAACACCCGCAATCTCGGGGTGGGCCCCGAGGGCTGAGAGCAGGCGTTGGGAGGGGTGCGGCACGACCTATGAAAATAAGCAGGCCGAGCAATCGCAAACCCGCCGAGCATCAGCCTTACGCCTTCGGATAGCCGACCGGCTGGATGCCGACGATCTCCTGGTCGGCGCGCAGGGCCAGCTTCGCCCTGAGGGCCGCCCGGTCGAAGCCGCCGCGGTACCCGGTGGCAAGCCCTTCCGAGGCGCAGTACAGGTAAATATTCTCCGAGATGAAGCCCGAATCGACGCTGGATGCCTGCTTCCTGCTTTCGGGCGTCCCGGAGCCCCGCTTCGCCAAGTCCGCCACGTAAAGCACGATCACCGGTGCATCGACTCGCATGGGCGCCCTCAGATCCCCGGCGGCGACCAATTGGAGTCCTTGCCGCGAGGCGTCGTAGACATACGCCCCCTGCTTCAGCAGCAAATAGATTTCGATTTCCTGTTTGTTGCTTGCCGATGGTGCGGTCCGGCGCCCGTCGGGCCGGTTCACGCCGAACCCCGCCCAGCACAGGTCGGCCAGTTGCTGGGCGGAGAGTTCCCGGGAGTCAAATGCGCGCCCGGTTACGCGTTTGGCCAGGGCCTCCATCAGTGGCATGCCACCGGTTCTTTGCGGAGCCGGCAAATCGATCGGCTGGGCGGAGAGCCCCCCGATAGCGGACAGAACGACGAACAGGACTAGGGTCTTTTTCATCGGATGAATACTGGGGTTTGCTGCGAGATTGAAAATCCGGCGGACGGCCAGGGCGCCCTTCAAACGGCGCTTGGAACTTAGAACGGCTTGGTCCGCTGGCAGAACTGCAGCGGCACCCCCCACGGATCGCGCATCATTACCAGGCGGGAACCGTCGTCGAGGACGTCCTCCTTGAAGAAAGAGGCCCCAGCGCTCTCAAGCCGCGACTGCGTCGCCCTTGCGTCGTCCGCGGCGAAGCCGATATGGAAATTGAGCGGTGGAACGACCGCGTAGTCGGGAATCGGCACGGAGGGGTTCGAATAGATCTCAAAGACCACCCGTCCCGTTTCGTCCGCCAGGAACTTCGTATAGGGGGCCTCCTCCTTGCTTCGAACGATTTTCATGCTGAGATGGTCCACGTACCAAAGGCTCATGGCCCGCGCATCGGGCACGTTCAGGGCGAAATGTTCGAATTTCATCGGCTAGGGATGTTGCGGAATGAGGAAGTCCTGGATGCGCCGGCGGGCGGCGGGGCCCGCATCGTCGAGCACATAATGTCCGGCATCCGGCCTGTAATCGACTTCAGCTTGCGGGTATAGTGCCCTCCAGCGAGCCAGAAATTCGTCGTTGAAGCAAAAGTCGCGCCCGCCCCAAAGGATGAGCTTGGGATTGGCGCCGAGCACCGGCAGCCGCGCCGCGGTCGCCTCCAGAACCGCGCGGCTCGGATGGTTACTCCCCATCGGTATGTCCATCACGAACCGGTGGACCGCGATCCGATTGGCCCAGGAATCGTAGGGGAACAGATAGCCCCGCCTTTCGTCGGGCGCGAGTTTTCGGGCCTTCATGGCCATCCGCGCCGCCGGGGCCGCGAATCCATTCAATCCCCGGACGATCCATTCGCCGAGGACGGGGGTCCGGCAGAATGCGATCCGTGCCGGAATCCTTCTCGAGGGGAAGGCGGCCGTGTTCAGGATGACAATCCGTCCCACCAGCTCGGGATGGCGCACCGCCCAGCCGAATCCGATCGCGCCTCCCCAGTCGTGGACAACCAGATGAATCCGCCGAAGCCCGAGCGATCCGACCAGGTTTTCAACCTCTCCGATCCGGGTCTCCAGCCGGTAGTCATAGCCGGCGGGCTTTGACGAAAGCCCCATGCCGATGAAATCGGGCGCAACGCATCGCCGCGCCCGCGCCAGCCCGGGTATCAGCTCGCGGTAAAGGAAGGACCAGGTGGGGTTTCCGTGCAGCAGAAGCACGGCCTCGTCGGACCTCGGGCCCTCGTCCACAAAGCTCATCCGGGCCCCGGCCGGGGTGCGGAGGCAGCGCGTCTCAAAGGGGTAGATCCGGGCGAGCCAGTCCGGGATCGGGGCCGGCTGGGGGGAAAAGAGCCCGTCCGCCCCCGAGTCTGGTCGAATCTTCACCATTCGATGGCGAGCATCAGGCAGTTGATGCCGCTGCCGATCCCCATCAGGGCCACGCGGTCGCCATCCTTCACCGCGCCGGTGTCCACCGCGACCGCGAGGGTCGCCGGAAGCGAAACCGAGCCCATGTTTCCGAGCTCTTCGAGCGTCGAAAAATCCTTCGCGAGGTCGAGGCCAAGGGTTTCGTAGAGTTTTCGGCGATGGGCCGAGCCGACCTGGTGTCCCACAAACCGGTTGACCGTGCCCTCGCTCCAGCCGGTGGCTTCCTTGAAATCAGCCCAGGTTTCGCGCGCGACCCCGACCCCGGCGATGAGAAGCTGCTCCGAATCGGTTTGCATGGCGAGGGCCTCGGATCCCAGGGTGTCGCCCTGGCAGAGGGCATTGTGGGCCGTGGCCGCCCGCGCGACGCCGCCCAGGAGGCGGTGAGCCCGGCCGGCCACGAGCGAGCGATGGCAGACGATCGCGGCGACGGCCCCGGAGCCGATGGTCAGGTTGGCGAAGAAGGGCTTGATCTCATTGCGATTCAGCGGCTGCTCGAGCAGCGTCTGGATCGTGTGATCCACGAGCGGCCGCCCGTTCTCGCAGGCCGCGATCATCGCGCAGCGAATCTGGCCCGATTCGATGAGCCCCGCGGCGATCGTCAGCGCGTTGAGAAAGCCGAGGCAGGCGTTTGAAACATCGAAGATCTGCGCCGTGGGCGGCAGGCCGATCTCCCGGTGGGCGAATGAGGCGGTCGCCGGCTCGAGCATGTCCCGGCACACCGCGGCGTGGATGAAGAGCTCGACCTGCCCCGCCCGAAGGGCCGATCGGGCGAGGACCGCGCGGCCCGCCGCGGCGCTCCCGGCCGACGGACGCATGTCCGCCGGCCAGGCCCTCCTGGAGCGGATCCCCGTCATGAGCTCCAGCCGGCCGAACGGAAGGTTGAGCCGCTCGTAAAGCGGCCGCAGCCGCTCCTCGATCTCCGCCGAGGTCCACGCCGATTCCGGCAGGGCGACGGCGATCGACTCGATGCAGACGCTGTTGAACTTCATTTCGCGCCCCGGTCCCGGGGGGCCTCGGGCCGCATCGCCAGGCGGACCAGATCCTCGTCAAATGCGTTCAACCCGAGGCCTGCGTCGACGATCACCGTCGCGCCGTTCAGGCCGCTGCTGCGCCCGCTCAACAGAAAGAGCGCCGCATTCGCGATCTCCTGCGTTTCCAGGTTGCGCCGCCTGAAGGTCAGCTTCTCCGCATACAGGTAGCTCTCGAGATACCCCGGAATGCCCGCGGAGGAGCTCGTCTTTAGCGGGCCGGCGCCGATCACATTGAACCGCACGGAGGAGTCCGCGCTGAACGACTTCGCCAGAAACCGCGCGCAGGACTCCAGCGCCGCCTTTATCGGACCCATGTACCCGTAGTTGTGCGGGGTGACGAGAAGCGACGAAATCCCGATCGTCACCACCGACGCGTCCGGCGCCAGATGGGGCTTGAACGCCCGGGCGATCTCCACGAGCGAAAATGCCGAAATCGCCGCCGCCTGCAAAAAGTCCGCCCGGGACGTCTCGTGAAACCGCTTGATGCCGCCCTCGTAGTTGGCAAATGCGATCGAATGCACGATCCCGTGCAGCGGCGCCAGGCCGGCCTCCGCGATCTCCGCCGAAAGCCGTTCCGCGGCACCCTCCCCCTCGACATCGCAAACAAACACCTTGCGCGAGCCCATAAGGTCCCCGAGCGACCTCCTGCGGGCCTCCGAGCGCACGCTGTACAGGACATGGGCGCCCTGCTCCTCGAGGGATTTTCCCACAAACCACGCCACGCTGCGGCGATTGGCGACGCCGAAGACGAGGAATGTCCTGCCGGTCAGGCCGAGAAAATCGGGCATGGCTAAGGCTTGGGCTCCGGCGCCCGCCAGGCGACTGAGAAATCGACGGAGAGGACCCGCTTGTCCCCGCTCTTCATCGAGCCCGACATCATGAAGAAGCCCGCGACTTCCTCCCGCTTCCTGACCTCGATCACGGTCGTCTCGCCAGGGAAAACCGGATTGCGAAAACGCACGTCGCCGATCTTCACCAGAAGCGGCACGCCGTCCCTGGCGCCCGCGCGCGCCGTCAGGCGCGCGAGATAAAGGGCGCCCGCCTGGAAGACCGCCTCGCAGAGGAGGACGCCGGGCGTGATCGGCGAGCCCGGATAGTGCCCCCGATAAAACTCCTCCTCGCGGCGCCACGTGCGCCGGGCGACGAGGCCGTCCGCGCTTTCCGAGACGATTTCGTCCACGAAGAGGAACGGCGGCCTGTGGGGGATCAGATCGGTGACGGCGGTGTGCATGCGGCGAAAACGGTGCAGCCTACGAGGACACCTCGGAAAACAGCTGGCGATCAATTTTATTCGCGACGATCACCCCGTAGTTGATGGTGCCGAGCCACCCGGACATGATTATGCCCACCGACCCGGCGTGGTACATGCCCGGGAGCTTCTCCGGAAGGTCCATGGATACCCTCAGGCCCTCGAATTTCGTCCCGAAGGCGGTGCCCGCATGATGGGTCGTGAAGCGCTCGATCGTCCGGGGGGTCGCCGCCTCCATCCAATCGATCTTTCCGCGCACGTCCGGCATGAACCGCTCGAGGGCGCACAGCGACTCCTCGATCAGCCGCTTCTTCTCCCGCTGGTAGTCCGCCTCCGACAGCTTCTCCCAATCGGCGTGAAGCCCGTTGATCGACGCGACAACGGTCGCCCGGTCCGAACCGGGCCGGGTCTCGGGATAGTACACGGAGAACGTCCGGCTCGTCGTCCGGAAATCCGTCAATTCGCGGCTGTCGAACCTCGGATTGTCCGATGTGAAGACCAGGTCGCCGATCCGGGGGATGGTTTCGCCCTTGCGGATCCCGAAATAAACCTGGCAGGAGCTCGAGTTGACCCGCACGGCCCTTCCCGCGGCCGCGTATTCCGGCGGCAGGTTCTCCTCGCCGACCAGGGTGAACAGGGTGTTCCACAGGCTCGCGTTCGCCAGGACGGCCCGCGCCCGGACCACGCGCCCGCCGCGGGCGACGATTCCCGCGGCGACCTTCCGGCCGTTGCGCTCCCCGATCAATACGCGCTCCACGAGCACCTTCTTTCTAAGCTCCACGCCGTTCTTCCCCAGTTCGGCCACCATCTTTCCGATCAGCAGGTCGGACCCGCCGCGAAAGGTGTACACGCCCGAGCCCATGAAATTCGTGAATACGATCCCGTAGGTGATCGCCGGATCGTCCAGGGTCGAGCCGTTGGCGTAGGCGATCGGCTCCATCAGGAGCCGCTGCACGTCGGCGCGCCCCGGAAAGAAGCGCTCGAAGAGCTCCCCGGTCGTCTCCTTGTTCTCGTCGTAGAAATTCATGCCCGCCAGGTGCGCGTAGAAAGCCTCGACCCGCGCACGCTCGACGCCCAGTTCCTCCACGAGGATCCTCGTGTAGTCCTCCCGGGTGAACGAAGTCCGAACGTTCATCTGCGGGTTGACGAACCGGATGTCCTCGATCCGCACGATCGCATCGGCGATCTCCCTCGTCCAGTACTTGCGGCACGACTTGATCATCCCCGCGGGGAAGCCGTGCAGGGAGATGTCGAAGATGTGCCCCCCCTTCCGCGTGAACCAGGTCGCCAGCCCGCCAAACTGCCAGTGATGCTCCAGGAGAAGCACCCGGTGGCCGGCCTTTGCCAGGCAGTTGGCGCCCGTGAGCCCGCCGAGGCCGCTCCCGATGACGATGACATCGTAATCGTCGGCGACGCCCTTGAGCCAGTCGTATGCCATGGCGGTATCCTTCCCTACTCTCCCGTCCGGGACAACACATGCCGGTTGGCCATCGTGATCCCGCTCAGCATCGAGCCCATGATTCCCAGGAGCCCCTGGTCGGTTCCGCACAGGTAGAGATTGGAAAGGGCCGTCGTCCCGAGGCGGTTCTTGGTCGGCGATCCATAGATCGCTCCGTTGCGGTGGCCGGTGAAACGCTCGACCGTGCGCGGGGTGAACATGTCGGTCGCGACCGTGGCGCCGGGGGATCCCCGGATCCCGGCCTCTGGCCGGAATCGCAGGGCGCTCGCCTGAATCTCGCCGTACCAGCGCTTCTTGTCCGCCGCATAGGAGTCCTCCGGCAGCCCGGCCCACCGGTCGTAGTTCGCAAGGCAGGTCACCCGGAGGACGCCCTCCGGCAGGCGCCTGTCCGGCCCGAAGTCGAAGTTGTTGGGAACGCAGATCACCCCGCTCCGGACGTCCACCTGGCCCGCGGGCACCGCATACTCGAGCCGCTGCGAGTCGTTGAAAAAAAGGGTCGTCACCTCTCCCCATCCCAGCTGGGACGGCTCGCAATCGAAAATGGCCATGGTCTCGACGAATGCGACCCGCCCGGGCACGGCCCGGGGGCTCCCCCCCGCCGCTGGGTCGCCGCCCGCGAACAGCGCCTCGGTTTCCACAGCGCCGATCGAGGACAGCACATGGTCGGCCACGACCTCCTCTCCCGAGTCCAGAACAAGCGCCGCAACCCGTCCGTTCCGGGGCACGATCCCCCGGACCCCGCAATTCATCCGGCGCTCGCCGCCCGCCTGGCGGTACTTGTCCACAAGCAGGCGCAGGATCCGGCGGACCCCCTCGTAAGGACGCGCAAGGCCCTCGAGGAATACGGCCTGGAAAAGCATCGCAAACTGGCCGAAATCCATGTCGTTTTCCTGGGCGCTTCCATAGAAGAGCGGGACGCAAAGGAGCATGTCGGCAAGGACCGGGTCCCGCACGCACTCGACGACGACCGCCCTCGCCGAGACCGCCGGGGCGTCCGGCGAAAAGGCCGTCTCCCGGACGCGCGCCGCGAGCCGGCGGAAGCCGTCCGCGCACCCCGGAAACTCGCGGGCGACCTCCGACTCGAGGACGCCGAAGTCGTTCGTGAACCGGAGCACAAGCTCGCCTTTGGGGCCGAAGGCGACCCGCGACTGGCGCTGCTCGCAAAGCCCGAGTTCGTCGCGGTCCAGCCTCAGCTGCCGCAGGACCCGCCCCAGCGGAGTGCCCTTGACCCCGGGACGGACGTAATTGGTGACCGCATGGAGCCCCACGTCGAACTTTCGTCCGTCGATGCTGTAGAAGCTGTTCAGCCCGCCGGGGGCGCTGTGCCGCTCAAAAATGCAGACCCGCCTCCCGAAGTGGGCCAGCCTGATCCCGGCTGCCAGGCCGGAGAGGCCGGCTCCGATGATGACGACGTCGTAGTGCGCGCCGGTCTTCAACTCTTCGCCGCAATCGCGTTTAACTTCGGCGTGAGGTAGTCGGCGCAGCTGTCGAGGGATGCCAGCTTCGGGTAGTCCGCCTCGGGGACCTCGATGCCGTGGCGCTTGCGAAGCTCCATCACGATATCGAGGAAATCCATGCTATCGAGCTGGAGCTGGTCGCGGAGGCGCAACTCGGGCTTCAGGTTGGAGAGGTCCTCGTCGGGCGCGATATCGGCGATGATCGCGATCACGGCTTTCTTGCATTCGTCTTTGGTCATGGTTCTGCGGGCGGACTCTCCACTATGCCACATAACGCCGGACGATCAATGTGGAATTGATCCCCAGCATTCCGAAGGAGTTGTTGAGCAGGGTGTCCGCCTTCGCGACCGCCCTGGGAAGATTGAGCACAAGGCCCGGAAGCGAGCAAAGCGGGTCCAGGTCGTCGACGTTGATCGTCGGATGCACGACCTTGTCCGAAAATGAAGGCAGGTTGCCGGCGAGTTCGAGGGCGCCGGCCGCCCCCATGCAGTGGCCGATGAAGCTTTTCGTGTTGTTGATCCACGTGTCCGGGCAGCCCTCGCCGAAGACGGCGCGGATGGCTTCGCACTCCTGGATGTCCCCCTGGGGCGTCGCCGTCGCATGGGTGTTCACGATGTGGATGTCCCGCGGCTCGAGCCCTGCGTTGGCCACCGCGCGGCGGATGCACTCCGCCTGCCGGGTCGGATTGGGGAGGACGTAGTCGCTCGCGTCGCTGTTCACGCAGTAGCCGGCGATTTCGCCGTAGATCTTCGCCCCGCGCGCCAGCGCGTCCTCCAGGCGCTCAAGGGTGTACAGGCACCCCCCCTCCGAGACCACGATTCCGTTGCGCGCCTTGTCGAACGGCCTCGACGCCCGCCGGGGATCCGGATGCGAGGCGAGCGCCCCCTGCGACTTGAATCCCGCGAATATCCCAAAGGTGTGAATGCTCTCGCTGACGCCCCCGCAAAGCGCGAGATCGACCTCTCCCAGGCGCAGCATCTGCGCCGCGTGGATCAGCCCCAGGTTTCCCGCGGCGCAAGCCGCCCCGATCGTGTAGGCCGGGCCCGTCACGCCCAGGTGCAGGGAGACCTCCCCGGCGGGGTTGTTGGCGACCGTGCGCGGGTTGTGATAATGCGACCAGAACCGGGTGTCGTAGCCGAATTTCGAGATGGCGTAGATCTCGTTCTCGGTTTCCACGTTTCCGTGCTCGGTGCACCCGATGTAGATCCCGATCCGGTCCTTCGGGCGAGCCGCAAAGTCCATGCCGCTGTCCGCGACAGCTTCCCTCGCGCAGTAGATGCTGATGCTCCCGGCCCTTGTGCCCACCCGCAGCTCCTTCTTCTTCTGGTACCTGAGCGGATCGAAGTGGCAGACCCCCGCCGGAAGGCGGCCCATGTACCGCACATCGATCCACTCGACCCCAGGCACGCCGTTCAGCAGGTGCGAGCGGAATTCCGCCAGCGAATTCCCATTCGGGGCGGCTAGGCCCACTCCCGTTATGACAACGCGCGACGACTTCGTGAGCATTTGACATTGAAATCGCTAGCCAACCCCCGGACGAATGCAATAGGAAGCTCACCGAGGGCGCCGCCGGAACTGCTTGTCGTTCCGCCCGCCGGTGTCTAACTATCTAATCAGCATGAACGTACTAGTCGCCGGAGGGGCCGGTTACATCGGCAGCCATTGCGTCCGCCAGCTGACGGCCGCCGGCCATCGGCCTGTCGTCCTGGATAACCTGGTCTACGGGCACCGATCCGCCGTCGCCAAGGGGACGCCCTTTCATGAGGTCGATCTGGGCGATGGCGGAGCGGTCCGCCGGATCCTCAAGGACGAAAAGATCGAGGTCGTGATGCATTTCGCCGCCTTTTGCTACGTCGGCGAATCGGTCACGGACCCCCTGAAGTACTACTTCAACAACGTGGTGGCGACCCTCAACCTCCTGCGCGCGATGGTCGAGGCCGACGTCAGGAAGTTCGTGTTTTCATCCACCTGCGCCACCTACGGCGAACCCGCCAGCCTGCCGATTGTGGAATCCCTTCCGCAGGCGCCCATCAGCCCCTACGGCCAGACGAAGCTGGACGTCGAGAACGCCCTCAAGTCGCTGGCCCGGGCCAACGGCCTGAGCTTCTCGGCGTTCCGGTATTTCAACGCAGCCGGGGCCTCCGAAGACGGGTCAATTGGGGAGGACCACGACCCCGAGACCCACCTGATTCCCCTGGCGATCGACGCCGCGGTCGGCAAGCGCCCCAATCTCCAGCTTTTCGGCACGGATTACCCCACCCCGGACGGCACCTGCCTCAGGGACTACGTCCACGTGGATGACCTGAGCCGGGCCCACATCGCCGTCTTTCCATTGCTCGCCAAGCCGGGCACGGGCCTCTTTTACAACCTTGGCACCGGCCGACCTTCCTCGAACCGCGAGGTGATATCCGCGGTCGAAAAGGCCACGGGAAAAAAGATAAATGTCATCGAAGGCCCCCGCCGCCCGGGCGACCCGCCGGCCCTCTACGCCGATTCCTCCAAGGCGCAGCGGGAGCTCGCCTGGAAGATCAAATTTCCCGACATCGATTCGATCGTCGCCACCGCCTGGCGTTGGCACCGCGCGCATCCCGACGGCTTTGCGGATCGGCGCCGTTGATTCGGCCCGGCGAAACGCTCGCTCAATTCCTGGACCGCTTCTCCAGGCCCGCCTTCGTGACTCCGAGCTTCTTCGCCGCAGTCGCGGGATCGGCGTTCCCCGAGCGTGCGATCATTTCCCGCTCCAAGCGGGCCATAACGGGCTCGTCGCCCTGCATCAGGCGCTCGTAGATGAGGTCCAGCGCCGCCTCCACCGTCGGAATCGCCGCGGATGCGGCTGCGGACTCCTCCGCGGGGGAGGACGCCTCGGAACCCGCAGCGGACGGGCCCGCCGCCGGGCCCGGGGCCGGCGGCGATGAAAACGCCCCCGCCGCCTCGCGAATCTCCACCGGCAGATCCTTCACCAGGATTGTGTCGCCCTGCGCGATCACGGCGCTTCTGTGGATCACGTTTTCGAGCTCGCGCACGTTCCCGGGCCACGTGTGACGGCAAAGAATCGCCATGGCCTCCGGCGCCACCCGGCTCGCCCGCGCCTTGCGCTGCTTGACCAGGTTTTGGAGGCAAAAATCCACGATCTGCGGTATGTCCTCCACCCTCTCGCGCAAGGCGGGCATCTTGATCCGCACGACGTTGAGCCGGTAGTAAAGGTCCTCCCTGAACGTCTTGTCCTTCACCATCGCCTCGATGTCCTTGTTTGTCGCCGCGATGATCCGGACATCCACCCGGAGCGTCTCGGTGCCACCGACCCGCTGAATCTCGCCCTGCTGCAGGACGCGCAGGATCCGCGTCTGGGTCGCAAGCGCCATATCGCCGATTTCGTCGAGAAAGATCGTGCCCCCGTCGCAGAGCTCGAACTTCCCGATACGCTGGCCGGTCGCTCCAGTAAACGACCCCTTTTCGTGGCCAAACAGCTCGCTTTCGATCAGATTGTCGGGGATTGCCGCGCAGTTGACCGCGACGAAGGGTTTGCCGGCCCGGTGGCTGTGCTTCCATATCGACCGTGCCACCAATTCCTTGCCCGATCCGCTCTCGCCGGTGATCATCACGGTGACGTCGCTGGCCGTCACCTGGCCGATCACCTTGAAAACCTCCTGCATCACCTCTGAGGCGCCGACGATTCCCTCCTTGTAGTCCTCGGTATTGACGATCGGCTTGTACTCGCCGACGGCGCGCAGGTCCGCGTACACTTGGAGCGCGTGCTCCACCAGCGCTATCACCTTCTGCGGATCGAACGGCTTCATCACATAATCGAATGCGCCGTACTTCATCGCCTCGATGGCCGTCTGCGCCGTGCCAAAAGCGGTCATCAGGACGACCAATTGCTTGGGATTGGCCGAGCGTATGTGCTGAAGCGCTTCGATTCCGCCCATCCCCCCCATGCGAACATCGAGAAAAACAACGTCCGGAGCGGGCCCCCTCTTGACGATCGCCACCCCCTCCTCGCCGCTCGCCGCCTCCAAAACGGCGTAATTGCGGGACGAAAGCACCCGCGACAGCGAATACCGGACTTCGGCATCGTCGTCGACTACGAGGATCGTGGGAGACTTGGCGTCGGCTTCGGTCATCGGAACAGTTGGAACATAACGGCTTCCGGGCCAGTCGCCAAAGTAGCGCTGGCGAAAAGGCAAAGCCGAGGTATTTAACTTACCACATGCTGGGCTGGTCAATCAACTTGTTCCGCGTCCGCGGAATCCAACTCACGCTGCACTTCAGCTTCGTGATCCTGCCCGCCTATGCGGCATACGTCGGTTACCAGGAGGCGGGCATGGCCGGCCTGGTCTGGAGCGTCGCGCTGCTCCTCGCCTTCTTTGTCTGCGTGGTCCTGCACGAATTCGGCCATTCCCTGGTCGCGATCCATTTCGGCGTAGGGGTGAGCCGGATCCTTCTCCTGCCGATCGGGGGAATGGCCCAATTCGACTCGATTCCCCGGCAGCCCTCGCGCGAACTCCTCATCACCGTGGCGGGGCCGGCCGTCAATTTCGCGATCGCCGCAATCCTGCTCCCGTTCGTCTCCTTCCCAAAGGGCTGGCTCCTCTCCAGCTACCCAAGCTCCGCTGGAGATTTTGCGCGGTACATCCTGGTCGCCAACCTGATCATGGGGGTTTTCAACCTTCTGCCCGCCTTTCCGATGGACGGGGGTCGAATCCTCCGCGCCGTCCTGGCGACCAGGCTGCCCTATCTCCGCGCAACCTTCTGGGCGGCGACGACCGGCAAGGTGATTTCGTTCGCGGGATTCGCCGCGGCGATCTGGGCGCAATCGTATTTCCTCGCCGCCCTTTTCGCCTTCATCTTTTTTGTCGGCGAGGCCGAATACCGCGCCCTGTTGCGCCGCGACCGGGAGGATGCCCGGTGGCGGCGGGTCCTCGCCGAATACGAGGCCATCCGCACCGCGATTCCCCCCTCCGACGAGCCTCCCCTCCTGACCAAATGACGGGCACGATAATCCTTGCGTCCAGGGCCCAATCCCTGATCTTTTTGGCCCTCACAATTGGCACGGGCTCGTAGCTCAGTTGGAAGAGCGCCTCAATGGCATTGAGGAGGTCGTCAGTTCGATCCTGATCGGGTCCACCAGCCATCGCATTGCGATGGCTGCCACGGCGTAGCGCAACGCGCGAAGCCGGGCAACGCGAGTGCGAAGGTTGCCCCGCCGCAGCCCATCGGGCGAAGGCGGGCACGCGGGATCAAAAAACCGGGCCTTCGTGCATTATGCCCCGAAAAGTCCGCTGTTTGTGCCCGTATGTGTGCCCGTCGTCACCGGCGATTGACGCTCACCCTCCTCTCATTTGCGGTTCGGCATGACCCTCGCTACTCTTGGAGAGCAACGTCTGGGTCTTAAGATCGTTCGTGGTCTATACGAGGAACATTTCATGACTGAAAAGAAAGTGTGGCTCATCACTGGTGCTGGCCGAGGTTTGGGTGCCCACATCGCCAAGGCCGCCCTAGCCGCCGGCCACGCCGTAGTCGCCACCGGTCGCGATGCTGCGAAGGTCGCGGCTTCAGTCGGCAGCCACGACGACCTGCTGGCAATAAAACTCGACATCACTCGCCCAGACGATGCAAAGGCAGCAGTCGAAGCTTCCGTCGCGAAATTCGACAGAATTGATATCCTGGTCAACAACGCGGGTAATTTCTTTGCCGGCTTCTTCGAGGAACTGAGCGCCGAACAGGTCCGCAATCAAATTGAGAACCTGCTGTTCGGCCCGATGAATGTTACTCGCGCCGCGCTGCCGGTGATGCGCAAGCAGCGTTCCGGTCTGCTCATAACCATCTCTTCAACCGCAGGCATCGCCGGCCAAATGTTCTGCACGGCGTATGCCGCTGCGAAATTTGGCATCGAAGGATGGATGGAGTCGCTCACGCCAGAGGTTGCCCCTTTCGGAATCCGTACGATGCTGGTCGAGCCGGGTTTCTTCCGCACCGGGTTGCTCACCAATGACTCGACCACGTATGCCCAACCCAACATTGACGACTACGCCGATCAAACCAAAGCGATTGTCGCTTCCTGGAAGAGCATGGATGGGAAGCAAAGTGGTGACCCCGCAAAGCTGGCCAATGCCCTCGTGAAGCTTGTCGCACTCAAAGACCCTCCAACTCGCTTTGCTGCAGGCGCAGATGCTATGCAGACGTTCGAGGCCAAGGCCAACACGCTGCTAGCCCAAGCCCACGCCTACCGCGAAATGTCCAATTCCCTCGCGCACGATGGCGCTTGACCACAAATGGTGCGCCTGGGGACTTGAGCAAATGTCACTCGAGACGCCGTTTGCGTGGCTTCCCCGCACCCCTGGGCCAAACCGAGGGCTATAATCTAACGGCCTGTTCCAGATCCTTCGACCCATGGCCCGACATCGTTCAACTTGACAGAATCATTTTGTGATACATTCATGTATCACGTTATGCCCACCACTGCCACTGTTCGTGATTTGCGCAACCACTTCCCAAAAGTGCGGAAGCTTGTTGAATCTGAGGGTGAGGTGTTGCTTTCGGAAAGCGGAAAAACCAAGTATCGCCTCACGTTGCATACCCCGACGGCGGTCAAGACGCCTCCGCCGATCGACTATTGGTCAAGACTGACCGGGTATCAGCCAATTATGATTGCCGCCGCTCAAGCCCGGTCCCTGCACGAGGAAAACCGTGGCGACCGCTGACAAGACCTACGCCGACCCCAGCGCGCTTCTTAAGCTCTATCTAAACGAGCCGGAGTCGCGAGTCATGACGGCATGGCGCTCGAAGATCCGCGGCCCCGTGCCAGTCACGCATCACTTCCAACAGGGCCGCTACACCCAGGTCGACCTGCTTTGGCGAGCCGCCATGATCCGCGCCGGGGAACTCAGCCGCGAATTCAGCCGGACACTGGGAACGCGCTCATTGGATGTGCTCCACGTGGCCAGCGCTCTCGAACTGGGGTTTCGTTCCTTCCTCACCTTCGACATCCGTCAGCAGCGCCTTGCGCACGCTGTTGGGCTCAAGACTTTGGTACCGTCAACCTAGCCTGAAGCGGGGACCCTGGGTAAACAAGGGTCCGGTTCGGGCTGCTAAAACCCAGAACAAATCCAGAACAAAACCCCGTTTCATAGGGACCGGTTCGATCCTGATCGGGTCCACCAGTTTGCAGTCTCGTTCTGGTACACGATGCTGTCGAATCCGGTGGCGGCCACCCGACCGGACGTTTACTTTTTGACCTTTCGTGTTGTCCATCCATTCCTCTACGGCGCGGGTTCGCTGTCATGCCGGCGCATAGTCCGATCCCAGGAAACTCGACCTTGAAACCCATCCCTGTACAGCGCGTGGATTGGATGCGGCTGGCTGCCTGGGCCATTCTCGCGGCTGGAACGATCGCGGTCTATTGCCGCACGTTTACCGTTCCATTGCTCTTCGATGATCAGTACTCGATAACAGATAACCTGTCGATCCGGCACTTATGGCCGATCGGACCCGTCTTGGCGCCCCCGTCCGACGGCTCCACCGTCAGCGGGCGGCCCGTGCTCAATCTGACTCTGGCCATTAATTACGCGCTGGGCGGGACCAGCGTTTGGGGCTACCACGCCGTCAATCTAGCCATCCACATCCTGGCTGGCCTGACCTTGTTCGGGATCGCGCGCCGGACATTCCGCACTGACGGGACCGCGGCCTTTGCCATCGCGCTGATCTGGACATTGCATCCTTTGCAGACCGAATCGGTGACCTACATCGTCCAGCGCGCGGAATCGCTGATGGGGCTGCTTTACCTGCTCACCCTGTATTGCTTCATTCGGTATGCGACTGGACGGCCGTTGCGCCCTTGCACGGAGCCTGTCGGCCGACGTTCGCTGCCAACGAGCGAAGGAGAAGCGGACAAAAAGGCGGCGCGGCGCACTTGGGCAGTCCTTTCGGTTTTGGCCTGCCTTTTTGGCATGGCTACCAAGGAAGTGATGGTTTCGGCGCCGCTGATGGTCCTTCTTTACGACCGCACGTTTCTAGCCGGCACTTTTCGTGAAGCCTTTCGGCTCCGCTGGAGGGCGTATGCCGGACTGTGCGCCACTTGGCTGGTTTTGCCTTTTCTTGTCCTCTCGACCCACGGTCGGGGCGGGACAGCTGGATTTGGCAGCGGCGTTTCGTTATGGCGCTACGGTTTGACGCAATTTCCGGCGATCTGGCGCTATCTAAAACTTTCGGTTTGGCCGCACCCGCTGGTTTTTGATTATGGGACCGAGTGGATAGCAAATCCTTGGTCGATCCTGCCGTCGGCAGTCGTCGTAATCGGGCTGATTGCGGCGACCATGTGGGCGCTCACTCGCCGGGGTTTGGGCTGGAAATCCATCGGCTTCGCCGGGGCCTGGTTCTTTGCGATTCTCGCCCCAACAAGCCTGGTTCCCGGCAATCGGCAAACGGCTGCCGAACATCGGATGTACTTGGCGCTGATACCCGTGGTTGTGCTGATGGTCGTCGCAATTCATCGGCGTCTGGGTCGTGCGGCCTTGCCAATCTGCCTGGTTCTTGCCACCGGACTTTTGGGAATCACATGGCGACGAAACGAGGACTATCGAAGCGCCGTTGGACTCTGGAGCGACACCGTAGCCAAAAAACCGGCAAATCCATGGGCGCATTACAATTTGGGTTGTGAATTGGCGGATGTTCCGGACCGATCTTCGGAGGCGATCGCCGAGTTTGAATCAACTCTTCGCCTGATGCCGGGTTTGGCCGAGGCGCACAACAATCTGGGCAATGCCCTTGTGAATATTCCAGGACGCTTGAATGACGCGATCGCCCAGTACGAGGAGGCGCTGCGCCTGAAACCGGATTACGCCGAGGCGCACAACAATCTGGGCGAAGTCCTTGTGAAAATTCCAGGGCGCTTGAATGACGCGATCGCCCAGTGCGAAGAGGCGCTGCGCCTGAAACCGGATTTAGCTGATGCGCACAACAATCTGGGCAATGCCCTTGTGAAAATTCCAGGACGCTTGTATGACGCGATCGCCCAGTACGAGGAGGCGCTGCGCCTGAAGCCGGGTTATGCCGAAGCGCACGGCAATCTAGGCAATGTCATTGTAAATATTCCAGGGCGCTTGAATGACGCAATCGCCCAGTACGAGGAGGCGCTGCGCCTGAAACCGAATTATGCTGAGATGCACAACAATCTGGGCGAAGTCCTTGTGAACATTCCAGGACGCTTGAATGACGCGATCGCCCAGTGCGAGGAGGCGCTGCGCCTGAAGCCGGATTACGCTGAGGCGCACAACAATCTGGGCAATGCCCTTGTGAATATGCCTGGGCGCCTGAATGACGCAATCGGCCAGTACGAGGAGGCGCTGCGCCTAAAACCGGATTTGGCCGAGGCGCACGGCAATCTGGCCAATGCCCTTGTGAATATTCCAGGACGCTTGAATGACGCAATCGCCCAGTGCGAGGAGGCGCTGCGCCTGAAGCCGGATTACGTCAATGCCTATATCGACCGGGGATTTGCCTACCTGAAAAAAGGCGATTACGTGCGAGCTCTCGCCGATTGTAACGAAGCCGTACGCTTGCAGCCTGGTTCCACCATTGCCTATGGCATCCGGGCTGTTACCTATGCCGGAAATGGCGACTACGACCGCGCGGTCGCCGATTACAGCGAAGCCATACGCCTGCAGCCTGGTTTCGCCGAGTCCTACAACAGTCTGGCCTGGCTCTTGGCAGCGTGTCCCGAGGATCGAATTCGGGACGGGCGGAAGGCGGAGGACTATGCCAGAAAAGCCTGCGAACTGACGGAGTGGAAGAATGCCGTCTATATTGACACCCTCGCGGTGGCTTGCGCCGAGGCCGGTGATTTTAGCGAGGCAGTTAAATGGGAGAACAAATACCTCGAATTCAGCCCACCGAAGGAAGCCGCTGATTCTGCGCGCCGCCGACTAAGCCTCTTTGCACTGAAGAAGCCTTACCATGAAGGCAAGAAGCCAAACTGAGCGCCTTTTGCGCGCTTTGTAGCGGGTGGATTGGACGGGGCTGGCAGCCCAGGCTTCCATTCGGTTTGGGCCGCGGCGTTCGGTGAGGCCGTGTTTGCGTTGACTCCCCTGGCATTGCCCATGAGGATCGCATTCGAGCGCACTGCGGAGGTATTTGCGCTCCCTTAAGACTGTCGCACCCCTGTTGCACGGTGAAGGTTTCATTGTGCGCCTCTTGAGAATCCCAGCATTTTTTCAGTTCATATAATCTGGGAACGTGAACGGCCGCAAAAACCCGGAACAAATCCAGAACAGAATCCCGTTTCACAGGGACTGGTTTGGTCCTGATCGGTCCACCAGTTCAGAGGGAGGTCAGAGTCGTGTTCGAAAGTCCAAAAGGTTGCCGCGCCCTGCCTCGCGAAGCGAGCGAAGGCGGGCACGCGGGGCCGGAGGTCCCCGCCCGCAGCCAGATCAGGATTTGGAACGCATGGCTTCCAATTGCTCCCAACGGGCAAAGGCGTCGGCATGCTCGCGCCCACAGGCTTCGAGGCGGGCCTTGGCCAGGGACGGAGCGGACGGCCCCCCCTTGTATAAGGATGGATCGGCCAGCTTTGCCGTGAGTTCGGCCTGTTCCTGTTCGAGGCCCTCGATTCGTGCCGGCAGCTCGTCGAGCTCGCGCCGCTCCTTGTTGGTGAGCTTGCGGCGCGTCAAGCCCGGCGCAACCGGGCCGCGGCGTGCTTCGGGATTGGAGGCCGTCGGCGCCGCCTCCCCGGCCGGCGGCCGGGCCGCGGCGCGCTGGCGGAGCCAATCGGCGTAGCCGCCCACGTAATCTCCGATCCGGCCGCCTCCCTCGAAGACGAGGGTGCCGGTCACCACGTTGTCCAGGAACTCGCGATCATGGCTGACGAGAAGGAGCGTGCCCTGGTATTCGACGAGCAAATCCTCAAGCAGATCGAGCGTTTCGGCGTCCAGATCATTGGTCGGCTCGTCCATGACAAGCACGTTGGCCGGCTTCGTGAAGAGCCGGGCCAGCAGCAGGCGGTTGCGCTCGCCACCGGAGAGGACACCGGCGGGGGTGCGGGCGCGGTCGGGCGCAAAGAGGAAGTCCTGCAGGTAGCTGATCACGTTGCGGGTGCGGCCGTCGATCGTCACGGTGGGATTGCCGTTGGCGATATTGTCGGCGACGGACCTGGCATCGTCGATCTGCTCCCGGAGCTGGTCAAAATAGACCACCTCCAGTTTTGTGCCATGGGTGATCGTGCCGGAAGCCGGGGCGATCTGGCCGAGGAGAAGCCTGAGCAGGGTTGTCTTCCCCACCCCGTTTGGCCCGATGATGCCGATCTTGTCCCCGCGGATGATGAGCGTCGTGAAATCGCGCATCAACAACCGGCCGTCGGGCCAGGCGAAGGCAGCGTTTTTCACCTCGATCACCTTGACGCCCGACCGTTCGGCCTCGGCGAGCTCCAGGTTGACATTGCCCGTGCGCTCGCGCCGCCCCCGGCGCTCGGCGCGCATCTGCATCAGCTGGTTGATGCGGCTCTGGGCGCGGGATCGCTGGGCCCGCACGCCGCGGCGGATCCAGGCTTCCTCCTGCGCAAGCTTCTTGTCGAACAGCGCTTGCTGGCGCTCCTCGGCCTCGAGGACATCCTGCTTGCGGGCGAGATACGCGTCATAGTCGCAGGCCCAGCTTGCGATCCTGCCGCGATCCAATTCCACGATTCGGGTGGCCAGCCTGCGAAGGAAGGCACGGTCGTGGGTGACGAAGAAGAGGGAGAGCCTGGCCTGGAGGAGAAACTCCTCCAGCCAGAGGATCGATTCGATATCGAGATGGTTGGTCGGTTCATCCAGCAGCAGAAGGTCCGGCTGCCCGGCCAGGGCCCGGGCCAGGAGCACCCGGCGTTTGAGGCCTCCGGAAAGCGTGGCAAATGCGGCTTGGGGATCGAGCTGGAGCCGCTCCAGAAGATTCTCGATCCGTATCTCGCGCTCCCAATCCTCCTCATGATGACCGGCCTGCCGATATCCCGTGGCGACCAGATCGTGAACGCGTCCCTGAAGGTCGGCCGGCACTTCCTGCGTCAGGCGAGAATAGAATACGCCTGGCGGTCGGAAGACTTCGCCGGTGTCCGGCTCGATCTGGCCCGCGATGATCCGCATCAGCGTGGACTTGCCGGCCCCGTTGCGGCCCACGAGGCACACGCGCTCGCCCGGATCAATCTGTAAATTGACCTTCTCAAGGATCGGCGGGCCGCCAAAGCTGAGGCTGATGTCAAGAAGGCTGAGAAGGGCCATAAGCAGCCCAAGGTGGATCGCTCAAGGGCCCCGTGCAACGCTTTGGGCACACGCGTGCTTCGTCAATATTGACCGGCACATCGGTCCGGCGCATCACCGGTCAGCCGGCGTGCCTGGACGATCCGGCCGCGGCGCCTCCCGAATCGATCCACTGGTGCCCATCCTGCTCCAATAGGGCAACCGCCGCCGCGGGACCCCAGGAGCCGGCCGCGTAGTTCTGAAGATCCCCCGGCGCGGCGCCGCTCCAGCAATCCAGGACCGGCATCAACGCCGCCCAGGCGGCCTCGACCTGGTCGCTGCGCATGAAGAGCGTGGCGTCATTGATCATCACGTCGCGCAGCAGGGTGGCGTAGGGCGGCGGAGAGGGAACCTTGAACGTCTCCCGGTAACTGAAGCGCATGTTGACCAATCGCAGGCGCATCGGGCTGCCCGGCTGTTTCGCGTGGAGTTGCAGCACGATCCCTTCGTCGGGCTGGATGCACATGACCACGCGGGCAGCATGCCAGTCGGGCATGGCCCCGATCGGAAAGGAGAAATGCGGCACCCGGCGGAAGTGGACGACGATCTCCGTAAGCTGGCGCGGCATCCGCTTGCCGGCGCGAAGGTAAAACGGCACGTCCTGCCAGCGCCAGCTGTCCACATGCAGCTTTAGCGCCGCGAACGTTTCCGTCTGCGAGTCCCGCGCAACGTCGGGCTCCTGGCGGTATCCGCGCACGGTCTTGCGGTGAAGTACGCCGCGTCCGTATTGGCCCCGCACGGCGAGGGCCTTCACATCGCCGGGAGGAATCGGGCGAAGGGCGTGCAGCACGTCCACCTTCTTGTTTCGGATCTCGTCCGCGTCAAAGGACACGGGGGGCTCCATCGCCACCAGGCAGAGAAGCTGCATCAGGTGGTTTTGCACCATGTCGCGCAGCTCGCCGGCCTTCTCGAAATAGGACCCGCGATGCCCGATGCCAACCTCCTCGGCGACCGTGATGGTCACATAATTCACATAGCGCCGGTTCCAGACGGGCTCGAACATCGGATTCGCAAAGCGAAACGCCAGAATGTTCTGAACGGTCTCCTTTCCCAGGTAGTGGTCTATGCGAAAAATCTGCGGCTCGGTGAAGCTTCTGGTGAGGGTGGCGTTCAGCCGGCGCGCCGAGTCGAGACTCGATCCGATCGGCTTCTCCACGACGATCCGCGAGTTTTGCCGGTCGCGGGCCAGGCCCGCCGCCGCCAGGAACCTGGGGATCACGCCCACCAGCGACGGCGGCGTCGCCAGGTGGAATATCCAGGTTGGCGTTGCGCCCCAGGCCTTGCCCAGAGCTTCGAGGCGCCTGGCAAGGGTCTTGTACGTCGCAGCCGCCGCAAAATCGGCCCGCTGATAGCCAATGCGGGCGGCGAAGGCGTCCCAGTCCCTTGTTTTGACCGGACCCGGGTCGGAAAACCGCCGAACCCCGCCGCGCAGGCGTTCGCGCAGGGTCCGGTCGGTATGGTCGGCGCGATCGACCCCGATGATCGCAAACTTGTCCGGCAGGCTTCCATTCAAGTGGAGATGGAAGAGGGACGGGACCAGCTTGCGCCAGGCGAGGTCGCCGGCGCCACCGAAAATGACGATGACGACGGGGCCGGGCGGGCGGGATTCGCCCGCAAGCCGGTCCCCATTCAATTGGGCCGAATCACCGGCGCCCGCCTTGATGGGAGATTTCATTCCGCGCTCCACTGGGTATGAAAGGCACCCTTGGCGTCGATCCGCTCATAGGTGTGCGAGCCGAAGTAATCGCGCTGCGCCTGGACCAGGCTGGCGGGCATCCACGAGCTGCGAAACGCGTCGAAGTACCCGAGCGATGTCATGAGGGCGGGAGCCGCAATGCCCCACTCCGCGGCCACGCTCACGACCGTGCGCAGGCTTTGCTGCCGCGCCGTGGCTTCCCTGGCAAGCACGGGATCCAGCAGCAGGTTCGCCAATTCGGGCTTCGTTCGATACGCGCTGCGGATCGGCTCGAGCAATCGCGCGCGGATGATGCAGCCGCCGCGCCAGATACGGGCGACGTTCTCCAGGTTCAGGTCATACCCGTAGCTTCGGGACGCCTTCCACAATTGGGCCATCCCCTGCGCGAAGGTCACAATCGATCCAAAATACAGGGCGTCGCGCAACTGGGTCAGGAATTCGTCGCGCTTGCCGGAGTACGCCGGAATCGGGCGGATCAAATGGGTGGCCGCCTCCTCGCGCTCGACCTTGTACGCGGACAGGTCGCGCATCGCCACCGCGGCGTCAATGGTCGGCACGGGCACCTGCAGCTCCATCGCATCCTGGGATGTCCACATGCCGGTGCCTTTCTGCCTGGCTTCATCGAGGATGACGTCGATCAGCCGGCGGCCCGTCTTTTCATCCACCTGCCGGAAGATCCGGGCCGTGATTTCCACGAGGTAGGACCCCAGTTCCCCTTGATTCCAGCGATCGTAGACCTCGCCCAATTCGTCATCCGTCAGGCCCAGCCCCCGCTTCATCAAGTCGTAGGTTTCCGCGATCAACTGCATCAGCCCGTATTCGATCCCATTGTGAACCATCTTGACGTAATGACCCGCCGAGCGCGGGCCGAGCCAGGTCACGCAAGGCGTGCCTTCGGCCTTTGCGGCGATGGCCTCGAAGACGGGCTGCACCCTGGCGTAGGCTTCGGGCGGACCTCCGGGCATGATGCTCGGGCCGTGCCGCGCGCCGTATTCCCCGCCCGAGACGCCGACGCCGAGGTACTGGATCCCGCGTTCCGCGAGGGTTTTCTCGCGCAGGTCCGTGTCGCTGAAATGCGAGTTGCCGCCATCGATGATCAAGTCGCCGCGTTCCAGAATCGGCAGCAAATCGCGGATGACGGCGTCGACCGGCGCGCCGGCCGGCACAAGCATCATCACCGCACGCGGCCTTCGGAGCAGGCCGGCAAACTCCCGCACGCTATCCGCGCCGCGGATCGGGCGCTGCGCGGCCTCCCCGCGAAGCATCGCGATCTGGCCGGGGTCGCGGTCGTAGCCCGCCACGGAATGTCCCTGGTCGGCCATGTTCAAAAGCAGGTTTCGGCCCATGACGCCCAGGCCCACCATGCCCATCTCGTAGTCTTGCGATTTCATCCTACACCTTGCACGGTCATTTCGATTCCGCGACCTCCACGGCGAAGTTGCTGCCCTCCCACCGGTTTGATTCGATCCACTGAAACGTGAACTCGATCCGGCCAGGCGCGGCCGGCCCGCCTGCGGACAGGCAGGCGACATGAAAGCCGAGCCCGGTGTCGCGGGTCCTCGTGTCGTTCACCGTGCGCCAGCCGTCGTCGCTCCAGCGCACCACGGCCGCCGCCAGCACCTCCACGCGCAGCGTCTTCCCGGGCGGCAAGACCCGGCAGCGATGGTTGAATCGCCAAATGGCGTACGGCGAGACGACCTTCCGCCCAAGATAGCGGTTCGCCGATGAGGGCGGCAGGTCCCAGACGCGGCCGTCATCGATCGACCGGCGCAGCTTGATGTGTTCGGCGTGCGCCCATACCAGGGGCATCGCAGAGCCGGACGGCCGGCCAATGAAGAGGCTTCGTTCCGGAATATCCGTGCTGTCCCAGACCTGCTCGGGCAAAAGGCCGCCCTCGGACGCCATGGCCTCCATCGCCTCCAATAGCCGCGCCGCATTCGCGATGCGTCCGGCGGCAACCTCATAGTGCGCCCGCTCGCCCACGAGCAGCGGCCACCCGCACCCGATGCCGGTGCCGTCGAATGCGGAACCGTCGGCGTGCTCGCCGTATCCGTCGCCGTCATAGCGATGCCAGACAAGCCCTCTCGGCGTCTCCCTTTTCAACAGGGCGTCAATGACCTTGACGGTGTTGACAATCCGGGGGTCGTCCGCCGCACGCAGGCCAAAACGCACCAGCGCCAGCGCGTCGGGGCTGACGATTTCGGCGGCGTTGCGATCGCTCTGGGCCTGCGCGCGATTCCTGAGGGCTATTGTGTCGTTCACGGTTGAAACGGCTTCAGGCGACCCCGGCGGGGCGATCCGAACATAATAGCCCTCGACGCCGACCCGGGCCGCCAGCTTTGTTCCAGTCACGTAGGTCCAGCGTTCGATGTTTTCGTTCCAATAATCCGCGGTTTCGCGAAGAAATCCGGCCTCGCCCCCCTCCCCGTTGCGCTCGGCCAATTCCGCGGCGGCCAGCAAGGCAGCGACGGCCGCAGCCAGCGTGAATGTCGCATAGCCTGCGTCTTCCTCCCAGCGGTCCTGCCCGGTGACCGGGCCGCTGCGGACCAGAAACGCAGCAGCCCGCCTCACCATCGGCCAAAGGTTCTTCAATTCGGCATCGTCGAGCGCCTTGTGCGAAAAGGCCATGGCCACGAGCAGGATCGGAAACGCGGTCTCGTCCAATTGAACGCCGTGCATGAACGGAGTCCCATCCATCCACATGTTCTGGGGCCAATGTCCGTCGGGATCCTGGATGCGCTGCAGGCAATGGAGCACTCGCCGCACGTCCTCCTTCGCCCCAAGCGCGAGCAAGCCGCCCGCCGCCTCGACCAGATCGCGGGGCCAGATCATATGATAGCCCCCGATGTCGTCATCCCCGTGCGCATATCCCCAGGGGATGGACAGGCTCGCGGCGATCCCCCCGGCCACCTCCTTGCTCTCGTGCGCCCGGATCAGAGCGGCGGAGGCGAGCTGCCGGTCGCGGTGGCCCGACGGGTTCGCCGCGGGACGCGCCAGGTGCCCATGCCACGCGCGCCATTCGCGGACATAGCGCCTGCGCGCGCTTGGGAATCCGTCCGACAAGCTTGCAAGCGCGCAGCCGGCCGCTTCGGCCGGGCTGCCGCCAAACCCGAGAGCGAGCAAAAACCCGCCGCCGGTCACGCCCAGGTCCACCTCCCCCGTGAGGGCAACGTTGCCGTTTTCGGCGCGCTCGTACTGCGCGGTCAGGAGTCCGTTCCGCCTCAAATCCTGCCAGCCATCCGAATGCCCCGCGAATCCGGCCGACATTTTCAGCCACGGTGCCGAGCAGGCCAGGGCCAGTGCGAGTTCCCCGCGCTGAGCCATCAAGAGCATCCGGCCGCCGAAGTCGCCAACCCACGCGGTGTTGCCCAGCCCCCGGTTTCCAAGATGCGGCGCCAGCAGGACATAAAGATGGAAATCGCCGCGGTGGGGGCCTTCCGCGACAAAGCGCGTCTGTTGCAGGAGGGAATCCCGGCAGGGATCGGTCAGGATCTCCTTCTCGATCCGATACGCGCCGCCCCGATGCTTGTTGATGAGACGGAAGGCGGGCACCCCGGGCTCCAGCCATTCAATCCTGCTGTCCGTGTCCCGCCTCTCCTCGGAAAACAAATCCCGGCCCCTGGTCACAATCAGGCCAAGGTCGCGGGTGCATGCCTGATCGATCCGCGGGTAATAGATCTCGTTGCATATCCCGCGGCCAAGCGTGAACCAGACCCGGCTTTCCCCGCTGATCGCGGTGCCCACGCCGCTCTTCGCGCTCGACGTCCAGCGCGGGTCGATTCCGGGCCAGCCCGGCGCATAGGGCGCCGTCGGCCTGAACTCCGCAGGTTTTTTCCCGTCCGATCCATGATCTCGCTTCGCTTTCATTGAAATCCCGGTTGCCTGAAAACAGACGCCGTAATCGACGGGAGGTTCCCACACCATCTATATCGTATTGCGACCTTTTGCAACCCGCCGCGGCTTGCCGCGGGGCATCGCGCCCCGCGCCTGCCTTCAAATCACCGGGGGGCCGGCTCCCAGGCGCCTCAGCTCCCAGACGAATTGATACACCTCGCCATTCCTCCGGGCCCTTAGAAAGGCGGCCACGGCCCAGGGGAGCCCCGCATAGGAACTTTTGAATTCGGTGCGGGAAACCCACTGAATGGGATCCAGCCTCCGGGCGACGCGAAGATCGGCGGCCCACACCATCTTCAGGAGCGATTGTTCGGTAAAGAAATGGATGTGCGTTGTGTCGAGCAATCCGACGCTCCGGTAGTCGAACCGGTCGTGCAGCAGCTCGATCAATACCGAATTGTGCGCCAGATTGGGGACCGAAATCCAGATCGAGCCATCCGGCCTGAGGAACTGGATCGCCTGCGTCAGGACGCGGTCGGGATGAGACAGGTGCTCCAGGACGTCGGCAAGGATGATGCAGTCAAAGCTGCGCCGGTTCACGCGGAGATAGTTGTGCCATCCGTCCCTTTCCAGGTCCCCCAGCTCGCGGCCAACCAGGGTCGCGTCGCTTGCGAAAGGGGCGGCCGCCTGTGCGGCTTCGCCGTCCATCTCAACGATTGAAACGCGGCACCCTAGCTTTTCTCGCAGATACCTGGTCATCCTCCCGTGGGCGCAGGCGATCTCAAGGACGTCGGAATCCGGCCTAATATGCCTCAGGATCTGCGAAACCGAATTGTCGGTCTTCATGTCCAGGGCGAAGTCGTATTTGCTCATGGAGGTCCCGACCCAAATGAATGCCCCGGATGCGGGGTCAGGCGATCCTAATATGCCCCTGGATTTGTGCCTTCGCCAATAATGGCTTACTACTAGCGGGAATCCGCGTCCATGAGCTCCCACAGGGTCGAACAAGACAGCCTCGGGCCCGTCCAGGTGCCGTCCGACAAGCTGTGGGGCGCGCAAACCCAGCGCTCGATCGAGCATTTCAGCATCGGCCACGACCTCATTCCCCGGGAGATGGTCGCCGCCTATGCGATCCTGAAGAAGGCGGCCGCCCATGCGAACCACGCAGGCGGGCGGCTGGAGGCGGGGCCTTATGGCCTCATCCTCCAGGTCTGCGATGAGATTCTGGCGGGGAGGCATCAGGACATGTTTCCCCTCCATGTCTGGATGAGCGGCAGCGGCACGCAGTTCAACATGAACGTGAACGAGGTCATCTCGAACCGCTGCTGCCAGATCGCCGGCACGCCGCCCGGGAGCAAGCAGCCGGTCCATCCGAACGACCACGTCAACATGGCCCAGTCGTCCAACGACACGTTTCCCTCCGCAATGTACATCGCGGCGGCGATCGGCGTGAGCGGGCGGCTGGTTCCGTCGGTGAAGGCGCTTCACGATGCGATCGCGGCCAAGGCTTTGGAATGGAAGGACATCGTCAAGATCGGCCGCACCCATATGCAGGATGCGACCCCCCTCACCCTCGGGCAGGAGTGGTCGGGATACGCCGGGATGCTGGCGGACGACCTCGAACGAATTGAGCATGCGCTCGGGCACGTCTACCGCCTCGCCGTCGGCGGCACTGCGGTCGGCACCGGCATGAACTCCGCGCCCGGATTTGCCGAGGCCGCGTCGGCGGAGGTCGCCCGGCTGACGGGTCTGCCCTTCGTCAGCGCCCCGAACAAGTTCACCGTCCAGGGCTCCCACGACGCCCTGGTCCAGCTTTCCGGGACCCTGCGCACCCTGGCCGTCTCCCTTTACAAGATCGGCAACGACATCCGCCTCATGTCGTGCGGCCCGCGCGCCGGCCTCGCCGAGCTGCTGATTCCCGAGAACGAGCCGGGTTCGTCCATCATGCCGGGCAAAGTCAATCCGACGCAGGCCGAGGCCCTGACGATGATCGCAGTCCAAGTCATGGCGAATGACACGGCGGTGGGGTTTGGCGGCGCCGGCGGTTATCTCGAGATGAACGTCTACAAGCCCCTGATCATTCTGAATCTCATGAATTCAATCACGATCCTGGCGGACGGGTGCGCAAACTTTCGCAGGTATCTGGTCGAAGGCACGAGGCCGAATCTGGGGAGGATCGCGGAGTACGTCGGCCGCTCCCTGATGCTCGTGACGGCGCTGGCTCCGGTGATCGGCTACGACAAGGCTTCCCAGATCGCGCACTTCGCGGCCGCGAAGGACCTCACCTTGAAGGCCGCGGCCCTGCAGCTGGGGTTCGTGACGGAAGCGGAATTCGACCGGGTCGTGGACCCGGCAAAGATGATCCGCCCTTGAGCGGCCGCTGCCGACCGGATCCCTCTAATCTTCAAGGGGTCGGCCCCGGCGGCGGCTGCCCGCGGGGCGGCGCCGCCGGCGGGCCCGAATCCCGGTTGCCGTACCCGCGCCCGAACCGCGCCGGCCGGGGGGGCGGCGCTGCGGTGGGCAACTGGTCCTTGCAAAGCTCGAGCACCTCAATCGTCGTCAGGCCGGTCTGCGCCGCCTCGTTGGTGGAAACGGAAGCGTCCTCCTCGACCGGATTCAGCGACGCCGAACCCGTGATCAGGTGAGGCGCGGCCGAGCCGCCCCCTTCTCTCTCCAACTCCGCAATGGCCGCTTTGGCAAAGGCCGGATTCTTCGTCTCATAATAGGCGTACGCGGCCAACCGCGGGCCGCTTTGGCCCGTCAGGACGTAGCGCGCGTCGGCGCCCTCGTTGCCGGTGGTCCGGTCCCGCGCCAGGACTTCCGCCGGCGCGCTGCCCAGCCGGCAGTACTGCGTCCAGGCCCTCGTAAAGTCGGGCCGATTCAGAAGCGGCAGAAGCTCAAACATCACCTCGCCGCCGCCCTGGATGGTGGCGAGATTGTAGCTCACGGGCACCGAGCCCAGGGTCACCGGGTCGCGGATGGCCGTCAGCTTGCCCGTGGCGATGTCGTAGCCGACCAATTGGGCGCCGCCGCCCTTCAGGAGTCCCATTCTTCCGCCGGAACCATCCGTTCGGACCCCGTTGTCCTCGATTGCGAGACCGTGGAGCTGGCCGCTCTCCAGCCAATACGGCATCGCCATGAGGGAGTCCACGCCGGCCAGGATGCGGTCGCGCCACTTGACGTCGCCCGTGCGCTCCCACTCGGTCATCCAGTTGCCGGCGAAAGCGAACCAATCCGGGCCGATGCGGATGCGTTCCGCGTAAACCGGCTCGCCCGGAACCAGCGGCTCGGCCTCGCGCATGGGGTCGTATTTCGCGGCGGCGACGTCGGCCTTGGTCACCTCGTGCATGATATCGCCGGTGCGTTCGTCGGTGGTCAGGTAATAAAATGCACGCCAGTGGGCCGCCTGGCTGATGCGCGCTTCCTTCGCGCCGTCACCCCATTTGATCACGTTGTGCCGGGAGCCCAGGCCGGCCATCGGACCCAGGTGGTAAACGTCCGTCTCGCTCGTGTTGCGGGCATGGTTCTCGGCGAGGCGGAACAGGTCGGCGCGGCCGGTGCGCAGGAAGCTGTCCCACAGCCACAGGGAGGTGCCCAGCTCCGTGTTGTCCCAGGCATGGCCGCCCCAGTCGTAATGCCAGACATGGCGGGGGGCCGAATAGGAATGCATGAAATCGCCGAATTGCCAGAACCCGTACCAATTGCGGTCCTCCACCTGCCGCTCGTAGTACGCGAGCACGGACGACAGGCCGTCTTCGATCGCCTTCTTGAACGGGGTCGAGCTGTCCGGGAGGCTCCAGACGCCAAAAACGCCGGTCGAGTGAATGTAGGCCGGGGTGCAGACGAGCAAGGGCTCCTCCCTGCCCGCTTCCGCCATGGCGACCGCCGCGGGACGGGCCGGCAGGGAGCCGGCCGGAAAAAGCGTCAACTCGGTGGTGCGCGCGACGCCATAGGCCGTGCTCAATCCCGGCTGCACATCCTCGTAGGAGGTGTTGAGGCCATGCGCGTGGGTGTCGTAATGGCGCATGTCCATTTCCGGGCCGTCGGGGGACCAAAGCCACGCGGTCAGTTCCGCGGCCGGGGTGCCGGCCTTGTCCACCTCGAGCGAGGCCGGGTAAGACTGCCAGAAATTCTTTTCGCTGATCCCCAGGCCGCCCTTCAAGTCGCCTACGAAGGCGTACCCGGGAGCGCGCTTGCCGGCCGCGGAAAACAGCCACGTGCTCTTCGGATTGGTGCGCTTGACGATCGTGAATCCGTCCGGACTCAACTGGGCGAGCTTGAAGTCGTCCCAAATGGCATTGGTCTCAAAACCCCGGCGGCCCTCGAATGGCTGGCCGGACTCCTGGGCGGCGCTGCCCCCGCCCGGCTGCAGCGGCTCGGACCACAGTCCGCCATTCTCGCCGGCGAAGCGCACCGAGCGGTTCGTCGGCCGGTCGCTCAGGGGCACGGCGAATTGCACGCCCAGGCCGCGCACGAAATCCTTCTCCTGGTCGCCGTCGAAGACAATCGTGTGCACCAGCCGCACCGAGGTCTGGCCGGCATAGAAATAGAGCCGCACCGTGAAGGGCAGCCACTCGCGCCCCGACTGCCCATTCCGGTGGACGCCCTCGATCTTCACCACGGCGCGAACCGGGCCGGACTGCTCCACCGTGACCTTCCGGACCGCGCTGATGAATTTTTCGCGGGGAGGCGAATCCTCGGGGGTGGTCTCGGGGCCGTCCTGCAGGATGCACACAAGCTGCCCCGCGCGGGCGACCTCGCGGCCGTCGACGCGGATCGAATCCACGAGGTTTTGGCCCGCGCGCGAGAGCGTGCATTCAAGCGGGCCCGTATTGATCGTGATGGACTGGTCGTTCTGGGCGACGGTGAGGCCGGAACCGGCGGAGGCGGATCCCGCGGCCAGCGTCAACACCCCCTGCGTTCCAGCCGGGGCGACGGCTGCAAAACCGCTCCATTTGAGAGAACCGTCCGGCCAGTAGGCCAGAGGCCAGGTCTGCAGGGCCAGAGTCGTTCCCTGCCCGTCGGTCAGGTTGAAGTCCGTGCCCGGGGCCACGGCCCCCTGAGGCCAGGGAACTCCCCAGCTCACGCCCATGGCGGCGCCCGGCAATGGCTGTTCGAGCCAGTGCAGTTGCACCGGCTGGGGTGCTGACACCGCTGACAGGCCCGCAGGGCAGCCGAGGAGAATCGCAGCGGCGCAGGCCGCCCATGGGGTTTGAAGGATGGTCATAGGGAAAAGGTTTTCAATGGCACGCCCCGGCAGAGTGTACCGGGGAATTCCGCAAGCAAGACGCAAGACGCAGGGCCAATGGCTCTGTTTTATTTCTGGCTGTCCTCCATCGACGCCGCTCAACTGGAGTTCCCGTCCAATTCCTCGATCGATGCGCTCGCCGTTCCCAGAGTCGAGGCGCCTTCCGCGGCAAGGTTTCCTCTTTGGAGTCCTGATTCTCGGCGCCACGCTTGCCGCCTATTGGCCGGCGCTGCAGGCCGGTTTCGTATGGGACGACCGCGGGTTCCTGACGCCGGCCCGGCTCCGCTCGTGGGCGGGACTGGTCAGTATTTGGACCGATCCCCGCGCGACGGAGCAATATTACCCCGTTCTGCACACCGCCTTCTGGGTCGAGCACCGGCTTTGGGGAGACGCGGCCCTTGGGTATCACCTGGTCAACGTGCTGCTGCATGCGGCCTCCGCGTGTCTGTTCGCCCTGACCCTTAGGCGATTGTTTCGCGTGGGGGGCCTGAATGCCGAGGCGCCGGGGTCGACGGGCGATTCCATATCCTGGTTCGCCGCCCTTCTATTCGCCTTGCATCCGGTGTGTGTCGAGTCGGTGGCGTGGATTGCGGAGCAAAAGAACACGCTTTCAACGGTGTTCTATTTGCTGGCGGCGCTGGCGTACCTGCGATTCGAGGAAGGCGGGCCGGAGTCCGCCCGCCGCCTGCCGGGCCGCTATCTCCTGGCGACAGGGCTGTTCCTGCTTGCCCTTTTGAGCAAGACGGTGACCGCCACATTGCCGGGGGCGCTGCTGGTCGCCCTCTGGTGGCGGCGGGGGCGGCTGGGACGGAGAGATGTGGCGCCCCTCATCCCCTGGTTCGCATTGGCCGCGGCAGGGGGGATGTTCTCGAGCTGGGTGGAGCGCACCGTCATCGGCGCGAGCGGACCGGATTTCCAGCTCACCTTCGCCGCACGGTGCGTGATCGCCGGCCGCGCAATCTTCTTTTACCTCGGAAAGCTCCTGTGGCCGGCAAATCTGATATTCATCTATCCGCGGTGGCGGGTCGATCCGGCGGACTGGCGCCAGGTTTTGTATCCGCTGGGAGCCCTCGCCCTGATCGCCGTGCTCTGGCTCGTGCGCCGGCGCGCGCGCGCCCCCCTGGCAGCCATGCTCTTCTTCGCCGGTTCGCTCTTCCCCACCCTCGGATTCCTCAATGTCTACGCCTTCCTCTTTTCATTCGTGGCGGACCACTGGCAGTACCTGGCCAGCCTGGCGATTTTTGCGCTGGCGGCGGGCGGATGGGCACGCTGCGCCGAGAGGATTGAAAAGTCGAAACCCCGAGACCGGCCGACCGAATCGCGGCCCGCCGGCTTCGGCCGGCGGCTTTTAGGCCTTTGGGCCCGTCTCCCCCCCGCGGTGCTGCTCGGGGTTTTTGGGATTCTGACCTGGCGGCAAAGCGCGATGTATCGCGACGTCCAGACCTTTTACGAAAAGATACTCGAAAGAAACCCTTCCTGCTGGATGGCGCAGAATAACCTGGCCCTTTTTCTCGCGAGCCAGCCCGGAAGGCGGGGCGACGCCTTCGCCCACTACGAGGCCGCACTGGCCCTCAAGCCGGATTCCGCCGAGACACACAATAACCTTGGTGTCGCCCTTGTGGACTCGGGTCGCACTGCCGAGGCAATCGGGGAATTTGAGACAGCCGTGCGGCTTCGGCCGGTTTTGGCGGAGGCCGAGGACAATCTGGGCTCGGCTCTCGCGAGTTCCGGCCGCATTCCCGAGGCACTGATTGTCCTTGAGCGCCTGGTCCGCCGCAGGCCCGATCTCGCCGAAGCCCATGATAATTACGGCCTCGCCCTGGCGCAGGCCGGCCGGCTGGAGGACGCCGCCGCCCAGTGCCGGGAGGCCATCCGGCTCAATCCCGACTTTGCCCAGGCCCGGCGCAATCTGGACCTCATCCTGCAGGCGCTGGGCCCCGGCCATTAGCCAGCAACCTGGAGGCGGCGGACCGCGCTTCCTCGGCTCTAGGCGATTCCGGGGAAGCGGGGATCACCTCCACCCTTGGCCCCAGGGGGCGCCAGCGGACGGGGCCGAGGATTGGGCGTGGATCCATAAAAAAGACCAGAGTCGGGCAACCCACCGCCGCCGCCAGGTGGGCCGGTCCGCTGTCGCGAGCCGCAAAAAAGGCCGCCGAATGCAACAGCCATCCCGTCTCCGCCGCATCCGTCGCGCCCCTCAAATCGGTGATTTCGGCGGGAGCCGCGCCGAATTCGCGGGCCACCTCGTCCAGCGGCGGATCGCGCTCGATTCCCACCAAGACCGGACTCAGGCCATGCGAACGACTCAGCCATCCCGCCAGAGCCCCAAATGCCGCCAACGGCGCCCGGGGTTTGGCCCGGTGCGCCGCGAGGTGGAAAACCGCGCACTGCCCCATGGTGCGCGTGGACCTCCACTTGGCGGCGAGCCGCGCCTCCGCCGCTGGATCCAGGCTCAGGCTGGCCTCGAGGCTCCCGGGAGCGGGCACGCCCAGGCGTTCGAGCACATCGAAATTATAAAGGGCCTCATGCTTGGCGCCCTCGCTCTTTCGATACGGCACCCGGTGGGTCAATGGCTGCGGAGCGCATCTGGCCCGGACAAACCCGGCCCTCAGCTTCACGCCACCCAGCCAGCCGCCGAACTCCACCGCTCGGTCGGGCTCGAGCAGGGCGATCGCGTCCGTGCCCATGCGCCGGAACTCCCGCGCCAGGGCAAAGGCCCGCCGGATCCACCCGCCCTGCGGGGCGGCGACCAGTCCGTCAATGGAGGGATGCCCCTGAAAAAGTCCCCGCCACGGCCCGGCCACCAGCAATCGGATGCTGGCGCCGGGGAGATGGGTTCGCACCGGTCCCAGGCACGACGACGAGAGGACGACATCGCCCAGACGGTCGTACCGGGCGATCACAAGGTTTCGAATCGGCGGCGGCAAAGGCAGAGGGGCCTTTTTGCACCTTGCGCCGCACGAGGTCAAACCCAGTCAATTTGCGTCCCGGGGCCGCGCCGCAATCTCGCGGGACCGATTCGCTGCGACGGCCGCCAGACCCGCCTGATTCACGAAGCGCAGGCCCGCGACGCGGTTCCCCGCGAATGTGATGACCAATTCGTCGCAGTTTTGTGCCACGGATTGGTCCGGCCGGCAGTTGTCATAGACGACGGTGTCCGGAGCGATTTCCCTCCTGGGCACTCCCAGGAGGCCCCTTACGGCCAACCTGGAAGTTCCCGTGACAATCAGGTCGGTTCGGAGGGTGTACAGCAGCGGGTCCCATTTTGTCACCGTGATCCGGCTGGCAGGGTACTCTTCGACGAATACGCCGACCGGCGCCGTGGCGGCCGTTCTGGGAACGGGAGCCGGGTCGTTGGCCGGCTGTGCGCCGGCCAGCGGAATGCCGGCCTGGGAACCCAGGCCAAGCAGGAGGAGAACGAGTGGATAATTTGTATTTTTCACGCCCGGATCGTAATCCGGACGCGGCCGGGCCGGTAGACACAGCCCCGCACAAACCGATGCTGGACAGACGCGCAAAACGGGCATCTGTGCAGCAAGGAATTGGCGCAATCTGTATCTGGACAAACCTCCGCCGGCTTGGGATTCTTGGGAGTTGTGGAACCCGCTTCAAACAATCCATGGCTGTACCTGCGCCTGGCCGCCTCGATCGAGGAGATGATCGGCCGCCGGCTGCTGCGCCCCGGCGACCGCATTCCATCCGTCCGAAGGTTCAGCATGGAGCAGCGGGTGAGCGTGCCGACCGCGCTTCATGCCTACGCGATTCTCGAGACCCGGGGGCTGATCGCGGCGCGGCCGAGATCGGGCTTTTACGTAAGCGCGCGAAGCGCCGATTCGCTTTCGGAGCCGGACCCCGCCGTGAGTTTGCTGAAGGCCCGAGCGCTCTCCCCCGCCGACCCATTCGAGTCGTTGACGGACAACATGGCCCGCGACCTCGTGCCCTTCGGCGTGGCCTTGCCCTCGCCGGCGCTTCTTCCCGTGGGCAAGCTGACCCGGACCATGGCCTCGATCGGGCGCCGGTTGGGACCGGCGGCCGGGGATTACGATTTTGCGCCGGGATGCCTTGCCCTGCGCAGGGAAGTCGCGCGGCGCGCGGCGGCGGCGGGATGCTCGCTTGCGGCCGAGGATCTGATTGTGACGCTCGGCGGAACCGAGGCGATCAATCTGGCCCTTCGCTGCACATGCGAGCCCGGCGACACGGTTGTAATCGAGAGCCCGACGTTTTTCGGCATCGTCAGGCAGCTGCGGGAGATGCGGCTGAAGGCGCTTCCCATCCCCGTCGATTCGAGAACGGGCATCTGCCTCGACACCCTGGACCGCGCGACCCGGCGAACGCGCGTCGCGGCCTGCGTTCTCGTACCCAATTTTCATAATCCGATCGGCTTTGTAATGCCGGACGCGCGCAAGCGAGAGCTGGTCCGCCTTCTCGGGGGGCGGGGCATTCCCCTGATCGAGGATGACGTCTACGGCGAACTCCAGCACGAGGGCCCGCGGCCCCGGTGTGCGAAGGCTTTCGATCCGGATGGTTCGGTGATCCTTTGCGGCTCCTACTCGAAAACCCTGTCGCCGGGGTACAGGGTCGGATTCCTTGCCGCCGGCCGCTGGCATGAGCGCGCATTGGGCCTGAAGAAGATCCAAACCCTTGCCGGGCCGACCCTGCCGAGCCTGGCCGTGGCCGAGTTCCTGAGAAACGGCGGCTACGACCGCCATCTGCGTTCATTTCGCGAGGCCTGCCGCCGCCAGGTCGAAGAGACGCGCGCCGCGATCTGCCGGTATTTTCCGGAGGGCACGCGGATTTCACGCCCGAGCGGCGGCCACCTGCTGTGGTGCGAGCTCCCGGGGAACGTCGACTCGCTGGAACTCTTCCGGGAGGCCGCAGCAGCCGGGATCAGCATCGCCCCGGGACCGGTCTTTTCCAGCGACGGGGGATTCCGGAACTTCGTGCGAATCAGTTGCGGGCATCCCTGGAGTTCCCGTCTGGACCAGTCCCTGGCCGTCCTCGGGCGCCTGGCCAGGAAGCAGGCCCGGATACCCGGCGCGGAGCAAAGGAGGGAGCATCCCTTAAGGTTGCACTCGGCCGCGGGCCGCTGACAGTATTGGGGAAATGCCCCAAGCGGGACAGTCTTTCGCCGGAAAGCGCCTGATTTTTGCCGTCGTTTCCATGATCGGCCTCGCCGCCTCGGGCCTGGCGCAGAGCGCCAGTCCGGGCGCCCTGCCGGAGAAGCCGGCGGAATGGGGGGATCCCTTCGCCGGCACCGGCGCCGATTCTCACAGCATCCATGGATTTGTCGGGGATTACCGCTGGCTTAGCAATTTCTACCCCTGCCGCATTTCATTCGGCGGGCTGGTGTACGGCTCTTCGGAGGCCATCTACCAGTCCTGCAAGTTTCCGCCGTCGGAACGCGAGGTGTACACCCATCTGGACGCGGCCGCCGCGAAGGCGCTGGCTCATTCGAAGAATGTGGACGCAGCCTGGTGGGCCGCCCGGGAGGATCAGGTGATGCGCGATGTGCTGTGGGCGAAATTCACCCAGAATCCCGATCTGGCGGCGCGCCTGCTGGCCACCGGAGACAGGTACCTCGAAGAGACCAACTGGTGGAACGACACCTATTGGGGCGTGTATCAAGGCCAGGGGAAGAATGTCCTGGGCCGCCTGCTCATGGAAGTTCGGACTCGCCTTGGGACCGAACACCGGTAATTGCCGTTCTCCGCGCCCGTTTTCGGCGCCGACCAGCCCCGCGACCCAACCCGTGCAATCCTATTCTGCAGAATTCCAGCCGCCAGGCGGCGCGGGCGTCCGGAATGGACGCATGCTCCGCGGGCCCCTGGCGTCGCTTCTGCTGCTCCTGTTTGTGGGCAGCGGGTGCGCCGCTCTGATCTACGAAATCGTGTGGTTCCAATTGCTCGAGCTGGTGATCGGCTCGACCGCGGTTTCGCTGGCGGTGCTGCTCGGCACATTCATGGGCGGCATGTGCCTGGGGAGCCTCGCCCTGCCGCGCCTGGTGTCCCCGCGCCGCCATCCGCTGCGGGTATGCGCCCTTTTGGAGCTGGCCATCGGGGCGATGGGCGCCGCGGTCCTGATTGGAATGCCGCACGTCGTCCGGCTCTTCGCCGGCTCCGGGCACGGCCCGTCGGAAATTTTTGCGCGGGGCGCCATCTGCGGTCTGTGCCTTCTGCCCCCGACGGTGCTGATGGGGGCGACCCTGCCGGCAATCTCGCGCTGGCTCGAGACGACTCCTCGCGGAATATCCTGGCTGGGGTTCTTTTACGGCGGCAACACGGCAGGAGCGGTGTTCGGCTGCCTGCTGGCGGGCTTCTACCTGCTGCGCGTGCACGACATGGCGACGGCGACCCGGACCGCGGCTGTCATCAACCTGTCGGCCGCGCTGCTGGGCTTCGGCCTCGCGGCGCGGTTTCCCCAATGCGCCGCCGCGCGGGAGGAGCGGGAGGAATTGCCGGAGCCCGGCGCCGGGGCGGTGTATTTCGCCATCGCTTTCTCGGGGATGAGCGCCCTCGGCGCCGAGGTCGTGTGGACGCGCCTGATTTCGCTGATGCTGGGCCCGACCGTGTACACTTTTTCCATCATCCTGGCCGTGTTCCTTCTCGGGCTCGCCATCGGCGGGAGCGGCGGCGGCCTTCTGGCGCGCCTCTTCGCGCGCCCGCGGGTCCTGTTCGCCGGCTGCCAGGCGCTGCTGGCGCTAGCGATCGCCTGGACCGCCCGTACGGCGATACGGACCCTGCCCTACTGGCCCGTCCATGATTCGTTCGCGGCCAACCCGTGGCTGCGCTTCCGACTGGACTCCGTTCGCTGCCTTTGGGCGATTCTTCCGGCGGCAATCCTCTGGGGGGCAAGTTTCCCCCTGGCCCTGGCCGCCGCCGCCCGTCCGGGCCGGGACCCGGGGCGGCTGGTCGGAGGGATCTACTCCGCCAACACGGTCGGCGCGATCCTGGGCGCGATCGCATTCAGCCTCCTGATCGTCCCCTGGGCGGGCACCCAGGGATCCGAGCGCGTCCTGATCGCGCTGGCCGCCGCGGGCGCGCTGCTGCTCCTGGCTCCGGCGCGGGGAGCCGGGCTCCGCGGCTGGGCGCGCGCAGCATGGGTGGGCGGCGTCGCCCTTGGCGCAGCCTGCCTGACCGCCACCGTGCCCCGGACCCCCGGCGAACTCGTCGCCTACGGCCATACGATGGTCCGCGACGCCGGATCGTCCCGCATCCTATACATGGGCGAGGGCATGAATGCCTCGGTCGCCGTCAGCGAGATGACCGACGGCGTTCGCCAGTTTCATGTCAGCGGCAAGGTCGAGGCGTCGACGACGCCCCAGGACATGCGGCTTCAGCGCATGCTCGCGCATCTTCCCGCCATGCTCCATCCCAAGCCGCGCTCCGTCCTGATCGTGGGATGCGGGGCGGGCGTGACCGCCGGCGGATTCGTGGTCCAGCCCGGCATCGGGCGCATTGTCATCTGCGAAATCGAGCCCCTGGTCCCCCGGGTTGTCGCGCGGTATTTCGCCAGCCAGAATCACGGCGTCGTCTCCGATCCGCGCGTCGAAATCGTATTTGACGACGCCCGGCACTACATCCTCACGACGAAGGAAAAATTCGACATCATCACCTCCGATCCCATCCACCCGTGGGTCAAGGGCTCCGCATCCCTGTACACGCAGGAGTATTTCGAAATGTGCAAGGAGCGGCTGAATCCCGGCGGGATGGTCACCCAATGGGTCCCCCTTTACGAAAGCGACGAGGCCACGGTGATGAGCGAATTCGCGACGTTTTTCCGCGTTTTCCCGGAAGGCACGATCTGGGCCAACGACGACGACGGCAGCGGCTACGACGTCGTCCTTCTCGGCCAAAGCGGTCCCGCGCGCGTCGACATGGACGCCCTTCAGGAACGCTGGTCGAGCCCGGCCTACAAGGATGCCGCCGCCTCGCTCGCCGAGGTGGGATTCTCGACCCCGGCCGATTTGCTCTCGACCTACGCCGGCCGGGCCGCCGAACTGGCCCCCTGGCTTGCGGATGCCCAGATAAACCGGGACAGCAACCTGCGCCTGCAGTATCTCGCGGGCCTGGGATTGAACTTCAGCCTCGAGGCGTCCATCTACTCCCACATGCTCGAGCACCTGCGGTATCCCGAGAACCTGTTCTTCGGCTCGGAAGAATCGCGGACGGAAATGGCGAGGGCGCTGGCCGACAAGAAAAACCCGGTCAATTAGGCACGGCCCGCCCCGGGAGCCGCTCCCGGCAGCGCCGGACCCGAGCCCGCGCCCGTGGCGGCGATGGCCGCCGCGATTTCCCCGAGCTCGGCCGGCGTCAACTCCAGTTTTCCTGCGGAAATCCAGCCATCGACCTGCTCCGGGCTGCGGGCCCCGACGATCGCCGCGGTCACGCCCGGCCACGCCAGCGTCCATGCGACCGCCACCGCCCCGGCGCTCACTCCGCGCCGACGCGCGATGGGCTTGAGGGCGTCGGCCAGGGCCAGGCTGCGCTCCAGCGCCTCGCCGGAGAAGTTTGGCGCGCGGGAGCGCCAGTCGTTGCCCGGCAGCGCCCGGGCCCGCTCGACCGTGAACGACCCCGTCAGCAGTCCGGACTGCATCGGGCTGTAGACGATGACGCCGGTCCCGTGGGCCTGGCACCAGGGCAATTCGGCGGCCGCCGCGTCCCGCCGGATGGCGGAAAAAGGCGGCTGCAGCGTGTCGACGTGGCCCATCCGCTCGGCCGTCTCCAATTGCGCCGCGTTGTGGTTGCAAAGCCCTGCGGCGCGCACCTTGCCCTCCTTCCTCAAATCGAGAACCGCCCCCCAGTAGTCTTCGAGCGGCGATCCGTCTTCCGCCGGCCAGTGCACCTGGTACAAGTCGATGCGCTCCACCCCGAGCCGCCGAAGGGACGCCTCGACCTCGCGCCGGATGCTCTCGGGCCTTCCGATCCGGCTCGGCCTTTCCATCCGCTTCCGCTCGTCCCAGACAATGCCGCATTTGGTGAAAACGTAGGGCCGCCTGTCCGCGGGAATCTCCTTGAGCGCCCTGCCCACGATCTCCTCGGAGCGGCCCAGGCCGTACACGGGCGCCGTGTCGATCCAGTTGATCCCCAGATCGCAGGCGTGCCGGATGGCGGCGATCGACGCCTTCTCATCCTGGTCCCCCCAGGCGAACGCCCAGTCCCCCCCGCCGATCGCCCAGGCGCCGAATCCGACCCGGGTGATCTGCATTCCCGTGCGGCCGAACGGACGCTTGGAAAGAACGGCTGCCGGTCGCGCGGGGGTGGAATTCATATCCTCCCCACAAAAAGCCAGTCTTGCGGGAATGCAATCACGCCGGTAATCGAATCCCACGAAACAGCCCGCAGTTCACGTTGGCCCCTTCTTCGCGGGGGCTTCCCAATGACCCCATGAAATCCCGCCCCCTCGTCGTCATCCTCTCCCGGTCGGACAGCCCCGTCGCCGAGGCGGAGGCCAAAATCGAGCGCGAAATCCTCGCGGACGCCGCGAACGTCCGGACGATCGCCCTGTCGGACCGGCTCGATCCCGGGGCGCTCCCGCAGGAGGTGCTCGACGCCACCGCCATCATCATCTGGCACAGCCTGACCGTGGATGCCGCCGCAATCGCGCGCCTGGAAAAATGCCGCGCCCTCATCCGCAACGGAGTCGGGTTCGACAGCATCGACATAGCGGCCGCGGCGGCCCGCGGCATTTCGGTTTGCAACGTCCCGGACTACGGGACCGAGGAGGTCGCCGATCACGCGATCGCGCTCTCCCTCGCCCTCTGCCGCCGTCTTTTCCCCCTCGATGCCGAAGCCAAGCGGCTCGGCTGGCGGATCGAGCACACCGAGCGCCTTCACCGGCTGAGCACGCTCGTTTTCGGCATCGTCGGGCTCGGCCGGATCGGCACGGCAACGGCCCTCCGCGCCAAGGCCCTCGGCTTCCACGTGGTTTTCCACGATCCCTACGTGCCGTCGGGCACGCACAAGGCGGTCGGGGTCGAGCGCGTTTCCTCGCTGGAGGAGCTGCTGCGACGAAGCGACGTCGTCTCGATCCATTGCCCGCTCAACCCGGAGACGGCGGGCCTGATCGGGAGCCGGCAACTGGCCCTGATGAAGCCAACGGCGCACCTGGTCAACACGGCGCGGGGCGGCATCGTCAGCAAGGCGGCAGCATTTGCCGCGCTTCGCGCCGGGACTCTCGCCGGCGCCGGCTTCGATGTCATCGAGGACGAGCCCTTGAGGAGCGCCGAGGAGGCCGCGACCCCGAACCTCATCGCCACCTGCCACGCGGCTTTCTGCAGCGTCGAGGGAATGATCGAAATGCGCTCGACCTCCGCGCGGATCGCCCGCGCAGCGGTGCTCGGCCAGCCCGTCTGGAACCGGGTCAACTGAGCGGCCGCCCGCAAAGCCCCGCGGTCTCCACCCCGCCCGGAACCGGCTCCCAAACCATGCCCGAAATCCCAGCCTCGCGGCGCCTCAGGCGCATACAGGGGGTCGCCCTCGTCCTGCTCATCGCCGGCGGGATGATCAATTACGTGGATCGCGCCACCCTGGCGGTCGGCCTTCCCTGGATACGCCGGGATCTCGGCCTGTCGCTGACGGAGGGCGGAATCCTTTCCTCCGCGTTTCTTTGGTCCTACGCCGTGTTCCAGCTGCCCGCCGGCGCCCTGGTCGACCGCCTTGGGGCGCGCTGCATGCTGTCGGCCGGCCTCGCCCTCTGGTCGCTGGCCCAGGTGCTGGGAGGGCTGGTCGCCAATTTCTGGCAGTTCAACGTGGCCCGCGTTTTTCTGGGCGCCGGCGAGTCCCCCCAATTCCCCAGCAGCGTGCGGGTCGTGGCGGACTGGTTTCCGCAGCGGCAGCGGGGCTCGGCCACCGGCATCTGGAACTGTTCCAGCACCCTGGGAACGGCGGTCGGCCTCCCGGTCCTCACCTTCGTCATGCTCCATCTCGGCTGGAGATGGATGTTCGCCGTCATGGGGCTTGTCGGCCTGGCCGTCGCACTGGTCATTTATTGGCTGCACCGCGATCCGGGACAGACCCCGCCGCTGACGCCGGCCGAGCGGCAATACCTCTCCGACGACCCCTCGCAGACGCCGCGGATCACCTGGCAGGCATGGAAAAGGCTCTTTCGATTCGGTACCATTTGGGGAATGATCGGCGGCTTTTCCGGCACAAACTACTGCATATGGATCTACACGGCTTGGCTGCCGCAATACCTGGAGATCCAATTCCACGTCACCGTCGCCAGGACGGGCTGGATCGGCTCGATTCCATTCCTATGCGGGGCGGCCGGAAGCATCGTCACGGGCCGCATCTGCGACAACCTCCTGCGCCACGGCTTCTCGCCGATTGCCAGCCGCAGAATTCCCATGATCGTCTCGCTCCTGGGAGTCGCCCTCTTTTCCTGCCTGACCGCCCGCGCCTCGAACGCATTTGAGGCGCTCGCCTGCATCTCGGCCTCGCTATTCCTGCTTTACGGCGCCGCCTGCTGCGCCTGGACGATGACGACGGCGGTGGCCCCAGCGGCATACGCCGCCTCGGTCGGTTCGATCCAGAACTTCTTCAGTTATCTGGCCGCCGCCACGGCCCCCGCGATCACCGGATTCATCGCGGCGAGCACCGGCTCGTTCCAGCCCGCGCTCCTCTTTGGCGCCGGGGTGGCGCTTCTGGGCGCCACCGCGTACCTTGTCCTTGTCCGCGAGCCGCTGTCGCCGCCGGACGATGCGATCAGGGCGGAAGCGGAATGATCCGGCCCGCGGCGTCGAAGCCGAGGGGGCGGGCCTCCCCGAGAATTTCGAGGTGGGGCGACTTTTCGATCTCCGAAAGGAAAGCCTCGGAGCACTCGATTTCCGAAAGCATGAGCGTGTTCCGGATGCGAATGACGCGGGCCCGTTCGGGCTCGACGGAACCGATGCTGCCCAGCGCACTCTCCACGGCCTCGCGGTCCGAGTCGAACGCGAGCGGAAGCATCGCGGCATTGGGCGCCGACGCCGTGAGGGCGTTGATCGCCGTCTTTCGCCAGTCGATCTTGCCGGCCAGCAGCCGCGTGGTGAAATCCGCGTTGCCTATTCCGGTGGCGTTGCCCCCGCTTTCGTCCGTCAGGTCGAGGGCGACAACGCGAAGGATTTCCGGATCCTTGGGAAAGGGCTCCCGCGGGTGGAACGTGCGGCCGATGACATTGTTGTCCATGCCGGATCCGGAAATGTTCTTGCCGATCTCCTCGACCACCAGGACGTCGATCGGGGAAAACGGCAGTCGGGCCATCCAGCGCTTCGCATCCTTCAGCAGCCGCCGCTCGCCGGCCTCGATGTCTCCGGCGTTGAACGCCTCGACGATCGCGGTCTCCTCGTGCCCGTTCTCGACGATGCCGAGGCCGAAGCCGATGCGCGCGTTGGCCAGGACCTCGCGGGCGACGGCCAGAATGACCTTCTCGAAGCGAAGGTCGACGAATGCCCGGTGATACTGTTTGGCGCCCAAGTGCTTGCCCATGCCGACCGCCAGCATCTTGAAAAGCCCCGACTCGATCTCGCCCTTGAAATCGGTGTGCGCCTTGATCCGGTTGACCACGCCTATCCAATCGGCCTCGGAGGCGATCCGGTCGCACCAGACCGGCATCCCCAAAGCGGTGCCGACCTGCACAACCTCCATGGTCGCGCGGAGCGGGCATCCCATCGACTGTTCCGTGATGCCGTAGTGCTCAAGGACTTCGAGCTGCCCTTCGGGCGTGGCTCCGCCGTGGCTTCCCATCGCCGGAAACACGAAGGGAACGGCTCCAAGTTCCTTGAGGTGATCGACCGCCGCGCGGACGATGAGCGCGATATTGGCAATTCCGCGGCTGCCCGCCCCGACAGCCACCGAGTCGCCGCGCTTGATGGGCAGACGGACGCCGGCCAGCGCCGCGCGCACCGCGGCGGGAATATCGGCCAATTTGGGGCGGGGCAGATTCTGCCTCATCCGGTACATCCGGGGCATCGGCATGGGAGCTTGGGGCATGGATCGGAGCCGGAGCTTCGAGTCATCCTTTGACTCGGCCGGTATGGCGGTAGGAAGTTGGTCTGGTCGGAGGCGCTTGTCCACACCGGACAATGGCCAGACCCCGTCCGGGAGATTCAACGGCATCATGCAAGATGCAATCGTCCTCGAGACGGACTGAGCAAGGCCGTAGCCCTCAGGCCATGAGCCTGCTCGTCGTTTGAACGAGCCTCGCCGCCAGAGCCTGGACCGACTTCAGGGTGCGCGGGTCTGCGGGCTTCCCGCCTTCGTCAAAGGCCTTGTCCGCGTGCGGGAGCACGCATTGGCCCGGAACGACATGGCACCCCAGCTTCAGGAACAATTGCTGCGCCATCTGCAGGGAACGCACTCCGCCGTACATGCCCGGCGAGGCGGAGAGGATCGCGGCGACCTTGCCCTCGAACGGATTTTCGTCGGCCCGGCTGCACCAGTCCACGGTGTTCTTGAGGAGGGGGGTCACCATGGAATTGTACTCGGGCGATGCGACGAGCAACGCGTGGTTCTCCACGACGAGCCCGATCAGCTTGACCGCGTTCGCCGGAATACCCTGTCCGGCCTCGAGGTCGCCATGATAGAGCGGCAGGGCAAAATCGTTGAGGTCGATCAGGGTGACCTCTCCGCCCGCCTCCCTCGCCGCCTGCACCGCGAGGGCGAGGAATTTCCGGTTGAGCGACTCGCGCCGGGCGCTGGCCGCAAAGGCGAGGATTCGTGGCGATGCCGTCATGCACTCAGTGTGCCTAGCCTTGCGGTTTCGGCAAATGCCGGCAGGATCGCGTGGGTAATGATCCCGAGGCTGTTGATTTTGACCGGGATGCTTGCAACCGCCGCTGCCGGGGCCGCGGAGCCTCCGCGGCTTGTCTACGTGGGAACCTACACCGATTGGAGCCTGCTCGTGCCCGTGCACCGCAATCCGCCCGGGGAGCGGAGCAAGGGCATCTATGCCTTCCGGTTCGATCCCGGCACGGGCGTCCTGACACCCCTGGGCCTGGCGGCCGGGACCGTGAATCCGACCTACCTGACGTTCTCCCCGTCGGGGCGTTTCTTGTACGCGACCAATGAGATCTACGAGTACGGCGGAAAGGCGACCGGGACGGCGAGCGCGTTCTCGATCGACCGGGAGAGCGGCCGGCTCACGTTCATCAACCAGATGGCGAGCGGCGGGACCGGCACATGCTATGCCCGCGCCGACCTGACCGGAAAGAATCTGCTCCTGGCAAATTTCGGCAGCGGCAGCGTCGCCGTTCTCCCGATCAATCCCGACGGCTCGCTGCGGCTCGCTTCGGCGTTCGTCCAGGACAGCGGCTCCGGGCCGAATCCCCGGCAGGCCGGGCCGCACGCGCACTCATTCAACGTTTCCCCGGACAACCGCTACGCGATCGAGGCCGAGTTCGGTTTGGACAAGCTGATCGTCTATCGTTTTGACGCCGCCGCCGGGACGCTCACGCCCGCGCAGCCCCCTTTTGCGGCCGTAAAGCCGGGGGCGGCGCCCCGCCACTTCACGTTTCACCCACGGGGCGACGTGGCCTATTGCCTCAATGAGATCGACAGCACGATCACGGTCTTTGCCTATGCGCGCGACACGGGCTCCCTTCGCGAACTGCAGAATGTTTCGACGCTGCCGGCGGGCTTCCAGGGGATGAACACCGCAGCCGAAGTGCTCGTGCATCCCTCGGGCAGGTACCTCTACGCCTCAAATCGGGGCCACGACAGCATCGCCGTGTTTGCGATCGACGAAACCGGGAGGCTGCGGCTCCTGGGCGCCGTGCCGTCGGGAGGACGGACGCCGCGCGGATTCTGCATCGATCCGGACGGGCGATGGCTCATCGCGGCCAACCAGGCCACGCATGACATCGCCGTCTTTGCGATCGACCCGGCGACGGGCATCCCGGCGCCCACGGGGCAGAGCCTGGAAGTAAGATCCCCCGTCTGCGTCAAGTTTCTCTGATCCCTCCCGCGGCCGGACTGGGAAGGCGCCTGCTGGAAAAGCAGGGGCGAAATTTCATGGAGGCAGGGCCGTGTCGGTCAGGGTGGCGATGCCAATTCCTTTCTCAAACCGACGGGGTCGTTCTCACTTTGTGCTGCCATTCGACGTGGCGCCAGCCGACGCTTTTAGCTTTTCCAAATTCCTGCGGGCATCGCTGAAACTCGGGTTTAACCTAAGGGCTGTTTCCAACTGGAGGATGGCCTCGTCCAATCGTCCTGTACCGGCGTATGCGACGGCCAGATTGTTATGCGCCTCGGCAAAATCCGGCTTGAGGCGCAGCGCCTGCTCGAATTGCGGGATTGCCTCCTGCAGGCGTCCGGGAGTCTGGGCCAAAGCAATTGCAAGATTGTAGTGCGCATCAACAAAATCCGGCTCGAGACGCAGCGCCTGCTCGAATTGCAAGATTGCCTCCGGCAGTCGCCCGGGAGCCTGGGTCAGCGCAATTGCAAGATTATAGTGCGTCTTGGCGTCATCCGGCCTGATGCGCAGCGATTGTTCGTAATGCGCGATCGCCTCCGGCAGTCGCCCGGGAATCTGGGCCAAAGTTGCGGCTAGATTGTTGTGCGCCTCGGCGGAGTCAGGCTTGAGGCGCAGCGCTTGTTCGTAATGCGTGATCGCCTCAGGCAAGCGGCCGGGGATCCGGGCAAGGGCAACTGCCAAATTATACTGCGCATCGGCTAAATCGGGCTTGAGGCGCAGCGCTTCCTCGTAGTGCGCCACGGCGTCCGGCAGGCGGCTGGGAATCTGGGCCAGCGCAATTCCCAGGTCATTTTGCGCCCGGGGGTTGGCGGGGTTCTTTGCGACCGTGTCGTTCCATAGCGCCAATGCGCTCGAGTAATCCTCATTGCGTTGAGCGGAGGTCAGGCCCAAAGCCGATGCAACAACGGCAAAAACGGGCAGCGCCCAGCGCCCCGCCAAGGCGAAGGTTCCGAGTACGGCGAACGCCGCCACGCCCGCCAACGGCAGGTACAGCCGACTTTCCGCCATTGGCTCACTGGCCAACGGAACGATGCTGGAAGTCGGGGCCAGGATCAGAAAGAACCAAGCCCCGGCAAAGCCGAGGGCTTTCTTCCCGAAGGCCCCCTGCCTGGTTGGAGGGCGAAGGAGTGCCCACACCGTGACAATCAGCAGCAAAGCCAGGACCAAGGCATAGGGCCAGACCCTGGCCGCCTGTGGCACCTCGAACATGCCGTAATCGAAAACCAGAGGATGCGGCCATAGAACGAGAAGAAGGTATTTCACAACAATGCGGCATTCCGCCAATCCGTAGGCCCACCAGACGACACCCTGGCCGAAACCCACGCCCCGGTTTTGGACGCCGATCATTAACCATCCAAGGGGAAGCCACGTGGCGGCCAGCGCCGCGTAGATGGGCCAGTGACGCCGCCACGAGCCGGAGAAGCTGCCAGAGATGAACGTGCGATCGTAGAGAAACACCAAGAGGGGCGCGGTGACGATGATCTCCTTCGTGGCAACGCCAGCCAGGCAGGCCAGGACTGAAAACGAGAACCAGATTCGGCCGTTGCGCTTATTATCGCTCTCTGCGCCCCACACAAAGAAGCAGAGGGTCAGCAGGTAGAACAACCCCATGAGCGATTCGGCCCGTTCGGACAGATAGGTCACCGATTCGGTTTGCAAGGGGTGCCAGGCCCAGACTGCACTGACGGCAAGGGCCAAGGCATTGGCAGCCGAACCGCACCGTCTTGCCAGAACGGGGCGCCGCAGAGTGCGTCGCAACAGGCCAAACAGGGTCCAGGAGGCCATCACATGTATGAGCAGATTGACCAAATGGTAGCCCGAGACCGCCGTTCCACCGGCCGCGTAGTTCAAGGCATACGAGAGGTTGAGAAGCGGCCTGCCTCCCACCCCGGCTTCGTTGGGAGGAGACAGAGCCCGCCAAATCGGCCACAGGTGCCGTATCGTCAAATTATCCGCAATCGAGCTGTTGTCATCGTAAAGAAGCGGAACGGAAAAGGTCCGGCTGTAAACCGCGATCGTTCCAGCCGCGAGAATGGCCCCACCCGCCACCCCTGGCCAATCCACGCGCCGGACGGGGATGCTTCGGGGGGCGAGGGATCCTTCGGGAGAACTGCGGTCTGGCATCGAGAGAAACAGCGTTGGCCGTCAGGTGAAGCTACGGGGCCATTCTGTCCGTGCCAAGTTGTTTGCTGGGAACTGTCAAGTTGACAGCAATTATCCCGGGCAATAACTAAGAGTTTGTTGCGCAAGCGGCCATGAAGAATCCTCCTTCCGAGCGATCCCGCTGGTTTTCAGAGGAGATTGAACCCCACGATTCAAGTCTGCGTGCGTATCTGCATTCGCGGTTTCCGTCGCTCACCGACGTGGACGATATAATGCAAGACAGTTACATCAAGGTCTTGCAGGCCGCGAAGAGAAGACCTTTGTTCCGCGCGAAGGCGTACCTGTTTGCGACGGTGCGAAATGCGGCGTTGGGCCTGCTTCGCCGACCTCGGATCTTCTCGGAAAAACCTGTAACGGATATTGCCGCTTTAAGCGTCTCAGAGGAGGGTGTCGATGTCGCTGAGCGGGTCAGCACAAACCAGGAAATTGCCATTCTGCTCGACGCAATCGACGCCCTTCCGCTCCGCTGCCGTGAGATTTTCATCCTTCGCAAGCTGCAAGGCGTTCCGCAAAAGGAAATCGCCGCCAGGCTCGGCATCTCGGAGCAGACAGTCCAGGTTCAGATCGCCCGCGGGGCGAAGAAATGCGCGCGATTCCTCCGAATCCGCGGAGTGACCGGAAGATTCCCATGACGGAGCCGCTTAACCAAACTCACGAATTCTCCGGGCGACGCGGGTCGGCTCCACGGGAAAGGGCGGAGTCGGAGGGGGCCGTGTGGCTTGCCCGAAGCGACGCGGGCCTGACCGCGCAAGAACGCGAGCAGTTCGAGCGATGGTTCGAGGCGGATCCGCTGAACGCGGAGGCATGGACCCGCCTGAAGGCTGCCTGGGACGTGTTTGACAGGCCGCGTCGGTCAGGAGACGCCCCTGCGTTGGTTCGTGAGCTGGCTGCGCGCCGGCGGCGGCGCGCGTGGAAGGTGGTGTTCGGTGCCGGCGCGGCCGCGGTTGCAGCGACGGCGGCAGCACTGGTTTTCGTCCCTGTAAGGCCGGCGCCACACCCCGCCGTCGCCGAAACCATCGCGACGAACGCGGTCATCCTCAGGCCGGAGCAACGCGTGTTGGCCGACGGGTCGGTCGTTGATCTCAATCAAGGAGCCAGGATCGACGTGGATTTTCGCCCCGACGTGCGGGACGTGCGGCTTTTGAATGGCGAGGCGCATTTTACCGTGACGAAGAATCCCGAGCGACCCTTCGTGGTGACAGCCGATGGCGTGCGGGTGCGGGCGGTTGGCACCGCTTTTGCGGTGAAACTCGAATCGGAAGACGTGAATTTGCTGGTCACAGAGGGCAGTGTGACGGTGAATAGGCCGGCGGGCAGCCAAGCACCCGTTCAAAGCGGGAGCGGGGCGCCGATGGTGGTCTCTGCGGGCGGCCTCCTGGTCGTCCCGACGTCGGCCAGATCGTCGGGCGATCCGCTTTTCGTTCGGGTTCTCCAAGCGCCGGAAATTGAGAGCCGGCTTGCGTGGCGCAAACCGTGCATCGAGCTGGCGGGAACACCGCTCGCCGAAGCCATCGCCCTGTTTAACCGGGGCGGGAGCCTGCATTTGTCGATCGACGACCCTCAACTCGCGCAATTGCGGATGAGCGGCGTGTTCCGGGCGGACAACGCGGAGGGCTTCGTGCGCCTGCTCGAGTCCAATTACGGGGTGAGGGTCGAACGACGGGGCGGCAGCGAGGTTGTGCTGCGCGGGATTCCGTAGCAAAAAGGATGGTGTTGCCGACATGGGCCGGCCTCGCATCCCATGATCGATGCGACGGCCTCTTTCTCATGCTACCCCCCTTGACCCCGCAGACACACCGCGCAGCGAGCGTGCATTTGCAGCCCGGCCGCGCCGCTGTGTTCCGTTTTGTGGAGGCCTTATTCCTTGTCCTGGTCTTGTCGCTGGCAGCGCGCGCGGCGAACGATTTGGAAAAAAAGGCCTTCAACTTGCCGGCGGACGCCGCAGAACCGGCGCTTCGGAGATTTGCGGAGCAGTCCGGCAGGGAGGTGATCTTCCCGACGGACTTGGTGAAGGGAGTCCGCACCCACCCGGTTTACGGCGTTTTTCGAATCCGAGAGGCGCTCGAAAAAATGCTGGCCGGAACGCCGCTTCGCGCCAGCCAGGACAATGTGACTGGCGCCTTCGCGATAATCCCCGCGGTCGCCGTTTCGGCTCGATCCGGCGCCGCCCAGTCAACTGGTGTGACTGTGCCCGATGGGCCGCCCCTCGCTCCCGCCCCCCAGGCAGACCAAAGGCCGCCGCCGGCGAACCATTCGATCCGTCCTGTGGTGACGACCCCGGGCCCGCAGGCACCGGGCGAGATGGTCAGGCTCAGCCCTTTCGAGGTCAACGCCGGTCAGGCCAGGGGGTACTTCACGCCTAATACGGTGACCGGCACGCGCTTAGCCAACAACGTCGGCGACATTCCCTCCGCAATCACGGTCATCGACAGGCAGCAGATCGAGGACACCAATGCGCAGAATATAAATGACATCATGATGTACGAGGCGGGCACGGAAGGCTCGCGTACGTACACGCCGTATAATGGATTCACCGAACCCACCCGTGTTGACGACGCGCTTGCGGGCTCGAACGACGTCTCCACGAGCATCGGCGGCTTGAATACGTTGAGCACGCGGATCAACGGGATCGGGGCGCCCGATAACGAAGTGGACAACTTTTGGGGCATTTACCGCCTTCCATTCGACACCTACAACGTGCAATCGGTCGAGATCGACCGCGGGCCGAACTCGCTGATGTTCGGAACCGGCGCGGTGGCGGGCATTGTCAACGCCACCAGCATTGAGGCCCAACTCGGAAAGCTTTCGGGCGGCGCAAGCTTCCAAGGCGGCAGTTTTGGCGAATTCCGCGAAACCACCGACCTCAACATACCCCTGATTCGGAACCATGTCGCCCTTTATCTGGCTCAGGAGTTCACGTCGGTTGGCGAGCAGCGGAAACCCTCCGGCAATCTGACGCGCCGGCAATATGCCACGATCATGATCGACCCGTTTGAGTCTCATAAGACGAAGCTCACCGCATACGCCGAATTCTATGACAGCTATGCCAACGACGAGAATTCTTTGGTGCCTGAGGACCTGGTCACCCCTTGGCTTGCCGCCGGCAGGCCGGTGATGAACCCCGTCACGGGCTATGTCACGGATCTGGGCACAGGCAGGGTGGTGGGGCCCTATGTCAACTCGACATACAGTCCGGATTACGTCATGGGCGAACCGACTGGCACGGGTGCGTTGACGAGCATCACTTCGCCGCTCTGGCAACCCGGCATCGGCGTCCCTGTGACGAAATACTTTCTCGAATTGTACGCCGGCGGCCGTTACCTCTACGGATTCATGCCGCAACAGGCCATCGGATCGAACTACGGCGGACTCATCCCCGCCCAGGTGCCGGCGACGCCGCTAACCGTGGCCCAGGCAATGGTCCAGTCGGAGTTTATGACCCAGTCCGCCCAGCTTCCTTCTCCGGGCGTCGGCACTCCCGGCGCTCCGGGCGGATACGCCACCTACTTTCAGCCGGGCGTCGTCAACCAAGCCATCTACAATGCGCAATCCGGGCCGAACATTGACGGGACCGATTACACCCAATCCAAAGCGCGGACCTATCACGCTGAATTGCAACAGAATATCCTGTCCAGTAGTATTTTTGGTGCGTTGGATCTGGACGTCGCTTTCTTCCGGCAGGAGTACCATGACTTGGAGATGGACCCGGATAATCAGCATAGCAATGGCACCCCCGCGGCCAACACGCTCCTGGTTGATACGAATGCCACCTTGCTAAACGGGCAGCCTGATTCCTACGCCGGGTCGGACTTCATCGAGGACTACGATGGCGACGGCTTTCAGCACCCGGAAATCAATCAGGACTGGCGGGCCATGCTGACGTACAATATCGACCTTCGGGACAAGCTTGCGAACAAATGGTGGCTGCAATGGCTTGGACACCATCGCATCATGGCTGAGGCTTCCACCCATGACGACGTGCAGCAGACGATCCGCCTCCGCTGGGTCATCAACGGCGGCGACGGCTCGTATACTTCGGAGCTGTATCAACTGAATAATCAACCTGCAATTCCCGGAAACTGGAACATTTCGCAAGAAGGCTTAAACCCGGTTCGGTGGCAGTATATGGGCGCGCCCGGGAGCATCGCAGCCACGCTCCCGGTCAGCCTCCGCGGAATACCGGGATTTGGATCTCCGACGAATGTCACCGCCACAACGTACAACTACTACACGAGCCAGTGGGTAAACAGCGGATTGACGCAGGGGGCTTTCGCAGCCAACGGCTACCCAATCACCGAAAATGTCCAGGACCAGAGGACCTATTACTGGCAAAGCTTCTTCTGGAATGACCGCATCGTCGGTTCGCTCGGGCTCAACGACGACGTCGTCAAGAATCGCTCCGGCGCAACGATCTACAACGCTATTATCAATGGGGTGCCAACGGTCACGGCAAACAACCCGGGCTTGGTTGCGTTCGTAAACGGTTTGGAGAATCCCGCCCTCAAGTACGCTTTGGGCCCTTGGAATCCCACTTCGTACGCGGGCGTATACCAGCCGGGCACCAATCAATTGGCAATGGAGACCCTGGGGGAGATCGGCGGCAACACGTACAGCGAGGGCTTTGTGATCAAACCGTTCGAAAGCTGGCCCGCAATCGATGCGGCGGCGAACAATGGAAACGTCCTGGCCGGGGTCCTCCGCACCCTCGGCGTGACGTTCAACAAGGCGGACAATTTCAATCCGCCGACCGGGGCATTTACCGATCTGCTCGGCAACCCGCTTGGGAAGCCGCAGGGCACCGAAAAGGATTATGGCCTGGAAGTCGCCACGCCCGACAAGAAGCTGTACCTCCGCATGACCTGGTTCAGGAGCAGCAATCAGAATAACATCACCGGCGTAGCGCAGACTCTCACCGATCGGGAGCTTTACATCGATCAAAAGGATATGGGGAACTGGGCAGCGGCCATTGTGGAGCTGGAATCCGGCGAAAACCCGTCTTCGACGAATTTCGGAAATCAATCGCTCTACCCCTTGACTGCTGCGCAGTATCAAACGATGGCCTCGCTGACGGGTCTCAACGTCACCTACCTCGAGACCGGCTCGGGAAACCCCGTTTCTGGCGGTTACTCCAACCCGGAGGCCACGAATACGACGAGCACGGGCGGCTACGATCTGGAGCTGACCTACAACCCGATGCCGAACTGGACGATGAAGTTCACCGCCTCCAGGCAGGACGCCATGCTCTCTGCCGTTGATCCGCAGGCGAAGGCCTACCAAGCTGCTCGAATGCCGGTTTGGACGACGGCTGCCGCGCCCGCGGCATATCAGGGCGTATTCACAAATTGGGCCGGAGGCGGGTCCACGGCGATCGCCTATCTTGGCACGTTCTGGAATTCCTACGGCTATCCCGGCGACACTTCCGACACAGGGGGACCCAACGGCGGGCCGAATACCGTGGCTGATTACTACAACAGCCTCGTGACAATCCCAATCGCTGCCGAGGAAGCAGCCCAAGGCAGCGAAGTTCCGGAAGAAACGCCGTATAGCCTGCGTTTTCTGACTAACTATTCATTTCAGAGCGGACCGCTCAAGAATCTTGGCATTGGTGGCGGTCTCCGGTGGATGAGTCCGACAATCATGGGTTACTATGGCGACACGAATGCGAGTCTCCTGAATACCGCCGGTCAGGTTGCGGCGACCAATGTCAACGAGCCCATTTACACCCCGGCGCAGCTGCACGTGGACGCCTGGCTTTCCTATGGCTTCATGTTGCCGTGGGACAACGGCAGGATCAAATGCAAGGTGCAGCTCAACTGTGTGGATTTGACCTCGAACGGCTATATCCTGCCGATCGCATACAACCTCGATGGAACGCCTTATACTTGGCGCATCATTGCGCCGCGCCAGTGGTCCCTGACGGCGCGCTTTGGCTTCTGAAAGAAGCCCGCCTTTTCATCGGGTGCGCCCGAATTGCGCGGTTCCGGTCAAGGTCCGAAACCATTGCCGGCCGGCGGTTGGACTGGATCTCGGGCAGACTATGGCACCAAACCCGGAATTGTCTGCGCCAACCCGGAATACGCCTGCGGCGGATCGGCCTCGAGGCCGCCCATAATCATCGCCGGCTTCGATTCGATCTGCACCGATGCGGGCGTGAGTCCGGCGCGCGTCGCCTTGAGCGTGATCGTGCCGGGTGTAAGCGTTGAGCGGATTGCCACGCGATTGATCCCGCACTCGGTGTTGAGATAGAGATTATTCGTCGAGTTGAGGACCGTGCTATTGAAGCCGCCGCGCCAGATCGCAGGGCCGTCGATCGCGAAATCGACCCGCTCCTCATCGGTCGGGCAGCGGTTGCCCTGCGCGTCGACCGCTTCGAAATCGACCAGGGCCACGTCGGAACCGTCGGCCTGCAGGCCATTAGGGCCCGAATGAACGGTGAGCCGGAGGGCGGAGGGCGGCCCGGCGGTCTTGAGCTCTTCCTGCGCAACCACCTGGCTGTCTTTGGTCGCCACGGCCTTGAGCGTGCCGGGGGCGAAGGCAATGTTCGGGAACGCGTAAATAAAGTCCGTCGGCTGCGGATCGTAAAAGACCAAACCTGAAGCCGCGGGGCCCGGCCTCCTCCCCCCCGTGTCAAAGGTATCCGCAAAATCGGTTGGTTTGTTCGCCACGCCAAGGGATTTTCCGTTGAGGAACAGTTCCACCTGGTCGCAACACGTGGCTGCGACATAAACGGTCTTTGTCGTGTTCGCCGGATAGGTCCAGTGGCCGATGATATGCAGATCTGCCTTGCCGGACTGCATGACCCGCGACACGAAGAACAGCTCCTTGGGCAGGCGCACGCCATCCACCTTTCCGCTCACCCGCAGGACTTCGCTGGAACCCTGGCGGCCATCGGCGTCGGAATCCGACCAATAGATGGATGCATATGCGGACCATTTTGAATGCGCGGGATCGGGGTTATCGATCCGGTTGCGGACGTAGGCCGCGTAACGCGTGGCGGCGGCGAGGCAGAACGTCTCGGAATTCCAATGATAGGTGTCGCTGCGCAGACCGGGAGGGCCGCCGGGGGCGCCCTTGCGGCCGCCCGGAGGACCCTTGGGGCCGGCACCGGGCGGTCCTTTGGGACCGGCGCCGGGGCCGGCGGCCAAGTGGGGTTTGAAGCCGAAGTGCGGCGGCGAATAATCGTCCCAGATTCCGCGCGCGGCCTCATCGCGGAAGTCCTCCGTCTCGATGAGGGGCGCCTTGTCGCGGCGAGCAATGCTATAGCCGCGAAAGATGTCATCGCCCGAGACCTTGTCGGTCTGCGCAGCCTGCCCGATCATGACTCCGAAGTACTCCCCGACTGGAGTGAGGGCTTTGTTGGCTTCGACGTCATCGTTGTCCCGGCTGCCCGTGACTCGGCCGCCATAGGGGTCCCACTGCTTGCGCAAGGCCACCATTTGCACCATCTGGCCGGGAGTCACGATCGTGTTGCCCGCTTCCCAGAAGAAGATGCTTGGATCGTTGCGATAAAAAATGATCGAGTCGCGCATGACTTCGGCCCGCTGGTCCCACTGGCGGCCGTGCGTGTCCCCCTCCGAGTCGCCCGCCGGGCAGACGATGACGATGCCGTATTTGTCGCACGCGGCGACGTCGGCCCGCTCGGGCGAAACATGCATCCAGCGGATGTAGTTGCCATTGCTTGCACGGACGAGCGCGGCGTTGAAGTCGTGCATCCAGTCCGGATAGGCTCCGCCGAGCCCGGGCCAGTCGTCGGCCGAGCGCTGCGAGTAGCCGGTCAGCCAGATGAAACGACCGTTCAGCCAGACCCCGCCCGTGCCGGCGCCGCCCTTGAACTCTGTCTTCCGAAATCCAGTCTGAGTGCGGCACACGTCCACCACCTTCCCGTTCACGCTCAATATCGAATAGACGCTGTAAAGGTACGGATCGTCCACATCCCACAAACGGATGCCGTCCATCGAGCCGGAGGCGGTCAGGACATCCGGCCGGTTGCCGAAAAGGTTGGCCGTCCCGCCGGCCAATTGCGCCCGCACAATTCCGTCGGCGTCCACGACGACTGCCGAAAGGGATATGAGGGCGGAGTTTCCGGATTCGTTGGTGACCTCCGCTTCCACCTTCACGTCCGCAGTCTTCGCCTTCACATCGATTGCCTGCGGATAGACATACACGCCGGTCGTGTAGAGATTTTCGTACAGCGGGAGGGTCTGGTAGATCCGGCCCGCCACGATCAGCTTGGCATCCCGGTTGAGCCCGCCAAAATTCGGATTGAAGTTTTTTCCGTTCCATTGAAACGGCGTACGGGTGGCCTCCTCCCGATAATTGGGACTGTTGTCCACTTTCACGGCCAGAAGATTGTCCTGGCCTCCAAACTTGACAAAATCGGTTATGTCGAGGCCGACGGCCGAAATGCCGTTTTCGTACTTTCCGATGGGCTGCCCGTTGAGGAAGAAATGGCCGGCCTGCCTCATTCCGTCAAACTCCAGGAAAACCTTCTGGCCGTCGGCGCTGGCGGGAAGCTGGAAATGCTTCCGGTACCAGCCGACGCCCAGCATCTTTTCGCCCACATCGCCGCTGCCGTGGTTTATGTAAGCCCGGTAGGTGTCCGTCTCGTTCCAGGTATGGGGGAGGCTGACGGCGGTCCAAGCCGAATCGTCGAACGCAGGCTGGTCGGCTCCGGCCGCGTCGCCGAAGACGAATCTCCAGCCGGGATTGAAGTTGTAAACCGCGCGCGGCGAGGCCGGCACGGTGAATTTCGCGCCCACGGCCGGGCTGCCCGCCCCGGTGGGCTCCGCAGCCTGAACAGCGGCGGCGCCCAGAAGAAGCACGCCGACAATCAATGCGAATGAGACGAAAGGAGGTTTCATGGGATATGGGTTGGATTACTGTTGGTCTTTGGGCAAGTACTCGCCCACCCATTCAAGGGATTCGATGATGGTGCGCAGGCGGTGGCCGTCGCCCGCAGCCTGCGGCCGGCCCTGGGCCTCCATCAGGGAGCTGGGCACATCCGGACCGGATACGAGATGCGGCTTGACGCTAAAATTGGACGGCCCGCCCGCACCTCCGCCGCGGCGGCCACCGCGGCCGATCAGGGATTGCGCCGCCTGCTGGCCGAGAGCGGCGTCCTTCATCACGTACGCGGCGTAGGCCATGGGCTGGCCCTCCGTATGCGCGGAATAGGTGTGCCAAGCCTGCCAGTACGCGGGATGATCGACGACGAGTTCCATCTCCGCCATGACTTCAACGGTTCCGAACAGCAGATCAAATCCGCTTGGCCCGCCGAACTCGTTGCGGCCAACAGCCCCCCCGGGCGGCCCGCCTTTCCCGGCCGCCGCCTTTGGCGCGGCGTTGGGTGCGACCGCAGGCGCTTCCCCTTCGCCTTCGGCGCCGACGAATCTCTGCTGGCGCCCCATGAACCTGCCGGTTTCGGGATCGTAGGCGCCGCTGCCAAGCAATTGGCCGGGCTTGCCCGCAAAGGCGAGCTGCGTATCCATTCCCGCCTTGATCTTGTCCAGCCACTTTGCATCGAGGGTGCGCTCATATTCGGTCAGCCAATTGATGCAATAGGCCGCCCAGTCCGTGCCGAAGCTGGCGCCCGTGTACTTTCCGCGGTTGTCTGGCATGCGCGGATCGGTCCTTTTCACCTCGGCATAGGTGAAATCCGCACTGAGCTGCTCGCGCATGAGGTCGCCCGTGCGCTCGTCGGTCGTCAGGAAGTAATAGAACCGCTTGAGGCCGGCTTGGCTGATGCGCGGCTGCTTGGCTCCGTCGCCCCAGTGGTTGACGTTATGGCGCGAGCCCAGCGGCGCAAACCGCCCGATGTGGTGCACGCTCACCTCGCTCGTATTGCGGGTCATGGCTTCGGCCAGGCGGTACAGGTCCGCCCTGCCCGTGCGCAGGAAGCTGTACCAGAGCCAATAATCGGGCAGGAGCTCCGTGTTGGTCCAGGCCCAGCCGCCGATGTCGTAGCGCCACTCATGGCGGACCTCATCGTACATCCGCATCATGTCGCCGTAGTCCCATAATCCGTACCATGAGCGCTGGTCCACCTCATCGCGGTAGAAGTCAACCGCTGTCTCAAGCTGGTCTTCGAGCGCCCTTCGAACCGCCGTTGACCGATCCGGCAGGCTCCAGAATCCAAAGGCCCTCTGGTCGTGATAGTATTGCGGCGTGCAGACCACCATTGCCGGTTCGGCCCCGGCCTTGGCCAGCTTCACCAGATCCGCGTTGCTCGGGATGGAGGACAAGGCCCAGAGCGTCAGCTCGTTCGTGTTGGCCACCCCCAACGGCGAGTCCCAGCCTTTCTTCCAGTCTTCGTAGGCCATGTCCAACCCATGGCCCCTGACGTCGTAATGGCGCATGTCCATCGCCGGGACGTCGGGCGACCAGAGCCACATGCGCAGTTCGCCCATGGGCGATGTCGCGCCGTGGATCTCAAAGGCCGATGGATTCTTCTGCCAGAATTTCTTCACATCGACCGCGATTCCCCCGGTCACGTCGCCGAGAAACGCAATGCCGAGCGCTCGCCTCCCTTCCGTCACATGCAGCCACGAACCCTCCCCCTGCGTGCGCTTCTCGATCACAAACCCGTTGGCGTTCGCCTGCGTCAGCTTGTAGTCGTCCCATTGGGCAATGTCGCGAATATACTGCTGCTCCGCCGGGCTGTACTGATCCGCATTTGGAATCCTCTTTCCGGCAACCTGGTCGGGGAAGATGTTTCGCTCGTCGCCGTAGGCCATCTCGCGGCGGCCGACGAGCGGCATGACCGGCTCCGCCCACATTCCGGTGTCGCCGCCGAATCGAACGTGCCGGTTGATGACCTCTTCGCGCATGGGCACGGAGAACGAGATCGCCAGGCCCTTGATGAAGTCATTCTGGCCGTCGCTGTCGAAAACGAATGAATGGACGATCCGGATCGAATCCAGTCCAGCGTTGAAATAGAGCCTGACAATGAAAGGCAGCCAGGCCCGGCTGGACGAAGTCGACTTGTGGTCGCCCTCGATCATCACGACCGCCCTCTCCGGCCCCGATTGCTCCAGCGTGACGGTCTTGATTCGGCTGATGAATTCTTCCCCGCGCACGGTCCCCGCGCTCTTGAGGTTCGAGCGGTCTTCCAGCTCGCAAACGAGCTTTCCGTCCTGGGCGACCTTGCGGCCGCCAACCGCAATCGAATCAACGAGGCTCGATCCCTGCTTCGGCACCCGCACCTGGATGGCGCCCGTGTCGATCACGATCGCCTGATCGTCCTGCGTGCATGTGACTTTCACCGAAGGCCCGGCCGTCGCGCCGACCGAAAGCTGCAGCGGGCCGGCCATGCCCGGGGCGGCGGCGATCGACTGTCCGCTCCACATGATCGAGCCGTCCGGCCAATACGCCAACGGCCAGACCTGAGTGGGAACAACCGTGCCATCGGCGGTTTTGAGCACAAGCGAATCGCTCTTCTGCACCCTGCCCTTCGGCCAGGGCACTCCCCAGCTGACGCTCTGCGGGACTGACGGCGGCTTGCCGTCGAGCCAGTTGAGCACAACCGGTTCGGGCGGCTGGGCGATGGCTGCGCCGGCGACCATCGCAAGCGACATCAGAATGGCGCCCCGCGTTGCGCATAGGGCCGTAGTGTTCAATCCTGCGTTCGCGATCGGGCAAGTCTTCATGGTGGTGGTTGTTCGGGGGCTCGATTCTTTTGAGGGTCTCATTCACTGCCAAACAGGCGCACCCGGCGGGGCGCACCCCCGAAAAACGGCGGCCGCAAAACCTGCGGTCGCCGTCGTTCAGTTGCACACAAATCCTCTCAAGCCGCCGTCGGCTGGGAAGAAATGGAGGCTTTTCCTAAAAGCTGAAACGCGCAGTCAGGGACCACTGCCGCGGTGGGACAATGCGCCAGGTGTAGGGCGTGCCGTCGAAGTTGTATGCGATGGGCAGGATATAGCCGTTCGAGGTCAGGTCCACACAGTTGAGCTGCACCTTGCATTTGACCTTGCCGTTGTCCCACGGCAGCATGAAGCCGTAGGAAAGCCAGGCATCCACGTGGAGCTGCGCCGGGGTGTAGATGGGTTTGGTGAGATCGTCCACCGTCACCTGATACGCGCTGTTCAGGAGATTTGCCTGCGTGGCCCCATAGTAGCCTTCGATCGTCGAACTCATCCACCGGAGGCCGGTGCCAACTCCGAGATTCTTGAGCGGCCCGCTCGTGAAATTATAGTTGGTAAGGAAATTCCAGGTATACGGGGTCAGTTCCGGAATGTCGTCGCCTTGAGCGGCCTCCTCAACCCTGATCCCTGTCTCCGCGGTCTGCCAGTTGTCTCCCACGGTGTTCGGCCCGTTGTTGGGTCCCCCGGTGTCGGACGTGCCGCCGCCCCAGCCGTAGGAATTCCAGAAGCTGCCAACATAGGCGACAGCCGTGGTTCCGCCTCCGGCCCAGTTTGTGTATACTCCCGAATACCCGGCGGGCGCGGCTGCCGTTGTCCAGATTGGCATTCGATAGGCCTCATATGCTTTCGCCTGCGTATCGACGGCAGAGAGCTGGGCGGCTTGCCGGGAGGCGGTAAACTTCATCGTCCAGTTCGGCAGCGGATTGTAGGTCACCTCCAGATCGACGCCATCGGCGCTGTACGTGTTCGTGGCCTCCGGGTTCGAGTAACCGCCGGTAACGGTGTTTCCAAAGCCGGTTTCGAGGTAGGTGAGGCTGAGCCCGGTCAGTTGGGACATCGTTTGATACTCGCCCGCAGTCAAGGGGTAGGTCGACACATTGCCGAACTGCGTCGAAGTCGGATTCTCGCCCGATTCCAGCTCCACAATCACCTGCGACCATTGCTTCATGGTGGAATCGATGTTGATCTCCCGATCGGTGTATGTCTGCGATACGCCCGAGATGTTGTTCTCGTTCACGCTCTTGAACCAGGTCATGCGGAGATACAGTTTCTTGTCGGGCGTGGCGACCTCCAGGCCGTAATCCTTTTCGTTGCCCTGCGGCTTCCCAAGCGGGTTGCCGAGGAGATCGGTATAGCTGCCGGTCGGGGGATTGAAATTGTCCGCCTTGTTGAACGTCATTCCGAGCGTGCGGAGAACGCCGGCGATGATGTTTCCATTGTTGGCCGCCGCGTCGATCGCCGGCCAGTTTTCAAACGGCTTGACCACAAAGCCCTCGCTGTACGTGTTGCCGCCGATTTCCCCCAGGGTCTCCATCGCCAGTTGATTCGTGTTTGGCTGGTATACGCCCGTGTACGACGTGGGATTCCAGGGGCCCAGCATGAACTTGGTGGCGGGATTGACCACGCCGTTTAGGTACGTAACCAAGCCCGCATTATTGGTCGTGGCGGTCGGAACACCGTTGATGATCGCGTTATAGATGGTCGCGCCGCTTCGATTCTTGACTACATCGTCGTTGAGTCCGATCGAACCGATGATGCGGTCATTCCAGAAGAAGCTCTGCCAGTAGTAGGTCTTTTGGTCCTGGACGTTTTCGGTGATTGCGTAGCTGTTGAGCGCAGGCGTCGCCAAGGTCAGGCCGCTGTTCACCCACTGGCCCGTATAATAATTGTACGTGCTGGCTGTGATGCTCGTCGGCGAGCCGAATCCCGGAGTGCCGGTGAGCGCGGGCCCAATTGTGGCGGCATTGCTACCGGGCGCGCTCATGTATTGCCAGCGAATTGGATTCAGGCCTTCCTGGACAACCTCCCAATTCCCGGGAATCACGGGTTGATTGTTCAATTGATACAGCTCCGACGTGTACGATCCGTCGCCGCCGTTGATCACCGGGACGAGGCGGACAATCTGCTGCACGTCGTCGTGGGTGGATGCCTCAGCCAGAATCCGATGGTGCCCGAGCCAATGCAGCCACCATTTGTTCGGGAGCTTGTCCCGAAGGTCGATATCGTACGTCAGCATTGCCCGCCAGTTTTGATTGTTTTCCGGGTGGTAAAAGGGTTCGCCCTGGTAGTCTTCGATAAAGTTCGAGCCCGCATAGGAATTCGGCTGCCCGTTCATCAGGTACGAATTGGTATCCACATAGAGGGCGCCGCCCGCAGGGGTGCCGTTGCTGTGCTGATTCTCCGGATCCACTTCCAAATCGTGGTATTCCTGCCTGAAGAAGGCGACGTCCAGATCCAATGAGCCAAACTTGCTGCCCGACAGGATGTTCTGCTGCAACTCAATGTGATAGGTCCGCGCTCGGGATTTGGTATAATCAGTCGCGTCATAATTTGGACCGGATTGCGAATTGTAGAGGGCCTGGTTGACAACTTCGGGCTGAAGGTAGGATGCGTATCCGCCGTTTGGCACGCCATTGACATAGGTGACAGGGGTGCCCGGTGCGCCGACGCCGGGAATTGGAAGCTGGCCGGACTCGGTCATAAACTCCGACCGAACCAACGCTTGCGACGCGGTGAGCGGCGTCGTCGGCACCTGGGCGGGGATGAGGCCGCCGTAGTTCGATCCGATGGTTTGGTTTGGCATGTAGCCCCAGAGGTATTGGCCATTGGGAGCGTACGCGTAGGTGAATTTGTTCGGCTCTGCCGCTATGCCCATCTGATAGATGGCCGAGGTGATGCTCGTCAACCCACCCGAGCCCGTCGGATAGCCCGCGACATAATTCGGGCTGGTTGTCGAGCTGGTATACGGCCCCAACACCTTGCCGGTCGCCAGATCGGTGACCATTTGGGTGACCGGATTGAATTCCGGCTTGCCGGCGGCGAGCCACGGGGTGATCAGATCTTCGGGCAGCAATGAATTCTCGTCGTTAGCGTAATTGTTGTAGAATTCCGCGTAAGCGGTGATCTTTGTCTTGTGCGACTTGAAAGGGTCGATCGTGATCGTCGCATACTGCCGGCGCGTCAGATCGGAAGAGGGTTGGCGTTGAAAACCGACCGAGTTGAACTCCTGGGCCAGATAGAGGGCGACATGGTTCCGAATCAGAGGGATATTAAGGTCGGCCGTTTCGCGGAATCCGCCAAAACTGCTGCCCTGGAAGCTTGCATCCCCGGAAAGCTTGTCGAGCTGGGCTTGGCCGCTGCTTGCGTTGACAATTCCCGCCGCCGAACCCGATCCGAACATCAGCGAATTCGGACCACGGTCGATTTCGATCGATTGGACGTTGTACGTGTCAAACGGAATCCGGTAGCTGCCGTAGAAGTCGTCGACTTCGTTATCGGGCGCCCCAAGGCCATTGACCCGGGTGCTCAAAGTATTGATGCCGCCGATGCTCGCCGTGTTGTCGTTCGTGCCCGCCAGCACATCGTCGACTCGAGTGGACTCCGTGAATCCGGTAACCGGCGTGTACGTATGCGAGCCTTCCGTGCCCGCCTCGTACATCATGATGTCATTGATGTTCTGCGCATTGGTGTTCTCAAGCTGCTGTTTGTCGATGACGGTGACTGCGGAGGGAATGTCGCCGATGTTATTGGCCAATCGCGTGCCGGTTGTCGTATTCGGGGTGAAGTACCCCTGAGCCTGTGAGGCGTCGACCTCGAATGGGCTGAGTGTGACCGTTTCGCTCGCTGTCGCAGGGGCCGGGGTTGTCGTCACTGGAACCGGCGGCTGGTTTGCCATCACAGGCGTCTGATCCGGCGGGGTAGGCGGCGTGTTCGCTGTCTGGCCAAAAAGCGTGACAGGGATCAGTGCGGCGGCCAACAGCAAGACCATTGCCGGGCCAGCCGTGGGAGGTCTCGCGCTGGATACATGGGGTTGGTTCATAGGGTAGGTGTTCATTTTTCGACTGCGCCGGCTGATGGGCGCGGACGCCCGCCGGCCAGATCAAATTTGGGGTAAGCGCAAACAGAGGATCGAGCGGCGGACAGCCGCTCGAACGACAAAGAAGTGCCAAGCTCGAATTATAGGATGCGCGGCAGGCCCAAATCAGTTACAGCGTTTTTCTGCCATGGGATGGGGCTCAACGAACCGATGAGGATCACTTGAAATCGGCAGCACGCCCGAGCAATCTTTCGCCTTCAGAAAAAAATTGGAACGCTTGCCAGCGATCCAGCGTCAAGCTACGGTGCGCACCCTGAAGGCACGGCCGAAACCGATCCAGGCCGCGGTCCAGACGCGACTCCTAATAGGCCAATCGGACCCCCAAGCTTTTCCGCCAGCGTTTACAGCATAACCCCGCAATCACCCCATGAAAACCAGGTTCCTATTGGCCGCCGCGCTGATCGCCGGTGGCGCAAATCTGCTGCCGCTTTCGCTCTTTGCGCAGGTCGGCAAGAGCTTCCCATCGGAATTGAAGACCGTCCCGGATCCCGTGACTGGAATACCCCTGATGTACCTGACCAGCCGGCAAGCCTCCGATTTCGGCGATCACAAGATCTACCAGACGCACCCGGACTGGACCTCCGATGGCAAGTGGGTTATCTTCCGGTCCAATCGCGCGCCCGGCCAGGCGATGGCGGTGAACGAGGAGACCGGCATGATCGTGCAGGTGACCGAAAAGGGTTACGAGGGCATGCTCTGCCTGGCCCGTCACGCCATGAAACTCTACCACTTTGTCGACGTGGGCGGCCCGGTCACGCAGCGGAATGGGCCGGGGGGCCCGCCCCCCGGGGCCGGCAGGGCGCGAGGCGCAACCGAACCCGGCGGCCCGCCTCCCGAAGGCCAGAAGAAGATGGCAAGACCCGCGGGATTTGTCCGCTCGCACGGGCCGTTTGAAATCGTCGAGACCGATCTCCAAAAGCTTTTTGCCGACAGCGAAGCCGGCACGGTCCAGCCGGCGTCGGCCTACGAACGCATCTGCTGCACGCTGCCGGAGGGCCTGTATGCCGACGGCGACATGGGAATCGATGCGACCGACAACTTTGTCTATCTGCGCGTGAGCGGAGACGGCGTTTTGAAGCAGGTGCCGGAAGGCATGACGCCCGCCGATTGGTTCGCCAAGTACCTCGGGCATCAACCCGACGCGGTTCCTTCCCGCATGGGCGGCGGGGAGGCGCGGAGTCCCTGGGCCGGCCTGGTCAGCATCAATCTCCAGACGGGCGAGTTGAAATGGGTGACCGTCGCCCCGCTCGGCATCAATCATACGCAGACGAATCCGTGGGTGCCGGGCGAGATCGTGTTTGCCTGGGAAACCGGCGGAAAGGCGCCGCAGCGCGCGTGGACGGTGATGGCCGATGGCACCGGCCTGCGCCCGATTTTTCCAGAGCAGCGCTTCGACTGGATCACGCACGAGGCCGTCATCACCAGGGATGAGGTCGCGATCGCGATCCTCGGGCTGCGCAAGCCGGTCTTCGAAGGGGCGCCGCCAATGCCCGGCCTGCCGGGGCGCGAGAACTATCCCATGCCTCCCGCGATGGCCCAGAACCCGTCGGGAGGCGACGATCATCCGACGGGAGTGGGCATTGTGAATCTGCGCACGCGCGAGATGCGGATCATCGGACAACTGCCCATCGGCGACCCCGGCCGCTCGATCTGGCACGTCAACGGCTCGGGGGACGGCCGATGGGCCGTCGCCGACGACTTTTTGTTCCGGCTTTGGATCATCGATCGCCACACCGGCGAAATGATGATGCTGGCGGACCTGGGCCACAAGACGACGGCGGCGGACCACGTCCATCCGACCTTCAGCGCGGACAGCACCAAGATCGAGTTTCAGAATGCAATGTTATCGGCCAATGGGCACTCGTTGAACATGTGCGTCGTGCACGTGCCGCAGACCTGGCTCGCCCGCACCTATGACAAGAAAGTGCCCGAGTAAACGAGTTCCGTCTCAGAGATCCCAGGGCGACGATGGCGATCCCGCGTCCGACGCCCTGGGCTTCTGGCTGAACGGGAGGATCCTGCCGGAGTGGACGTCGAAGAGCCGCTTGTGGGTCGCCTTGGCGGCCTCGACAAGCTCCGGGTACGGACGGTCGGTGACGTCGACAAAGCCGATGTTGTAGTTCTCCCCGTCCATGCGGCCGAGCACGGGTTCGTCGCGCCAGGCAAACCAGTGGGCGCCCAGCGCATAGGGCAGCGACATCGCCTGCTCGACATAATAGCGGTAGCCATTGCCGCGCTCCGTCTCGTTCATCGCCTGCACGAGGCCCGATCCGAGGCCGTTTTCCGGCACCCCGAGGTGGAATTCGCCGATCAGGATCGGCCGGCCGGACAGCCGGTGGGACCTCTCCACCTGCTTTGTCGGCTCGTATTCGTACACGTTGATGCTGCAGACGTCGAAGACGCCGGCCAGCTTCAGCACATCGTCGGCCACCTTGCCGCCGAAGCGGATGCCAAGATTCAGGTGGTTGGGATCGTACTTGCGGACCGCGCCGCAGATCGTGTCCAGGTATTTCTTGAACGAGGCGATGACGAAATCCTTTCGCCGGGCCGGCGTGTCGCCCTGGGCCAGCCATTCCCTGAGCCTGGACTTGGTCGCCGTGTCCGGACCGGCAAGGATCAGGTCGACGACCTCGCCTTCGCGGTCGCCCCAAGGCGGTTCGTTTCCGACGAAATAGCCGATGACCCGCGGGTCGTCCTTGTGCGGCGTGCACTGGGCATTGGCCGATTGGTCGATCGCCTGGGCGAAGCCCTCGGCATACACGTCCGGCACGCCTAGAAACGTCGTCGCCGGACTCGGCGGCCAGCGCAGGAAAACGATGTTGGGCCGGTCCTGCCCTCCCGTGTTCATCCCCCAGGAGTCGAGCCGGCGCGCCGTCCGAAGGGTCGCCGCCGTCTGAAGCGCGCTCGGCGCGGCGCCGCCCGGCTGACCCCCGGCCCCGGCGCGGGGACCACCGCCGAAGCCGCCGGTCCCGTTGCAACCCGTCGAAAGAAACAGGTGGCCCAGCGGATCCACGAACCACCAGACGCCGTCGATCTGCTCGACGCGGAAGAATCCGGTGGCATTTGCCTGGGTGTCCTTATAACCGCCCATTTCGTCATAGCCGAAGTCGGCGCCGCTGCCGAAAGCCCTCACTTCGGCGGCGAGCTCCTGCTCAAGCTGCGCGCGGCTGTGGATTTTCCGCGGCCAGTCGGCGCGGGCCCATTGGCCGAACTCATCCAGGACGGGCTTGCCTTCGAGGAAATCCGAGCCCTCGTCCTGCTTGGACAGATGAATCGACCGGATCTCGATCACGGGATGGTTGACCGGGTATTGCATCGCAAAGCCCACCGCCTCGACCGATTTCAAATCGCCGAACGGCCCCCAGACGGACATCCAAAACGAGTCCGTGCGGCGGTTGATCGTGGATGCCAGATCGGTCCCGGACTTGTCCATGCCGACGAAGTATTGCAGCGGGATCGACGCCCGGAGCCAGACGTTCTGGCCAAATGGCTGGATCTCGATCCGCCGCGGACCACCGGCCGTGTAAACCCAGATCGCAAAGCGCTGGGGTGTCGAGGTCCTCATCTCCAGCAAATTTGTGTTCGCTGAGCACGCCCTCGAAGGCGAGCCGGCGGGGCTCGTCCGAGCCGCGGGCAACCGCGGCAAGGAGAACGAAACTCAGAAGAGTCTGCTGGGCAATGTGCTTCATGGTTTTATGTGTCGCTGGAATTGCGGTGAAGCGATGAACGCTCGTTGCGCCGGAGCCCGCCGCCGGCTGGTGCCTGTCCAAATCGGCTATTTCATCATCTCGGCCAGCTGCCCCTGGATGGCCTGCGCCCAAATCTCATAGCCCTTCTGGTTGGGGTGCAGCTTGTCGGCCATGATATCCGGTTGAAGCTCGCCATTCGGATCGAGAAATTTGGAGCCGATATCGAGATAAAAGACGTGCCGGCCGTCGTTGAGCCTGGCGATGATCGGATTCACATCGAGCACGATCTTGCGAACCGGCGTGTCCGGATTGCCCCGGGGAAAGATGCCGAGGAGCAGGATCTTCGCATCCGGAAAGTCCCTGCGCATCTCCAGCACCACGGCCCCCACGCCCTCGGCGATCTCCGCACTGGAGCAATTCGCGGCATTATTGGTGCCGATCATAAGGACGATCGCCTTCGGCTGGAAGCCCTGGCCTTCCCCGTTCTGGAGGCGGTAAAGGACGCCCTGCGTTGTGTCTCCGCTGATTCCGAAATTGGCCGCATTCATGGAGCCGTAATACTTGTCCCATACGGCTTTTCCGGCGCGGGCCGGATTGGCTTCGCCTTCGGCGCCTGCGTTTCGCCAGAAATCGGTGATCGAGTCTCCCATGAAAAGAAGGTCGATGCCGCCTTTCTTCGCCAATGCGACGTTGGCCTCGTGCTTTGTGCGGAAACCGGGGTTTAGAAATGGAACGGTGGCCGGGTTGACGCGAGGCGGGCGGACCGCGAGGATGTCCGGGTACTTGGCAACGATCTCCTTGGTGGCCGGGTCCGCCTGCGCAAGGAATTGCCGGAGGCTGGCGCTCACCTGGGAGACCTCCTCGGGCGAGGGGCGGGCGATCGCGACCGCATCCGGGACGGGCGCCGGCGCTTGGGCGCGCACGAAGGGCATGCTTGGGGCCAGCGCGCCCAGGAGAAATAGGAAGGAGAGGTGGCGGAGGGGTTTTGGGGTGGTCATGGCTTGGGGTTTGATCGCAAATATTCCGGGCGAAGTCGAGGGCAAGACTGCGCACCGGCCGCTACGGAGAGTTGAAATACCTGGCCGCGAATTCCAGAAACACCGGCCAGTCGGTCACGTCGGTATGCCAGCCGATGTGCTCGCGAAAGGCGACATCGCCCGAGATGAGCGACACATTCGGGGCCGGCATTTCCGCAGTGCCCAAATCCCCTTTTCCAAGCAGGCGGTATACCGCTCCGGCGCCCACCGCGGCAAGGAATTCGCCGTGCGGGTCCGACCACGGGTCCTGGGTTGCGCCGGTGATGAACACCGGGCGGGGGGCGACGAGCGCGATCAATTCGTTCGAGTCCACCGGCAGGTCGTTCCAATGGCCGCCGTATTTGCGGAAGCTCCCGGCCATCCAATGGGAGCCGGCGATGTTGTCGGTCGTTTCGCCGTAATTGCGGCGGAAAAGCTTCGCGCCGCCTTCGCCGGAGCAGCTTGCGTACGCGATGGCCCAGCGCTGGTCCTGCGCCGCGGCCCAAAGCGCCGTCTTGCCGAAGCGCGAATGGCCCTCCACCCCGAGCCTCTTCGCATCGACGTCCTTGTCGGTTTCGAAATAGTCGATCGCCCGGCTCAGGCCCCAGGTCCATGCCGTCAGGGCGCCCCATTGGTCGGGGGTCGGGCGCGGCCGGCCCTTGTTGACAAGCCCGATGACGCCCCGGACCAGGCCGCCGCCGTTGTCCTCCTGCACGCTTCCCGGGTTGAATGTTGCGTAGCCCCAGCCGCGGGCAAGGACCTGCTGCATGGGCGTCGGGCCCTCGGAGCCCCGCGCCCCTCCTGCATCCGGGGGTGTGGCGGCTGGCGCCGCTCCGGCGGCGCCGCGCCGTCCGCCGCCCGGACCCCCGCCGATGACCACCATCACCGGCACCGGGCCGTTGGCGTTCGCCGGCAGGGTCAGGGTCATCCTGATCTCCGGCGTCGCATTTGGGTAGGCGGAATTGTCGATATGCCCCACGATCGTCTTGGTCCTGCCCGCGTCCGTCGCACGGGAGGTGACTTCCCAGGTGACCTTGGGCGTATCTTCGGGAATCCGCCCGTAAACTTCCGCATAGAAATCATTCAGGATTTCCGGCCGCCGCAGATTCCACCACGCGTCGGCATCCCGCACGGGCTGCCCGTTCTTCAGGACGAGCGCATCCGGTGTCGGATAAGGATTCGCCTTGGCCTCATCGTAGTTGCTCCAGGTTCCATAGGACGACCGGAGAAACCGGTGGTAGATGTTCCCCATGTCATCCTTTCCTGCATCGTCGACCCAGACCCTGCCTGTCAGCAGCCGCGTATTCTGCGGACGCTCCGGATCCTCGGCCTCAGGCGGCGGGTTGGTCCTGGGCGTGACCGCAAGAGTGGCGGCGGCGCGGTCCGGGGTCGGAGCGTCAGCCGCGCTAGCCTGCGGGACGGCGAGGATCAGCAGGCCAAATAGTCCGGCGGGATAGCGGCATAAGTGCATCGCAAAAGGGGTAAGGTTCAAAAAGATCAACAATCACCTCAGGCCGCCAGTGATCAACCACCTCAGACCTCCAGAATTGAAATCCGGCTGTTTGCAGCCGGATTTCAATTCTGGAGGTCTGAGGCGGTATTCGACGTGAGGTGGTATTCGACGAGGTGGCATTCAACCGGAAGAGTTGCAACGAGGCAAGAATGCGTTCAATCAGTCGGCCGATGCGTGCAATTCGCGTACATGAAACCGGCGGAGCGGAAAAGCTGCGGCTGGATGACGTGCCCGCGCCCGAGCCGAAATCCGGCGAAGTGCGGATTCGGGTGGAGGCGGCGGGAGTCAACTTCATCGACACGTACCAGCGGTGCGGGCTGTATCCGCTGCCCCTCCCCTTCACGCTTGGCATGGAGGCCGCCGGAACCATTTCCGCGGTCGGAGCCGGCGTGGCCGGATTCAAGCCGGGCGATCGGGTCGCGAGCGCGCGGGCCAGCGGAGCGTACGCGGACGAGGCGATCGTGCCCGCCGCCCACTTGGTCCATATCCCCAAGGGTGTCAGCTCCCAGCAGGCGGCGGCCCTTCTATTGCAGGGCCTCACGGCCCACTATCTGGCCTGTGACACCTTTCCCATCAAACCGGGGGACAGCGCCCTGGTCCACGCCGCGGCGGGCGGTGTCGGCCTATTGCTGGTGCAAATCGCAAAGCGGCGCGGCGCCCGGGTGATAGGCACCGCGGGGAGCGAGGACAAGGCCCGGCTGGCGCGGGAAGCGGGAGCCGACGAGGTCGTGATTTACACCCGGGACGATTTCGCGGCGGCCGCGCGGCGTTTCACCGGCGGACGGGGAGTGGACGTCGTGTATGACGGCGTCGGCAAGGACACCTTCGAGGGCAGCCTGAACAGTCTCCGGCCCCGCGGCATGCTCGCATCCTTTGGCAACGCAAGCGGCCCGGTGGCCGCCTTTTCGCCCCTGGTTCTCTCGCAAAAAGGTTCGCTCTACCTCACCCGGCCGACCCTCGCCCATTACACACAGACGAGCGCCGAATTGCAGGCCAGGGCCGGTGATTTGTTCCGGTGGCTGGCGGCCGGAGAGCTCAGCATTCGAATCGGCGCCTCTTTTCCGCTGGCCCTGGCGGCCGAGGCCCACCGCGCGCTCGAGGGCAGGAAGACGACCGGCAAGGTCCTGCTATTGACCTGACGCCCGGCGGATTCCGGTCACCCGGCTCCCCTCAGCTGTCCCTGCAATTCGCGCAGTCCGCGCGTGAGCGTCAGGCGCGATCCGCCCTGCAGGATGACCACATGCTCGCCTGCGCCCATCGTCTGCACCTCGCGGATGGCGGCGAGATTCACAATCGCCGAGCGGCTGAGGCGGAAAAAGCGCCTCGGGTCGAGCTCGGCCTCGAGGTCCCCGAGCGCGCGGCGAAGGATTTGGTTGCCCGCTGCGGTGTGCAAAATGGTGTAATTGGCCGCAGCCTCGACCCACTCGATATCGGCGGCGCGCACAACGACGTACCGGGCCTGGTTCTTCACGAGGAACCGCTCGACCGGGGCGGCCGGCAGCTTCGGATCGGCAACCAGCGCCGCGACCCGTGCGTCGCCCCCGGCCGGCAATGCCGCCTGCAGCTCCCGGCGCGCGCGGGAGAGGGCGTCGGCGAAGCGCTTGCGCGAATAGGGCTTCAACAGGTAATCGATCGCATGGAGCTCGAAGGCCGCCACCGCGTGCTCGGCGTGGGCGGTGGTGAAGATCGTGCACGGCAGCCATTCGTCGCGCACGGCGCGCAGCACCGCGAGCCCGTCGGGCGCCGGCATCTGCACGTCGAGGAACAGCAGCGCCGGCCGCAGCTCCACGATCAGGCGGATGGCGTCGTCGCCATTGGCGGCCTCGCCCGCGATTTCGATGCCGGGTTCCCCCGCGAGCAGGCGCCGGATGCGGTCCCGCGCGGGCGCCTCGTCGTCGACGATGAGGGTCGTCAGCCTCATGCCGGGGGCGGGTTCATCGGGATTTCGACCCGGGCCAGGACGCCGCCCTCGGGGGCGCGCTCCAGGCCGAAGGCCTGCCGCTCGCCGTAGAGCGCGGCGAGCCGGGCGCGGGTGTTGGCCAGCCCGACGCCCTCCCGGAAGTCCAGCCTCGGCCCCGCCTTGGGGTTCGCCGGACCGGAGCCGCCTCCCGTGTCGGCGACCTCGATCACGAGACGCTCGGCCCGTCGGCGGGCGCGGATGAACACCGCGCCCGGTTCCGGCCCGCGCGCCACGCCGTGGATGATTGCATTCTCCACAAGCGGCAGGAGCAGCAATGCGGGCACGGGCGCGCCGAGGGTGTCCGGCGCAATCTCGTATCGCATCTCGAGGCGGTCGCCAAAACGCGCCTTCTGGATTTCGCAGTAGCGCTTCACGAACGCGATTTCCTCTCCCAGGGCCACCTCGCGGCGCTGCTGGGCGTTGAGGGCGGAGCGCAGCAGTTCGCTGAGCGATGATATCGTCTCCTCCGCCGCGGCGGGATCGGTGTAAACAAAGTGTGCGATCGTGTTGAGGGTGTTGAATAGAAAATGCGGATTGAGCTGCGCCTGGAGGGTCGAGAGGCGCGCCTCGGCGAGGCCCGCCTCCGCGTGGAGCGCCCGCCGCTCGCGCTCGAGGCTGCGGCGCTGGTGGGCGAGGGCGTGGGCGCCCGCCACGAGCATCCAGTAGACCGGCACGGCGGTGCGCGCGCGGTCGAGAATCCGCAGCCAGGCGAATCGCACGGCGCCGAGAGGCTCGGGCGGCCCGGGATGAACGGCGGCGGCATTCGGCCGGTCGGGCGGCGGAACGAGGAGGTCCCTCCGCAGCGAAAGGGCCGACATCGTCAGCTCCATGAGCGCGACCAGGAGGACGCATGCGAGCAGGTGGGCGGGCAGGGACCAGCGCCAGGTCTTCGGGCCGATCGGCATCTTCCGCGCCAGCCAGAGGGCGAGCGGGCCGAAAGCGATCCAGGGCGCCCAGTCGAGCAGGGCGAGCGTGACTGCGCCGGACCACGGCAGGAGGCCGACTGCGGAAACCTGCAGCGCATAAACGGCGCTGACCACAAGCCACAGGGAGCTGAGCAGCCCCCATTTCAGCCACGGGGGGAGCGGATTCGCCGCTGCCGCGGGACCCGGCTCGCTGCTTGGGGGAATGGCCATCATGGGGGGGGCGGACTGAAGGCTCTTATGCCGGAAAGGCGGCCCGGAGGCAAAACCCAAAGTTCGGGCGCCGGCCTTTCACTCATAGCGCAGCGCCTCGATGGGGTCGAGTCGCGCGGCCTTGCGCGCGGGGTAATAGCCGAAGAAAACGCCGACAGCCGCGCTGAAAAGGAATGCGCTCGCGACGGCGTAGGCCGGCGTGAGCGTCGCCCAATCGAGCTCGGCCGCGAGGGCGCGCGACGCCGCGATGCCGGAGGCTATCCCGACCAGCCCGCCGGCGCTCGTCAGAAGGACCGATTCGATCAGGAACTGCCGGAGGATGTCGCGGCGCCTGGCGCCGATGGCCATGCGGATGCCGATCTCGCGGGTGCGCTCGGTGACGGAGACCAGCATGATGTTCATGATCCCGATGCCGCCGACGAGGAGCGACACTCCCGCGATCGCGCCCAGCAGGGCCGTCATGACGCGGGAGGTCGAGGTGGCGAACTGGGCGATTTCCTGCTGGGTGCGCACCATGAAGTCGTCGTCATGCCCGGCCTGGATCCGATGCCGCTGGCGGAGCAGTTCGGAGATCTGCTCCGAAACGTCCGCGATCACGGTCGGCGCGGTGGCGCTGACGTTCATCGAGCGCAGGTTGGTCTGGCCGAAAAGCCGCCGCATGGCGGTCGTGTAGGGCACGAAGACGACGTCGTCCTGGTCCTGGCCCATGGTGTTGGTGCCCTTGGCCGCCAGGACGCCGACGACGCTGAACGGCACGCCCTGGATCCGGACGGACTGGCCGACGGCGCTTGCCGCGGGGAAGAGCGTCGTGGCCACGGTCCGGCCCAGGACGGCGACGCGCGCCGTTTTCCGGACGTCCAGCTCGGTGAAGAAGGCGCCGTCCGACGCCGGCCACTGCCGCAAATTGAGATAGTCGTGGCTCTCGCCCATCACGGTCGTGCTCCAGTTGAGGTTTCCCGCGACGAGCTGCGCGCTGCCCCGCACCTCGGGGCTGACCACCGCCACGCCGTCGATCTCGGCGCGGATCGCGTCGGCGTCGGCGACGGTGAGCGTTCCCGCGCCGCCAAAGCCCGTGAAGACCCCGCCGGGCTTCGCGTTGCCGGACATGACGAGGATCAGGTTCTGGCCCAGGCTCGCGATCTGCCTTTCCACCTGGGTGCGGGCGCCGGTCCCGATGCTGACCATCGCGATCACGGCGGCGACGCCGATCACGATGCCGAGCATCGTCAGAAGCGAGCGCATCGCGTTGCGGCGAAGGGCCCGAAACGCGAGGCGCTGCGTTGCGAGGAGGCGTTTCATGCGGAAAGGCTCACGGCCTCCTCCTCGCAGTCGAGCCGGGCGAGTTCGGCGGCGGCGAAATGGCGGGGCGCCACGGCCGTGTCGGAAACGATCCGGCCGTCGCGCATCACGACCATCCGGCGGCTGAAGCGGGCGATGTCGATTTCGTGGGTGACCATGACGATCGTCATGCCCCTTTCGTTCAGTTGCTGGAAGAGCCCCATGATCTCGATCGAGGTCCGGGTGTCCAGGTTGCCGGTCGGCTCGTCGGCGAGGAGCAGGGCGGGCCCGAGGACCAGCGCGCGGGCGATGGCGACGCGCTGCTGCTGGCCGCCCGAGAGCTGGCTCGGGGCGTGGCGGGCGCGCCCGGCGAGGCCCACCTCCGCCAGGGCGCGCGTCGCGCGGGCGGCGGTCTCGCCACGGGACAGCGGCGGCTGCGCGTAGAGAAGGGGCATTTCGACATTTTCCAGCGCGGTTGTCCGCGCAAGGAGGTTGAATCCCTGGAACACAAACCCGATCCTGGAATTGCGGATCTCCGCGAGCTGGTCGGAGGAGAGGACCGCGACCTCGACGCCATCGAGCCGGTAGGCGCCGCACGTGGGGCGGTCGAGGCAGCCGATCAGGTTCATCAGGGTGGATTTCCCCGAGCCGCTCGCCCCCATGACGGCGAGGAATTCCCCGCGTTCGACGCGCAGTCCGACGCCGCGGACGGCGTGCACCGGCTCGCCCCCCCCGGGGTAGATGCGATGCAGATTGTCGATATCGATGACGGGCGGCATGGCTCAACGCGGCGGGGGACCGCCTCCGGGCGGTCCGGGGTTGAAGGGATTGCCGGTCTGGCGCGCCGGGGAGGTTCCGGAGCCGGTCGAGCCGGCGGCGCCGGTTGCGACCGTGCCGGTCGCAACCGTCGTGTCTTCAGCGAGGCCCGAGATGATTTCCGTGTGGGCGCTGTCGGCGAGGCCGGTCCGGACAGGGGTGGGCACGAGTGCGCCGCCGGCGTGGCCGTCGGCATCGGGCCGTCCGGCGACCACGTACACGATCGCTGCCGCCCCCGCCAGATCCCCTGTCCGGGGGGAATCCGCGCCCGCGGAAGGGCCCTCGGAAGCTTCCTGGATGCGCGCGCCTGCCACGGGACTGAAGCGCAAGGCGGCGTTGGCGAGCCTCAGGACGCCCGCGCGATGCGCGGTCGTGATCACGACGCTCGCGGTCATGCCGGGCAGGAGTTTCAGGTCGGAATTGTCCACCGAGATGATGGTCGTGTAGGTGACTACGTTGGAGGTTGTGGTCGCGTTCTTTCGCACCTGCTTGACGCGGGCGCTGAAGATGCGCTCCGGAAACGCGTCCACCGTGAAGGTGACCGGCTGCTCCGGCGCGACGCTTCCGATGTCGGCCTCGGAAACGCTGGCGGAGATCTGCATTTGCCGGAGGTCCTGCGCGATCTTGAACAGCTCGGGCGCGCTGAAGCTGGCCTGGACGGTCTGGCCCAAATCGATGTCGCGCGAAATGACGACCCCGTCGATCGGCGAGTAGATCTTCGTGTGCGCGAGGTCGAGCTTGGCGCTCTGCACCGCGGCCTCCTGGATCCGCACGTTTGCCTCCTGCACGTCGAGGTCGGCCTTGGCCGACTCGTAGTCGGACTGCGAGAGGAGCGATTCCTGGAAAAGCTTCTCCGATCGCTTGAACGCCGTCTGCTTCTGCTCGAGCGTGGCGCGGGCGCCGTCAAGGGAGCCCTCGGCCTGCACGACCCTCGCCTCGTAGGGGGCGGGATCTATCTCGGCGACGAGCTGGCCCGCCTTGACCGCATCATTGTAGTCTGCGTGCAGCTTCAGGATGTTGCCGGAAACCTGGCTGCCGACATCCACCGTCGTGACGGCCTCGATCGTGCCGGTGGCTGTGACCGTCGCCGTGACGTCGCCGCGGGTGACGCTCGCGGTGCGGAAAAGCGGGCCGGACGCCGCTGCGACCGAAGCCCGGTGCCACCACCAGCCCGCGAGCGCCGCGGCAGGGATGAGAAGGAGGGCGAGCTTGAGCCTGGTTTTCATTGGTCCATTGGAAACGTGCCAGGGCGCGGCGCGCCTGGCCACAGGTCTGCCACCAACCGCGCCTAAAAGGGTATGAAGGCGGGAATCTTGATCTTAAACCCGCCGCGCCCGTTTCGGCGGCCGATTTCGCCACGCCGCTTCCTCCGGCCCGGAGGTCGTCGGGACACCGCCCCACCCGGGGCCCCAAGGGGGCCGGCTAGTGTCTAATGCCCCGAGTCTTATCCCATCGCCGCAGGCCATAACCTGCTAGAATATCATCATGGGCGTGCGCAATGCGTTCCAACTGACGCTGTCGTGCCTGATGGCGTGGGCGGAGCCGTGGCTTTTGCAGAACCTCAAGGCCGCCGAAGCGGTTGAGCCTCCGCCAGTTTCGTACGCCACCTACACCTATGACATCAATAACGGCCTGCCATACAGTTCCGCCTGGCCGGTTGTCCAGACGCAGGACGGCTACCTGTGGATCGCCACCACCGCGGGTCTGACCCGATTCGATGGCGTGCGCTTCGTCACCTACCGCGACTCTGAATATCCGCAGCTGGCCGACAACGAGATTCGCTCCCTCTACGAGGACGACGCCGGTGCCCTGTGGATCGGTACCGAGCGCGGCCTGTCGCGGTACTGGCACGGCAAGATGGAACTCTTCGGCCTGTCCGGCACGGCTGTCGTTTCAATCGTCAAGGATCGGACGGGCCGGCTGTGGGTCGCGACATTGGAGAGAGGTCTGTGGGAGCTTTGGGCCGGAAAATTTGCCGAACACAAGGACCCGCTGATTTCAAACGAGGCGCCCATGCACGATGTGCGCTCGTTGTTCATGGATTCGACGGGACGGGTGTGGGCGTGGATCCGGGGCAAAGGCATGGCATACTTCGAAGGCGGCTCGCTTCGGCTTTTCGACGGATTGGGGGCAACATCCAGCCAGGGGGTTCCCATGGCGGAAACCGCGCCCGGCACTCTCTGGTTCGGCACCGATTCGGGAGTATTCCGGCTGCGCGACGGCCAGTTGCGGAAATACGGGGAGGAAGAGGGACTGGGCAGCGCGGCGGTCCGCCATCTGTATGCCGACCGCAAGGGCCAACTCTGGGTTTCGGCCGACAAGGTGTACCTGCTGGAACACGCGGACGACCCCTCGTTCGTGACCGTGCCGATCGCGGTTCAATACGCCCGTTGGGTGATGCAGGATCAGGAGGGCAGCTATTGGGTGGGCACCGCCACGGAAGGCTTGTCGCAAATCCGACCCTCGGCTTTTCGAATGATCCTGCCGCAGAGCCCGCTGTTGGATGGAAACGTGCGGGCTGTGGCGATCGACCGCGCGGGAGCCACCTGGGCCAGCTTGCCCGACGGCGGGGTCGCCCGGATCACGCCTGAGGGAAAGCTCACCGCGGTGCAGACCGACGGAGTCGTTTCAACCGTCTGTCCGGCCGCCGACGGGAGCGTCTGGATCGGCACGGACGCCTCATTGAGCGTCTGGCGCGACGGCAACCAGACCGTGTTTCCCCAGTTCAAGCGCGTGTACTCCCTCTATCAGGACCGTGCCGGGGCGATTTGGATCGGCGCGGAGGTGGGAGGAGGCGTTGTGCGCTATCAGAATGGCAAATTCGACTCTTCATACGCCGGGCAAATCAGGAAAATCCTGCCGAACACCCCGGCCGCGGTGATCGCCCGCACTTTTGCGGAGGACGCCGATGGAGCCCTTTACATCGGACTGGTTTTCCGGAATTCCGGCGTCGTGAAATTGAAGGACGGCGCCATGACCGTCATTTATTCCAAGCCGATCTTCGAGACGAGCGAGGTTTTCGCGATTTATCCCGATGGGGACGGCAACCTCTGGGTGGGAACAAGGGGGAAGGGCCTGGCGGTCTTCAGCCACGGCCGCTGGTTCAACCCCGGCAGCTTTTCCGCAACCTTCAACGATCACGTCGTGACAATCACCGAGGGCGCATTTGGGAACCTGTGGATCGGCACAATGAAGGGAATTCTTTGGGCGCCCAAATCGGAGTTGCTCGCGGTGGCCCGGGGCGAGCGCCCGGGCGCTTCCTATCGGCAGGCCGGGGCGAGCGATGGCATCCGCCTTGCCGCAGTCGGAAACGGAATCTACGGCGCTTTTCCGGCTGCGTGGCGGGCCGCCGACGGCACGATTCTGTTCGCCACCAACCGGGGGATCGCCGCGGTCGACACCAACAAGGCGTCGATCGCCTCCAACGCCGTGCCCCCGGTGCAAATCGAACGCGTGCTGAGGAATGACCGGGCCTTGAACACCAGGAACATACTCCGTCTTTCAGCCGGCACCCGGACGCTGTCAATCGACTACACCGCGCTCAGCTTTGTTCAACCCGACCAGGTGCGCTTTCGCTACCGGCTGGAGGGCCATGACGCGAATTGGGTCAGCGCCGATACCCGGCGCACGGCCTATTACACGAATCTGGAACCCGGGACCTACATTTTCCGCGTGGGCGCGTGCAACAGCGACGGGGTCTGGAACCAGACGGGGGCGAGCCTGGCCATCGTGCAGGACCCTTTCGTCTTCCAAACCAAATGGTTTTGGGGCGCGGTCGCCATGAGCATGGGCTTGAGCGGGCTGGGCGTCTACCGGCTCCGCACGTCGTCCCTGCGCAGGAGAAACGAGGAATTGGAGCGCCGCATCGCCGAGCGCACGACCGAGCTGGCCAGGTCCAACGAGACGATCCGGGCCTCGGAGAACCTGTACCACTCGCTGGTTGAGAGCCTGCCGCAGATTGTCGCGCGGAAGGACGCCGACGGCCGTTACACGTACGTCAACGCCGCTTTTGGCGAGCTGGTCGGGCGGCCCGTCGAACAGATCCTCGGAAAGAGCGATGACGATATCTACCCACCCGACCAGGCCGGCAGGATCCGCGCGGACAATATGCGCGCAATGGAGACCGGCCAGGTGTTGGAATTCGAAAACGTGGTCGAGCGCCATGGGGAGAAAAAATGCTTTCTCCATGTGAAGGTGGTGCCGCTCTTCCATGAGCGCCGGCCCATAGGCGTCCTGGTTCAGTTCTGGGACATGACGGTCTTCCGCGAGACGGAGGAGCAGCTGCGCCAGGCACAACGCGAGCTTATCGAGACCTCTCGGCTGGCCGGCATCGCCGAGGTGGCCACGGGTGTCCTGCACAACCTCGGCAACGCCCTCAACAGCGTGAACACGTCGGCCTCCCTGGCGGCGGATCGGCTCCGCAAGTCAAAGGTGCCGAGCCTGGGCAAGGTCGCCCAATTGATGCTCGAGCAGGGCGATCGCCTGGCGGAGTTCTTCGCCGCCGATCCGCGCGGCCGCCAGCTGCCGGGATATCTCGAGCAACTGGCGTCCCTTCTGCAGGCCGAGCGCTCCGAGTCCGTGGCCGAGCTCGAAGCCCTGCAGGAAGGCGTCGATCACATCAAGCAGATCGTGGCGGCCCAGCAAAGCTTTGCGCAGGTCTCGGGGGTCGCCGAGACCGTCTCGGCGGCGGAACTGATCGAGTTCTCGCTGCGCATCAGCGAGGCGTCCCTGGCCCGGCACGGCGTCTCAATCTCCCGCGAATTCTCGCCCGCGCCGCCGTTGAGGGTGGAGCGCCAGAAGGTGCTGCAAATCATGGTCAACCTGATCCGCAACGCCAAGCAATCGATGGATGAGGCGCATGGCGCGGGCAAGCAGCTGATCGTCGGCGTCCGCGTTTCAGCCGATGGTCGCATCCAGATCTACGTGACCGACAACGGGGTCGGCATCGCCCCGGAGGACCTCACGCGAATCTTTGGCTTCGGCTACACGACCAAGGCGGGCGGGCACGGCTACGGCTTGCACTCGAGCGCGAATGCCGCCAAGGAAATGGGAGGCTCGCTCCAAGCCCAAAGCGACGGCCCCGGCAAGGGCGCGACTTTCATCCTCGAACTGCCTCCCGGCGTTTGAAGGCGAAGGTCGGTCTCCCCTGCCGTCAGCCGCCCACCCCGGCCTATGAATTCCACACCTATGTCCCGAACCCTTCTGCGTTTGTTGAACGCGCTGCTCCTGCCCGCCCTCGGCGGCGCGGCGCATGCCGCCGAAGCCGCCGCCCCGGCCGCCGGCGTTCCGACGATAACGGTCGACGCCGGCCAGATCAAGGGCCTCTCCAGCCCCATTTTGTACGGCCTGATGACCGAGGAGATCAACTATTCCTACGACGGCGGACTTTACGGGGAATTGATCGCCAACCGCGCATTCAAGGACAGCGCTAGCGAGCCCTCGCACTGGAGCGTGAGCGGGGAAAACGGGGGCGCCGGAACGATCTCGCTGGACAGGGGCCAGCCCCTCAATGACGCGCTCAATACGAGCCTGAAATTCGAAATCAGCGCCGCGGGCGCCGGGCAGCGCGCAAGCCTTTCAAACGGGGGGTTCTGGGGCATCCCGGTGCGGCCATCGACCACCTACCACGCCTCGTTTTACGCGAAGGCGGCTCCCGGATTCACAGGATCCCTGACGGTCGCCCTGGCCGGAGACGGCGCCCCCGCGGACTTCGCCGCCGCGGAGATCCCCCCCCTTTCCGAGTCCTGGAGGAAATACGAGGCGACCCTGACGACGGGCGCCGGCATCGCCCCGTCGAAGAGCAACCATTTCACCATACGGGCGACCGGCGGCGGCACAATCTGGCTGCAGAATGTCTCGCTGTTTCCGCCGACCTACAACAACCGCCCCAACGGGAACCGGCCCGACATCATGCAGCTGCTTGCCGAGTACAAGCCTGCATTCCTCCGTTTTCCGGGCGGCAACTACCTTGAGGGAAACACGCTGGCCACCCGCTTCAACTGGAAGGAAACGATCGGCGACATTTCCCGGCGCCCGGGCCATATGGACGATGCCTGGCGCTATCATTCCTCCGACGGCATGGGCCTGCTCGAATTCCTGGAGTGGTGCGAGGATCTGAAAATGCAGCCGCTTTTGGCGGTCTACGCGGGCCTGGCGCTGCGCAACGGCGGCGCGGTGGCGCCAGGGGCCGACCTCGCGCCCTATGTGCAGGACGCGCTGGACGAAATCGAATATGTCACCGGAGACACGGGCACCCAATGGGGCGCCCGGCGCGCGCAGGACGGCCACCCCGCCCCGTTCGCCCTCAACTATGTCGAAATCGGCAACGAGGACTGGCGGGACACGTATGACGGGCGGTTCACCCAGATCTACGATGCCATCAAGGCCAGGTACCCGCGGCTGCAGCTGATCGATTCCTCCGCCCGCAGCGCGCCCGGGGGCCGGGTAACCACCTACGTGAAGGCCCGCAGGGCGGATGTTTACGACTGCCACCTTTACACGAGATCGGAGCAGCAATCGGAATCCCGTTCCACCGATTATGACGAATACGACCGGTCCGGCCCGAAGATTTTCGAGGGCGAGTGGGCCACCCGCGTCGGCGCCCCGACCCCCAATATGACCGGAGCCATCGGCGATGCCGCGTACATGACCGGCCTGGAGCGCAATTCGGACATTGTCATCATGGCCTCGTACGCCCCCCTGTTCGTCAATGTCAGCCCCGGGGGCATGCAATGGCCGACCGACCTGATCGGCTACGACGCCCTCAACAGCTACGGCTCGCCGGCCTTCTACGCGCAGGTCATGTTCAACAACAACCGCGGCGACGAGATCCTGGCGTCGAGCGCGGACAACGTCGGCACGCGTTCGTGGCAGGCGCCCGCAAACCGCGGCGGCCAGCCTCCCCCGCCCGAGGAACTGCCGACCCTGTTTCATGTCGCGACCCGCGACAGCAAAACCGGCGTCATTTACCTGAAAATGGTCAATCCGCTGGCCACCCCGCAGGACGTCCACGTGGAGATCAAGGGCGCCGCCTCGGTCGCGTCTGAAGGCGAGTCGGTGATCATGAAAGCCGACAGTCCTTCGGATACCAACTCCCTCGCCGAGCCGACAAAGATCGTCCCGGTCACCGCCAGGGAAAGAGGGTTCGGCTCCAGCTTCACCCGGACCCTCGCGCCCTACTCGATCAACATTCTCAAGATTTCGACCGCATCCCCGTAGGGCCACGCGGCTTCCGTCAATCGATGATGCACCGGCAGGCGTTCCCCGGATCCCTTTCGAATGAGATCCGCCAGCCCATCTTCGCCGCAAGTTCCCGGACCAGCTCGATTCCCTGCGCAAGCCGCCAGGTCTCCTTCGCGCCCGGATCCTTGCCGAAGAGCCTCAATTGCATTTTGTCGCTCTCCAGCTCGGCAACGCAAATGGAGGCGGTCTCCGCCGCCAGCTCCCTTATGTCCTTCTGCCAGTAGTGGGCGGTGATTCCGGCCCGGTCCCACTCCCCCATGGCCCGCATCGCGTCCGCGATGGCCCACGCGCGGAGGCTGGCCTCGATCGACGCGGCCTTTTTTGGCAATGCGAAAATCGTGGACATCCGGACCGGAAGGTCACTCGGTCACCTTGACGACGAAGTAGAGAAACGTGCCGTCCACCTTGGTGAACTGGTGGGGAATGCCGTGCGGAATGATGATCACGTCGCCCTTCTCGAGGTGGCGCTCGGTTCCGCCCGTGATCGAGGTCGCGTGGATTTCGTTCGGGCCGGCATCCTTCGGATCAACCGCGGTTCCTCCGGTCACAAAAGTCGCCGAGCCGTCGACGATGTAAAACACGTCCGTATCGCGCGTGTGAATCTCGACAAAGCCCGGGGCCACGCGCCGCCCTGCGACCACCTTGTAGTGGATGTTGCTTTCGAAGTTGTTGCGGACGCCGGTCTGGAAGGCCGTGTCAACCCGGGTGTGATCGAGCAGGATGACGTCAGTCGGCGGCGCCTTCGGGACGTACGGCGCCTTTGTGGGGGGCGCGTCGGCCGCCGAGGCGGCGCGGGCGAATCCGAAAATGGCACAGGCGACAAGGGCGCAGGATAGGTGGGGTTTCATCGCCAGGGAGGTTGAATCCGGAGCGGGCGGAAGACAAGGCTTTCGGCACGATTTTGCCCCCCGCGCCATCCCCCGTCCTGTTCCATGCTGGCCATGCGGCGCCCGGGCGTTAAACTGCAAACGCGCCATGCGACTCATCCGCCCCTTCCTCCTAGGCCTTGTCACAGTCATCGCCCAGGTCGCCCGCCTGCCCGCCCAGGCGCCGGACCGCCTGCCCGAGACCTGCTACCTGTTCAGCTCGTTCCGCGGAAACGGCGAGGACGGCCTGCACCTGGCGTGGAGCGCCGATGGCCTCAGGTGGGAGGCCCTGAATGGCGACCGGAGCTATCTCAGCCCGATGGTCGGCAAGGAAAAGCTCATCCGGGATCCATGCGTCGCGCAGGGGCCCGACGGCGTGTATCGCATGGTGTGGACCGACAGCTGGAATGACCGCACGATCGGCTATGCCTCCTCCAGGGACTTGATCCACTGGTCCGCCCAGCGCGCCCTCCCCGTGATGGAACACGAGCCCACGGCGCGCAATTGCTGGGCGCCCGAGCTGGACTGGGACGCCGGGCGCGGGCGCTTTCTCATATTCTGGTCCACCACGATTCCCGGGCGGTTTCCAGCCACGGAGGGCACCTCCGAGAGCGGCTACAATCACCGGATCTATGCCACAACGACCCGGGACTTTGAGACATTCACCCCCACGAGGCTCTTCTTCGATCCCGGCATCAACTGCATCGACGCGACCCTCCTTGAGTTGAACGGGAAGAGCCTGCTCTTCTTCAAGGACGAGACCCGGTTTCCGAAGCCGATCAAGAACCTTCGGCTGGCGAGGGCGGACGACATCGAGGGCCCCTACGCCCTGGACCCCAATCCGCTCAATCCTCCCGGCAGCTGGACGGAGGGCCCCACTTCCATCGAGCTCGGCGGCGACACGGTCGTATACTTCGACTGCTACATGGAGCACCGCTACGGCGCAGTCCGCACCCGCGACTTCAGGAACTGGGAGGATATCTCCTCCCGCCTGGTCATGCCCAAGGGCATGCGCCACGGCACGGTCTTCGCCGTTCCGCGGGCGATCGTCCGCGGGCTGCTCGCAGCGCAGGCCGCGTCCGGGGCGAACCCGGGCCCCGGCGCCGCGGATGAATCGGCCGCCTCGGCGGCCAGCGTCGCGGCGCGGTGACACACCCGGAAACCCCCGGCCGGCATGGCGCCCATTCCCGAAGAATTCATCCTCGACGGTTCGGTGTCCTATTGGAACGTCGACCGGGATAACCTGCTGTCCCTCAGGAGCCTTTTTGCGTTTTTGCAGGAGGCGGCGATCCGGCACGCCGATCAGTGCGGCTCGGGCGCCCACGCGAAGGCGGCCCGGGGCGAATCCTGGGTGCTGCATCGGATGGCGGTGGCCGTGCACCGCTATCCGCGCTACGAGGAGGCGCTGCGGGTGGGCACATGGTCATCGGGCATCCGGGCATTCAAGGGCTATCGGGATTTTCGGGCCTTCTGCGGGCCGGAGCTCATCGTTTCGGCCTCGTCCGTGTGGCTCTATATCAATATCGCCGCCAAGGCGCTCTGCCGGGTCCCCCGGGAGATCGCCGCCGGCTTCCCCACCCATCCGGACGGCATTTTTTGTCCCGAACTCGAGAAACTCCGCCTTGAGCCCCCAGCGGATGCCTCCATCGAGCGGGACATCTCGGTCCGGTACTCGGACGTCGACGGCAACGGGCATGTCAACAATACCGCGTACTTCGACTACCTCCAGACGGCCCTCGCCGCGGGAGGCTTCACCCCCCGCCCGCGCACCCTCCAGATCCAGTATCTGAAGGAAATCACGCCCGCCTCCGAGCACGTGAAAGTCTCCCTCGAGCGCCGCGGCGATTCGATCGCCTTCAGCCTCGGAGGCCCTGCCGGTCTCTTCGCCCACGGACTGGTGAATTGAACGTTCCAAGGCGCTTGTCTTGTATTCCATCCGCCCATTCGGGTAAAACGGGGAACTATGGATTATGTCACCCTCGGCGGGACCGGCCTGAAGGTCTCCCGCATCGGCCTCGGCTGCATGGCGTACGGCACCGCCCCCGCCGGCGAACTCAAGATGCCGGGGCGCCACGCATGGAGCTTCGGCGAGGAGGAAAGCCAGCCCTTCCTCCGCCAGGCTCTCGACCTGGGGATAAACTTCTTCGACACCGCCAACGTCTATTCGAGCGGGGCCAGCGAGGAAGTCCTCGGGCGCTTCCTGCGGCGCAGCGCCCGCCGCGAGTCCGTCGTTGTCGCGACCAAGGTTCAGGGCCTCATGCGCAACGAGCCCAACGGCAGGGGCCTTTCCCGCAAGGCCATCTTTCACGAGCTCGACGAGAGCCTCCGCAGGCTGGGAATGGACTACATCGATCTCTACCAGACCCACCGCTGGGATTACGAGACGCCGATCGAGGAGACCCTGGAGGCGCTGCACGACGCGGTGAAGTCGGGCAAGGTGCGCTACATCGGCGCCTCATCCATGCATGCCTGGCAGTTCTCCAAGGCGCTCCATCTCGCCGACCGCCACTCCTGGACACGCTTTGTCTCCATGCAGAATCACTACAACCTCCTTTACCGCGAGGAAGAGCGCGAGATGATGCCCCTCTGCCACTCCGAGGGGATTGGAGTGATCCCCTGGAGCCCCCTTGCGCGCGGGCGCCTGGCGCGCCCTTGGAAAAAGGAGGAGACAAAGCGCTCCCAAACCGACCAGTTCGGGAACACCCTGTACTCGCGCACCGAGGAGAGCGACCGCAGGGTCGTCGACCGGCTGGGAGCGGTCGCGGAAGGCCGCGGACTCCCGCGCGCCCGGATCGCCCTCGCCTGGATGCTTGGCAAGCCGTTCATCACGGCGCCGATTGTCGGGGCGACAAAGCCTGGCCATCTCGAGGACGCCGTCGCCGCGCTTTCCGTGCGCCTGGCGCCCGAGGAAACCGCCTCCCTCGAGGAACTCTACGAGCCGCATCCCATCCTCGGCTTCAGCTGAGACGGATGGTCCGGCCCCGGGCCGATTGAGCAGGCTGTTGAAAAATGACACCTCGCCCGCCATTCGCGGTCTGAACGACCGCTTTATCGAGTGAAATCATTTCGGCGAATCCTGAAGCCTGCCGGGTATGCGATCGCGCTTGCCGCCGTTCTCGGGGCCCTCGCGTTTGCCCCGTTTGTCCAGACCCTGATCGCGCAGGCCTACCTCGACTCGCACCCGGCGCTTCGATGCACCGTGGGATCGGTGTCGGCCGGGTTTGGAAAAGTTGAATTCGAGGACCTGCGTTTCGAGTTCGACGGCGCCACCCTCACGGTGCCCTCCCTCGAGGCCAGGCTTCCGCTCGTCGCGGCGGTGCGGGACCGGAAGGTCCTCGTCCGAGGCCTGGTGGCAAGGGGCTGGACCCTCGACCTGCGCCGCCTCCGCCAATCGGAGACCGCGCGGGTGGAGTCCGCCGCGGCGCCGGGGGCCGCGGGAAAGGCGCAGGGCGACATCCCTCCTGCGCAGAAGGCGGCCCGCGCCATGCACCAGATCCTGGGCGCATGGGCGCTGCCCTGCGATTTATCGCTGGACGGGGTGGAGTTGGAGGGCGATCTCGTCATTCCCGGGGCATTGGAGAAATCCTCCACGCGCCTTCACGTGGCGATCAGGGGGGGCGGTTTGGCCGCCGGCCATGATGGATCCTTCGCATTCGACGCCTCGGACGCGGTCGTAAACCCGGATCTTTCGGTGTCGGCCTATGCCGCCCACGGACGCCTCGTCGTCTCCCCGGCATCCCCGCGGACCCTCGATCGCATCGAACTCAAGGCCGACCTTTCCGCAAAGGGCGGATCGCTTCCGGCGGAAGTCACCTTTTCGGCGGGTCTCACCGCCGCTGGCGCCCCCGGCGGGGAGGATTACGCGCTCGACCTGGCCCGCGGCGGCCGGCACGTTGCGACCGTCAACGGGCGGTTCCCCTCGGCGGCCGGCGGGTTTGCCGGAACCTGGAAGATCGACCTGCGCGACTCCGATCTCACGCCCTTTTTTCCGGACAATCCCCTGCCCGCAGTTGCTGCCGCCGGGGACGGCCAATTTGACACCGACGCGGCGTTCGCGCGCGCGCATGCCCTCGGCCGCATCAACGCCACCGCAGGCCGGCTGGGCGTCCTTGCGCCTTCGCTGGACCGCATCGGGCCCGTGGCGCTCGACGCCCGCTTCGACCTGGCGCACAGCGGACAGACCCTCCGGGTCGGTCAACTGAGCCTCGCCCTGACCGCAACCGGCCCGAACGCGCTCCTGAAGTCGCTGCAGCCGTTCGATGTCGACGAGGCAACCGGCAGGTTGAAGGTGGCGAATCCGCAAGGCGATTGGATGGAGGGCGCGATCCGGGGCTTTCCCATGGCCTGGCTTTCGGGTCCGAACGACGTCCTCGCGTTTGCGGGAGGAATCGCGAACGGGGAATTCGCCGTGCGTGCGGCAAACGGAGAGCTGGCCCTGCGCTCGAAGGCGCCGATCACCGCAGCTGGCGTCTCGCTGCTGGATTCGGGCAGGGTGGTCGCGCGGGATCTCGATCTGTCGCTCTCCCTTCTTGCCGGTTTCTCATCCAACGGATGGCAGGCCGAGGGGGCGCCGCTCACCCTTGGGAGCGCCGGCCGGCGGCTGGCGACCCTCAATGCCAAGGCGGCCCGTCCGGGCGGCGCGGATCAGCCGATCGCAATCACGGGGACGTGGGATGCCGATCTCGAGGCTCTCGCCGCCCTGCCGGCGGTCCCGGGAGCCCGATGGATCACGGGCCGTTCGGCCTCGGGCGATTTTTCCGCAAGTGTGGGAGGGGGGACGGAGGTGGACGCCAAGCTGACCGCACTCGGGCACGATCCGGGAAAATCCATCGCCGGCAGCATCCATGCGGATTTCAATGCGGATGGCTCGATCGGCTTTCTGGCGCCATTCAAGGTCGCCTTCGGTTCGAGTGCATCGGATCTGTCGGCCGAAGGCACCTGGAGCCGCGACCAGGCGGGAGCGCGGATCGAGGCCAAGCTGACCGGCCAGAGCGTCGCCCTTGAGCACCTGCGCCTGCTGGCCGCCATGGCTGCCTCGGCAGCCGGGGCCCCCGTGTCTGCGGATTTGGCCCCCGGGCCGGATCGAAAGCCGGCGGAAGCGCGGGACCGGATTCCCTTCTGGGGCGACTGGACCGGGAGCCTGACGGTCGGGTTCGATCGAATGCGGGCGGGAGACCGGGACTATGTCGACGTCGGCGGGACCTTCGTCGCCGACCCGCGGTCCCTGCGCCTCCAGTACGGCCGCGGCGTCATTCCGCGCCACAGTCCGGCAAATGCGGAAGGATCGATCTCATTCGATGCCGCCGCCCGCCTCCCCTACAGCCTGAACGCCACGGCTTCCGTCAAGGAGGTCGAAGCGGCGCCGTTTTTCGGCACGCCGCAACACGGGGAGGACCCGGTTCTCGAAGGCCGGTTTTCAGTTTCAAGCAGCCTGACGGGCGACGGAGCCACGCTGGAAGGCCTGGTTTCGCGCACGCGGGAGGAATTCCACCTGACGAGCACGGCGGGCATAGTCCGTCTCCTTAAGACGAACGTCGCGGAGTCCCTTCCGGAAGCCTCCACCCCGGTATCGGATACCCTCGGATCCGTGGGCTCGCTCATGGGCTCCCTCATCGGAGTCAGGCGCGACACCAGCAAGGTGGGCGAGATTCGCCTGAACAAGACGACCGAGGCTGTTCTCGATTTCACCAACCAGGTGTCGGAGATCGGATACGACCAGTTCACGCTCAGCGGCACGCGGGAGGCGGACGGCTCGATTCAAATCGCCGAGCTCGCGATGACCGCTCCCAGCGAGCGCCTGACCGGATCCGGCCGGATCGCCGGCGCCAAGGGCTTGTCCGCCTCCGCGCGACCGCTCAGCCTGGACCTGCAGTTCAGCGCCCGCGGCAAGGTCGCCGAGCTTCTTTCAACCGCCGGCCTGCTTTCCGCCCAAAAGGACAAACTCGGCTATGCGCCTCTTTCCCAGCCGGTCCACTTTGGGGGAACTCTCGAGCACATCGACGATGCCGCGTGGCATGATCTCCTCGTCAAGGCGGCGACGCCAAAGCCAGGCGGGAGCGATAAATCGGGTCCAAAGGGCGGCCCCTGACCGGCCGATTAAGGGACCTCGTAGACCTCGATCATGACAACGCCAGCGGTGCCGCCGACGCTCGAGGCCACCGCCGTGTAGCTTCCAGGCGCCAGGGTTGCCAGGACCACGGCGTCATGGCTCGCGGGATCGGTCAGGGGAAAGGCAAAAACGGCGTTGCTGACTGCGGTTATCTGGGGATCGCCGCCCCAGCCCGCATTCGAGTCGAGGACCGTGTCGACACCGTTGACCGACGCGTGCAGCGCCAGCTGCGGATCGGGCATGAACCCCGCGACCCCAAAGGCCGCAAGCGCCGGACCGGTGGCCCGGACGAGGACCGTTCTCGAGGTGGACCCGCCGATCACAAATCCGGCGGTCAGGGAACCCCCTGCGCCAATCTGCGTCTTGCAGGAAATGTTGGTCAGGCGGGGCGTGGCCGGCGTGTAGGCCCCCGAGGGGGTGTCATCATACACTTCAGTCAGGACGGAGCCGGACGTCCCGGCGTTGCCGCTGACCTGCGCGGTGTATCCGCCTGCGGCCAGGGTGGTCACCAGGGCGGAATCGAGGCTCTTGGGATCGGTCAGGGGAAACGCGTACACGGCGGAATCGGCGGCGGTGACCGAAGCTTCGTTGGCGGCCGACGATGCCCAGTTGTCGTTGAAACCGATCGCGCCCGTGCCGCTGAACAGGGTCAGCGTCGGGTCCGTCAGCTCACCGGTCACTCCCATTCCGGCAAGCGCCGGTCCAAGCGCGCGGACCAGGAGATTTTGCGTTCCCTGGGTGCCCGCTCCGCCCGTGAAAAATCCGACGGTCAAAATCTGGTTTATTCCGACGGGAGCCAAAGTCGAAAAATTGACCATCCGGCCGATATCCTTCGTCGAGGAGACCGAGAGCGTGGCGGGATCGCTGATCGTCGTTCCCGATGAATTGACCACAACGCAGGTGTAGGATCCGGCATTTGCGGCGCCTGCGCCCGAAATCACGAGTCGGGAGCTCGTGGCGCCGGCGATCGGCGCCCCGTTCAGCCGCCACTGGTAGCCGGGAACCGGAAAGCCCGCGGCCGTCACGGCGAATGCGACGCTCCCGCCCGAATTGATCGTCTGCGAAGACGGTTGGCTGGAGATCGCCGGCGCCGCGGAGGCCTGATCGATGCGCGCAATGAGATTGGCGACGTTGGGCGTGCCGACGCCCGTGCAAAGGTCATAACCCGGGCCGGCGCCATAGGCGCCATTGCCGCCCGCCGTTATGTCCTGAAACGCGTCGGTGCCGATCAGCGGATAGAGCCAGGGCCCCAGCAAGCCGACCGGTGGGGACCCAATATTCGAGCGGGCCTGGTTGATGATCGCGACGATCCCTGCCCAGACCGGAGCCGAAAGACTTGTTCCCACTTCGCTGAAACTTTGTCCGTTCAGGATGATCAGGGCGCCGCCGTTCAGGCTGCCGGGTGAGTTCGCGCTCGCGACGGCCGCGATATCCGGAACGCAGCGCCCGCTGCCGGAGGGCACTCCGCTCCCTGCCTGCCAGGAAGGCCGGGCAAAGACCCCGCTGATTCCCCCGCCCGTGGCCAAGCTTCCCGCCATCCAGGCGGTTTCCCCGGTCGCGTTCCAATTTGAGCCAAGGGCAAGCGTGGTTCCCCCCGCGCTGGTTGAGTTTGGGTCGCTCGCCGGATACTCGACGCCGAGAGGGTTCGATGGATTGTAGCCATTGGGCTCCGTCGGAGGATTCGGGTTGGAGCCGCCGTCGCCCGAACTGGCGAGAAATGTGATGCCCGCCGCCGCGAGCTGGGCGAATGTCTGGGAGTCGGCCATCAAACTGCTTGTGGAATACTCGGACTCCAGGCCCGCGCCGCTATAGGATACAACCCGGATTGAAGGGTCGTTTGCCGCGTCCGCCAGGATTTGAGTGCAGGCTGCCAGAATGTTCGCGGTGGTCAGGGAGGGAATCTCGTAGATGCGCAACTTCGCCCCGGGAGCCATGCCCATGGCCCACTCGGCATCGAGCGTGACCTCAGTCGCATCCTGCGCCTGCGAAGCAACGGTCGGACCCCCCAAGACCGGAACGTCGATGGACGGGTTTCGGGCACCGCTGAAACCGCAAGCCTGCCAGAATGCGTCGAGGTCGCTCCCGCGCGGGGCCGCCCCCATGATAATGGCGATTGTCTGTCCGGAGCCGTTGATGCCCGCCGGAATGCCATAGGCCGCGGCAATGTCGGCCGGGGCGAAATAGCCGCCCACCGCCGTCACCGATTGCGGCCGCGCCTTCGGGGAGCGCATAAGCAGATGGGGCTGAAGGCCGTCGATGCTGAGGACGTAGCCGGAGATTTCGGGCGGCAGAGTCGGGGCGGTGACGGCGGAAGTGAATTCGCCGCCGCCGGCCGCGACGCGGGCAAACCTCACGCCCAAGGCGTCCGAAATCTGCGCAACTGTGCCACGGACAAACAAGTTAACATGATTCTGGTCTTCGATCGTCAGGACAAAGCCCTTGCTGGAGAGCCACGAGGCGACCCGGTCGAATTCAGCCTTGGCCGGCAGGTACCGCGCCTTCATCTCAGACCGAGGAACGACGCCGCCGGAATGAATCCGCGCTTGCAGTTCGCCGAGGTTGTTCATCCTCAGGGTAATTACGAAATCGCGGTTCTCCGCAAGCTCCAGAGCTGTAAGAACTTCCCGAACCCGATGAGGCCGGTAGCCAGGCGCTGCGAAAGGAACATCCTTGATCGAATCATCGAAACGCACCCCGGCGCCTCCCGTTCCGGCTGCGGACGCGCCAAAACTGGCTGATAGGGAGAAGAATACGCCCGCCAGGATAGGGACCATTGCCCAGGTGCGATTAGGTGGAAATGCCATGTGCCGGCTTCGGTATAGGGAATACCCCCCAAGGTCTTCCAACCCGCACTCATGGACAAGCCGTCCCTTGCCCGTACTACTACGTATCCAATCTCATGCGTTTCTCACTACCGCCTCGACGAAAGCGCCATTCCGACTATCCTTGAGCCTGGACGGCCGCAAATGGAGTCGGATCCCAACGCGAGATTGATCAACAGGGCCGGCGCCTGGGTCGCAACGGCCGCCTTGATTGTAATCTTCGCGTCCCGCCCGGCCCTGGCGCAGCTGACCCTCACAAAGAATTCGGCTGCCGACTGGCAGATCTCCAACGGCGCGATCACCCTCGATTGGGATTCCAACCAGGGCAATGTCTGGAGCGTCGTCCTGGCCGGACACACCGACAATCTGGTCGACACGGAACAGTTCTCGGGGGACGGAACGTACAAGGGGCTGTACATGGACAATTCGGGCCCCGGCTCCGGAACCGTGACAAACGGGTATGTCCTGAGCCAGGGCAACTACCTCGATTGGTGGATCACGACGGCCTCTAATTCCAGCAACGCGTTCACCTTCACGCAGCACTTCATCGTGTTTCCAAACGATCCGGGAATTCACGTCTACGTCGTGTTCGCGCACAGCTCGACCGACATCGCCGGTAGCCTCGGGCAGGTGCAGTATGTCTTCCGGATCAGCCAGCCGCTGTTCACCAACACCTATTCCTACAACTCCGGGTTGAACAACCTCGGGCCCACGCTGATTCCGCTGCCCGACACGACCATCATCAACAATACCGACCCCGGGCGGCAGGTGCAGAATGCCGTGGTCGATATCCACGGGCTGTCGCCCATACCCTCCGGCTTCACCCGCGGGTTTTACACGAAGTACGACTATTCAAGCTTTGAGTACCTGCACGAGGTGCATGGCGTCTACGGAAGCACGTACGGGTGCTGGGGCGTGTTTCCGAGGACTGATTCGATGGTGGGCGGCCCGGTCAAGCAGGACCTGATCTTCACCGGCAATATCTGCATGGGGGAGCTCCTCTCCGACCATCTGGCCTATAACGTCGGCTACACGCCGCCCCAGGGGGTCAACAGCTCCCGCCTTTTTGGGCCGGTCTACTTCCGGTTCAATACGGGCACCCCGGCGGCGATGTTCAACGACGCCCTGAACTCGATGAGCGCGGCGCTCGCCAATTGGGACACCGACAGCACCCTCATCGCCGCGGGATACGTGCCATCATCGGGCCGCGGCAGCGTCTCGGCGTCGGTTTCCGGCGGCGGATCCAATTCCGGGGGGTCCGCATGGACGGTGCTTGCCGACAATGGTTCAGACTTTCAGTTCACCAACGTTGGCAGCCAGTATTGGGACGAGAACGACAGCAACGGAAACGCGCAGATGACGGGCGTCGTCCCGGGCACCTACCGGCTGTCCTCGTACGTCCTCGGGCAGTGGGGCGAGTCGCGCCTGAACAATGTCTCCGTAAGCGCGGGAAAAGCGACAAATGTCAGCATTCCCTTCACCCAGGAGAACTTCAGCACTTTCGCGCCGATCTGGACGATCGGAACGCCGACCCGTTCGGCCGACAAATTCCTCCACGGAACGAACGGCACCACCGGCCAGGACGACCGGGAGTACCCCGGCGCCTGGAATTACTGGCAGGATTTCCAAGGCAATAACGGAACGGTCGTCTATTACGCCACGGCGGTCGGCTCCACTCCTGCGACGAACAACCTGCAAGCTTGGAATTATGTGCAGTGGAACTCGTTCGATCCGGGGCTCTTTGGCGGCGTTTTCAACGCATCCGACGATACGACGGACGGCTACCAGTACGTCATCCCGCACTACGTGACCGGCCTCCATGGAGCGAGCGGGACAAACGGAGTCACGACGGCCTGCCCGCCCTGGCAGGTCTATTTCACGGCAAACGCATCGCAGTTGAGCCAGGGCCAGTACACGGTCCTGTCGGTCGGATTCGCGTCCACCAACGGCAACGTGACGGTGGCGCTGAACGGCCACAGCCTCACCTGGAACGGCAATTCCACCCTCAAGACGAGCGACGCCGCGACGCGCAGCGGCCTCCAGGGCACGTATCAATGGGTCGTCTTCCAGTGGCCGACGGGCGATTTGAACGCGGCGGGCGCCTCCAATGAGATCACCCTGTCGACCGACGGCAATGTCGAGTATGACGCCCTGAGGATGGAGATCACGAACACCCCCGCGGCTCCTTCCGTCCGCAGCTGGTACGACTACGAATTCGTGACCTCCGGCACCTACATTCCGGCAAATGATGCCGTGGATAATCCCGCTTCCGTGGCCTCACTGATGGTCCCCGCGATTTCGACCCAGCCGGTCCCCCAGACCGTCAACGCGGGAGCGAGTCCGACCCTCAGCGTCACCGCCACGGGCGCCACGGGTTACCAATGGCAGCTCAACGGAACCAACATCGCGGGTGCGACGGGTCCCACGCTCACTTTGGCGAACATCGGCACGGCGCAGGCGGGCACCTACACGGCAATCGCCACCAATGCGTACGGTCCTGCGACCTCCTCTCCCGCGTCGGTGACGGTCAACGTCAGCTCGTACCTCTTCAACATCTCCACGAGGGGCTATGTGGGCAGCGGTCCCAACCAGGATCTCGACGCCGGGTTCTACATCGAGGGGACCGGCAACAAGAACATCCTGCTCCGGGGCGACGGACCGTTTCTTGCGACCAACTCAGCCTACGCGGGCCTGACCCTCGTCAGCCCGCAGCTGACCTTCAACAACGCGGGCGGGCAGCTCGGCCTCAACACGGCCTGGGGCGGGAGCCAGACCCTGATCAACGCCTTCAACACCGTCTTCGCCCCCGTGTTCGCGAC
>JBEKAO010000017.1:0-96325 GCA_050015855.1 Opitutaceae bacterium | reverse complement strand
TGGCGCTTCCCCTCGCCAAGAAAGTGTCGCTGGCCCAGGCGCTCTGGCAGAGCATTGACGCCGGACAGCCGGACTCGGACGAACGGACTGCGATCCGCGAAGCGGTCCGCCGTGATCGAGAGTTATCGGCTGGCAAGGTATCTGGCCTCAATCACAAGGACGCAATGAAGGCCGCACGCAGCGCGATTGGATGCAAGTAATCCAGCATCCCGATGCGACCGCTGAATTGATTGAGGAGGGGCAGGCCTACGGGCGGAAGGCTCCCAAACCGGGGACGCAGCTCTCGGATGTTGCAAACTTAAGGTCGCAAAGTGCGACCTCAAGCTCCACCCATGGAGGTCGCCGTTAACCGCGGAAACGCGTCAACCAGTTCAATGGGTCCGACCGCGTTGGAATGATTGAGCCGAAAATCAGAGTGTCACCACTCCATCCGTAGAGTACGAAAAAAGGGAATGCCTGGAGATTGCGGCGTCGAACCTCGGTCACAATGGCTGACCCGTGTTGACGAAATGCCCGGCTGCACTTGGGGAAGCCTTGATCGCCTCAATCGCATTGTCGATTTCCATCCGAAAGCGGTCGCCGAGTCCCACCGAGATGACCGCATAGTCCGCCTGGAATTTCCGTTGGTCTTTCGGAAACTCCGGGTGAAACAGGACTTTCATCGCACTGCAGAGCGAAATTGTTCCTCGGTTAGGGCCGCCACACGGCCTGTGGCCACATCCTCGATCCGCCGAATGCCTTCCTTGAAGGTGTCGGTGAGCGCCTCCGGTTGAACGACGCTCTCGACCAGCCACCGTGCAAGTTCAAGGCGATCTTCCAACGGCAGTTCCAATGCTGAGCGGGAAAGTTCGTTGGTGATCATGACAAAAAACTAATGGCCGAAAGGCTCAGTGCAAGCGTACGTCAGAATCCTGCACATGCGGCAACGGTTACCCTACCAAACCGTGCCACAATCATGCCACACGGATTTCGCTTGTACAGAGTGAATCGGCCGAAAAGCGGAGTTCTACAACTCGTTGATTAATAGCCAGCGCACTAAACTGTGGATCTTGGGGTCGCGGGTTCGTGGAGCGAAGCGGAACGGCAAACCCGCCAGGGTTTGGGGCGAAGCCCCGAGCGATTGCGAGCCAATCCCGTTGGCCGCCGCAATAACGCCTATTCGCCTCGGGCGACCGAACCTAGTTTGAGCACGGTATTCCAGTTCCGGGCCGTGCCCCGAGTCTGAAGGTGGCGGTCGATTACCGCGGCAGTAAGGCGAGAGGTGCCGATGCCATCCGGGTAGTAAACGTACGCAGTGCGGCCCTTAACTCTTAGAACCTCCCTCCCCTTGATGGCCGCCTGGAGCGTCCGGACGAGCGATGGCGCCACGGAATTCTTGAGCACGACAGCGACGAGGTGGCTCGGGTCGCTCCGCGCCTGTTCGCAAAATGGATTGCCCAGAATGATCTCTTGCCATTCCGCCAGCGTCCGAACGTGGAAATCGCTGACTAGGCCAAGTTGTTTCTTAGCCTCCACCTCCAAACGGCGCTCCAAATCGGAGCAGCTCTCTTCTTCAGCAGAAAACACAATATTGCCGCTTTGCAGAAGCGTTTGGGCCCCGGCAAACCCGAGGGCTTCCATCCATTTCCTCAGATCCGACATGGCCACTTTCCTGTTGCCGCCGACGTTGATTCCGCGGAGGAGCGCAAGGTGGGGCTTCACAGTCGACTCGGAAGCTAACCCAAGGCGAGCCATCCCCGCAGCGAATCATCGATGGCCCGCATATCGGACGCGGACAATCTTCCGATCGATTGTGCAATCCGTTCCCGGCGCAGCGAGCTTACCTTATCTACCATGACTTCAGACGGTTCGTTTAGGCCATTATTCTTGTCTGGGGCGACCATGATACGGAACATGCGCAGGCCTGTCAGGTGCGTTGTCAGGGGGCAGACTGTCACGGACGCGTGGGATTCGAGGTAAGGTCTCGCCTGTACGATCACGACCGGACGCGGCTTTCCAAAGTCACCCGGAACAACAGCTGCAACTACATCCCCGCGCGCCAAATTCATCGCGCCGGAAGATCCCTCTCAATCATCTCGTCCCAGGCTGAGTCCGGACGATCGAGCTTTGTAGCCAACTGCGATTGTCGCCGCGCCTCTGCCTCGTAATCGGCTTGATCATCCTCTCTTAGGTACGACTCAAGGGCTTCAATGATAACCCTGTTTCGCCCACTACCTGCCGACACAGCCTTGCGATCTATCTTTCTCTTCAGATCTCGCGGAAGGCGAACGCTTGTTGTGATCGACTTTTGCACAAGCAAACCTTGATGTGTGTTGCATTGTGTTGCAACAAGAATTCGCCCAGGCAGCTTGAGCACGGTATTCCAGTTTCGGGCCGTGCCCCGAGTCTGAAGGGGGCGGTCGATCACCGCGGCAGTAAGGCGTGTGTAGATTCCATGATAGACCTAGTTGATATGGATCGGTAGGTAGCTTTTGTGGTCACCCGAAGTGTCGGAAAACATTACATGGCAGGGAGATCTTTGATCCCTCTGCAAAACAACAGGTTATGATCTAGCATAAATATCCCTGCGTCGTGAATCCGACAGGATCATTAGAATAATTTATCAAATAGAGATCTTACGGTAATTTGTGGATTTCATATATAGTTGTATATAAGGTTATTATGCAAGCATTTCCTTTTATCATCAAAACTGGAGCGCTTCCTGCATGAGTGTTAAATATGAAATTATCGAATGGCAGTTTGGCCTGCATCCTTATCGCTGCAATTGGCGCGGGAGGCACTCCATCCTTTGGCGAAAACTCACTTGTTATTTCGGCCGGTTCCGCATGGGCCACTTGGGGTATCGCCGGTGGATCGTACGATCCCTTCCAATCCGGACTCGGTGGGGAATTCGCCGTGCTTGCTGTCAATGCAGACGGCGTTGCGCAGAGCTGGATTCCCGCCGATTACAGCCCGCTGGCCCTCTACACATTTCCGACCGATGACCCCAGCAATTCGGGGGCTTTCAATGGGCTGACCGCATTTGAAACCTTCTGCGTCGAGGGGGGAACCAACGATGTAAATTTCAATCCGGGACAAGCATATGCCTACTCGATGAGCGAAGACATCCTCGGTGGCAGCCAGCCTGACATGACGCTTTCCGTGGGCGCGGCCTGGCTGTATGAGCAGTTCGCCACCGGTACGTTGGAAGGATACGATTATTCGACGACCAACGGCGGCCGGTCCACCGCCGCGGCAGAACTCCAGGACGCAATCTGGTTCCTGCAGGGTGAAACCGGCGATCCGGACAACATCTTCTCGCTTGCTGCTGAGAGCGAGTTTGGCACGACGGATGATACCGAGTCGGTCCTGGCGTACGGCAACGACTTCGGGGTGGAGGTCATCAATCCCATGGATGGCAACGGAGCCGCGGCGCAGAACCAACTCTTCTACGACGGCGACCCTGTCCCCGATGGTGGAGAGACGATCGGCCTACTCGGGGCGGCGCTCATCGCCCTGAATCTTCTCAGGCGCCGCAGGGCGGTCCTCGCCTGATCCCCGCCTTGGCGATCGAAGGCGGTCGTCGAGTCCCACGGAGACGACCGCATAGTCCGCCTCCACGCAGACGGGGTTGGGTCGCCGCTTGACCCGCCAAAGGCCCCTCGCCAGTTTCGGGACCCCCGTCATGCAAGCTCCGGATTATGACATCGTCGTCGTTGGAGGCGGACCGGGCGGGAGCGTGGCCTCGGCGCTGGCGCGGCTGCGCGGATTCCGGGTTCTCGTGGCTGAGAAGGAGCGGTTCCCCCGTTTCCATATCGGCGAGTCCCTGCTCCCGATCGCCAACGGCATCCTGCGGGAGACCGGGGTGTGGCCCCGGATCGAGTCCGCCGGATTCGTCAACAAGTACGGCGCGGCCTTTTTCTCGGCCAACGGGCGCGCCACTACCGAGATCATGTTCAGCGACGGGATCATACCGGGACTGGAAAGCACCTTTCAGGTGGAGCGCTCCAAGTTCGACGAGCTGCTGCTCTATCATTCGCGGGAGCTCGGCGCCGAGGTCTGCATGGAAACCCTGGCGGAGATGGCTGGATCGGAAGGCGGTTTTAATCGGATACGGCTGAAGGGACCGGGTGGAACGAGGACCGTGAGCGCCGCCTGGGTGATCGATGCGAGCGGCCGGGACAACCTCCTCGAGGCGGGCAAGGCGCGGGAGCTCTCGGCGCTGCCTTTTCCCAAGCGAGTGGCGATTTACAGCCACTTCCGGGGGGTAGCACGGGCTCCCGGCCGCGCGGGAGGGCATACGGTCGCCGTCCGGCTGGACAACGGATGGTTCTGGCTGATCCCCCTCGACGCCGAGAAGACCTCCGTGGGGCTCGTGACCACGGTCGATGCGATGCGCGAATCAGGAATGAAGCCCGAGGCGCTCTTCGCCCGCGCGGTGGCCGAGTCGGCGAAGCTCTCTGAGCTGGTCGGAAGCGCCGAGGCGACCATGCCCTTTTTCGTGACGAGCGATTACAGCTATTTTCGCAGGAGTTTGGCGGAGGAGCGGCTGATCCGCATCGGGGACGCCGCGGGGTTTCTCGATCCGATCTTCTCGACCGGGGTCTATATGTCCATGTTCTCCGCCAGGATCGCCGTGGAAATGATCGCCCGGGCCCATGCCTCCAGACGGGGCCTGACGGCCGCCGAACGGCGGCGCTACACGTCGCAAGTCAAGGGCCATGCCGGGGTGTTTCAGAAGCTGATCACCTCCTTCTACCAAAACGACGGATTCGCGGTCTTCGTCTCACCGCAGGTTCCCTGGCGGACGCGGGATGCCATATGCTCCATCGTGGCCGGCCACGCCAGCCTGCCCTGGCCGGTTTGGTGGCGCTTCAAGGTCTTTCTCGCCGCCTGCTGGTTTCAGCGCCACGGCTATCACGTCTGCCCGGCGGTCGACTACGGCGATTCGCCCCTGGCGGCGCCCGCCGCGCAGCGCTAGCGTGCATCCCTTGACGGAGGGGGCTACCGATGGCACCGTGCGGCCCATGACGGCCACGGAAACCAATCGGCGGCATTCTCCGGCTCCCGCGCTCGATCGTCGCGGCTTCCTCAAGGTCGGCGCGCTCGCCGGCGGCGGACTATTGGTTGGCGCCTATTTTCGTTTTGGAGATTCGCCGGCTCTGGCGCAGGAGGTTCCCGCCGTTTCCGCCGATTTTGCCCCGAATGTGTTCATTCGCATCGCCCCGACCGGCGCGGTGTCGCTGATCGCGCCGAATTCCGAGATGGGCCAGGGGGCCAAGACGGCGCTTCCGATGATCATCGCCGAGGAACTCGATGTGCCGTGGGACAGGGTGACGGTGACCCAGGGCGACTTGAATCCGGCGTACGGCCGGCAGATGGCGGTCGGAAGCGGATCTACTCCGGGGAATTACGGCCCTTTGCGGCACGCCGGCGCGACGGCGCGCGCGCTGCTCGTGGAGGCCGCCGCGCAGACCTGGGCCGTTCCCGCAGGCGAATGCACCACGGAGGACGGCACGGTTATTCACCAAGCCTCCAATCGACGCCTGACTTATGGCGAGCTCGCGGGCAGGGCCGCGACGCTGCCGCCGCCAACGGAGGTTTCGCTCAAGAATCCAAGGGATTTCAAGTTGTTGGGCACCCGCGTTCCCGGCGTGGACAACGACAAGATCGTCACAGGCCGGGCGCTCTTTGGCATCGACCAGAGACTGCCGGGCATGGTCTACGCCGCGTACGTCAAGTGTCCGGTCTTCGGAGGCAGGATCGGAACCGCGAACCTCGACGAGGTGAAGGCGATTCCCGGCGTGCGCGATGCCTTTGTGCCCGAGGGCATCAGCGGACTCCCCTCCGGCGTGGCCATCGTCGCCGACTCGACCTGGCTCGCCTTCAAGGCCGCCGAGGGACTCAAGGTCCAGTGGGATGAGGGCCCCGGCGCCAGCCAGAGCAGCGAGGATATGGCCAAGCAGGCTGAGGCGCTCGCAAAAGCCGCGCCGGCGGACGCCTTGCCAGCCGGCTCCAAAGCCCTCGAGGCGGTTTACCATTACCCCTTTCTCGCCCACGCGACACTCGAGCCGCAGAACTGCACCGCCCTGTTCAAGAACGGCGTCATGGAGATGTGGTGCCCCTCGCAGATTCCATCGTCCGGCCAGCACCTGGTCACCCAGGGATTGGGCCTGGCCTCCCGCGATGTCGTCGTCCATGTCACGCGGTTGGGCGGCGGCTTTGGCCGGAGGGGCAGCAACGAGTTCTCGCTCGAGGTCGCCGCCATCGCGAAGAAGCTGGAGGGCACGCCCGTAAAGCTCACCTGGACCCGCGAGCAGGACTTCGCCCACGACAACTATCGCTCCAACGGCTGGCACTTCTTCCGGGCCGGCGTGGACGGCGCGGGCAAGGTCGTCGCCCTGCAGGATTCGTTCGTCAAGATGCAGGGCGGACCCGGAGACATGACCGGCGGCGGGTTTCCATTCAACGCCGTGCCCGGCTCGAGGGTGCACTCCAGCAAGATCGCGGGCACCGTGCCCACGGGATATTGGCGCGCTCCCGGCGACAACGGAAACACCTGGGCCACCCAATCGTTCGTGGACGAGCTGGCCAATGCCGCGGGCCGCGATCCGCTGGACTTTACGCTCGAATTGCTCGCGTCGGTCCCGGGCGGGCCGGGCGGCGGACGGGAGGGACGCGGCGGCGGGTTTGTTGCTTCAAAGATGGCCGCCGTCCTGAAGCTGGCCGCGGAAAAGGCGGGCTGGGGCAAAAAGCTGCCGCGCGGCGAGGGGCAGGGTTTGGCCATCACCCACACCAACAACGCCTATGTGGCCGTCGTCGCCGAAGTGAGCGTCAGCCCATCGGGAGTTCTGAAGATCAAAAAGCTCACCGCCGTCGTGGACGCCGGGCTTATCGTCAACCTGAGTTCGGCGGAAAGCCAGGTGCAGGGCGCCATGATCGACGGGATCGGCGCCGCCTGGTTCCTCAAGGTCACCATCGAAAATGGCGCCGCCGCTCAGGCCAACTTCAACAACTACGCGCTGCTTCGCATGGAGAATTCGCCGCCGGTCGTGGACGTACATTTCATCAAGTCGGCCTCCCCGCCCACGGGCCTGGGCGAACCCGGCCTCCCGCCCGCAGCCCCCGCGATCTGCAACGCCATCTTTGCCGCGACCGGCAGGCGCATCCGCACCTTGCCCATCGTCAATGAGGACCTGAAGTGGTCGTGAAGTCCGGTCCGCCCCGCGCGGCGGGCGTTCAACGTCTTGAAGCGGGGGATTCGAACAGGAATTCGATCTCCTCCAGGGTCTTTCCCTTGGTCTCCGGCAGCAGAAATGCCGCCGTGAAAAAGTATATGGCTGCGCATCCGGCAAACGCGAAGAACATCGTCCCGTAGCCGTAGCGGCCGACCGTCGGAAGGAAGACCGCCGCGATGGCCGTTGAAACGGCCTGGTTGATGAGGAGGGCGGCGCTCATGCCATTGGATCGAATCCGGGTCGGCATCAGTTCGGACAGGGCGAGCCAGACGCAGACTCCCGGACCGACCGCAAAAAAGGCCATGAAAACGTAGATGAAGCCGGCCGTGAGCCATCCGTTGCCCTCGCCAGGGACGGGCGTCACGAGCGCGTTTTCTATCCTGAGCGGAGCGGTGCGCGCTTCTTCGAGGCTGGCGAACGGATTTGAGAAAAACGCGATGACCTTGTTCGCGGGCACGCAGTCTGCGCGCGTGATTTCGACCCGCGATCCGTCGGGATCGTCGGAACGGAAGGGCTTGGTGGCCGACCTGTAGCCGCCATAGGAATAGATGATGGTCAGGGTGGAGGGACGCCCCGCAAGGGCGTTTCCGGCGTCTCCAACTGAAGCCAGGAGCGCCGCGGCGGGCGCGCCATGGAAGGACATCTTGACAGCTTGATCCGCCGTCACGAGGGCCTGAACCGCGGGAGCGCAGTCCAGGCGCTGGCTCTCGGTCCTTCGAAACAGGATCCCGACGGCCAGCAGGGACACGACGATGCCCGCCGTGCCGACCGAAAGCAGGAATTTGCGCCCTTTTCGGTCCACCAGCATGAAGCCGGCGATCGTCGTCAGAAAGTTGACGAAAGTCAGGATCACGTACCCCCAGTGCGCCTGGACATCCGAAAGTCCCGCCTGAAGGAGGATCGTCGTATTGTACCCGATGATCGAATTTACGCCGGTCGCCTGGTTGCAGGCGAGGACCAGGCACGCGAGGAAGAAGGGGACGACGTACTTTTTTTGAAGGAGCGATCTCCGCCCGCCCGCCGGACGGGCGGCGCCCCCCGATTCCCGCGCGGCTCGCTCCGCCGACGCCGTCCGGTCCATTTCGCCGAGTTCGATCTCGGCCTGCCCGGGCGGGCGGGAACGCAGGAGCGCCGCAAGCGAGGCCTCCCTCCGTCCGCGCCGGTGCAACCACCGGGGCGACTCCGCCACAAATACGCTACCCAGGACGAAAAGGACCCCGGGAGGCAGCGAGACCCAGAATATGCTCCGCCAGGCGAGATCCTTGAAGGCCAGGAGCCGGTCCGCGTCGCCCAGTTGCGCGACCTCGCTCACCCGGATGCTGAAGTACATCCCGATTCCAGCTGCGGCGACGATTCCGAGCGTCAGCAGCCACTGGAAGATTCCCGTCCCCTTCCCGCGGCTGGCGGCGCCCAGGCACTCGGCGAGATAGAGCGGAACCACGACCCCGATGAAGCCGCCGCTGACACCCTGGAGCAGCCGCCCGAGGACGAGCGGCCCGTATCCGTGCGAAAGGGCGATCATGGGGATGCTCGCGATGAAGAGGACGCCGCTCAGCGTCATCAGGGTCCTGCGCCCGATCGCATCGGCGAGCATTCCGGCAAAGAGCGTGGAGATCACGCTTCCCAGGAGCACCGCGGCAACGATGAAGGAGAGCTGCCCGGCGTTGAGGCCGGAAGTGGCCTCCAGGTAGGGCAGGGCTCCGGCAATGATTCCCACATCGACGCCGTACAGGAGGCCCCCCAAGCCTGCGACAAACAGGAGAAAGCGGTTGTAGTTCTGCAGCGAACGCGGGAGGGGCATCGTCACTGGGCGCAGCCGAAAGGGTCCGGCCTAAAGCGGGGCATCGCGAAGGAATTCCGCGGGGGAGTACCTCTTGAACGACTCGATCGCCTCATATTCCGCCAAACCGAGCGCGTTGTACGTTTCGGCGAGCTTCCGGCTCCTATCCTCCGTGCGCTGCCAGAACTCGCGCCGGTCGTTCCCCAGGAACACCGCCTGGTCCTTTTGCGTCTCGTGCCGGAAGATCGCGCGGCGCCGGCGCAGGACCTCTTGCGGACTGAGCGGCACGGCCAGGTCGATCTCGTCCGGACCCCATTCGGCCCAGGCGCCGCGATAAAGCCAGATCTCGCTCTCCCCAACCCACGCCCGGGCGGCCTGCATCGCCAAGGCGTCCCGGAGAGCGCGCAGGCACAGCCGGTGCGTGCCGTGCGGGTCGTCGAGATCGCCGGCGGCAAAGATGAGGTGGGGCGTCAGCCGGCCAAGCAACTCCGCCATTCGGGCGATATCCCCTTCCCCAAGTTCCCGCCTCCGGCCCGGGCCATGGTAAAAAGGAAGGTCCATGAAATGCAGCCGCTCGGGCGGCACGCCGCATATCCGCGCCGCCGCGACCGCCTCCTGCCTGCGGATGAGGCCTTTCCACCGCGTCACGGAGGGGCTCTCCGGCAACGTTCCCGTCGCCTCGAAGGCGGCGCAAAGCGATCTCAGTTTTTCCGCCCCGTCGGAACCCGCAATCTCCCCATCCGCGGCGAAACGCAGGGTGCGCCAGAGAGACTCATCGGACACCGCCGTTGCGCCCGACACCTGGTAGGCGACGTGGACCTCGTGGCCCTGATCGACCAGGCGGCAAAGCGTTCCGCCCATCGAGATGACATCGTCGTCGGGATGCGGGGAAAAGACGAGGATCCGCTTCGGAAACACCCCCGCCGACGGGGAGCGCAGGGGCCGGACGGGGGCGTCCCCGGCCTTTGTCCGCTTCGGGTCGCGCCCTCCGGGCCAACCGGTGATCGTGTGCTGGAGCTGGTAAAAGCCGTCGAGGTTCGCCTCGTAGGCGGAACCCTTCGCTGAGATCAGATCCTGCAGGCCGGCCTCGTTGTAGTCGTCGTCCGTCAGCTTGAGGATGGGCTTCGATCGGGACTGGGAAAGCCAGAGAATCGCCCGCCTCGTCATGCGGGCATCCCAGGCCAGGCCCTGATCCTCCAGCGGGCCGAGGAGCCACGGCGTCCGAAACCGGGTGAGGCTGCCCGCGGCCGCTTCGTCGAGAACGAAGGTCGCGTTGTCATGCTCCTGGAGGAATGACGCGCTCACCTGCGCGGTGGCGGCCCCCTCGATCGCCGCGCGCACGATGGAGGCCTTGTGCTGCCCCCAGGCCATCAGGACGATCCGCCGGGCCTCCAGAATCGTGCGGACACCCATCGTGATTGCATAGTGCGGCGTGTGCTCGTCGCCTCCGAAATCCTCCGCCGCGTCCCGGCGGGTCAGCGGGTCGAGCGTCACCAGCCGGGTGCGCGACCGGCGGGCGCTGCCCGGCTCATTGAAGCCGATGTGCCCGGTCCGGCCGATGCCCAGGATCTGAAAATCGATTCCACCCGCGGCGCGGATCCGCTCCTCGTAGCCGCGGCAGTGCTCGTCGACCGATCCGGCCGCGACCGTGCCGTCCGGCACATGCGTCTGCGCCGGAGGGATGTCGATGTGGTCGAACAGATGAATCTGCATGAACCTGCGGTAGCTCCGCGGATCGGAAGGAGGCAGCGGGAAGTATTCGTCGAGATTGAAGCTCGTCACATTCGCGAAGCTCAACCCGTCCTCGCGGTGAATCCGGGCAAGTTCGGCGTAGAAGCTGAGCGGCGTCGATCCGGTGGCCAGCCCGATCACGACGCCCCGGCTCTCGCTTTGGCGCTGCCGGATCAGAGCCGCCAGCTCCCGCGCGACGGCGCGGGAGGCCGCCACGCTGTTTGGAAAAACGGCGAGGGGCGCATGCTCGAATCTGCTCGGTGGAACGACGGGCAGGGGGGATGCCGAACTCATTGCGATTCATCATACGGCCCGTTTGCCGCAGTGAAATGCCAAAAAATCCGATGATTGCAGCATCTGCGCCGGCGGCCGGGCGATGCAGGCTTGAAGCCGAAGGACTGCGCGGATTGGCTTCATGACCCACCCCACCTCCCATGAAAGCCCCCTTTCCCGCCGTCAATGCCCCGCTTAAGACCGCCGCCATCCTGTCGATACTCGCCGTTTTGGCGCCGGGCGTTCTTCCGGCGCAGGCCGGGCCTCTCCCGCGGCTGCGCGTGTCGGACAACGGGAGATTCTTCGTCAAGGAGGATGGATCGCCGTTCTTCTACCTGGGCGACACCGAGTGGGGGCTTTTCCACCTCACGCGCGAAGACGCCGAATTCTACTTGAAGGACCGCGCGGCCAGGAGATTCACCGTCATCCAGGCCGTTGCCACGTTTTGGGGAGGGTTGGACAGGCCGAATGCCTACGGGGAGACGGTATTCGTAAACGGCGATCCCACGCGCCCCAGCGAGGCTTACTTCAAGCACGTGGACTGGGTCGTGGACAAGGCCGAATCGCTCGGGCTCTACGTCGGCATGGTGCCGATATGGTCCAAGGAGTATGTCCAGCAGGACCCTGCGCTCCTCGAAAATCCGAGCTTCGCGGCATCCATCCGATCGGCAATCCGCGCCGGAAAACCGTCGGTCCTGGACAAGGAGGGCGCGTTCGCGTACGGCAAATTCCTCGGCAGCCGCTACCGCGACAAACCCATCATCTGGATCCTGGGCGGCGACTGGTTTGCCGACGGGATAGAGGACACCTGGCGGGCGCTGGCGGCCGGAATCTCCGCGGGCGGCGGCGCGTCGCAACTGAAGACCTACCATCCGAAGTCGCCCCGAAGCTCCTCCCAATGGTTCCACAAGGACGCGTGGCTGGACTTCAACATGCTCCAAAGCGGCCACTCGAGCCAGAACCGGAACTACGACCTGGTCGCTGCGGACTACGACAAGCTCCCCGTGAAACCGGTCGTCGACGGCGAGGGCGGGTACGAGGGATACAACCGGATCGAACCGTATCTCGTCCGGCGGATTGCGTACTGCGGCGTTTTCGCCGGGGCCGCCGGATACACGTACGGGGCGAATGGAGTCTTCGGAGCGACCAGCCGACCCTGGAGGAGCCAGGCGGCGGGAAGGCGCGCCCAAGGCGGGGCTGCGGCTGGCGCCCAGGATGAGGAGGCCCCGGCAAGGACTCCAAGCCTGCCCTGGAAGGAAGCGCTGCAGCTGCCCGCCGGCTCGCAGATGCAGTACCTGCGGGCCCTGATCGAGTCGAGGCCCATGCTCCTGCGGATTCCCGACCAATGGCTGATCGGCAACGACCCCATGGGCACCGGCGACCGCATACAGGCATGCAGGGCGTCGGACGGGAGCTATGCGTTCATCTACACGGCCACCGGAGCAAAGCTGGAAATAAGGATGGTCGATCGCATCTATGAGAAGTTGTCGGGAAAATCGATCAAGGCCTATTGGTACGATCCGCGGCTCGGCACCTCGGCATTCATTGGAGAGTTTCCGAAGACGGAGTCCCGGCAGTTCACTCCGCCGTCCAGCGGCCGCGGGAACGATTGGGTCCTCGTGCTGGATGACGCCGCGAGGAACTTCCCGGCCCCTGGGACGGGCGGCACCGCCGAAACCGTCCTTCATTTCCGCGGAGGGCCGGCGGCTCCCGCCGACTTGGCGGAAATGGCCAAGCTCTCCGGCCTCCCGGCCCTGACACCCGGCGCCGGAGACGGCGATTACCAGGTGAAACCGCCCTACTCTCCCGCCCCCGAACAGACGCCGCAGGCGGATGTGCCAAAGGGCCGGGTCGAGCGGTTCACGCTAAGGACGGCGGACAGCAAATTCTATCCGGACACCGGCCTGCGCGGAACCGTCGCCACTCGCGCCGTGGTGGTTTACATCCCGAGCCAATACGTCCCCGGCACGCCGGCGCCCCTGCTCGTCACCCACGATGCGATGGGCTCCCGCAACAACCAACTGCCCACGATTCTCGACAACCTGATCGCCGCGCATCGGGTGCCGGCCATGGTGGCGGTGATGGTTTCAAACGGCGGCGGCGACGCCCGCGGCAGCGAACGGGGCCTTGAATACGACACCGTGTCCGGAAAGTTTGCCGAGTTCATCGAGGCGGAAGTGCTGCCGAAAGTCGCCAATGATTACCACATCACGTTCACCAGGGATCCCGAGGGGCGCGCCACGATGGGCGGAAGCTCGGGCGGAGCGGTGGCGTTCACGATGGCGTGGTTTCATCCGGAACTGTATCGGCGCGTGCTGACCTACTCCGGCACCTATACGAACAACCAATCGCCGGAGAATCCGGCTTGCCTGCATGGCGCCTGGGAATACCACGAGCACCTCATTCCGCAGAGCGAACCCAAGCCCATCCGCATCTGGATGGAAGTTGGACAGAATGACAACGGCTCGGTCAACACGGCCGCCGACCTTCACAACTGGGTCATCGCCAACGAGCGCATGGCGGGCGTCCTGAAGGCGAAGGGCTACCACTATCAGTTCGTCTATGCGGCCGGCGCGGGACACGTCGACGGAAGGGTTGTCGCGCAGACGCTGCCGCAGGCCCTGGAGTGGCTGTGGCAGGGCTACAAGCCGGCCGAGTGAAGCGAACCGTCGGCCGGAGCCCGCTTCGCCGGCGCAGCCTGCCAGACTAGGTAAACGCCCCATATCGGGGGCGGCGCAGGATACGTAGTCTGTGCGTCCGTGCGCCTTCCCGCGAGCGCGCCGGACCCACACATGAAACTACCGGTCTTCCACCTCAAGCGCTACCGGCAGATCGCCTCCCTGCTGTGGAAATACGGCCGCACCGACCTCGTGCAGCAGATGAGCGCAGAGGAGGGCTTTGGCGTTGACGAATTGACGCCGGCGGAGGGTCAGCCGTTGGCGGACGCCGCCGCGACTCCGGCCGGGAAGTCCCTGCCCGAGCAGCTGGCGGACGACCTGGAAGCGATGGGGCCGACCTACGTCAAGCTGGGTCAGGTGCTCGCCGGCCGGCCAGATTTGCTGCCCGACGAGTACCTGAAGGCGCTCGCCCGGCTGCAGGACAGGGTGAAGCCGTTCTCCTACGCCGAAGTCGAGGAAGCGGTCATGACCGAGCTCGGCGTGAGGATTTCCAAGGCGTTTTCGCGCTTCGATCCCGAACCGGTGGCCGCCGCCTCGTTGGGGCAGGTGCATCGCGCGGCGCTGCGGGACGGCCGGGCGGTCGTCGTAAAGGTGCAACGGCCGAACATCCGCCGGCAAATTGCCGAGGATTTCGACGTGCTGGAGCAGATTGCCGCCTTCCTCGACGGCCACACGGCAATCGGCCGCCGCCACCGCTTTCTCGTCATCCTCCAGGAATTCCGCCTGACGATCCAGCAGGAGCTCAATTACGAGCGCGAGGCGCACAACCTGATCGCGCTCGGGAAGAACCTCGAGAAATTCAAGCTCATCCAGGTGCCGCAGCCCGTGCCGGATTATTACACGCGGTCGATCCTGACCATGGACGAGGTGCAGGGGCAGAAGATCACGGCACTCGGCCCCCTGGGCCTGCGCGATTTGAAGGGCGCCCCGCTTGCCGAGGAGCTTTTCAAGGCCTACCTGCAGCAGGTGCTGGTCGACGGATTGTTTCATGCCGACCCGCATCCCGGCAACGTCTTCATCACGAACGACGGGCGCATCGCCCTCATCGATTTGGGAATGGTGGGCCACACGGGCCCCGCCATGCAGGGCAATCTTCTGAAGGTCCTGCTGGCCATCAGCGAGGGCAACGGCGAGACCGCCGCGGAAATCGCCATCCGGATGAGCGAGAAGCTGGAGGAGTTTGCAGCGCCCGAGTTCCGCCGGCGCATCACGCAGCTGGTGGCGCTTCGGCGGGACCAGGGGTTGGAGCAGCTCAATGTCGGACGATCCCTCCTCGAATTGAGCGGGATCGCCCAGGAGAACGGACTCATCGCCCCAAGCGAGCTGGTGTTGATCGGGAAAACCATGCTCCAACTGGATGAAATCGGCCGGATCCTCGATCCGGAGTTTGATGCCAACGCCTCCATCCGGCGCAACGTCTCCTCCCTGATGGCCCACAGCCTGCGCAAGGATCTCACGCAGGGAAGCATCTTTGGCACTCTGATCGAGATGAAGGATTTCGCGGTTGAACTGCCTTCCCGCCTCAACCGGTTGATGGAAACGGTCACCAACTCCGAGCTGGAGGTGAAGGTGAAGGTCCCGGACGTGAAGCTCGTGATGAACGGCATGCACAAGATCGCAAACCGCATCACCATGGGCATCGTGCTGGCCGGAATGATCGTCGGCGCGTCGCTGCTCGCCCGCGTGGCGACTCCTTTCCAGATCTTCGGCTATCCTGGGCTGGCCATGCTCTGTTTTTTGGCGGCCGCGACCGGGGGCTTCTGGCTCATCATGAGGATCTTCATCTCGGACTACAGAAGCCGCAGGAAGACTCCGCGTTGAACGATCCCTTGGTGGGCAAAGACCCCATGGCGATCGCCAAGGCGCTGGGGTATGCTCCGCACATGGGCATACTCTTATTCATAGTAATTCTTCTTCTCCTGTTCGGCGGCGGCGGCTTTTACTTTGGAGGGCCGGCCATCGGCGGCGGCGGGCTGGGCCTGATTCTGCTGATCTGCCTCGTCATTTACTTGATGGGCGGATTTCGCTCGAAGACCTAGCGGGGCACCCTCCCCTCCGGGAGCTTCGATTCAAGTTTCCCGTTTCAATGCCGAACTGTCGGCGGCATTGACTCGTCCTGAGCGCTCGAGCAAACCTTGGGAATTGTCCGAACTTTCGGACGATCCCAGGAACTCAATGAATCGAAAGGAATTCATCCGCACCGCAGCCGCGGCCGCCTTTGTGGCCGCGCTGGGCGAAAAGATCACCTATGCCGCCCCGCCCGGCGGGCTGCCTTACCGGCGCCTGGGACGCACCGGTGAAAAAGTCTCCCTCCTCGGCATCGGCGGCTACCACATCGGAAAACGGGCCGTGAGCGAGCCGGACGCTATCCGGATCGTGCGCGCGGCGCTGGACGCCGGCGTCAACTTCCTCGACAACAGCTGGGATTATAATGGCGGCGTGAGCGAAATCCGGATGGGGAAGGCTCTCCAGGATGGATATCGGTCCAAGGCTTTTGTGATGACGAAGATCGACGGGCGCACGGATGAATCCGCCACCCGCCAGCTGGACGAGTCCCTCAAGCGGCTGCAAATCGATCGCATCGACCTGATCCAGATTCACGAAGTGATCCGGATGGACGACCCGGACCGGGTTTTCGCCCCCGGAGGCGCGATCGAGGGCTTGGTGAAGGCCAGGGAAGCTGGCAAGGTCCGCTATATCGGATTTACGGGCCACAAGAGCCCGGAAATCCACCTTCACATGCTCGATCTGGCCGGCCGGCACGGGTTCGTTTTCGACTCCGTGCAGATGCCGCTCAATGTCATGGATGCCCACTTCGAGAGTTTCGAACGGCGCGTCCTTCCCCTGGCGCTCGCGAAGGATATCGGAGTATTGGGCATGAAGCCCATCGGCGATTCCGTCATCCTGAGAAGCCAGACGGTGACAGCCGTGGAATGCCTGCGCTTCGCGATGAATCTTCCCGTCAGCGTCTGCATCACGGGCTGCGATTCAATGAAGATCCTGGAGCAGGGATTGGAGGTTGCGCGCAACTTCAAGCCCCTTGGGCATGACGAGGTCGCGGCAATTCTGGCCAAGACCGAGCTGGCCGCCCAAAAGGGCGAATTCGAGGTCTACAAGACGACCGACCGCAACGACTCCACAAAAAGGAATCCCCAGAACCTGGGTTGACCGAAGGTTGCCGCCCCGTCTTCGCTCCGGGGCCGGCCGGCATTTCTCCGAACTCAGCCGCGGGTCAATTCACCCTGGCCGAAAACCCGGCGGCATTGAGGGCGTCAACCGCGGCCTTGGCATCGAAATTCCCCGTGATCTGGAACGAGTCGGCATCCTTTGCGGCCGTCGTGCCCGTAACCCCGCTCACCTTGGCCATGGCCGTATTCACCGCCTTGACGCACTTGTCGCAGCAGAGGTGCACGTTGTTGACGGTGAGCGAGCTCACGGTGCCGGCCTGCACGGCGCTCTGCGCCACATGAATCGCGGGATCGCTCGGCTGGCCATAAAACCCCGCTCCGACGAGCGCATCGACCGCCTTCTGGGCGGTTTCCTGGCTGGAGGCCGTGATCGTGACGGTCTGCGCGGTCTTGTCCGCCGCGGCCGATGCTCCGTCGACCGGTTTGACGGCCGCCACGGCATCCTTGACGCAGCTATTGCAGCACAGGTGCACGTTTGCCAGGGTCACCGTGTAGTCTGCGGCCCGGGATACGGCGCACGCGGCGAGGAATGAAGCAAGGACAAGGAGCGAACGGCTGCTATTCATGGTGGTAAGGACTGAGAGGGTTCTCGACCCATATAATGATCAATGCCGGCCGGAGAGTCAACCCGACAGGGCCATCAATGTGAATCGACCCTTACCGCCGTCACGCGGTTGTTCACCAGGGTCACCCGCACGCGCTCGTACCACCGCCTGTAGGAATCGGTATTCATAAGCGCCCAGCCTCCGCCGTAACCCCAGCCACCCCAGCCTCCCCCGCCACGACCGTAGCCGTAGCCTCCTATTCCACCCCAACCCGGAGAGTAGAAGTTGTAGTAAAGCGGATAGGGGGCGTTCACCAAATCGAAATCGTAATAGTGCCACACTTCCGACTGGGCGGTGCTCGAGCGCCGCACGGTCACGCGGTCCGGCGCGCCCAAGGCCAGGCGGACCGCGTCCGCAGTGAATCCAACCGCCACCTTGCCCTGTTGCACGAGACTCTGCTGGTCGGGAGGCAGCTGCGCAAACGCTCCGGGATTGGAGTGGATTCGCGCGGTCGGGGTGTCGCAGCCCGCCAAAAGCAAAACAAAGAGCGCTACACCCAAAAATCCGGTCGAGCGTAAAGTTTTCATACCCTTATTAAAACTAACACCAAATCTGCAAACGGCCAATTCAAACTTATGGTAAGTGGGGTCCGATTGGGATGCAGTTGACTTCGCAAAGCCAAAAAGCACGCTGGCGGTCATCGCTCTGACGCGACTCCGCCGGGCCCGCCGGCAATCCAACACTGGAGGTCTCCGGGGAGTCGTTGACGGCCGGTACCCTGCCTCGAGTCTTACCCCATAGTCCAACCTCCAGATGCGTCGTGACTTAATCATAGGCATGATCGTGTCGCTCACTCTTCATGCGGGCGTGATCGAGTACTCGGCTTGGGCCGCAAACAGGCCATCTGCGCCGCCGCCCAACCGGCCGATGGCGGCGGTCGAGTTGATCACCATGCCCAAGATCGAGCCGGACAAACCCGATGTGGACGACGCGGTATATGAGGATCGGCAGCAGAAAATGGAGCAGGTCTTCGCTCCGCCGGTCCTCGAGGAGACTTTCCAGTTGGTGCTCGACACCTCGTTCGTGCAGCCGATACCGCCCCCGGTGCCGGGCGTGACGGCGATCAACAGGATGACGATCACGATTCCCGCGACGCCACCGAGCACGGGCAGGCGGCTGGACGGAATCGTCGAAATCTACGAGCTGGCCAAGGTCGATGAGATCCCGGAGGTGGTCGTGCAGGTGCCCCCGGATTATCCGTATCAGCTGAAAAGCGCCGGGATCACCGGGAATGTGCTGGTGGATTGCATCGTCGACATAAACGGCGATGTGCGCGGCGCATTTGCCGGGAATGCATCCCAGCACGATTTTGCCGTCTCCGCCGTGAGGGCGGTGAGCCAGTGGAAGTTCAGGCCCGGCCAGAGGAAAGGCAAAGCCGTCAACACTCACGTGAGGGTGCCGGTCGTGTTCTCCATCACCCGGTCGCCGTTTAGCAACAGCCATTGACCGGGCGGGCCGGGTCGGCGCTCCCCGGGCGATCTGATTGCGCAACCGACTTGCTTCGCCGGGCGGGTGAACCAATCTTATCTGCGTCAGAATGTAGCAACATGACAGCCGCGATCCCGCCTCCGGTTGGGAGGTTTTCCACTCAAAGGTCTCAATCCCCGTCCGGCCTCCGCGCATCCCTCCGATGGGCCGGCTGCCTGCTGGGGTTTGGCGCGGCGGCGGCATCGTTTGCAGCCTCGGGCTCCCGCGGTTTTGGCCCCACCACACCGGCGGTGCCGGATGCAACGGGTTCAGCCGACCTGCCGCAACCCTGGCAGGATGTGAAGACGGTCCGAATGGACGGCCCGAGAAATCCGTCCGACGCGGCCAGCGCCTCCCAGGCGCTTTACCAGCCATCCCAGGAGGACCGGATTCTCAATCTGATGCGGCCCCTGCGCACCGACGAGGCCGCACTCGCCCCGGACGGAAAGCACCTGGCGTACGTGGAGGCCGACCCCTATCGCGTTCAATTGATCATCATCGACCTGGATCACCCGGAATCCCGGGCAAGCGTCGACGTCGGGCGAGGCGATTGGTGGCAGAGGCTGACAGGCTCCAATTGGAGCTCCCCGCGGGTGGTCTTCCTGCGCTGGGCCACGGCCAGGCGGCTCGTTTTTGCCGAGGCCACCAACGGGATTTTCGCGGTCAACGCGGATGGCAACGGCTTGACCAAGCTCGTCACTTCCCAGGACGTCGGCATTCGAAAGGGCAAGGACCTTTCGATCCTTGCGCAGTCAGCCCCCGCGGGGATGGCGATAGCGCCAAACCAGCTCGACCTGATGGCGGGGTCCCCCCCTACCAACCTGGATCCGGCCTTCACCTCGGCCAACCGGTCGAACACCTCTGGCTTTGGAATGATCAACGGCCAGGCGGCCACCGCCGGGGCCTCCTCCTATAACTACGCAATGGCGGACCCGAAGAGCAACGCCTACATCAACAGCACGGGGGGCCCCGACCGGGCCACGGACCCGGCCGCGGTTCTCGAGACCCCGGGCAGCCGTTCGGATCTGCCGGATGAACTGGTGCCCAGGATCGCGCGCATAGCCGCGATGCCGCCGGATGATCCGGAGCACATCATAGTCGAGGCATCGGGGGCGCAGGACCCCCTGTCCGGGCTCTACTACTACGGGCTTTACCGCGTGGACATTGAAGACGGAACCCGCGTGTCCCTGGGAGAGGGCAGGCTGCCGGGGCACGAGGTGCTGTACGATCAGGCCGGCCACCTGCGGATCGTGCTCGATGCGATCGGCCGAAATTATTTCCACGTCTTCCCGGGCAAGACCCTCTGGCGGGGAGCGAAGGCCCTGAATCAATCGGTTCGCGATCCGGCACTGAGGGGTTTCCAGGCAAAGCCGGAGACCTTCTTTGCCGCCCACTCGATTCCCATCGGCTTCGATTACGACCCCGATATCCTGTACTATGCCTCGAACCTGGGCCGGGATACGATGGGACTGTACTCGCTGAACCTGAAAAGCGGCGAGCGAACAAGTTTCGCCGTGGAAAGCCCGGATGCCGACGTCGTCGATCCGATCGCGGCTGGCGATCCGTCCGGTCCCCTGGGAGGCGAGGATCCCCTTGTGTTCGACGGCTATCGAAAGGAGCTTGCGGGCGTCAGGCTCGCCGGCCCGAGCCCGTCCACCCGCTGGCTGGATCCCGAAATCGCCCGGATCCAAGCCCGCCTTGACCGGAGATTCCTGGGCAGGACGGCGGAACTCCTGCAATGGGACGAGCATCGGACCCGGTTCCTCGTCCTCGTTTCCGGGCTGACCGACCCCGGCCGATACTACATCTTCACCCCGGCGAGCGACCAAATCCTCTTGTGCGCCCGCCGGGCGCCCTGGATTGCCGGCGACAACATCTGCCGCTCCGTTCCCCTCTCCTTCGCTTCCGCCGACGGCACCGAGATCACGGGCAGCCTGACCCTGGCCCGCAACGCGCGCATTCACCCTCCCCCGCTCGTCGTACTCTGCCCGGATGGACCCGGACAGCCCCTGCCGTCGGTGTTCGACCGCGACGCCCAGGCGTTTGCCTGGATGGGCTACACGGTCCTTCGAGTGAACTACCGCGGCATCGGCGGACTGGGACTCAGGCGCCTCGGCGCCATCCGCAGCGGCGTCGATCGCGTTCCGCTTGACGACATCCTGGCGGCGATCGATGCGGTCAGCCGCCAGACTCCGATCGACCCCAGCCGAATCGCCGTCGTCGGCGAGGGCCTGGGCGGATACATCGCGCTGCGATCCGTCCAGGTCCACCCCGAACGCTTCCGGAGCGCCGTAGCGATCGACGCGCCCGTCGACTTGGGCCAATGGGTGCGCGAACCCGGGCTGCTCGCAAACACGAAGGAGAGGAACAACTCCAGGGCAGCCTTTCAAACCATCATCGCCGAGGAGAACCAGGGCAACCCCCTGCTCACCCTGGATGCCTTGCACGCGACGGTGAACCAGCCGCCGCCCGCGCCTCCGGAAGAAGACCCGCCCGAACTCTTCGTCGCGAAGGCAAGGTTCGCATTCTTCAACGCCGACCGGCGGGATTGGGCGGCGATTTCGCCGGACCGCTTTCCCCAGGACGTGATGCGGCCGATCTGCATGATTGTGGACGCGACGGGCGATTCGGCCTACGTCGAGTCGGCCAAGGGGCTGCGCAATGCCATCGAACGGCGGGGCGGACAGGTCGACTTCCTAACGGTGAACGGGCGCTTCACCGACATGGACCCGAAGGGGCGCGCCAGGGTTCTGTCCCAGGTAAACGAGTTTTTGAATCTCGACTTCTACACCTACAACGTCGAGATCGGCCAGACGAAGATCATCCACTGAAACCCGCGCCACCGCGAACCACGGCAAGAAATACTCGGAATCCGTTGGGCCCCGGATGCGTCTTTCTGACCTGATATCCCCCATGATGAAAATGCATACCCACCTGAAAACCGCGGCCGTTTTATGCGCCGCCGCATTGTCGATTGCGCCGGCCTCAGCTCAGATCGGCCGCCGTTTCCCCTCCGAAAAGAAAGAAGTCGTCGATCCTGTGACGGGAACCGTGCTCACCTTCCTCACAAGCGGATCCTACGGCGATTCGAAGATCTACCAGACCCACCCGGACTGGACCTCCGACGGCCAATGGGTGATTTTCCGATCGGGAAGGGTGCCCGGGCAGGCGTTTGCGGTAAATGAGGCAACCGGCGACATCGTCCAGGTGACGGACAAGGGCTACACTGGGATGCTCTGCGTCGCCAGGCATTCGATGAAACTCTATTTCATGCGTAACATGGGCGCGCCCGGGCGGCGCGGAGGCGGCACTCCGGAAGCGGGTGCGGTCGCCGAGGCCCCGCCGCCGCCGCCGGAAGGCGGGGGACAGGGCGGGCCTCCCGGACCGCCGCCCGGCGAACGCGGGAGAAGGGGCGGGTTCAGGGGTCCCCGCGGTCCGTTCGCAATTGTCGAAGTCGATCTGGCCAAAGTTCTTGCCGACAGCGCGGCAGGCACGATGGGGCCGGCCGATAACTATGAGCGCATCTGCGGCATGATGCCCGACGGGATGGGTGGGAGCGGAAACATGGGGCTCGATGCGAATGAAGACTATGTCTATTTCTCGTACTTTGGCGCCGACGTGGGCAAGGGAGTCGACCCGAACAACCCAATCTACTCCCAGTACATCGAGCCCGGCACCACCCATGCCAAGCCGTTCGGCCCCCGGGGAATGGGCGGCGGCCCCGCCGGTCTGGCCTCGATGAATCTGCAGACGGGCGAGGTCAAATCGATCGTCGCCGTCCCGTTCCAGATCGGCCACGTCCAGACCAATCCGTGGATGCCCGGCGAAATCATCTTCTGCTGGGAGACTGGCGGCAAGGCTCCCCAACGCACGTGGACCGTCATGGCGAACGGAACCGGCCTGAGGCCGCTCTATCCCGAGGCGCCCTACGAGTGGATCACGCACGAGGCGTCGATCACCAAGGATGAAGTCGCCATCGCGATTCTATACACCCATACCCCCGGCGGCGGCGGCGGACGCGGCGGGCGCGGCCGACGGGGCGGACAAATGGCTCAACCGGGCCAACCGGGAGAACAGGGTCAAATGGCACAACCGGCCCAACCGGGCCAAATGGCACAACCAGGCCAAATGGCTCAGCCGGGTCAGCCTCCCCAACCGCCCCCGGGATGGGGCATAGCCGGCGATGACTCACATCCGACCGGTGTTGGCATTGTAAACCTTCGGACCAAGGAAATGCGCATCGTGGGCCAGGTCCCGCTTGGCGATCCGGGCCGGTCCATCTGGCATGTCAACGGCTCGGCGGACGGCCGGTGGGCCGCTGCCGACGATTTTCGATATCGGCTGTGGATCATCGATCGCCACACCGGCGAAATGGCCCTGCTCGCGTCCATGGGCGAGAAGACGACGGCGGCCGATCACATCCACCCGACCTTCAATGCCGACGGCACGAAGATCGAGATCCAATCGGCGATGATCTCGCCCAACGGCCACTCCCTCAATATCTGCGTCGTCCCCCTGCCGAAAGCCTGGCTCGACCGGACGTACGATCAAAAGAACCGCCTCCTGGCCCAGTAATCGCAACGCGATCATCATGACGACAACCGCCCTCCCTCACCCCGGGGTCGACCGGCCGCGGCGCCAAGTCTCCAACCTGGCTTCCGGAATGCGCACCCTGATTCTTCGAACGGCGCTGGCCGGATTGGCCGCCCTGCCCCTGGCTCTTCCGAAAGCCGTGGCCGCGGACGCGCCTTCGGCGCCGCCCCAGAATCGCAATCTCATGCAGGCGACCTATCCGATCGCCTACGCGCCCCCCAGCACGGCGCAGATCAAGGCCGTGCTTGACCGCGTCCTCCAGTACCTGAATCAGGCCGCACCCATTCAAGTCATGAACTTGGACACGAATGAGCCGGTCACCGACCTGGCCAACCTCCCGGCGCATCCGGGACTGGGCCGCAGCGCATTCCAGATCACCGGCTACGAGTGGGGAGTCACCTACTCGGGAATGCTCCGGGTGGCGGAGGCGACCGGCGACGCGCGCTTCCGCGACTACACGGCCGGCCACCTTCAGGCGATCGCGGCGCTCGCGGCGCATCTGGCGCAGCAGCCGCAACCGGCCGCCCCGCCCGCGGGCGCCCCGCGCGGAGACATGATGCGGGCGTTCGCCCTTCGATCCGTGACCAATCCGCGGACTTTGGACGATTGCGGATCCATGTGCGCGGCGATGCTGAAGGCGAGCCGCGCGGGGATCAGCCCCGAGGAACTCCGCCCCTGCATCGACCGGTACATGGCATGGATTGTCTCGGGACAATTCCGGTTTTCGGACGGCACGCTCGCCCGCAACCGGCCGCTCCCGCACTCCCTGTGGCTGGACGACCTGTACATGAGCGTTCCCGCGCTGGCCCAGATGGGCGCACTGACCGGGGACGGAAAATACTACGACGATGCTGCGAGGCAGATCCTGCAGTTCTCCGCGCGGATGTTCGTCCCCGAAACCGGCCTCTACCGGCACGGCTGGATCGAGAGCATGGATCCGCATCCGGCCTTCTACTGGGGCCGCGCGAACGGCTGGGCGGTGGTGGCGATGGCCGAGCTGCTTGACGTCCTGCCGGCCGACCATCCGCAGCGCGCAGCCATCCTCGCCCAATTCAAGGCCCACGTGGCGGGCCTGGCGCGGCTCCAGGACATCAACGGGCTCTGGCACCAGCTGCTCGACCGGCCGGACACCTATCTCGAGACTTCGGCCAGCGCGATGTACGTGTATTCGATCGCGCTTGGCATCAACCGCGGGTGGCTGGATGCGGCGACGTATTCCCCGATGGTCTCGCTCGGCTGGAATGCGGTGGCTGCCAAGGTGAACAGCCAGGGCCAGGTGGAGGGCACCTGCGTCGGGACCGGGATGGGCTTTGACCCGATGTTCTATGCCTACCGGCCGGCCAGCGCCCTCGCCGCGCACGGGTACGGACCCGTCCTCCTTGCCGGAGCCGAAATGACCCGGCTGCGCGCGGGAGCGGGGCATTCGATCTCGAACAACGACGGCGCCCTGATGATCGCGCCCGCCCCGCAGGGGCGGATGTGAGCCGGCTTTAACCGCTCACAGTTTGATCGTCATGTCGTTCGTGACGGATTTGACGCCGCGAACGTCCATGGCGAGCTTCGCGACCAGGGACCTCTCGGCATCGGAGCCGGCTTCGCCGGAGACGCTGACCACGCCATCGGTGGTGCTGACCCTGGTCTTGATCGCGCTGGTGGACTTGTGGGTCAACAGGGAGAGCTTCACCTGGCTGGTGATGGAGGCGTCGTCGATCTTGTCGCCCACGGTCTCGCCCGTGGTCGGCGGGCTGTTTACGACGATCTCGTTCTTAACCGATTTCACCCAATCGGTGTCCTTGGCGTAAACGCCGGTGAGTTCCTTCTGCGCCTCATTGTCGGCCGTGCCGCCAAGGGTGACATCGCCGTCCTGAACGGCGACCGTCGTATTTGCGGCGCTTACATTGGCACTCACGAGCAATTGCCCGCGGATCTTCCAGGCGATCCAGGCGTCCGAGTGCTCGGGAAACGCAGGCTTGATTTCGATCTCGTTCTTCACGCTGAGGACGCCCGGGATATTATCGACGGTGTCCTCGGCGAGCGCCCTGTCGGCCTTGTCCTGCACCGTGCCGGTGAGGGTGACGACGCCGTCGTCAGCCGTCACCGTCACATGGTCCTGCAGGACGGTCTTGTAGTTATAGGAGGCCCTCGCGGCGTCCACGATCTTGCTGTCGGTGTCCGAGGAGGCGAATAGCGAAGCGGGCAGGGCGACGGCGATAAACAATGCGGGTAGCGTGCGTGTATTCATTTTTGATTTATTTCTCGCCTAGGACGCCGACGATTAAGGCCGGCCGATGAGCCGTCGAATAAGTGGCAGCGGAACTAATGCTGAAACCTGCCCAACGATACGCCATGAATCATCCGCAGGCTATGGGGTGTTAAGTGTACGGGGATCATGCGCTCGACCCGGCGGCGGCGGGCGCGTGTTCGGGTTAGACCCCATACGCTTTCCCAGGGGATCGGGCTATCGTGGCGCGGTTCAAAACAAAGGATTCCCATGCCGCTAGTCCAAACCGTAATCACCCTAATCATCGTCGGCGTTGCGCTCTGGCTCATCAACAGGTTCATCCCGATGGCCGGCGCGATTAAGACCATCCTGAATCTTGTCGTCGTGATCGCGGTCGTCCTCTGGCTGCTTTACGGCTTCGGCGTTCTGAACCACTCGGGAACCATTCACCTGCCGACCGCATAGCAGCCGCGCCCGCCGAAGCTCGCGATTCGAGCGAAGGCGGGCCCTTAACGGGGAACGCGGACCTCGATCTGCGTGCCTGCACGGCGATCGGATCTGATCCTGAGGCTGCCCCCCAAATGGGCCACCCGCTCCCGCATGCTGAGCAGGCCAAGTCCGCCGCTAGCTCTTTGCCTGGCCGCGTAACTCTCCGGGTCGAAGCCGATCCCGTCGTCACGGATCACCATTTGAACGAAGGCGCCCCTCTCCCTCAGGGACACGGCAATGTGGCGGGCGTGGGCATGCCTCTCCACGTTTTTAAGAGCCTCCTGGAGGAGGCGGTAGAGCGCCAGCTCGGTGTCGATCGGCAGCCGCTTGGCCGGCTCCACGCAGGCCAGCTTGACTGAAACACCCGTTCGATCGGCGAAATCCTCGCCGGTCTTTTGCAGGGCCGCAGCCAAACCAAGCTGCTCCAGGACGCTGGACCTCAAATTGCCCGAAATGCGCTCAACTTCCTTGACAGTCGCGCCGATCATCTCGCGAAGTTTCATCGCCTCCGCCTCCGCCTCCGCCTCCGCCTCCGCCTCCGCCTCCGCCTCCGCCTCCGCCTCCGCCTCCGCCTCCGCCTCCGCCTCCGTCTTCGACGCTCCGTCGTGCGCCGAAAGCTTGTCCGCCAGCGCCTGGCTGCGAAAGACCACGGCGCAGAGATGCTGGGTGATGTTGTCGTGCAGATCCACGGCCACGCGCCCGCGCTCGGCTTCCTGCACCTGCACCAGGCGGTGCGAAAGGGCGCGCAGCATTTCCTCGCTGTGCCGGGCCGCCGTCATATCCGTCACGACCAAGCCGAACTTCGCGGAGTCGGCTCCGCTCCTCGCCAGGGGGCGGACGGAGATTTGCACGGGCATTTGCGAACCGTCGCCGGCATTCAGAAGCACCTGGATTTTGGAGCCGGACTTGCCGGCCCTCTTCAGAAGCGCTCGAAGCGTCGTTCGGTCCGCGGCGGAGAGAAACCGGCGTAAGGAGCCGCCGATCACCTTCTCCAACGGGCACTTGACCATCCTGGCGAAGCACTGATTGGCATAAAGGATCACCTTGCCGGCGGTCAGTGTCAGGGCCCCCTCGTTCATGGACTCGATGAGGACGCGGTACGCGTGCTCGGCGCCTTCCAGCGTGAACACCTGCGGGCCCCGCCTGCCCTCGACCACAACGGCGTCCACGTCTCCGTTGCGGATGGCGCGCAGCGCTTCCTCCGCCTGGGCCAGGCGTTCGCGGAGACTTGTGAATTCGCGGTGCGGCACCGGGCGCGCGGATCGTTTCCCCGGGGCGGCTTTCAAGGCGCCCTCTTACCCTTGGTGGCCAGATTCAACCCGACAAACACGCTTGCCTTGCCCGCCAGGTTGCCGATGAGCCGGCGCACCGGCCGCGGAAACTCCCTGACGAGGGTCGGGGTCGCGACGATCTGGCCGTCGCGCGCCAGGATGGGTTGCTGATAAACGTCGATCACTTCCAGTTCAAAGTTGTCCGCGAGCTCGGTCTCGCACATCCGGCGGACGCGCATGAGGGTCTCCCGCGACCGGGCGGTGGCTCCCGCCACATACAACCGCAGGATGTACTTGCCGGTGCGCGAGGCGGCCAGGGTCTTTTCAAAGGCCTTGGTCACGCGGCTCGTCTTTTTTGCCCTCACGGAGGTTCGCTTCGTTCAGACTGCGGAGCGCAGATCCAGGCCCACGAGCACCCGCTCGGTGTCGGACAGGTCGCCTATGATTTTTCGCACCGGCTGCGGCAACTTGCGCACCAGCGTCGGAATGGCCAGGATCTGGTCGCCCTTGGAAAGTTCGGGCTGCTTTACCAGGTCGATCACCTCGATGCGATAGATGCCATTGAGGTGGCTTTCGCAGATCTTCTTCAGGTTCGAGAATGCCGTCAGCGATTTGGGCGTCTGTCCCGCCACATAGAGGCGCAGCTGCCAGAGGCCGGCCCGCCGGCGCCGGGCGCCCGGGGCGCGTGGTTTCAAGGTTCTGGATTTCATCGTTGGCTCTTTGGTTGAGATCTGCGCGGCGCAAGCTCCGCCATCCCGTTGCCATCCGCGTGGCGCAGGCGGGACAATTCAGCCCTTTCGGCTGTCAGCACCTTCGTTCGCGCGCCCGCCTGCTCGTCCAAGCGCCGCAGCTCCACCTCCTCTGTTTCGTATTCGGAGCGCAGCCCGGTGATCTGCTGTTCGAGCGTCGTTCGCTTGCGCTCCAATTCGCGCTTGCGGCGGGCCGCCTCCTGCCGGTTTGCCAGCGCCTCGGCCCTCTCGCGGGCGGCCTGCGCCACGCGGGACGCCCCGGTCAAAACGCCGCTTGGGCCGATGTAGGCGTCCACGAGGTCGATGCCCCGGTTCGAGATCAGGAATTCGCGGACCTGGTTCGAGTGGGCCATGCCGCGTGCCTTGAGAACGTAGAGCATGCGATTGCGTTCGCCGTTGCCCTCAAAGTCCTGCAACAAAAGCCAGGAATCCATGAGCGAGGACATGGCTATTTCGCTTTGCTGCAGCGCATGGCCGCCGTGCGTCAGGCTGGTGAAGAACGAAGTGATCTGGTTGCCTTTCAGATAATCGATCAGCCGTGTCACCATCCCCTTGGTTTCCGAGTCGGTGCCGGCGGCCAGCAGGCTGGTGATCGGATCCACGATCACGACGGCGGGTTTGAATGCCGCGATCTCCTTGAACATCGTCGCCAGGTGCATTTCCAGGCCGCAGAGCGTCGGCCGCGCGGCGTGAAACCGGAGCAAGCCGCGCTGGACCAGAGGCTCCAGGCGCAACCCGATGGAGCGCATGTTGCGGATGATCTGGTTGGGCGACTCCTCGAACGAGAAGAAGAGCACGCGATCTTCGCGCCAGGCGGCGGCCTGGGCAAAATGGGCGGCGACGCTGGTCTTGCCGGTGCCGGGCGTTCCCGTCAGCAGGATGCTGCTGCCGCGGAAAAAGCCCCGCCGGGCCAGCATCGCGTCGAGCCGCGGGATGCCGGAGGATATCCGCCCGCTTGACACCTTGTGATTCAGCCCCAGCGACGTGATTGGCAGGACGCTGAGGCCCTTCTCGCCGATGAGAAATGGGAATTCGTTGGTGCCGTGCAGCGCGCCGCGGTATTTCACCACCCGCAGGTGCCGCGTCGCAATCTGCTCCTGGACCCGGTGATCGAGCAGGATGACGCAGTCGGACACGTATTCCTCGAGCCCGTGGCGCGTCAGCTGTTCGCGCCCGCGCTCGGCCGTGATGACGGCGGTCACCTTTTTCTCCTTGAGCCAGCGAAACAGCCGGCGCAGCTCGGCGCGCAGGATGGCCTCGTTGGGCAGCCCGGCGAACAGCGCCTCGAGCGTGTCCAGGACCACGCGCCTGGCCCCGATGGAATCGATCGCGTGGTTGAGCCGGACGAACAGTCCCTCCAGGTCGTACTCGCCGGTCTCCTCGATTTCGCTGCGCTCGACGTAAACATAGTCGAGCACAATCTTCTTGCGCCGGACCAGCGCCCCCAAGTCAAACCCGAGCGAGGCGACGTTGCTCTTCAACTCCGCCTCCGTCTCCTCGAAGGACATGAAAACGCCCGGCTCGCCGAACTCCACGGCGCCGCGCACGAGGAACTCCATGGCGAGCAGCGTCTTGCCGCAACCCGCGCCGCCGCACACGAGCGTCGGCCGCCCGCGCGGCAATCCGCCATTCGTGATTTCGTCGAGGCCGTGGATTCCCGTGGGACACTTGGGCAGACAGACGGCCGATGGGGTCAATACTGGAGGACGATGATTCATTCGAGGGCGTCTCATTACCAACGAGTTCAACATAGCAACGATGGCGGGCCCGGCGCCATGGGGTCTTCACCGTACTTTTGAAAATGTGTTCACGGGACCACCATCAAGCCGGTGCGAAACTGCGCCTTGAGCTTGAGGTTGTAGTCGAGGATCGTCTCGCCCCAGCCGTTGAAATACTGCACAAACCAGTAGCCGTTCAGCCCGCGGGCGCCGATCCGGTCGAAAAACTGGTCGCTCGACCGCAGGGGCAGGACGGCATTGACCTCGACGCTCCCGAAATGGTCCTTTGTGCCCCTGCGCAGGGTTGTGTTCAGGCGCCAGCCGTTCTTGCTCAGGCCCACCAGCAGGTCCGCATACCCGCGGTAGTCCGCGATGTCGGGATTGTCCGCCTTGTCGATGTAGCCATAGACCATCGGGGAGAGGAAAAAGTGGTAGTCGTCCGGCGCCGCCCAATCGAGGCGGGGGCGCACGTAGGCCAGGTATATGCTTCGCTCCAGTTCATCGCCTTCGTGGCCGTTGGATTCGTGGGCGAGCCCTGATTCCAGGCCGAACCGGACCTTGTTGTCCCGGGAGACCCACAAGTCCTGCTCCTGGAAGAAGATGCGAGGGCGGTAGGAGGTGTCGTAGAAGGGCGCGGAGCTGTCGTGCAGATCCCAAAGAGAGGTCTGGGAATAGGACCCGAAGACGGGGATCAGGTCGAATGGCTGGTATTTGAAGCTCAGCTGGAACTTGGCGTTGAGGCCGCCGTCGCCGCCGACGCCGAAGTAAACCGGCTCGTATTGCGAGAGGCCCGGCAAAAGCTGGGTGCTCCGCCGCAGCGCCGTCTCGTGCGCAATACGGTCCTGATTGTTCTCGGGATGTTCGGCGGCGACACTGGCGCGCGTCGCGTCCTCGCCATGGGAGAGGACGGAGAACATCGCCGGCTGGGACTCGACCTGGGTCAATTCCAGCACGACCGGCCCGAAAAACCCGGACTGCAGCCGGAATTGATAGGGCAATTTCAGGTACCCGCCGGGGGGCAGGATGCGCGCACCGTCCGGAATTTCAGTCGTAAGGACGACATCCTCCGAGCGGGAGGATCCGGAATGCAGCCGCGCGGCAAGCGTCTTCGTCACCGTCCATGTCATCGGTTCGGCGCCACCGTTCGTGACCATCACCTCGACCGTGACAACCGCGCCCCCCGGCACCGAGACCGCCTTGGGCACGAGCATCACTTCGCAATGGGCAACGGGCGCCAGGATAAGCAGGAAGCATGCGATGAGGATTATTCTGAGCACCGGATTAGCCTCGCAAGTATGAGACGGACGGCAGACCCGGGCCATGGGGTGTTACCCGCAACCACGAAGGACTCCCGTGGGTCTTGCGGCGGCGTGGCGCCGCGACTATGGCCATAACACCCCATATCGCCTGGACCGCCGTCCGTGTATTCTCGAGCCATGAAAAAGATTATTGTCACTCCCCCGTCACCTTCGGCCTCCGCTCGCGCGGTCAAGCGCCTGTCTCCTCTCCTCGCATGCTGCGGCGCCATTGGCTTGATGGCCGGTTGCGCTTCCGAGGGGGAATCGCATCTCGTCTCCGCTCCGCCTCCACCACCGCCGAACAGGGCGGTCATGACGACGACGACGACAACCTCCACCCCCGTGGCAGTGGCGAGCCCCGCGGTGCTGGTGGGAAACACGGCTTATGTGACGACCCCTGCGCCCGCCGTCAGCACCGTGGTCGTGACCCAGGCTCCGCCGGCTCTTCAACAGGAGGTCGTTCTTGCCCAGCCGACGCCCCAGCATGTGTGGATCGCCGGATACTGGACGTGGCGCGACAATCAGTATGAGTGGATGGCCGGGCGCTGGGTGCTGCCGCCGAGCCAGGGTTCGGTGTGGACCTCTCCGCGCTGGGAACAGCAGGGCAACGCCTATAGGTTCTACGAGGGTTATTGGAACTGATTCTCCTTCCAACGATGGGCACAAGCGATTGCCCAACCTGCCACTTATGCGGCCAAGAACACCGGCGCATCCGCCTTGAGCCGGGCGAAAAGGCGCTGTGCACGCGCTGCGGCGCCGTGCTGGAAAAGGGCGCGCGATTGGGACCCGACACAGCCCTGGCTTTTTCCGTCACCGGCCTGATACTCTCCGTGCCCGCCGTGCTATTGCCATTCGTCAGCGCAAGGACGCTTGGCGACGAACGAATGAGCCTCCTGTTCACCGGCGTGGGGAGCCTGTGGGGCGGCGGCATGCGCGCGCTGGCCGTCCTTGTCATCCTGTGCGGCTGGCTCCTGCCCCTGACGCTCCTTGCCGCCTTCGCGATCCTGCGCGCCCCGCCCCGCCTGGGCTGGCAGAACGCCGACTTCCACCTTTTGTTTCGGGCTGCCCGCGTCCTCGAACGCTGGGCGATCCCGGAAGTGCAGGTGCTGGCCGTCCTCGTCGCCCTGATGAAGCTGGGAGACGCCCTCGACATCACGATCGGTCCCGGATTCTGGTGCTACTGCGGGATGGCGCTCTCGCTCCTGATCGCGCGGCACAGCTTCGATTTTGATTCGACCGCCCCGCCTTATCATGCGGGCAAACGCGATTCCGCCGCCCCGACATGAACCGCCTTATTGCGCGCGCCGGATTCGGCGGCACCTCGTCCGCAGCCGCTTTGGCGCTGGCTGCGGCCATCATGCTGGTGCCGGCCAATCTGCTTCCCGTCCTCAGCACAGAGTCGTCCGGAAGCAATCGAAGCGACACCATCCTTTCCGGCGTTGTCCAGCTATGGCGGCAGGGCCTTTGGGCAATCGCCGCAATCGTGTTCACGGCGAGCATCCTTATCCCCATCCTCAAGCTCGCGGGCCTGGGCTGGCTGCTGCTGGGCACCCGCCGGGGCGTCTTCAGGAATTCGCGGCGTCTGACGCGGATTTACGCAACCCTCGATTTCATCGGGCGCTGGTCGATGCTCGACGTCTTCCTGGCCGCATTCCTGACGGGCCTCGTGCAGTTCGGTGAATTCTCAACGGTGGTTCCCCGAAGCGGCCTTGTTGCGTTTGCGGCGGCGGTCGTGCTGACCGTGCTATCCACCCAGGCGTTCGACCCGCGCGTCCTCTGGCCCGCCCCTATTGCGTCCACATCATGAACTCCCCGCCTTTGCCGAATGTCTCCCGCGCCTCCGCGTTTCCCCTCATCTGGACGGTTCCATTGATCGCGATCGCCATCGGAGGATGGATGGGGTTCCACGACCTGTATAATCGCGGGCCCGAGATCACGATCGATTTCGCCGATGGCTCGGGGGTCGAGGCCGGAAAGACCCTGCTTGAGTACAAGGGTGTTCCAGCCGGGACCGTGGCGGCGGTGGAGCTAAAGCCGGGGCTGGGAGGCGTCCGCATTCGGCTGCGCCTGAAAAGGGACGCCGCTTCGCTCGCCGATGCGGGCGCGCGCTTCTGGATCGTCCACCCCGAGATCGGATTCTCAGGCGTGCGCGGGCTTGAAACCCTTGTCACCGGCGTGCGCCTCAACGTGCTGCCCGGCAACGGGCCGCCCGCGAAGCGCTTCACGGGCCTCGAAGCACCTCCGGCTCCGGATGTCACCGACCAGGGCCGTGCGTTTGAATTGCGGAGCGACCGGCTCGGTTCGCTCACCACGGGCGCTCCGGTGTTTTACCGCGAGTTCAAGGTCGGAAAAGTGGAAGCCAGCCGACTGTCCGACGATTCAACGGCTGTGCTGATCCGAATTCACATCGACTCCCCCTACCCCGATCTCGTGCGCGCGAACACCAAGTTCTGGAACACGGGCGGATTCTCATTCAAAGTCAGCCTCTTCGGGGGAGCCGAGCTCAAGGACACCTCGCTCGAATCGCTGGTCACGGGCGGCGTCGCCTTTGCCACCCCCGATGATGGCCCGCTCGCGCCCGCGGCGGCGGCCGGTGCCCAGTTCAGCCTCGCGGCCGAGCCCGACAAGGACTGGTTGAAATGGTCTCCGAGGATCCCGATAAAGTCGGCGGAGGCGGTTGTGGAGCCGCCAGCCGGCAAGGGACCCCTGACCGAGCTCATGCGACCGTGAGATTTTTATTTCTATGGAAAAGAGCGGGTTATGGCGCTGGCGGGTTACACCCTATGGAGCCCGGGCGATTCCCGGGCTAAGTTGGCGGACCGTGAAAAGCGACAGCTTTGACCTCGCCCCTTTGTTATCCCGGTTGAAGCAAATTGTCGCAGGAATGTTCAGGCCCGGAATGCTTGATCCGGACAAGATTGCCGATGATCAGCCGCTCTGTGGCTCAAGCCCCGAACTCGACTCCCTTGATGCGCTCGAACTTGCCATCTGCGTCGAGGAGGAGTTTGGAATCGCGATTCGCAACGAAAACGACTCGCGCAGCGCCTTTATCAGCATCGCAAGTCTGGCCGGCTTCATACGGACCCACGGGCCGGCGGATGCTGCAAGTCCTCGCGTCCCGGCCGCTGACCCAATGCCCTTGATCCGTCGGCAGGGTGAACGCGAGCCCCGCGCTCCGAACCAACGCCATCATGCCGGAGCCTGGTTCCGTTGAGGGTGTCCCGCTCCCCGCCGGACTGACCGGCGTTGAAGCGCGCCGCCGCCTCGAAAAGTTCGGCCCAAATTCAATTCCCGACACCACTCTTCGTCCCCTGGGCAGGGCCCTGGCCAAGTTCTGGGCGCCGGTCCCCTGGATGCTTGAGGCGGCAATCGTGCTCGAGCTGGCCCTCGGCAAATCCGTCGAGGCCGCGATCATCGCGGTTCTACTGGCCTTCAACGCCGCGCTCGGATTTTTCCAGGAGGGGCGCGCCCAGGCGACGCTTCTTGCGCTCAAGTCCCGGCTCGCGTTGAACGCGTCGGTGCGCCGGGACAATGCCTGGACGACTGTGCCCGCTTCCGCCCTCGTGCCCGGCGATGTCGTGAAGCTTTCGGTCGGCGCCGTGGTCGCAGCCGACGTGCGTTTGACGGAGGGCGGAGTCCTCCTCGACCAGTCCATGCTCACGGGCGAATCGATTCCGATAGAAGCCGGGCCCGGCCTGCAGACCTATGCCGGAGCGCTGGTGCGGCGCGGCGAAGCCGTTGCGGAAGTCACGGCGACGGGACCCCGCACGAAATTTGGCCGAACCGCGGAGCTGGTTCGCACCGCACACGTCGAAAGCACCCAGCAGAAGGCCGTTCTGCGGGTGGTGCGCAACCTGGCCCTGTTCAACGGCGCCGTCACCCTGGCCCTGGTCGGATATGCCCATTTTCTGCAAATGCCGCTGGATGAGATCATCCCCCTGGTGCTCACGGCGGTACTGGCGTCGATCCCCGTTGCGCTGCCGGCAACCTTCACCCTCGCCGCGGCGCTCGGCGCGCGGGCGCTGGCCCGCCTGGACGTCCTTCCGACGCGGCTCTCCGCGGTGGATGAAGCCGCCAGCATCGACGTGCTGTGCTCGGACAAGACGGGCACATTGACGCGCAATGAACTGAAGGTGACCGCCATCTGCCCGATGTCCGGATTTGATGAGTCCCGCGTCCTGGGCATCGCGGCGCTCGCAAGCTCGGATGGCGGGCAGGATCCCGTGGACGAAGCGATTCGCTCCGCGGCTTCGAAGACCCCGGCTTCCGGCCTGCCGAAACTGGTCAAATTTACGCCTTTCGACTCCGCCACAAAGATATCCGAGGCCTCGGCTGTGGACGCGGGCGGGGCCGCCGTTCGCGCCGTGAAGGGAGCCTTTGCCGCAGTCATGGGCCTGACGCAGCCCTCCCCGGATGCGAGCGCGAAAGCGGACCAACTGGAGGCGCAGGGCTTCCGCGTGCTGGCCGTGGCGGTGGGTCCGCCGCAGGCGATGAAACTCGCCGGGATCATCAGCCTGAGCGATCCGCCCCGGCCGGATTCGGCCGCGCTCATTGCGGAGCTGCTCGCACTGGGCGTCCACACCGTGATGGTGACGGGCGACGCCCCCGCGACCGCGGCGATAGTCGCCCGCGCGGTCGGCCTCGACGGGGCGGTCTGCCCGCCCGGGTCCATCCCCCCGGGGGTGCATCCCGGCGATTACGCGGTTTTTGCGGGCGTGCTTCCGGAGGGAAAGTTCGACCTCGTCAAGGCGTTTCAGAAAGGCGGGCATACGGTCGGCATGTGCGGCGACGGCGCGAACGACGCGCCCGCCCTGCGCCAGGCCCAAATGGGAATCGCCGTGTCGACCGCGACCGATGTGGCCAAGTCGGCGGCCGGCATCGTTCTGATCAAATCCGGACTCGGCGGAATTGTCGCATCCGTGAAGGAGGGCCGGCTGACATTTCAACGCATCCTGACTTACGCGCTGAATTCGGTGACAAAGAAGGTCGTGCAGGTGCTCTTCCTGGCGGTGGGCCTCGTCATGACCGGGCATGCCATCCTGACCCCGATGCTGATGGTCATCATCATGCTCACCGGCGACCTTCTCGGCATGTCCCTTGCGACGGACAACGTCCGGCCGTCCCCGGCGCCCAATGCCTGGCGAATCGGCGCAATGACGATCGCGGGCGTATTCATGGGGTTCTGCGAACTGGTCTTTTGCACCGCGGTTCTGGCCTTCGCCAAGTTTCACCTGGCGCTCGGACTCGAATCGCTGCAGACGCTGGCCTTCGTCGTCATTGTGTTCGGCAATCAGGCGACGACCTACGCCAATCGCGTGCGCCAGCGCATGGTTTCCTCCCGCCCGAGCTCGTGGCTCATCGGATCGACCGTGGTTGATTTGCTGATCGCCTCCACGCTGGCGGTCTGCGGAATCGCCATGGCTCCCCTGCCCCTGGCCTTGGTCGCAGGCACATTCGTGTCGGCGGCGGCCTTTGCCTTCATCCTGGACCTTCCGAAGGTTCCCGTGTTCAGGCGTCTCGGGATCGCGTAGGCCCCGCCGGCGGCGGCGGGAGCCTTGTTCACTGCGGGTAACACCCCATTTTGCGGCTTCGATTTGCAGGCCATACTCGAGACCGCATGCATACGTCTTCAATCAACCGCCACCTGGCGGGCGTCGCCGCCCTTGCGGCGACCATGGTGGGAATCGGGATTGCGCCTTCCGCCCGCGCAGCGACATTCCCGCCGCTCAATGTTCCCGCGTCGAGAGAGGCGCACCCCGGCAAGTTCGTCTGGGTCGAGCTGTTCACGGCCGATTCCGCCGCCGCGACAAAGTTCTACACCGGGGTCTTCGGCTGGACCGCCGTCACCCTCGTCCAAAAGGAAGTGACCTACACCGTGTTCAGCAACGGAAGCCGTCCGGTCGCCGGTTTGAGGCAGCGCGATCCGTCGGCCGCAAAGCACATCTCCCGCTGGGTTCCTTACATCGCCGTCGCGGACATCGCATCCGCCGTCTCGACCGCGGTGAAGGCGGGCGGAGAGGTGCGCGCCCCGGCCCGCGAGTTTCCGCAAATAGGCTCGCAGGCCATCGTCACGGACATCGAGGGCTCCCCCATCGGCCTCATTCAGTCCAGCTCCGGCGACTCCCCCGACGAAGAGCCGGCGCCCGGCGACTGGAACTGGTTTCACCTCCTTTCGAAAAGCCCGAAAGCCTCCGCCGACTTTTACCGCCAGGTCTTCAGCTATGATGTGGCGCCGGACTCCCGCGAAGGAAAGTCCAACGAGCTGCTGCTGTCGAGCGGGTCCCTCAATCGCGGCGGCATATCCGTGCTGCCGGATCAAGAGGGCGCCAAACCCGGCTGGCTGGGCGTCGTGCGCGTTGCCAATCTCGACGAGACGATTGCGCGGGTTCCGGCGCTCGGCGGTGAAGTCATTGTGGCTCCCCACGAGGCCGCGCTCGGAAGTCGTTTCGCCCTCATTTCCGATCCCACGGGCGGCACCGTCGGCGTGGTCGAGTACGTAAACAACGTCAATCCAACAAACCGACCATGAAAGACATGAAACGCATCCTTTTCGGCGCCCTGGCCGTGTCCGGCCTGTTATTCCTGCTGGCCGGCTGCATAGGACCCGGAGGAGGAGGAGGAGGCTGGTATCACGACGGTCCGTGGATGGACGGACCCCGCTTCAGGGGGGGCATCGACATCCACCCGCCGGGATTCCGGCGCTAGTCCGAGCAAGCAGAGACGGTGTTTGAGACGGCGTTCCAAACGCAGATGGCCGGCACCTCGCCGTCATTGTGTTCGTAGCCGAGAATGCTCAGCGAGGCCGTATCCAGGGCAAAATGCCGGCCCTCCTGGGTCGGAAGCCCGATCCAGCGCATCGCAAGCGCCCGCAGAAACTGTCCATGGGAGAACAGGGCCACCGTTCCGTCCATTGAACGGATGCGTTCGAGCACGCGCTCGGCCCGCTGGCAAACCTGCTCCACGGATTCGCCGTGCGGGCAGCCGTCCGTGAAAACGTCCCATCCCGGCCGTTGCGCGCGGATGTCGGCGGTCGTCCGGCCTTCGTAGTCGCCGTAATCCCACTCCTGGAGGTCCGGCTCCGCCCGCGCGACCGCGCCGAAGCCGGCCAGTTCGCAGGTCCGCCGGGCGCGCTGGAGAGGGCTCGTGATCACGTGCGCGAATTTCACCCCCTTCAACAGCCCGTGGAGACTGGACGCGCGGCGTTCGCCGTTTTCAGTCAGGGGAAGGTCGGTCCGGCCGGTGTGCCGGCCGGTCAGGGACCACTCGGTTTCCCCGTGTCGGAAAAGGAAGATTTGGGCGGCCACGGGGCTCAATGCGGCTTCAGGTTCCTGGAAGTCGCGCCGGCGCGGTAGGTAACGGGCACCTGCCAGTCGGCGTAGGCCGGATCAAGGGCCCTCATCGCCTTGACCACCTCCTGGCGAAACGTGGTCTCAATCAGGCTGCCCTGCCCCGGCCAGATCTTGAAATGCACGCGGACGAAGTTCCAACTGCCGCCCGGCGCAGTCTCCACCCCGCCCACGCTCGGCTCGGTCAGTATGATTGCGCCGAACTGGGCCCACATCCCGGTGGCGATGTTCTCGACGACTTGGACGATTTTATTCGGGTCCGCGCCTGCCGGCGTCTGCGGGTCGGCATAGGCGTCGACGCCTCCCTGCTGGAACCTGCTGACATTTCCAATGGTGCGATTGGGAATAAGGACCCTCTGGTTGTGAAAATTGATGACCGTCGTAAACCGCATGCCGATCTCCTCCACCCGTCCGATCACGCTGTTGATCGCCCCGGAAACTTCGACGATGTCGCCCACGGACATTGCATCCCAAAAAATCAGCGTCAGCCCGATCACGATGTCCTGGACCAGGCCCTGCGAGCCGAAGCTGATCGCCAGGCCGACCACGGAGGCGCTCAAAAGGTACGTGGCCAGGCTGAACCCGAATTCCTGCATGATCAGGCCGATCGCCGCAAAGTAGACGGCAAAGACGACGACGCCGACGATGAGCCGGGTCACCGTGATGAACTTTGGCTTCCGGGTCACAACGCCGAAAGGACCCTTCTGCTGGTGGCCGCCGATGAGCAGCCACTCGCTGAAATGCCGGACCATCTTGACCGTCACATGCGCCAGGACCGCCAGCGCCACGATGAGCAGGATCCGCACCCCGGCGGACGACTCGTGCACGAAAAAATGGTAATAAATGCGGCTCATCGCCGTGTCGTGCAATGGCGCCGGCGGCGGATTCGAAATTGGGTTGCTCATTGATTGGGATCTTCGCGCGTGGCTTGGCGGGATAGAAAACCCGGTGCGCAGGCAGTTTCAAGCTCCTCATTCACGAGGAGCGCCGCCCGGGAGATGCCCCGAAGCACCGATCATCGACGGGGCAGGCCCAAAAAGGCAGCCGTGGAATTTCAGGAAGACATTGGTCTTCCCTTCGGCAAGCCGGTTGACCCGGCATGAATCAGCCGCTTATCGGTCTCAGCCTTGCCCAGACCGACCGGGGACAGTCAGGAATCGACGCTGGACTTCATCTTGGCGACGGCAGCTTGCACGCGATTCCAGGCCTTGACGACGCCGGCCTTGGCATCGGCCCATGTATCCGCGGTGGAATTGTCGAGGTCGGAAAGCTTCGATTTCAGGTCCGCGCGGGCGTCATCGTACTCCTTGACCGCGGCCACCCGATCCTTGGAGGCGGCGTCCGGCGCGCCGGCCACCTTGGCTCTCATCTCGCGGGTGTCGTCATCCAATTGTTTCGCCATCCGATTGATGCCGTTGGAGAAATCGGAGCGCCTCTCGAAAGTGAAGTTCTTGATGGCGTCCCAGGAATCGGACGCCGCGTTCCCGACGTCGGTTGCGACGGCCTTGGCGTCGGCCTGGACCTTGTCCACGGTCGTGGAGGTTGTGTCTGTCTTGGAACAACCGGACAGAAACAGAATCGCGGGGCTCGCCACGGTGGTGAGAAGGAGGAGATTTCGGTATGTTTTCATAATTCAGAAGGGTCCGGCGGAACAGGTGATGTTCGGGGAGAATGCGGGCGTCAGCGGCGAAGCAGTAAAACAACAACCACGATTACAAGTATGAGTCCGAGCGAGCCGCCGCCAATGTAGTAGATATTGGCCAATTCCGGTATGAATGAAGGGTGCATGATTTTTATTTCCATGGACGGCGATCATTCGCCGCCGATTTGTAAGGATAGAGTACCGGGGGGACGGATCGAAATCGATGGGTTATAACCCTACGTTCGACCATTGCCTGGAATTGGCGGACCGTTTGCAGTTATCGGCGCTGGCCACCGCCACCGTGCGCGGCACCGCCACCGGCAGCGTGAGCGCCTCCGCCACCGCGGTTGCCTCCACCGCTCGGGTGGACGTAGGCGGCGCCGCCGTGACCGCCATACCAGCCGCGTCCACCGCCATCGAGCCAGCCACCTTCATCAAACCACGGGCCATCACCGTAGACAACCCCTCCGCCGCCCACCGTGCCGACACAGCCGGTCCAGGCGAATTGCAGGCCGGCGAGTAACAACGAGCCAAGGAGAATTCTTCGGTTGGTTTTCATGGGCTATTGGCGGGATTCGCGTTGTCCAGATATTGCACGAGGCCGACGGTTCCGCCGGTGGAATCCAGAATGATCGCAAAGCGGCTTCCGAATTCGACTCCGTGAGGGGCGACGAGCACCTCGCCGCCGAGCCCCGGGACCTTGGCGAGTGTCTTGTCCAGGTCGGCGACCCGGATGACGCCAAGCCAGCTGGGTTTGGCGTCTTCGCCATCCGGCAGCGGGGCGATGCCTCCGCGCGCTTCGCCGGCGCTCGAGAGGACAAAATCGCTTTTCCGGTCGGAATTGGTTTCCGGCGACACATCGAGGCCGATCGCACGCTGGTAGAAATCCGCCGAGTCCTTCGGGCTTTTCACGTAAAGCTCGAACCAGTTCCAGTCGCCCGGCTTCCGTTCGACATCGGGGGGGTCGCCCGAACTCGATTGGAGCAGGCCGACCGGGATGGCGTCACGGTCGGCGACGATCGCCTGCAAGCCGCGGGCGGGAAAATTGCGGGCGGGCGCGCGCACGGTTCCCCCGGCCTTGGTCGCCGAATCCACGGCGGCGGCGACGTCCTTCACGGCGAAGTAGCCGATCCAGCGGGACGGGTGATTCGCGGCGGCGACTGAACGGGGCGCCAAGCCGGCCACCGGCTTGCCATCGTTGCTGAACACCGTGTAACTCTTTCCCTTTTGGTCCAGCGTCGTGGCGGTCCAGCCGAACAGGCTGCAATAAAACTTCGTGGCCCCGTCGGGATTGGCGGTAAACAGATCGGCCCAAACGACCTTGCCCGGGAGGTGTTCGGTTGCCGCCGGCGTGTTGAGCGGCGGAAACTTGGCGGCGTAGGCTGACGCGGGAAACCCGGCGGCCAGCAGTGCGGCGGCTGCGAGAATGGGAGCTAGGCGGAGAATGGATTTCGCATGCATAGGGTTGAACGGCGGGCTTATGGCCCAAACATGTCGATTCGCGGCCGAAATGGATATGGGGTGTTACCCGAAATCGGCTGGGGCTCCCCGGCCGGCAGTTGCGCACCATGGGGTTTTCCGTTCATCCCGGGGATAATCTGCCGGGACATCAGGACACCGCGGCTTTTGCGTAAAAGTCCCTGGCTTTCGCGAGAAGCTCATCCTCGGTCAGATGGCTTTCGTCGATGACCAGCGATCCGACGATCCGCCTGGCCAATTCCGGGCGGCTGAGCTTCAGCCACGCGATGAACTGGTCCATCTCGCTGCTCATGCCCGTGCCGGTGCCGAAAATCAGGATTTCCCCGGCCCCATTCAGCACTCCCGCAACCGGCTCGAAAAAACTGTTGGGATCCGGCTTCTCCTGGCCACGGGCAAACTCCTTTGAGTCTTGCGCATGCCGGAAGAAGTCCTCCGGCACATGGGGTCTGATCTGCTGCGGGATGGCGCCGCGCGCAGCGGAGCGGTAAACGCGGGCCTCATGATGGTCGATCACGACCAGCCATTGCGCCTTTTGCGGGTCAATTTCGGCCGATTTCTCCTCCGATTGCACGAGAAAATGGCGCACGGCAATGAGCTCGCTCGATTCGGCCACATCCTTGGTGTAGGACCTGTGAAGGACGAGAGTTCGCCCGTTGCGCGTCACTTTCAGGTTGCCGTTGGGTTCCTCGGAGACATGGCCGAGCTTCTCCAGGAGCGAGTAAACCGTGCGCCATTCCAGGTTGTGCGAGATCGGATGCTGAAAGATCGTATTGTACGTGCGCAGGTACGCGCCCGTGAGCGGCGGGGTCGAATTCATGTTTTTGCGGACGGCTTGAATCGGTCAACCGATTGGCGCCACCACCCGCGAGCGGGCGGTCGCTATCCATGGCCCCAAAACTACCCGGAGGGGCGCCCGCGTGAAATGGGGTGTTCTGCGTATACGCGCCTCATCCCCCCCTGGGGGAAAACACCCTATGAGCCGGGCCGTTCCGCAAAATGGAATCAATGCCCCGCAGATCGGGCTTGCCGCGCGCAGTCACGGGAAACTCCGCCAAACGCACAATCCGATCGGGAAGCTTCCAGAGGGCCAGGCGCCCGGCCAGGGCCCGGCGAATTGCCGCGGGACTCTCGGCGGAGAGGACGGCCGCGGCCAGACCCCCGCCCAGCCCGGGATTCGGAACGACGACGGCGTCGCGCACGCAGGTAAGAGACTTCAGCGCAACTTCCACTTCGGTGGGGTCCAATCGCTTGGCGCCGATCTTCACCGTCCGGTCCGAACGGCCGAGGAGCACCAGCTCGCCCTCCTGCGACATCTCTCCAAAGTCCCGCGGGCTGTGGCGGCCCCGGCCCATGACGGCCGCGCTCTCGACCGTGAACCGGCGGCTGCGCCCGGGCACGATTCGCACGCCATCGAGAGGCGGGCCCACGCTTCGTCCGGACAGGGTCGCCGCGCCGCTCCGGTCAAAGCAGATTCCGCCGGTCTCGGACGACCCGTAGAATCCGTGAACCGCGCGTCCGAACCTGTCGCCAAACGCCCGGGCGTCTTTCGCCGGCAAAGGCGAGCCCGCCGAAATCACCAGCCGCAGCGTCGCCAGGGATCTCGCGGGAATTTCGGCGCCCGCCAGTGCCCGGAGAAGCACGGGAACCGCCGGGAAAACCGTCGGTTTCCATTTCCGGCAGTCCGACGCGATTGCGTGGGGAAACGGTCCGCTCCCGCAGGCTATCGCGGTGCCCTGGATAAGGAGGGGAATGACGAGGTTGCCAAGGCCGTAGGAGTGTCCGAAGGGGATCACGGCCAGGTTCAGGTCGGATGCCCGTATCCCCATGGTCGCGCAAACCTGCCGGCCGTCGGCCGCCATCTGCGCATGGGTGAACGGGAAGGCCTTGGGCGAGCCCGTGCTTCCGCTCGTGATCTTGATCAGGCAGACATCCCCCGATTGGATTCGCCCGGACGGCCGGATCGGCGCCAGCCTGCCGCCGTCCCAGACCCAGGATGCGCCGATCGCGCGCGCGATCGCCTCCCGCGCGGCCGGGGGTTCGTCCGGATCGATCGGGGCCGGTATTCCCCTGGAGAGAAGGATTCCAATGAATGCGCGCAGCCAGCCGGCTCCATTTGGCTCCGCAAGAACGATCCGCCGCCCGGTCAGATCCAGTCCGGAAGGCAAGCTCGAGCGCCAGGCGTTCGCAGAGTCGGCCAGCTCCTCCCGGGTCCAGCGGCGCCCGCTCGCGCATTCGATGAGCGCAGGCGCCCGCGGGGCGCGCGAGACGGTTTGCCTCCAAAGGCTGGCAAGGGTGTCCGGCATGCGCGTGTCGCTTTGCTCCGCCGGGGTGTCAGTTCCGCCGAGCCTCATCCGCCGCCTCGCTCGAAAACCGCTGCAGGGTCTCGATGTATTCCCACATCGGGCCGCGGACGCCTCGCGCCCTGAGTTTGGTCACCGTCTTGAGGAATTCCGGAGGCGGGTCGCCGACGACCCAATTGTGGCAGCGCTGCCGGACCTTGCAAAGCCGGTCCAAAAGGCCGCCGACGGTGAATGGCGGCTCCAGGAAAAAGCGCGGTTCGACCAGGTAGTCGGCGGCCGTTTCACCGTTGCGCTCGGGCGCCAGATCCCTCCAGAGGGGCGTATCGGGATAAATCCGCATCCCGATCGTCGCAAAATGGAAGGCTCCCGGGAGTTCCTGCGCGCGGGCCAGCGTCTCCTCCACCGTATCCGGCGTTTCTCCGGGGCCGCCGAATATGAGAAAATGGCTGAACTTGATTCCCAACTCGTGCGCGTAACAGCTGGCCTCCCGGATCTCCTCGAAAGTGAAGCTCTTGCCATATCGCTTGAGCACCGGATCGGAAAAACTGTCGGAGCCGAATTCCACGTGCCGGAGACCGGCGCGGTGCATCAATTGGAGCATTTCCCGCGTGAGTTTGCACGGCCTCAGGAAGCACTCCCATTCCATGTCGAGTTTGGCGTCCGCCAGGGCCTCGCAGACATCGACCACGTGATCCGCCCGGGTGTTGAAAACGGAATCGACGATGAATGTGGAGTTCACGCCGACCGATGCCATGGCCCTCATCTCCCTCACGATCTCCCCGGCCGCCCGGCAGCGGCTGAGTCTTCCCTCGATCAGGGGATACGTGCAGTAGCAACAGCGAAGCGGGCAGCCGCGCTGGGTCTGAATCCCGGGCAGCGAACCGCGCGCGGTGTAGGCCCGGATGAAATCCGGATCGTGCTCGGGCTCGGCGCTGAAGGGCGTGTCCCAGGCGCAGCAGGAGTTGGCGCGAATCGCCCCGGTGCCATCCCTGAAAAGCAGGCCCGAGATCCCGTCGAACGAGCCGCCCGCCTCGAGGGCCCGGAGAAGATTGACCAGCGAGGCCTCGCCTTCGCCCCGGATGCCGAAGTCCGCGCCGGAAAGGGCGTACAGTTCCTTCGGAAAAACGGAAAAACCGCTCCCGCCGAGAATCAGGCGGGCGGGCGTCACCTTGCGAATCCGCCGGCAGACGTCCATCAATTCACCCACGAAAGAGCGCGGATTGTGGCACTGGACATTGTCGACGTTGCGCATCGAGAGCGCGATATATGCGGGCTTGAATTCGGCGATGCGCGTCTCGATCGCATCGGTCGACGCAAGCGCATCCCAAATCCGGGTCGAATAGCCGGCCGCTCGAAGCCCTCCGTCCACGTAAGCAAGGCCCAGCGGATAAACCGGATACGGCTGGTCGTAGCCGTTCAGGTTTGCCAGAAGGACCCGGCTGCCGGCTGGATCGGTTGAATCATTCTTCATCTGGGAAAGCGGACCGATGACGGAACCGCGCCAGTCAATCTGAAGCCTCCCCAACCGCAAGCCCGCCGCGCCGGAAGGCGAAGGGCGCGAATTCCACCGCGGCCAGGGCGGATAGGACGATAACGGCAACCATCGAACCGAGGGCTGCGACCACCGGAATTCCGCTCAGGGAGAGCACCCCGAACGAGGCCGCCGTGCAAAGGGCGGAAAGACGGATGGACGGGGGCGGGATCTCGCCCCGCGCCGCGTTCTCCCAGGTGAATATCGCATAATTGTGCGCCAAGCAGACCCCCAGGAATGCGCCGAGAAGGTGGAAGAGATTGAGGGGATGGCCGCACAGCCCGAACAGCCCGAAGGCAAACAGGCAGGAGCCGCACGGAACCGCGAAGATGCCAAGCCCGCGCCGAAAGCCGTAAATGGCGAAAACGCTCAACCCCACCAGTCCGAGTCCCAGGGCGCTCAGACGCAGGGCGGACATCCGGTAACGCCGGAAAAGCTCGTTGAGGGTCTCGAGCTTGTGCGCGCTGAAAGTGTCCGTGGAAGGCGGGGGCTCGGCACCCGGGGGATGGGAAGCAAGGGTCACGAACAGGCAGGCGTCGGGCCGGCAGGCGATCGTCAGCGATGCGGGCCCCTTCAGCGAAGCCGCGAAATCCCGCGCAAAAGCGTCGTAATCCTGCCGTTGGCCGGGGCCGCGCCAGCGCGTCCAGGCGTCGAAAAACGAATTAAAGGCGGCGGGATCGAATCCGTGCCGTCCAAGGGCGCCGCGCAAGTCCGCCGCAAATGAATCGAGGCCTGCCAGCCGCGCCGGAAGCCGCGCCCAGTCGTCCGGATTGGGCAGGATCGCGCCGATCGAAGCCGCGTCGGAATCCGGAAAGGCCCGGGCGTGCCAATCCAGGAACCGGTCGAGCGATTCCCGCGCCTGGGCCGGCGTTGCAGCCTGCGTGAAATACAGGGTGCGGCTCGAATCGTCCCCGAAACGGGCCCTGAGGTCCCCGTCGTTCGCCTCGAGACCGGGCGCGGGCAACTGGAGATCGTGAATGTCGTCCCGCCACGTCAGGCGCCAGGGACCCGCAAGCGCGACGAGTCCGGCCAGCGCCAGGACCAGCCTCGCCGCCCCGCGAAATGCCCGGGATCCCGGCTGCGCGCGGGCTCGCGCGAACGGCCGGGTCTCGAGAAAGGGATCGTCCACCTGCGCAAACCAAAGGATGGCCGCCGCGAGGGCCGCCAGCAGGCCCGCGCTGACGAAGACTCCGACCTGGCGGATGAGCGGGAGGTCGGAGGCCAGAAGGAGGGAAAAGCCGAGAACGACCGTGAGGCAGCTCGCGAGCAGCGGTCGCAGAAGCCGCCCCACCTTTTTCCCGTAGGATTCATCGGCCTGCGCCGGTGGCTGGAGAAAAATATAAAAGCCGTAGTCGATCGCCACGCCGCAAAGGAGCGATCCGACGACGAAGACAAGCACGTGCACGCGGTCAAATGCCAGCATCGCCGCAGTCCACGCCCCGAGCATCGAGAAGAGGACGACGGGGGCGAGCAGGAGGGCGCGCGCCGGCCGGCGCACGCCGGCCAGCGCCACGGACAGAACGGCCGCCAGGGAAAGGAGGTTCAGCCGGGAGACCTCGCCCTCGATGCGCCGCCGGCTGTCCGCCGCCAGGCGCACCAAGCCCGTCCAGCGCAGGCCGATCCCGGGCGCCGCCGCCGACACGTCCCGCGAGGCGCCCTCGATGGCATTGGAAACCGACGCCTGGCCCTCCTCCCCGAGCGATGAGGAGCGGGATAGCGCCCAGATCAGGATGCCTCCCCGGGAGGGGCCCGGACCCGGGTCGGCAAAGCCCTGCAAACGGCCGGCCATGCCGGGCACGAGCAGGATCGGATCCGCCCCGAGCAAGTCCTGAAAGCCGACGGCCTCCGGTTGGGACAGGAACGCCTCGAGCCTTGCGGCCGTCCTCTCCGCGAGCCACGGGCTCCACGGGGACTCCGGCGCCTCCGTTTGGTGTTCCCGCCATCGCTCCGCCAGCCACGCCGGACCGAGAAGATCGAACCGCTGTCCGAATACCTGGAGCCCCAGGGCGTCCCGGTACGACCCGCCGTTCATCAGCTCCACGTCCTCGAATGCGCCGGATTTGCGAAGGGATTCCACGGCCGAATCGCCCGCCGCGGACAGGCGGCCCGCCGCCGAACCCGACCCTGCCTTCGGGTCCAGCGCGACCAGGACAACCCGCGATTGGCGGTCTCCGGCCAGATTCCGGATGAGGGCCAGCTCCGGCGCCGACTCGGACTGCGGCACGAGATCGAGAACGTCGGTCGAAATCCGGTGCGGCGCATCCCGAAGCCACAGGATGGCCGCGGCGCCAAGCACTCCGGCCGCGAGAATCCACCGGGCCGCGAGTTTTTGCCGTCGGGGTGTCATGAAACGCATCAACGGAAGTAGCGCTTGCGCTCGTCGGGTCCAAAGTTCACGCCGGTCGCCGACGACTCGATCCGGATTTCGATCCGCTGCGTGGATGAACGGCGAAGTTCGATCCGGCTGACGGACTCGCCCGTTCCCTCTACGATGATCGTGCCCACATAACGCGAAACCTCGGCTGACTTGGGCGTGAAGTCGATCCGCCAGGCATTCCCCGAGCGCGCCCCGCGAACATGGAAGCCCAGGAACAGCTCCTTCTCATCAAAACGCAGGACGGGCGCCAGCGTGCCCCCCAGGTCCGGCATGCGCTCGTCGGGATGAACTTCGCGGGAACGGCCGTCGGCGGCCCGAAGGATGAGCCCGCCGGAATCCGCAATCACGATTCTCTCTTCGGGCTTTGTGTAGTGAAGGCTGAGGCCGAGCTCCCGCGAAAAGCGCATCTCTCCCCGAAGAACGACGGGGGCTGTGCGGAAAGGGAACCACCGGTACTCGGTGAAATCGGAGCGAACCGACCCCTTGGCCGCCAGGGCTCGGAACAGGTCCAGGAAGCCGGCGTCCGCGCCCCCGGGGAATACCTCGGGGCCCGCCTGCGCCGGGTAGGGCGAATCAGCCGCCGCGGCGCCGGCCGGGGCGGCGAGCCGGAATGCGAGGGCAATGGCGAAGGCGAAACGCCGAGCGGTGGGGATCATCGGTGGAGTTTTCGCCGGGCCCGCACGGCCGCCGGCCACCGGAACAGAAGAAGTTCGGTGATAAGCCGGGTGTGCAGGCCGACCATGCGGACATTGTCGCGAAAGTAGCGAAAGTGGGAGACTCCCCCCTCCGCGGCCGGGATATACCGGCACCGGGCGGCCAGGTTCATGCAGGGAACCCCGCTCCAGGCCAGGCGGACCGCGACCTCGGGATCGAAGTCGAACCGCCTCGCGCCTCGGATCGAGCGGAGGATCCGCTCCAGGGGGGCCAGGGGATAGACGCGGAATCCAAACAGCGGATCGCCGACGCTGCGTCCGAAGAGTTCGAGGGATACGAGAGCCACGCTCAGTTTCCGCCCGTTGCGGCGGATCCACGGCGCATCCGGATCAAACTCGGGGCGGCCGAGGATCATCGCATCCGGCGCGCCCTTCGATGCGCCCATGAAATCGGGAATCCTTCCGGCGGGATGCTGGCCGTCCGCATCCATCACCAGGGCGTGCGTGAAGCCCGCCCGAAGCGCCTCCCCGGCTCCCGTGAGAACCGCGGCCCCCTTTCCTCCATTCACGGGCCGCGTGAGGACGCGCAGGATCGCCGCGTCGTCATGGGAGTCCGCCACCGCCCGGTCGCTGCCATCCGTGCTTCCATCGGAGACCACCCAGACCGGACTCCAAGCCGCAAGCGCATCCGCGACAGTCAAGGCAAGGCGCCGCCCCGGATTGTAGCTGGGAATGATGACAAGGTGCGTGCGGTCGGGATCCATCAGGTCCTTCCAATGACCGAAACAATCCGGCTCTCGATTTCCGCAATCAATTCGGCGCTCGAACGCCGGGCGTCCCATTCCCACCGCCGGTCCAGGGTGAGGGTGACCAGGGAGGGAAGCTCCGAAGGCCACCTCCACCAGGCGCGGCCCTTGGGAGCGAGATCCGCGGGCGCGCGGACAACAATCAACTGGATGGGGGCCTTCGCCCGCTCCGCGCAAAGGAAGAAGGCGGGCTTGAGCGGGCCCAGTCTTGTTCCAGCGGGCGTGCGCGTTCCCTCCGGAAACAGGAGGAGCGACCGGCCGGCGGCGACCTTGGCCGCGGCGTCGCGGACGGCGTCGACCGGCTTTCCGGAAACCACGTAGCCCGCCAGGATCGCCGCCGGAGCGATCGCCGGATTTCGCATCAGGGAAGCCTTCATGACGCAAATTGCGTCCGGCAGCTTCGCCAGGATGAACGTGGCATCCAGGATCGTCGGATGATTGGCGATGTAAACCGTGCCGGCGGGAAGGGGCTCGTCGAATCCCGTCCATGTCAGGCGGATCATCCCGCACGCATGAAACCAGCACAGCCAAAGCTTGAAAAGGAGGCGGATCGCCCTCCGAACGCGGATTCCAATCCAGGATCGCGCGGGCACGAGCAGCAAAGGGGTGCAGACGACGTTCAGCGCGAGGCCGACCGCGGCAAACCAGCCCCAGGACAGGATGTAGCAGGCGGCGTAAAATCCCCTCTTTATCCGGGCTTTCATCGGGCGGGTTCCCGCAGGGCTTCGCCGTCGGCGGGCGGATTGAGGGGGATGAAGTTGAACCAGAGATACGGCCGTTCCCGCAGCAACCGCTCGACCAGCCGCAAAAATCCCTGGAAATGCTCCCTGGCCCGTTCAAGGGTCGCTCCCCGGCTCTCCCCGGCAATCCGTTCAAAGCGGGGGGTCCCATAGAGGCGCGAGTTTCCCCGGGCCTCCGGGACCCCGACGGTCAGGATGACCGCGCGTCCGAAGATGAGGGCCAGGCGGTAGATCGTCATCGGAAACCGGCGCCGCGCCCCGAGGAATTCGAAGGCCTCCGTGTGCACTGCGGTCTCGATCCGGTCGCATTGCATCGCGATCGCCTCGCCCGAGTCGGCGGCCTCCTTCAGGGCGAAGATGAGCTCCGTCGAATCATTGGCCCAGATGAACTGCACGCACCCCCCGCCGATTTCGGCGAGCCAATCGGTTTCGTTCGAGTTGCCGACGCGGGTCCGGATGATGTGGATGCGCCGCTTCCCTTGGCAGCCGATCTGGAATCCGAGCATGTCGGAGGCGCCGAAGTGGAAGGTTCCGAGCAGGACCGGTCCCCCGGAGCCCAGCCACGCCTCAAAGGCCGACGCGCTCGGATCAAATATGCACGGAATGTCGCGGCCGTTCGCCACCCGGATCTTCGCCATGAGCGCCTCCTCAAAGGCGAAGAAATGCAGGAATTCGTCCCGCAGGCCGGGCTTGCGCGGCAAAATGGCGGAAAGATACTCCCTCGAATGCCGGCGCTGGGCGTCCATGAACGCAAGCGCGATGGCGGTGCCGAGGGCTCGAAGCGGCTTGAACAAAAACTCCGGAATCAGCCGGTCGCACATGCGCAGGAAGCCGTATCCCCAGGAAGGGCCCGGATTCCTCGGCGGACGAGCGGGTGTTGTCGCCGGGTTAATCATGACCATTCCACCTCCAGACGCCACTCGGCGGAAACCGGACCCTTGTAGTCCCGGCGGGCGTGCAACAGGTCGAAGAATTCCGAAAGCGACATTGCGCCCTGCTCCCCGCCGGACGGCTCCGGCGCCGTTTCGCCAATCGGCTCCAGCCGCAGCCGGCCCTGCGTCGAGGCGTCCCGGCTCCTGCCTAGGACCATGGCGAAGGCGAAACTCCGATCGCTGCCCATCCGAAAGTCGGACAGCCAGCTGCCGTGCTCCTCCCCCCCGCAGAGGACCACCCGGTCGGCGGGACACAGGAGCGCGGTCAGAAGGACCCGGGCCGCCAGGCAGCGTCTCCCCGCCAGCGGAATGTACTCCCGGACCGGCTGCTGCCGGTCGATCATCACCTGCTGCACGGGACTGGGATGGACCGAGGTTTGGAAGAGCGTGGGGCTCGGGTGCGGGAAACTGTCCAGGAAGTCCGCCAGGGTGCGGGTTTCGCCGAAGGTGGATCCGTAGACGATCGCGTCGCAGTCGCCTTCCAGCGCCTCTCGGAGCACGCCGCCGATCAGCAATCCGAGAATCGTCGCCCTTCGGCCGAATGCCGGCGCGAACACGCCACGGAGCCGCGCCCGAATGGCGGCGGGTTCCCCGGCGCCCGCGTCGTCGGTGCCCACGCATGAAACGAAACGCTCAAGCATGGCAAAGAAGCAGGGCTGCGTGCGCACCCCCGAATGCGTTGCTGGCGCAAATGACGCCGTCGTAGGTGGAGTCGAAGATGGGATCCAGGGAAACCATCTCCGAAAAGGTCGGCGCTGCGCTTCCCACCGTTCCGGGAATTCGCCCCGAGCCGAGCGACTCCAATGCCACCGCGAGTTCCACGAGGCCGTTGCTGCCCAGCGTGTGCCCGAGGCTTCCCTTCCAGCCGACCAGCGGGCTGGCCGGGCACGCGCGCCGGAATGCCTCGGCCTCGAGCCGGCCGGCCTCAAGGGTGCCGGTGCCGTGGCCCTTGATCCACAGCCGCCTTCCCGAGGCCAGCCGCACAAGGGGGTCGATGCAGGCCGCAAATCCGCCGCCGCCCGAGGGGAACGCCGTGAAGTGGTGCATTTCGTTGTGCATGGTCTGGCCCGCGATCATCCATCCTCGGGACGGCTTCCTCAGAACGGCAAAGGCCGCCCCGTCGCCCAATCCGATGGCGCTGACATCCCGGACCTGGTAGGGCGCCGGGGACTCGGAATTCAGGATCTTCAAGGCATGAAATCCCCCGGCGACGAAGGGGCTGAGAAAATCGAAGGTGAACACCAGGGCCTCGTCAGCGATGCCCGCGGCGATCTGGCGGGCCGCAAGGGTGAGGCCCACGTTCGCGGAGACGCAGGCGTGCGAGAGGATCGTGACGTTGCCGCCCCATCCGAGTTCCCCGGCGATGAAGGCGACGCAGGCGTCCGGGGTCCCGTATTCAAGGTGCGACCGGTTGCCGAAGCGGCGGTACGCGAAAAGGTTCCCCACCCCGAAATTGCTGCTGGTCACAAACACCGGGTGGCGGGCGCCCCCCCAGGGAGCGTCCGGGCAGGCGCTCATGAGCCTCCTGACGGCGGGGAGCCACGAAGGGGGGCTCGTTTCGTCGAGGCTTCGCCCGGGTAGGAGCGCAAGAGGCACCGGATCGCCGCCCAGGGATCCGCACACCGGCCGCGGTGCAAGCGCCCGTTCACCGCGAAGCAAGGCGGCGTGCGTCTGCGCGGCATCGCCCAGCGCGCTGATGCACCCGCAAGCGGCGAGCTGGACCGGACATGAATCGATGGGAGTCAGGGGGGCGTGGATTCCCGCCAGCCCAACAGACTCGTCACAGGGGAGGCAAACGCAAAGGATCGGCCCGGGCTCGGATGAAAGCGGCGAGACCGCTGACGCTCGAGAGCGCCGCCCTCGCCTCCTCGCTGCTCTTGATCTTGATCCCGAATTCCTTCTCCAGCGCCACGACGAGCTCGAGCGCGTCTATCGAGTCGATGGACAGCCCCGCCCCGATCAGCGGTTCGTCATCCTTGATCGACGCGGGATCAACATCTTCCAAACGAAGCGTTTGGACGATCATGGTCTTCAGGCGGGCGTTCAGCGGGTCGGGCATGGGGGATGAAGAGCGCTCATTGGGAAGGCCGTCGGCCGGGCAAGGCCCGATCAGCGCGGAAAAGGCTTCAGGACGTGGCAGACATTGCTGCCGCCGAAGCCGCTGCTATTGTTGAGGACGGCTCGCGGCCGGGCCTCCGTCGTTGCGGGGGGCAGGAGAAGCCCGTCACAGGAGGGATCCGGCTCCACCAGATTGGCGCAACCGGGAACAAAGCCGTCCTTGATCGCGAGGGCGCAAATCGCGGCCTCCAGGGCGCCCGCCATGGACAGGGCGTGGCCCGTCAGCGCCTTCGTGCTGCTGACGGCGGGTCCCTCTCCCGCCGTTGAGAATACCGCCTTCAATGCAATCGCCTCGGAACGGTCGCCTATGGCCGTCGACGTCGCATGGGCGTTGACATAGTCGACCGCCTCGGGCGGCGTCTCCGCGTCCCTCAGCGCGCGGCGCATCGCCTCCGCCAAGCCGGCCCCCTCCGGGTGCGAAATCGCCACATTGTGCCCGTCGCCCGCCTGCCCCCACCCGACGAGTTCCGCGTACACGGGCGCCCCCCTCGCAACGGCGGCCCCCGCCTCCTCGACGATGATGACCGCGCCGCCCCCCGTGCACACAAATCCGTCGCGTCTCCGGTCGAACGGCCGGCAGGCCGAATCGGGATCCGGATTCACCGACAAAGCCCGCATGGCCGCGAATGGAAGGACGGTTTCGGCCTGAATCTCCTCGGCGCCAACGACCAGGATCCGCTCCTGCCGGCCCAGCTTTATCTCGTCCATCGCGTAGCCGAGCGCGTGGCTCGACGACGCGCATGCCGACACGAATCCGCAAACGGCGCCGCGGATATGGTAATGCGCCGCGAGGTTGAAATTGAGCGTTCCGGCGATGCTGGAGACCATCCCCATGGGATTGCCGCGCTCCCCGCGGGCCGCTTCCATCTGCTGCAGGTTGTGGTGGAGCAGAAAAGGGGATCCGGCCGAGGCGCAAAACAATCCCGTATTCCCGTCCGATAGATCCTCGGTCCGGAGGCGGGCGTCCTCCAGGGCCTGCTCGCAAGCGCAAAGGGCATAGAGTCCGTGCGGGGACTCCGCCCGCAGCACCTCCGGTTCAAAATGGTACCGTTCCGGATGGCGCCAGTCGCGCCAATTGGACGAATCCGTGTCAAATCCCTTGATCGTGCCCAGGACGCGGATGGGGATTCGCGGATTGCCCATGAATTCCACGGGCGCAAAGCCGTGGAGCAGTCCCCGGAGGCTGCGTTCGACCTCGGCCCGGCTGTTGCCGATGCTCGTGACAAACCCGAGACCGGTGATTACGGCCCGCCGCATGTCAGGCTCTTCCGGCTCCTATTTTGCCCCGCAAAAAGCGCCGCAGATCCCCCACGGTCCTGACCTTCACGATTTCGTCATTTGCGATGGAAATCTGAAACAGATCCTCGATGAAAAACACCGTCTCGATCGTCGCCAGCGAATCGAAGCCCAGGTCCTCGACCAGCCGCGCGTCTTCCGGCCATGTGACGTTGGTTCTGGCAATCGCGCCCTTGGGCAGGTAGTAGTTCAGCACATCAATCACGAGCCCAGTGAGCGCCTCTTCGTCGCCTTTCTCCATGAACCTGCGATAATTCTCGAGAGCACCCGGTGGAAGACGACCCAGCTTTTCTTCGGGGGTTCTATCTGGCACGACCGATCCGGATGAGTGGGATTTCGCCTGAGACATGGACTGGACCATCGATCGTAGGGACTCCAACACCCGCATAAAGCTCAATTTTCGTGGATAACCGGAACGAAGCCCACCCTCCCTGGGCGGCCCTGCGCCGCTACCGATGGATCACCGTCCTGTCCAAACTGCCCCTGGTCTGGCTTTGGCCCCGATTCCCCGGCCTTGCCCTCGCCGTGTTTGTGGCCCCGGAAGTGTGGCTCGTGGTTCAGACGCTCGTACCCAACGCCTCCGGGCTGGGTCCCATCATAACCCGGTTTGCCACGCAAGCCCGGGAGATCCGGCTGACGATCGACGACGGGCCGGATCCCCTCACGACCCCGGAGCTGCTCGACAGGCTCGATTCCCATGGGGCCAGGGCGGTTTTCTTCCTCATCGGCCGGAAGGCGCGCAGCCATCCCGATCTGGTGCGCGCAATAGCCGCGCGCGGACACGAGATCGGCAATCACACCGACTCCCATCCGCTGTGCTTTTTCTGGTCGGCTGGGCCCCGGCGCACCGCGGCGGAAATCGACGCCTGTTCAAGCGCGATCGGCGGGGCGACGGGGAAGATTCCGCGGTATTTCCGCCCGCCGGCGGGCATCAAGAACCTGTTTCTGTTCGGTGCGCTCGCCCGGCGCCGGATGTCCCTCCTCGGTTGGAGCGGCCGGGCCCGGGAACTCGGGTGCGCAAGCCCGGAACGTCCGCTGCGGCGCCTCGCCCGGGCCGTTCGGCCCGGAGCCATCCTGCTCGTCCACGAATCGGGCCGCAACCCGCGCGTGCGGCTGGCCATCATCGGAGGCCTGCTGGAGCACCTGGACCGGGAGGGTTTCCGTTGCGTGCTGCCGGATCCTCCCGACTGCCCGTGACGCCTCCAGGGCCGGAGCGGATTTTGCGCCGCCTGTCGTCGCGTGCCCTGCCGGCCGCCCTGCGAATTCTTATCTTGCCCGCGCGGGCTCTGGCGCATGCTATACAATGTCCCCAAAACCCAATGAAGAACAATTTTACAACCGTTTCCCGAATCGCGCTTTGGATTTCGTTCCTGGCGCTTCCGATCTGCGCAATCCCCGCGTTTGGATCGAATGCTCCCGCGTCGGACGCTCCCCAGGCGGTGGGGTCGGTTGCGATTCCCGCGGGCCTCTCGCAAAACGATGTCAGGGAATCGATCATCGCCGCCTTCGTGGGCCGGGAATGGACGGTCCGCGACAGCGCCGGCGATCACGTGACGGGAACCATCAAGCACCGCGGGCAGGAAGCCATCCTCACCGTCAATTTCTCCGCTTCGCAGGCCGACCTCCTCTGCCAGGGCTGGGAGATCAACTCAGCCGGCGCGCACACGAAGTTCGAACTTCCAAAACGCTGGATCGAATACATCAAGAGCGACCTCGCAAAGAATTTCCTGGCCCGTTCCGCGAAACAATAGCCGCGTGGCTTGCTCCGTCCTCACCGTCGCAGACGGTCTTCAACTTGATTCCGTCTTCCCCGAGGCCTCGGCTTCGGGGCGCTCGGGCGTCTTCGACATCCGCAAATCCGACCGCTGGACGATCGGCACGGCGTCGGTTCCCGGACGGACCGATCTGAGCCAGGGCACGAGCCGGGCCTACCGGGACCTTTTTCGCGCGGCTGCCGGGCTGCACCTTTGCCGGATTTGGAACTTTGTTCCGGACATCAACGGGTTCGAACCATCCGGCCTCGAGCGCTACCGGTCCTTTTCGATGGCCCGCTCGCTCGAATTCGAGCGGGAATTCGGTCCCGGTTTCAGGCGCAGGCTGCCCGCGGCATCGGCCGTCGGGACCCCCGATGGCAGCCTTGTCGTGTGGTTTCTGGCCGCCGCGCAGGAGCCCGTTCACAAGGAAAACCCGCGCCAGGTGCCGGCCTACGAGTATCCCGAGATCCACGGCCCGAGGCCGCCGAGTTTCTCGCGGGCGACGATTGCGCGCTTTGGCGGCCTGGCCGAGGTCTTTGTTTCGGGCACCTCTTCCGTCGTGGGCCACGAATCCGTCGCTCCGCGGGACACCCGCAAACAGCTCGAATGCACCCTGGAGAACCTCGGGGCCGTCTCGCTCGAGTGCGGGCTGGGGCCCGACTTCGCGAAAGGGCGCGCCCGCCTGCGCCAATTCACGGTTTACCTCAGGTTTCCGGAAGAGCAGCCGTGGGTCATGGCGACCCTGGAGAAGCGCCTGTTCGATGCGGGCGATCTTGTGCATGTGGCGCATGCGCAGATCTGCCGCGCCGAGCTAAATATCGAGATAGAGGCGACCGTGCGCGGCGTGCCGCTCGCCTAGTCAAATCCGATCTACTGCTCCTTCTTTTTCACGCAAATCTGGAAGTGCTCCATCACGAGCAGGACTCCGGCGATCACGGCGAGCAGGCCGGTGACCCACAGCGGGATGGAGAGCCCGAAAAGAAGATTCAGGCCGAAGACGATGAGGAAGAGCGCAAGAAAGAGATGGGCCATGGTGAAGGAGTTGGGGGGTTCGTTCAAATCCGATTCAGGAGCAGCAGCACGACGACGACGGCGAGCACCACGCCGAAGCCGCTGCTGGGATAGTAGCCCCAGTTGCGGCTGTGCGGCCAGGTGGGCAGTGCGCCGAGCAAGAGGACGAAAAACGTGATCAGGAGAATCAATCCAAGAAGAGACATGGGTTTTCTTTCCATCGGCGGGGAGGAGCGAGCCGCCGCCGCGCGCGATCGGGCTTTCCGTCGTGGAAAGCCCTGGTTTTACGGCATGAGTCTATCCCCGATGGCGGCATGGGGATATGGGGTGTTGGCCTGCCTGCGGCGCCGTCAGCACTACACCCCATTTCGATCCCAGCCCGGCTCGAGTAGTGTTCGGCATGATCGCTTCGATTCCCTTCCTCGGCTCCGCCAAACCCGCCCCCGGCGAATCCGACCGCGCCGCCGCGCCCCGCGGGGAGGCGCTGCACGACGCCGTCCTCGTGCGCCGGTTCAACGGAGGGGACGAAGCCGCATTCGTCGAGATAATCACCCGCCATCGCGGGAAAATATACTCGGCAGCCTTCAACCTATTGCGAAACCGGGCCGATGCCGAGGAGATCGTCCAGGACACCTTCATCCGGGCGCATCGCGGCCTCGTCCGTTTTCGCGGCGACTGCGCGCTGGGCACGTGGCTGTACCAGATCGCCCGCAATCTCTCGCACAATCGCTACAAGTATCTGCTTTGCCGCCGCCAGAACAAAACGCGGTCGCTCGACAGCGCGTTTTGCGATGCCAACCAGGCGACCCTTGCGAGCCTGATTGCAAGCGACGCCCCGAGCCCGGTCCAGGAAGCCGAAATCGGCGAGTTTTCGAGGCTTGTCGCCTCGTGCCTGGAGCGCCTTTCCCCGGGCCGCCGCGAGGCGCTAAGGCGGCGCAACAACTTGAATTCCTCGTATGAGGAAATCGCCAAAACCCTCGGCATCAATATCGGCACGGTCAAGAGCCGCATCGCGCGGGCCCGCGAGAGTCTGCGCATTGAGCTTGCGAGGGCGTGCCCGGAATTCGCGTCCGCGGCAGCGTCCGGCGAGTGGCTTTGTCCCGCCCGGTTCCCCGGCTGCCTGGAAATCGCCTGCGCGTGAAGGGGACGGCTGGTTCCGGGCCGGCGCTCCCCTTCATGGAGGCTCCCGTCCAAGGTGGGTAGGTCAACACCCCATATCTGTCCGGGCGCATGCGGCTCAAAATCGGGCCTTGATGGGGACCTTCCTCCCTCGGCTCATCAACCCAGGCTCCGCATGAAAGCCTTGCTGCTTAACCCGCGGTTCCCGGACACGTTTTGGAGTTTCAAGCACGCCTTGAAATTCATCGGCAAGCGGGCTTCCCTGCCCCCGCTTGGCCTGCTCACGATCGCCGCGATGCTGCCGCCGGATTGGGAAAAGCGCCTGGTTGACGTCAACGTCCGCCCGTTGCGGGAAAGGGATCTCGCCGCGGCGGACATCGTCCTGATCAGCGCGATGATCGCGCAACGCGACTCGGCCGCGCAGTTGATCGCCCGCTGCCGCGCCGCCGGAAAAATCATCGTCGCGGGCGGACCCCTGTTCACGGTCGAGCAGGAGCAGTTCCCGGATGTCGATCATTTCGTGCTGAACGAAGCCGAGACGACGCTCCCACCTTTCCTGCGCGATTTCGCGGAGGGCCGCCCGCGCCGCGTCTACAAATCGACCCTCCTTCCCGACTTGTGCGAAACCCCCGCGCCCCTGTGGGAGCTCCTCGACCACCGGCGCTATGCATCGATGAGCGTGCAATACTCGCGAGGCTGCCCGTTTGACTGCGAGTTCTGCAGCGTCACGGCGATGTTCGGCCACCGGCCGCGCGTAAAGACAGCCGCCCAGATAACGGCCGAACTGGACGGCCTTTGGCGGCTTGGCTGGCGCGGCGCGGTTTTCTTCGTCGACGACAACCTGATCGGCAACCGGCGCTGCCTGCGCGAGGAGCTGCTTCCGGCGCTGATCCGCTGGCGCATGGGCAGGCGCGGCTTCACATTCTTCACCGAGGCGTCCATAAACCTCGCCGACGACGCCGGCCTGATGCGGCAGATGGTTGAGGCGGGTTTCGACCAGGTTTTCGTCGGCATCGAGACCCCGGTGGAGGCGAGCCTCGCCGAATGCAACAAGCGGCAGAACCGGAACCGCGACCTCGTCGCCGACGTGAAACGCATCCAGCGCGCCGGGCTGCAGGTGCAGGGCGGCTTCATTGTCGGTTTCGACAGCGACCCGCCGACGATTTTCCAGCGCCAGATCGATTTCATCCAGAAAAGCGGGATTGTCACCGCGATGGTCGGGATGCTGCAGGCAATCCCCGGCACGAGGCTGCACGAACGGCTGCATCTCCAGGGGCGCCTTCTCGGCCGGACCACCGGCGACAACGTCGATGGCACGACGAACTTTGTCCCGCGGATGAATCGACAGGCGCTGCAGGACGGCTACCGGCGGCTGATGGATCACCTTTACGCGCCGGGGCCTTACTACCGCCGGATCCGCACCTTTCTTCGCGAATTCCGCCCGAGGGAGGCCTCCGGGGCGGTGACGCCGAGGAATATCCGGGCGTTCGCGCGCGCAAGCGTCCGCCTCGGGGTGATCGGCCGCGAGCGCTTTCATTTCTGGGGGCTGCTGCTATGGACGTGTTTCCGCCGGCCGAAGCTCGTTCCGATGGCGGTCACCCTGTCGATCTACGGCTTCCACTTCCGCAAGTGCTGCGACGCGCTCAGCGCGTAATCCCCACGGGCCGGCACCGCCGGGACGCGCCCGGTCAAATGATCGTCACCTGCACGCTGTTCTCGACGATGCCCTGCGCTATGGCGTAACGGGTGAGGCCCGCAGTCTCATGGATGTTGAGTTTCTGCATCACGTGCTGGCGGTGCTTTTCGACGGTCTTGATGCTGATGCCGAGTTCCGCCGCTACCTGCTTGTTCGCGGACCCCTCGGCCACAAGTTGCAGCACCTCGGATTCGCGGGAAGTCAGGCGGGCGCCGCGGGCGCTGCGCAGCCCGTTTCGATCGAGCGCCTTGCTTCCCTCATTCTGCAGGCGCCTGGCGATGGACGGACTGTAGTATTTGCGGCCGCCGGCGACCTCGCGGATCGCCTTCGTCAGGACTTCGGCGGATGTCTGCTTTTCGAGGAAACCGACCGCGCCGGCCGCGTTCATGCGCTCCACATAAACGTCGTCGCTGTGGGCGGAAAGGACGATGATCTTGGCGGCGGGATTGGCGGCGAGAATCTGGCGGGTCGCTTCCAGGCCGTTGAGCACCGGCATGGCGATGTCCATCAGGATGACGTCGGGCCGAAGGCGAAAGGCCATCGCCACCGCCTCGCGGCCTGTTTGTGCCTCGCCGGCCACCACGAACTGCCCGTCCGCATTCAATAGCGAGCAAAGACCCTGCCGCACGACGGCATGGTCTTCGGCGAGCAGGACGGAGATTTGCCTTGGGGCGGTCATTTTTCTTTTTTGCCCCGGTTAAAGGGAATCTCGGCGCGCACGGTCGTGCCCTTGCCGGGCTCGGAATCGATGACCAGGCTTCCGCCGACCATTTCGACCCGCTCCTTCATGCCAACCAGGCCCAGTCGCTTCGGGTTCCTGGCAAAGAGCGCCTTCTTGACGTCGAATGCCCGGCCGTTGTCGCAGATCTCCATCCGGATCGCTCCCGAAATCTCGCGGATGCTCATTCCAACCTCGGTGGCCTGCGCATGTCGCGCGATATTGGTGAGGGCTTCCTGCGCCACGCGGAACAGCACCGTCCGCTTTGCGCCGCCCAGGGCCTCGACCCCGCCGAAAGCCGTCATCTTGATCTTTAATTTTTTTCGCTCCGCCAGGGTCTTGCTGTACGCGTGGAGGGCCGGGATCAGACCGAGGTCGTCCAGCACCGCGGGCCGCAGTTCGCGGGCGAAACGATGCACCTCGTTGACGGAATTCGCGACCAGGCGCTGCGTGCGCGCAATCTTCTCCTTCAGGGCTTTCAGGCCGACGGAGGCCCCCTTGCCCAGGGCCGAAAGCTCGACGCTGATGCCCACCAGCGTTTGGACGACCTCGTCGTGCAGCTCGCGGCTGATCTCCTTTCGCTCCTCCTCCTGCGCCATGATGATCTGGCGCGCCATCTGGCGGAGTTTCCTCTGCATTATCTGGGACTCCAGGAAAAGAACCCGATACTTCTCCTTGCTCTTCCGGAGCGCCTGTTCGCCGGTCTTTCGCCTGGCGATCTCCAGCGTCAGCTGGCGGCTCCCCTTGGCCAATACCGCGGCCAGGCGGTGCAGCGCCTCGTTTTGCTGCTTCAATTGCCAGTTTGTCTCCCACGCGTCGCGCTGGGCCGCCTCCATCGGAGTCAGCGCATGGATGAAAAAGCCCCCCGCCCGCTTGAGCGTGCGTCTGCTCGGGTCGGCAAAATTGTGCGACGGCGCCAGGGCGGCCACCGCCTTCCCGTGTATGACGGCCAGATCCAGCGTCGCCAGTCCTCCATCCAGGGCGGCCTGGCCCAGGCCTCGCGCGCGGCCGGCGCCATCCAGCCTCCTCGCGCCGAGGTGGGCGTCGAGCGCAGCAAGGTAGCGCGCCGACAACAGCCTGCGACCGCTCTTCTTCAACTTTGGGCTTCCTTCAATCATCTATCTATCAGAATGGGATCCAGTGGCTTGGTTCGCGGATGGGTTGCGCGGACGGCAATCGCCACCGGGGCGATGCGCCCGCTCGGTCACCATTAAGGCCCCTTTTGAGGCGAATTGCGATACGGTAAAACCCTACCGCCCGTCCCCCGGACCTTCAGTTCAACGGCGTGCTCACGGCGATCGTCCTTGAGGGGAATGGTCTGCCCGGGCATTTCCGCCCCGTCGACGGAGAGCAGATCCCCGCCGGCCAATTCGGCGGCGGCGCGGGAGATCGTGATGTGGTACACCGTCTGCCGGTAACGGTAGTGTATCTTGAAGGTCGTCCAGGTCTTCGGAAACCGGGGTTCCAGGCGCAATTGATCGCCCTCCAGGTTCACGCCAAGCAGGGTTTCGACCAGCACCCGGTACATCCATCCGGCCGAACCCGTATACCAGGTCCAACCGCCCCGGCCCACGTGCGGAGAAACCGCATAAACGTCCGCGGCAACGACGTACGGCTCGACCTTGTAGGTTTCAACCTGCGCCGGAGTCCCGCCGTGACGAACGGGGTTGAGCAGGCCGAAAAGTTCCCAGGCGCGCTCGTTCTCTCCCATGAGGGCGAACGCCATGACGACCCATATCGCGCCGTGGGTGTACTGGCCGCCATTCTCGCGCACACCGGGGCTGTAACCCTTGATGTAACCGGGATTGAGGGGGGATTTGTCGAACGGGGGGTCAAACAGCTGAATCAATCCGGCGTCGCTGCGCACCAGGCCCCGGACCACCGACTGCATGGCCTGCCGCGATCGGGGCGGATCGCCGGCGCCGCTGATCACCGACCAGCTTTGAGGCAGGGAATCGATCTGGCACTCCGGATTGGCCTGGGAGCCAAGCGGCTCGCCGTTGTCGAAGTAGGCGCGGCGATACCACTCCCCGTCCCAGCCGTGGCGCTCGATATTCTGTTGCAGTTGACGCGCCTGGACAAGGCACCGTTCGGCGAAGGCGGCATCGCCGTGAACGCGCGCAAGGGCGGCAAACCGGGTGAGCACGTCGTAAAGAAAGAAAGCCAGCCAGACGCTCTCGCCGCGCCCCTTGTTTCCAACGCGGTTCATGCCATCGTTCCAGTCTCCGCAGCCGATCAGCGGCAGGCCGTGTTCGCCGAACTTCAGCCCGTGCTCTATGGCGCGGACGCAGTGCGCGTAGAGGGTGGCCGACTCTTCGGAGCGATTCGGCAGGTCATAGTATGCCTCCTCCTCCGGTTTGACCGGCCGGCCTTCGATGAATGGAACCTTCTCGCCGAGCACGCCGGTGTCCGCGACGCACGCGACGTAGCGGCACGTGGCGTACGGAAGCCACAGGTAGTCGTCGGAGGAATGGGTCCGAACGCCGCGTCCCGACGGCGGATGCCACCAATGCTGCGCGTCGCCCTCCCGGAACTGGCGCGCGGCGGCGCGGATCAGATGCTCGCGGGTGAGCGCCGGTTCGGAATGCACCAGCGCCATGACGTCCTGCAGCTGGTCGCGGAATCCGTAGGCTCCGCTGGATTGATAAAATCCCGTCCGGCCCCAGAGCCGGCAACTCAAGGTCTGATACATCAGCCAGCCGTTCGCCATCACGTTCACGGCCGGATCGGGCGTGTCGACGTTCACCGCGCCGAGCGTCCGGTTCCAATAGGACCAGACCCCCTCGAGGGCGATGCGGTTGGCGTCCGCCCGGCGAAACCGTTGGATCAGGCTCTGCACCTCCCCCGGGCTCCGGGCGGCCCCGAGACGGAAACCGATCTCCCTTTCCTGTTCATCCGGCAAATCGACGGCGATTTGGATTGCGCCGCACGGATCCAGTCCCGCGCCGACCCTGCCTGAAAGGCGCATGCGCTTCAGCGCCGCCGGCTGCGACAGGCTTCCATTCCGGCCGAGGAATTCCTTCCTGTCCCCGGTGACGGTGCGTACCGGGCCGTTGACGTCGATGAATGCGATGCAGTCGGCGAATTCGGAGTTGTAACGATTGCGCGCGAGCATCGCCCCGGTCTCGAGGTCCACCTCGGTTTGCACATGCAGCAGGTTTTTGTCCCTCAGGTCGCCCAACACCCATTCCCAGTAGCCGGTGACCGACAGCAGCCGCGGACGTCCGGAGAGGTTTCGCAGTTTCAAGACCGAGAACTTGACCGGCGCGTCCATCGCCACATAGGTCCACAACTCGCAGGCGATGCCGTTCTCGGTGTGCTCAAATACGGTGTAACCGAAGCCGTGGCGGACGACGTAGGGCGCCGCGCCGCGCGCGGGCAACGGCGTCGGCGACCAGAACCGTCCGGTCTGCTCATCGCGGATGTACAGGGCCTCGCCGGTCGCATCCTGCACGGGATCGTTGCTCCAGGGCGTCAATCGAAACTCGTGGGCGTTCTCCGCCCAGGTGTAGGCGCTGCCGCATTCGGACACGACCGTGCCGAAGGATGGATTGGCGATCACGTTGACCCACGGGGCCGGAGTCATCCGTCCGGCCTGGAGGGAAATGACATACTCGTGCCCGTCGCGGGTGAATCCGCCGAGGCCGTTTCGGAAAACCAAATCCCGGGCGGGCAGCTCCCCGGCCGACACCGATCGCTCGCGGCGCGTGGGCGCCAGCGCCGGGGCCGGCCCCTCCGCTTCGCCCCGCCTCTCCACTTGCTCGGCCAGGGATCCATTTTCGTCGTCCAGGACAATTCTCGCCGCGGACTGGAGCAGCGTCCGGTCGTCGCCGGAGATCTGTTCGAGGCGCCGGACGAAGATGCCACCCGGCCTGTCCAGCATTTGCGCCTCAATCCCGGATGAAACCAGGCCGGTGATCAGGTCGTGCAGCGACTGGCGGTACACCGAGGCGTCCTCATTCAGAATGACCAGCTCGACCGTCAGCCCCTTGATGCGCCAGTAGGCGTGCGCCCGGATCACCTGCCGGACGATTTCGATCTTCTTCGCGTCGCTGATTTGGAGCAGGACGATCGGCGCGTCGCCCGAGACTCCGTAGCTCCAGAGGCCGCTTTGGCCCCGCCTGTTGCCGCGCAGGATGCCGGGGCTCGCCCGGCGGGAGGGATCCGCATAGATCAGCGCGCCGGCCAGCCTGCCGTAGAGCTGGGCCTCCCCCTCCGTCGCGTCGAGGTGGCGCAGGGTCACCTGGCTGTGGGTCCACGCCAGATCGAAGGCGCGGTCGGTCATCCGGAAATTCTGATATTTCTCCACCAGCGCCAGCGCCGATTCGCGGCTCTCCGCAACTCCGGTGATCAGGTCGACGACGGCCGTTTCATTCGACGCGAGGGTGACCGTGCGCCGCAGCGCGACGACGGGGTCGAGGACCGACCCGCTGGTGTTCGACAGCGGGCCGGCCTCCCGAAGGGCGGCCGGCGCGGCGGGGGTGTTGCCCCGCCCGATGAACCGGCAGCGATCGGTCTCGCAGGAGACTTCACCCTGTTCGCCGCCCTGGCCCGTCATGACGTGCAAAAGCCACGGCGGTCTCTCCTCCGGGAATCTCGCGCGGCGGGTGCACAGAACGGCGGAGGCGGGGCGCATGAATTCCGTCTGCACAAAGAGATTGCCGAAGGCGGGGTGCGCCGCGTCCGCCGCCTGGGCCTCAAGCACCACCTCCGCGTAACTGGTCAGTTCGATGACGCGCGCCAGCGATGAATGGTTGGCGAGCTTGATGCGCCGCAGTTCCACGTCGTCCTCGGGCGAGACGCAGATTTCGGTGTGGGTCTCTAGCCACGACTGATCCTGGCGAAACTCGGCGCGCGCCTGCGTGAAGACGGCTTCATTGCGCTTCGTCGCGCGCAGGGTGGGCTGATGCGCGACGGACCAAAAATCCCCCGTCGCAGGGTCGCGCAGATAGACAAACGTCCCCCAGCAATCGCGCGTGGCGTCTTCACGCCAGCGCGTCACGGCCAGGTCGCGCCAGCGGCTGTAGCCTCCGCCGGCGCTGCTGATGACGACATGGTATCTTCCGTTGGACAGCAGATGGACCTCCGGCGCCGGAGGCGCGGGATCCGTGACTACGCGCATCACGCTCTCGGCTTCGCCGGAAAACGCCTGCAATGTCTCCAGCCCGAGATCGCCGGCGAGGGCACCGGGGGCGGTCCTGGGCACGCGCTCCTGTAAAAGCAGGTCCGCCGCCTTGAGCACGGGGCAGGCCATGAAGCGCCGTTGCATGGGCCGGTCCCGCAGCACGCCCACGAGCGCCAGCAGGCTCATCCCCTGGTGGTGGGCCATGAAGGATCGGATGGTCGCGCTGGATTCGCCCGGCGGCAGCCGCGAGGGCGTGTAATCCACCGCCTCGTGGAAACCGAAGGCGCCCTCGCGGCCGTCGGCCGCCATCCGCTGCAGGTTTTCACAGGCTTGCCGCGGCGCAACCACAAGCGCCATCGCGGTGGCATAGGGGGCAATCACCAGGTCCTCCGCCAGTCCCCGCTTCAAGCCCAGGCCCGGCACGCCGAAGGCGCGGTATTGGTAGTTGAGGTGAACGTCGATTCGATTGTAGCCGGATTCCGAGATGCCCCACGGCACGCCGCGCAAGTCCCCGTACTCGATCTGCCGCCGCACAGCCACCCTGCAGGTCCGATCGAGCAGGGTGTTTTCATAGCTCGGCATGACGAGCAGCGGCATCAGGTATTCAAACATCGACCCGCTCCAGGAAACCAGGATCGACCCGCGCGGCGAAGGGACAAGCAGGCGGCCCAGCGAGAACCAATGATCCTGCGGGACCTGCCCCAGGGCTATGGCGACATAGGTGGCCAGGCGCGCCTCCGAGGCCAGCAGGTCGTAGAAACTGGAATCCAACCGGCGTTCGGCGACGTTGTAGCCGATCGAAAAAAGGTGCCGCTCCGGATCGGACAGAAACGTGAAGTCCATCGCGGCCATCTCGTCGCCTTCAAGGGCCAGTCTTTCCAGCGCGAGAATTCGCAGGCGGGCGCATTCGCCCGCCTCGCGCAGGCAGCGCGACAATTCGGCGAGCCATTCGCTCTCCTGTCTTCGGGGTCCGGAAGACTCCCCTTCAAGATCATTCAGCGCCTTGTCGGCCAAGGGACCGAGCGACTGATCCAGGGCGGACATTTCGCGCAAAGTCGGGGCCTGGTCGAGCCGGGCGAGCTTCTCCCTCAAGCCGTCCTCCGCGCCGGGGGGCGGGGGCAGCGCCAGCCACGGGGCCAAAAGGGCCAGATCGTCCCGGTGCTGCCGGCAATTCTGCTCCAGGGCCTGGCCCCACCTTTGCAATTCCTCCCCTTTGTTTGCCAATGCGGCGGCAATTCCCGCCGCCCGGTCCGTCGCTCGTTCCAGCAAAGCCCACGCGGCGGACAGCGTCCCGGGCGCCTGCGCCAATTCGGCGTCGAGCTGCGCGAGCGCGGGATTGCTTCCCGTCAGGCTCCCCAGGACCGCCACCGTGTCGCGCAAACCGGCGAAGATCTGCGGTGCAAGGATTTTCTCGTCCGCCAGTTCCCTCAGTCCGGAACCATGCGTGAGCAGATGCCCGGCAAGATTGCCGCTGTCCACGCTGGAGACATAAAGCGGGAGAAGGGGGCGGAGCAGGCGCGTCTCGTACCAGTTGTAAAAGTGCCCGCGATGCCGCTCGAGCCGCTGCATCGTCGCGAATGCGTTTTGGGTCCGCTTGATCAGGGCGCCCACCGACAGATATCCGAGATCCCGGGCCGCCAGGTTGGCGAGCAGCCCCAGGCCCATGTTTGTGGGCGAAGTCCGCGAGGCGACCGTAGGGGCGGGGATTTCCTGAAAATTGTCCGGGGGCAGCCAATTCTCGCGCGCGGTGACAAAGAATTCGAAGAAATGCCAGCTCTTTCGGGCGATGCGCCTCAGAAAGGCCGATTGCCCGGCCGTCAGGCTCGGAGCCGCCGACTCAATGGGCCGGCTGATCCTCCAGGCGACCCATGGGGCCGCGACCCAGAGGCCCAGGATCGGCAGCGCCGGGATGAACTCGGCCGGCTGCAGCCTGGCCAGCAGGAATCCGCACGCCAGGGCGAGGGCCGGCGCGATCCACATGGTGGCGCAAAACCCGGCAAACCCGCTGCTGGACGTCCGTTCGAAATCGCTCGACGTTTCCCACTCCAGGAGCCGCTTGCGGGTCACCAGCAACCGCAATAGCGTGCGTGCGATCGCATCCAGGCTGATCTGGGCGTCGTACGGCAGGAAAGCCAGCGTGAGAAGGACCTGGCCGAGCTGGCGCGCGCCCTTCACGGCCCCTTCCCGCAGATGCATCGCCCATGGCAGGTCGTCCGGCTTGCACAACAGTTCGAAGAGCGCCGCCAGAAGGCCGGGGAGAATGATGATCGCCAGGACCAGCAGCGATCCCCGGCCGCCCATCCCGGGAAGCAGCAGCCAATAGCCCAGAAGCAGCAGCACCAGGGCCGTCGGGATCAGGCTGCGCCTGAGGTTGTCGAGGATCTTCCATTTCGAAAGCCCGGAAAGCGGATTGGCGATGCGCCTGACGTCCGCCCCCGGGACCCGCGGCAGGAGCCACTGCATGATCTGCCAGTCGCCCCGGATCCAGCGGTGGCGCCGGCTGACGTCGACGTCATAACGGGAGGGAAATTCCTCGTAGAGTTCCACGTCGCTGACGAGGGCGGAGCGGACATGGCACGATTCCAGCAAATCGTGGCTGAGGATGGCATTGTCCGGAAACCGTCCCGCCATGGCCCGCTCGAAGGCGTCCACGTCGTAGATGCCCTTTCCGATGAAGGAGCCCTCCTGAAAGAGATCCTGATACACGTCGGAGACGGCCCGCGTGTAGGGATCGATTCCCGCATCGCCGGAGAAAAGCCGGACGAACCAGGAACGGCCGGAGCTCGGCAGGCTCACCCCCACGCGCGGCTGCAGGATGCCGTAGCCTTCGTTGACGATTCCGCGCACCGGATCGAATTCCGGCCGGTTCAACCGGTGCGCCATCGTTCCGACGAGCTGGCGGGCGGAATCGCGCGGAAGCTGGGTATCGGTGTCGAGCGTGATGACATACTTGACCAGGGGAAGGATTGCGGCCGCTCCGACGATTTCCGAAAAGCAGTCGCTGCGGCCGCCCCTCAGCAGGGCGTTGAACTCCATGAGCTTCCCCCGCTTGCGCTCATGGCCCATCCAAAGGCCTTCCCCGGCGTTCCATCGGCGCGGGCGGTGAAACAGGAAGAAGAGCTCCTTCCCATCCGACAGGTACCTGCGGTTCAGCATCTCAACCCCGGCGCGAGCCCGTTGAAGCAAAAGGTCGTCTCCGGGCAGAACAGCCTCCGGCGCATCGCGAAAATCGGTGAGCAAGGCAATGTGAAGATGCCTGTCCCGGTTCGACAGGTGGTGGCTTTCCAACGTCTCGATCAGGCGGTCGATGGCTTCCACGCTCGTGAGCATCGTGGGGACGACCACCATTGTGCGGCAGTCCGGTGCGATGCCCTTTGAAAAATCCAGGCGCGGGAGCAGGCAGGGCTTCACCAGCAACATCGACAGCCAGTTCATCAGCGCCGTGGACAGCTGGCTGGCGCAAAGGAGGAATACCAGGGCAAAAAACACGAGCCGCCATCCGTGCACCTCGAGCGTCCCGGCCTCCTGCACAAACTTGAGCGTGGCGATCAGAGTGAGCACGCCCACGCCGCCCGCATAAAACAACAGCGGGAAACGGTGGATGCCCCTTTCGACCGCCGTCCGCCACGGCCACCGCACATTTGCCGCTCTCCCGAGCGCGGACTGGCCCTTGTCGATGAGGTAGTATCCCACGTGGGCCGTCCGGTCACCCTGCCCCTTTTGAAGGGCGCAGTCCGCGGACAGCTGGATGGCGCGCCGCGCGACATCCGCCTCCGGGAGCCGGCCGTGCCGGGAAACGAACTCGACCGAATGGCGATAGCGGTCGCGAGTCGAAAAATCCATGCTTCCGTAGACGCCTCCGGGGTCTGAGCGAAGAATCTCCTCAACAAGGCTCAGATCCTCCACAAACGCCTTCCAGTCCGTGGCGCTCAAGAAACGAAGACTCGCGATGCTGTGGCTGACGGACACCTGGTCGGCGGCCTGATTCTGGCTTTCCAGGTGGACAAACTGCTCGATCGAGAGGCCCTGCTCGACGAGCCGCTGCTCGAGCCAATCTCGCGCGAGAGACAACGCCGGATTCTGCCGCGACAGACGCTGGCAGAATTCGGCCACAAACGAGCTGGAGACGGGGAGATCGGACCTCGCCATGTCAGCCACGACGACAACCAGGCGGGACGGATTCTTCTCGGCCGTGCCCTGCAAACGGTCCACCCACAGATCCCCCAGGTCACGATCCGCCCGGGCCAGGGCCAGTCGGGTTGTGATTCGCCGAAGATTCTCGATCAGCCCCAGGCGCAACATGATTGGAATGGCCCACAACTCGGCCAGCTTCAGGGGGCGCACCGACTGGTAAGCGGCGACAAAGGCGCTGAGCGGTCCCTCGTCGACCTGCGCGTCGACGTGCGAGATCAATTCGCGGACGATGTCGTAGACGCGCGGAAGTCCCGCGGAAGGGCCGTTCGAGAGGCGGGGCAGCTCCCTGCTGTAGCCGCGGGGCAAATGCCGCCGGGCCATCTGGATCTGCTCTTCGATCAGGTAGAAATTATCGAGGAGCCATTCGGCGGCCGGAGTGATTCGCCGGCTTGGATCCACGGCGAGGGTCGCGCGATTGAATTCGCGAAGGCGTTGCTCGTTGTCGTCCAATCGGGCCAGCAGCCGGTTGGAACACCGCCGGGGGGCGATGCCGTGGTCCGCCGCAAGGACACGGGCATGGCGTCCGAGCTGTTCGACGCTGAACAATTCGGCCCGCAATGGCGGCTCGCTTGCTCGCTCGCGCACCTTCCTGGCATTCCGGTTATGCCAGCGTGACAATAGGGTCTGCAATCGTGCGCAAGGGTACGCCCGCGGCCCCTTGGACGGTATGGGGTCTTATTCCCAGGCCCCGTCCCGGGTCCAATGCGCAATTGCGCCGCTTTGCAACGACTTGGACACCGCCAACGGAGGGATTATCGCCTGCTCTCGGGCTGCCTGGTCGGTTCGGCATCCCGCCGGATGATGCTGAGCGACGGATAGGCCAGCTGGATTTCGCGGTGGGCTTCCAGCTCGACCAGGATGCGCTGGCTCAGGCGCGCGCGCATCGCCGAGAAATTGCGGTAGTGCGCGACATAGAACAGGCTGAGCACGACCCCGCTGTCCGCGATGGCCGTGTAGATCTTCGATTCATAGACGGCGTCCTCCACGCCGTAGCGGCGCCGCATGATCGCGGCGGCCCGGTGGGCCTCGACCATTGTCTCGCGGGTCTCCTCCTCGAGGACCCGCTGCAACAGGGCCAGCGCCTGGGAGAGGGGCGTGTCGAAGGTGATGGTGACGTCCAGCTTGCCCCAAATATAGGGGTGCCCGTGGGAGTAGTTGAAGATCTTCGTTTTAAAGATGGCGTTGTTCGGCACGAGGATCACTCGGCCCGTCGGCTGATCCGTGCCGAGCCAGCCGCCGATCTCGATCAGGACGGTGCGCAAAAGCTGGATGTCGAGAATGTCGCCCCGGATGCCGTCGATTTCGAGGCGGTCGCCGATCCGAAATTTCCCGCCGCCGATGATGACGAACCAGCCGCAAATAGACGTGCAAACATCCTGGAGCGAAATGACGAGCGCTGCGCTGACGATGCCAAGGGTGGCGGCCACCATGGAGAGGTCGTCAAAAAAGAACATCGCGCCCAGGACGGCCACGGCCAGCAGGAAGATGTAGCGGCCGAGCCTGCGGGCCAGGAACAGATGCTCGTTTTTGTAAAACAGCGGCAATATCGCGTAGCCTGTCATCAGCTGCAGGCCCATGAGCACGCCCAGGACCGCCGCCGGCCACCGCAGCCGCCGCATATAGGCATCCTTCCGGGCGGTGAACTGATCCTGCCGGACCTTCTCGCCCAGCGCGTTCAATTCCTGGCGGGCGGCGACGGCCGCCTGCGCCTGCTTGATCGCATCGACCTGGGCGACGGCGAACGGCAGCCTGTCCAGGAGTTGCTGCTTCTGGCTGCCCTCCGAGGCGAGAAAACCCTCCACTTGGGCGTCCCGGTGGAAGAAGCTGGTCTGCTTTTCCAACACCGCCATCTCCTCGTCAAATTTCTCGATCTTCTGGCGGAGGAGGTCCAGCGCGCTCTGGTTGATCCGGAGATTCTGGCCGAGTTCGGCCAGGAGCGTTCGCACCGCGCTTTCGCTGTTCTGCTGCGCCCGCAGCTCGGTGTAGCTCTCGAAAAGGATCCGCAGGCTCGGCCGTCCGCCCGCCTCCTCATCGGCCTTCAATTGCTTGCGCAGGCGGTCGGCATCGCGCACGAGGTCGACTTCGTCCTCGGCCGCCTCCTGCTGGAGCGCCAAACCCCGCACCTCTTCGTTCTTGGTGAAGATTCGTTCCTCCAGCTCCGATTCCCGCGCCGGGTTGGACGGGCTTCCTCCGCGCAGCCCGGCCAGCTGGGCGACCATCGCCGCCTCCTCCTCGGAGGCCTTCTGGTGCCGGACGGCAATCTCGCGCACGCTCGCCTCCGCCTCCTCCTCCGTGCGGCCGACCGTGCGCAGCTTGTCGCGCAGAACGTCGGATGAACTGACCTCGCGGGTCTCCTGAAGGGCGCGTTCCTGCAGGCCGATCGCCTGGCGCTCCTGGAGAATGCCCATCTCCTGTTGCATGCGCTGCAGCCTGGTCTGGAGCCGCTGCTTTTCGCCGGGATCCTTGGTCGCCTCGACGACGCGATCCATGGCCTGGATCTGCTCCTTCAAATACGCGATGCGGTCGTCCTCCCCCTGGGCCCGGCCGGTCGAGACCGCACCCAGTGCAACCCCGAGCAAAGCGAGCCAAATGCGCCAGCGGCGGATCGAATCGAACGGAATTGCAGCCCGGGAATCGCACCCCCTCCATTGGGCGATGGGCGCAAATCCGGCGGGGGAGCCATATTCGATGGCATTCTGCTGGACCATCCCGGACATGTGTGCGCAATCTCCAATCTCGCAAGCCATTCCGAATTTTTTTTGCACTCTTTGGGCCGAATTTTCGTCTGGCGGAATTGCCCGGCGATCGAAATTATCCCGGGCCCCCTTTGAGAAAGCCCGTCCCAAAACCAGCCATCGGCGGCTCCCGTTAGACTCCTGTTCTCTTCCCCATGAAAACTCACTCCATCCTCCTCCCGTTGGTGTCCGGTGCACTGCTTCTCTTTGGCATCCCAGCCGTGAAGGCGGCGTCCGCCGATTCGGGCAGCCTGGCCGTGGGTGCAAGATTCTCCGCGCCGGCCTCGCCGCGGGCGGTCTACAATTTCAATCCCGGCTGGAAATTCGCCTTTGGCGATTCGGCCGGAGCCGACAGCCCTTCCTTCGACGACTCGGCCTGGGCCTCCGTCAGCCTCCCCCACACCTGGAACGAGACGGACAGCTACAGGGCCTACATCAGCCACAGCGGGGGCGACCAGAGCGAGAAAATGATGGGCATAGGCTGGTACCGCAAACACTTCAAGCTGCCCGCCGGCGCCGACGGCCAGAAGGTCTTCCTCGAATTCGACGGCCTGAGGCAGGCGGCCCGCTTCTTTCTAAACGGGCAGCCCGTCGGAAAGTACGAAAACGGCGTCACGGCCCTGGGCCTGGACATCACCCCGTTCGCGAATTTCGGCGGCAAGGACAATGTCCTCGCCGTGAAGGTGGACAACAGCCCCGGCTACAAGGAGGAGGCGACCGGCACCCCGTTCGAATGGAACGCAAAGGACTTCAACCCGAATTTCGGCGGGCTGAATCGGGACGCGAAATTGATCGTTGCGGGCCGGATCTATCAAACCCTGCCGCTTTATGAAAACCTGCAGACCTCCGGCATTTACGTCTATCCGCAGGCGATCGACCTGGGGAAGAAGACGGCGGAGGTGAAGGTGGAGGCGGAGGTCGCCAATGAGACCGCGGACTACGCCTCCATCACGCTTTCCGCCGTCGTCGTGGACGCAGACGGGGTCGTGCGCGCGCAATGGGAGGGCAACACCTCCGACCTGGTCGGCGGGCAGACGGAAGTTTTCACGGCCTCCGGCACGCTCGCCGGCGCCCGTTTCTGGGATGTGAACGACCCCTACCTGTACAGCGTCTATTCGCTGCTTTCCGTGAACGGCAAGGTGGTGGACGTCTGCCGCACGCAGACCGGGTTCCGCAAAACGGAGTTCAAGGGCGGCGCCGGCACGGGCGGGGTCTGGCTCAACGGCCGCTTCATCTGGCTGACCGGCTATTCCCAGCGCTCGGCCAACGACTGGGCCGGCCTCGGGGGAGCCTATCCGGACTGGATGCACGACTTCACCCTGGCGCTCGTGCGCGCGAGCAATGGCAATTACATGCGCTGGATGCACGTGTCGCCCGAAAGGGCGGACGTCGACGCATGCGACAGGCTCGGGGTCGTCGAGGTCTGCCCGGCGGGCGACAAGGAGCGGATGGTGACCGGCCGCCAGTGGGACCAGCGCGTGGAGGTGATGCGGGACTCGATGATCTTCTATCGGAACAATCCCAGCATCTTCTTCTGGGAGGCGGGCAATACGATCGTGAAGCCCGAGCAGATGGTCCAGATGGTGGAGTTGCGCAAGCAATGGGACCCCAGCGGCGGACGGGTCATGGGCACCCGCGACAACGACGAGTCGGACGCCAACAAGGCCCTCACCCCGGTGTCCGAGTATTACGGGGTCATGATCGGCCAGGCTCCCCAGACCGACAAGATCGCCGGCGACGACATTTTTCGCGGCTACAGCGTCGCACGCCGGGACAAGGCGCCGCTGATTGAGACGGAGGACTTCCGCGACGAGGCCGGGCGGAATGTCTGGGACAACTTCTCGCCGCCGCATTTTGGCTTCAAACCCAAGTCCGGCTCCGGAAGGGACGGCCGCCCCGTGGACAGCTGGCACTGGAATTCCGAGACGTTCTGCCTCGCCGCAGCCACGCGCTACGCAAGCTACGTCCGCAACCGGATCGACAATCCCGATCCCGCCCACTCGAAATGGTCCGCGTACTCCTCGATCTATTTCACGGACTCCGACGCCGACGGCCGCCAGCAGGGCAGCTACGTCCTTCGCGTGAGCGGCAAGGTGGACGGCGTGCGCCTGCCGAAGGAGCTGTTTTTCGTGTCGCGGGTCATGCAAAGCGAAAAGCCGGACATACACATCATCGGCCACTGGACCTACCCGGAGAACACGAAAAAGACCATGTACGTGGCGGCGTCGCACTGCGACCAGGTCGAACTGTTCCTGAACGGCAAATCCCTGGGCGTGCAGACCCGGCCGTGCACGTTTGTCGACCCCAACAGGGGGATGAGGCAGCAGGGCAGCGAACTCCTGGTGGGCGTGGACACGGGCTGCATCTACGCTTTTCCCGACGTCGCGTTCGCTCCCGGCACTCTGAAGGCCGTGGCGACCAAGGGCGGCCAGGTGGTCGCGCAGACCGAGCTCACGACCGCCGGCGCCCCGGCGGCCATCCGGCTCACGGTTCACACCGGCCCCCGCGGCCTTCAGGCCGACGGATCCGATGTCGCCCTGGTCGACTTCGAGGTCGTCGACGCCGAGGGCCGCCGGTGCCCGACCGACGAGGCGCGGGTCGACTTTGCGATCGAAGGCCCGGCCGTCTGGCGCGGCGGCCTTAACGCCGCCATGCTTGATTCGACGAACAATCTCTATCTCAGCACCGAGTGCGGGATCAATCGGGTGGCCATCCGCTCGACCCAGGCGCCGGGCACGATCACACTCACGGCCACGCGCGCCGGCCTCACTCCGGCGACGGTTCAGATCGCATCGCAGGCGACCGGGATCGTGGACGGCCTGGAGACCCATATGCCCCAGACCTACGCCAGCCTGGAGCAGGCAACGCCGGGACTGGTGCCCTGATCAACAGCCGAGCCGGGCGGCGGCCTCGCGCATCAGGCTTCCTATCGGCAGCCCGCGCGGGCACGCGCGCTCGGCGGCCGAATAGTCGGCCAGCGGAAGCGCCGCGCGGCAGCCCGCGGGGAGTTCGGCGAAAAGGGAGCGGGCATCCAGTTCGGGGTAGTGCTCGTGGTACATGAGGCATCGCAGCACGTCCCGGACTGGCACCTCGCCGGCGATGGCACCCTCGCAAAACCGGCTGCACCCGGCGCAAAAACTGCTGCGGGTGGCCTCCGCATGGCGCAGCAGCGCGGCGCGCTGCGCCGCCGGAAGCGGCGCCGGGCTGAGCGCCGCGGCAAGGTTTTGCCGAAACACGTTCAGGTTCGGCATCTGCACGCAGGCGATGGAGATCTGCGGGTTGTCCATCACCGCCTTCAGCTTCGCCTGGCCCTCGGTGAAGCCTCCGCCCATGAGCGAGGAGAGGAGCGCAACCTGCGCGGCCGTGTCGGAGCCCTGCCGCTGGCCCTGCGTCTTCATCGCGGTAAGCCCGACGCCGGCGGCGGAGCACGCGTCGATCGCCGACTTCATCCCGGGCTCATCCATCAGGTGGTAGCTGTAGCTGAACATCACGCCGTCGATCCACCCCATCTTCGAAGCGGCGGTCAGCAGGCTTTCCATGTTGCTGTGCGTGCTGAAACCGAAGAACCGGATCTTGCCGCTTTTTTTCGCGGACTCGGCCCAGGCCTTTATTTCGGGCTGGTCGACGTCGCTGATGTCACTGACGCCGTGCAGGAAATAGAGATCGATATGGTCGGTCTTCATCCGTTCGAGCGATTCCGTCAGGCGTTGCGTCATGCCGTCCGTGTCCCGCGCGCCCGAGGCCTTGGTGACGAGGAAGATGCCCTTCCGCGCGGAGGGGTTCTTCTCGAAAAACTGTCCGATCGCGGGCTCGCTGTTGTGGTAGCCCGCGGCGGTGTCCCAATAGGCGATGCCGTTGTCGACCGCCTGGCGGAGGATGACCGAGTTTCGCAGCACATCGAACATGCAGCCAAGGCCCAGGACCGGCAGTTCCACGCCGGTCCGGCCGTATTTTCGGCGGGGAATCGACGGGGCCGGATCGGCGGCGAGCCCGGTGCGCGGCAGAAGCATGGCGCCGGCGCCGAACAAGGCGGAGGTTTGCAGAAAGCGGCGGCGGGTGAGCGAATTCTGATTTGTATTCATGGAGTGAAGGAAAGGCTATGCCGGGCGCGCGGCGAGAAGGACGGAATGGCGCGGGTCGCGCGTCTCGTTGTCGGCGGTGACGCGGATCGCCCGCAGACCGTTCATCGGGCATTCGTGTTCGCACACCCCGCAGCCGGTGCAAAGCGCCGGATCGACGACCGGTCGCTGGAGCCGGATCTGCACCTCGATCCGGGCTCCGGGCGGCGGCGGTTCGGGCCAGGCCGCGGCCGCCTCGATCGTGAGCGTGTCGGCCGTGTTGGCGACGATCGCCCGCCCGCGCTCCTCGGCGGCGAGCCTGCAGGTGTAATCGCCCGAGGCGAACTGCCCCGGACTCAGCCTGGCGCCGCGGATTCTTAAGGTCGGGCCGTCCGCGGCGGCGATCTCAAACACGCCGTCCCGCACCGTCTGCCCGATCTCCGATATGTAAATCGCCTTCGGCGTGACCGGGCAGTTCTCCTCGCAGACGATGCACGGCCTGTCCATCGCCCACGGCAGGCAGCGGCCGCGGTCGACACCGGCGAGCCCGATGCGCACCGGGCCGGCCGTCTCGAAGCCGCCCTTCCCCAGCTTCTGGTCGAGCGAAAGCGGCCGGATCGCGCCGGTTGGGCACGCCTGGCCGCAGGCGATGCAATTGAGCTGGCAGCCGCTCGTTCCGATCCGGTTGTTGAGGGCGGGCGTCCAGAGCGCCTCCCAGCCATGCTCGAAGGTGGCGGGCTGCAGGACGTTCGTCGGGCAGACGCGAACGCATTCGCAGCAATTGATGCATCGCGCGAGAAACTCCTCCTCGGCGACGGCGCCCGGCGGCCGGACGAGCCCGGACGGCCACGCCGTTCGCCCGCCGCCGAGCCGCGCCAGGGGAACTGCCGCAAGTCCGCCCGCAGCCGCCACCAGGAAGCCGCGCCGCGTGACCCCGTGCGCAGTCACTTCCCCGCCCTGCGACGGCCGCTCCAGGTAACCCAGCGGATCCGCGCTCGGGCACGTGTCGAGGCAGTTCATGCACATCAGGCACTCGCTGACGCGGATCGGGCCCATCGGATTGCAGGCCCCCTCGCAGTCGACATCGCACAGTGCGCACTCGCTGCACTTGCGGCCGGTCTTCCCGATTCCCCACAGCGAGCGGCGCGCGAGGACCCCGAGCAGGGCCCCCAGCGGGCAGAGGAACCGGCAGAAGAATCGCGGAACCCAGAGATTCAGCACGATGAAGGCGGCGAAGACGCCTCCGATCAACTCCGCCCCCAGGGAGAATCGGCCGCCGGGAAACAACCGCTCGAATGCCAGGTCGCCCGCCGGCAGGACGGCCAGATTGAAGCTCCGGTGGAGCAGCGACATCGGGTCGAGCAGACCGATGTGCAGCCTGCCTGCGAACGAGTTGCCCGTGGAGAGCGCGGCAGCCCCGAGCATTGCGATGAGGATGTAGTATTTGACAGCCTGCGCGGGCCGGTAGGCGTTGGCGGCGATTTTCTCCCTCGGACGGCGGATCCGGCGTCCAAGCCAGCCGATGAACTGGTGGATCGCGCCAAACGGGCACACAAACCCGCAGAACACGCGGCCGAAGACCAGCGTCAAGGCGATCGTCGCCAGCGCCCAGCCAAACCCGGGTTGCAGCGAGTGCGTCGTCAGCGCCGTGCCGATCGCGGCCAGCGGGTCGAGCTGCAGGAACCATGCGATCGGCCAGCCGCGCCATTGGGTCCAGCCGGTGCCGACGGTGGCGACGAGCGCCAGCCATGCGAACGCCGCAAGGAAGAAGATCTGCGACAGGCGCCTCGCGGTCGTGATCTTCATGAGACGGAGTCGCGCGCGGGCTTGAGCGCGTCGTAGTCGGTCGTCCCGCATCCGAGCGCCGCCGCGCGGCCGAGATACGGGAGATCGCGGTGGGTCTTTCCTAGCAGGGTGGCGCCATACGCGTCGGCCGCGACCGGGTCCGTGCCGACGACGAGCGCATGGGTCGGCTTGAGGTCGGCGAGGGACCCTCCCGTCGGGCCGTTGGTCATCATGGTCATCGTTCCGTCGAGGACGACGAACGTCGGGCGCGCCAGCTGCGCGAGCTCGACGATGATTCCATTGATGTCCTGGTGAAACTGGTTCCGCCGGCCGCCGAGCAGTCCGTACCAATTCTTGATCGTCATCGATGCGCCGGCGCGGGCATGGTCCTTGACCGGGGCGGCGCCGACGAGCTTTGTCACCCCTCGGAACGGCCCCCGCAGCACGGGCCAGTCCCGGATCAGCCGCCCGCCGGGGAGCGTCCCCGGGGCGAAATCGCCCGCTCGCGGCAGGACGACAATGCCTCCGGCGGCGGCCACGGCCGCGCCTATTCCCGAGAGGGCAAAGCAGCTTTCGGGATCGTTGATCGGGTTGTCCGTGACGAGCACGGCCGAGGCGCCCGCCCCGAGGCATAGCCTGACAAGCTCGGCGGCGAGATCCGGGTGCGTGGTCGCCGACAGGATGGCGGGCGCCGCGAATGCGGCGTTGACCTTCACGAGCACGCGGTCACCCCGCCGGATGAACCGCCCGATTCCTCCCAGCGCGTCCAATCCCCGCCGAAGCGTGCGCACCCGATCGGCTCCGGTGATGATCGCCATCTTCGTGCCGTTGTCGCGGACTGAGAAGTCCGGCAGCCCGCCCGCGGCCTCGCGCCGCCCGAGCGTGCCGGGGGGGTGGCGATTCCAAAGCCACGCGGCGAGGCCGCCCGTCGCCGCGATCGCGGCCCCCGCTTCAAGGCTGCGGCGGATGAATGCGCGCCGGGTCGGCCCCGGGGCGGGCGGTGGAAAAGATTCGGAGCCATTCATGGCGCCCCCGCGAGGTTTTGGGCGAGCCTCCGCGCCCAGCGCTCGGCGCTTTCGCGGCTCGGCGCCTGATGCACTCCGGCAAGGAATTCGCCCGCCGCAAACACAGCCTCGAAGGAACCGCCCGAATCAATGATCGCCGCGCCGGCGGGCGACGGCAGGCGCCCGATCTCCCTGCCGCCGCAGTCCCTTACGAAGAATCCGACCAGCGCCTCCGCCGCGGCGCCCGCATCCTGCGCGTTTGCGCGCCGGGCGACGAACAGGGTGAACTCGTCCGTCCCGTCGCGGTACTGGGCCGCGAACACGTTGTTCAGCTTGTCGGATCCGAACACGTCGGAGCTGAGCAGCGTCACGCTGCCGGCGACCAATCCCTCCCTCGGGAAGCGGGCCGAGTCGGCGCTCACATCCGCGTGCTCCGCGACCGCGGTTGCGGCGACGTAGGCCCTGCCGAGGGCGGTCGCGGCGTCGATCGTCGCGGGAGCCTCGTCGGTGGCGACGAGTTCGACGTAGAACCGGCCGTGGACAAAAGCGAGCTCGTTGCCCGCGTGGTAAGCGTAGTCACCGAGGCTCAAGTCGGCGACATCGGCGCGCCGCTGGGAGCTGAAGACGGAATAGGCGTTCGCCGGCGCGCCCATGTCAAAGACGAACAGCTCGATCCAGGTCTGCGGGGCGGCGGCGAGGGCAACGCGCTGGCACCGCAGCCCGACAACGCCCGCGGACAGGTATACATCGGCCTTGCCGTCGATTTTGTCCGAAAGGGTCGCCGGCGAGAATGCCTCCGCCGCGCTCATCGGCCGCAGCGCGGCGGGCCACGGGGACAGAAGATCCGGCATCGAAGCGCGCGACGGCGCGGATGCCCCGCCTGAGTTTTCAGGGCCGGGCGCGATCGTCACCGCGGGCGAGAACCGGGCCTGCGCGCAAAGGAGCCAGGCAAGGGCCGCGGCGAGCGAGAGGCAAACCGCAGCCGCGGCGGCGGATTCGCGCGCGGACGGATGGCGGCTTGGTACAGGCATGGCCATGGGATGGGGCGGTCCGTCCGGACCCGCAGCTATGCCCGGCTGGACGCGTCCTCATTTTGGGGCGGGAGGCCGGCCCCGACACCGCATCAGTTGTCTAAAACGTGGCATTAATTGGCTTTTGCCGGAGGACCGCCGAAATCATTGCGCATGCCAGGAAAACCCGATCGGCCCCGGAATTCCTGGAGTCTTTTCTCGGCTTGTTGCTCCGAAAATTGCCTCAACTGCGTGGCCTGCAGGTGGATTACCCGATTGCAGCGCGGCAGGAGGCGATAAGCGTAGCGAATTGGGACACACTGCCTTACAATAACAAAGCCGGCCGGGAACAAGGCTGGCAGAAAACACGATGCGAAACGACTACCTCCAAAGCGCGCTCAAGGTCATCGACGACCCCAACATCCTCGTCAACGTCGTTTCCCGCCGCGTCAAGCAGCTCAAGCGCGGCAACCGTGCGCTGGTTGAATCGCTTGAGAAACTTTCCGCGGAGGATACGGCGCTTCGCGAGGTCGCCGAAGGCAAGATCAGTTACGAACTGGCCACGGCGGAGGAGATTGCCGCCTCAAGGCACGGGCCCGTGCGGGATTCCGTTTATCAGGCCCGCGACAAGGCGGTCTGAAGGGCCTTCGGGATCATCCGAACGGCAGGCACCGCTTAAGGGCGGCGGCATGACCCGGCGCCACGAGCTTGTCGCGCGATGCGCGCCGTTTTGACTTGGTGCTTTTCGATCGCAGCAGATGCCGGAATCCCGGCGTGCGGCGCATGAGCTTGCCGGTGGCCGTCAGTTTGAAGCGCTTCGCGACGGACTTTTTGGTCTTTTGCATTTGGTGTTATCGGGCCGAATTTCGCATATTAGGGGCGTTTTGGAACAAAAGCGACGGATCGCGTCGGGAAAAGGCCGACGGAGCAGCTAATGTGACCCAGGCCATGCTGTTCCGCCGATTTTGCCCGCTGTCCCATTGAAGGGCCGGTCCGCGCGCGCAGGGGGCCCAATGCGTGAATCCGGCGATCCGCGCGGAAAATCGCCTTCGCCGGGTTGCATCCGTCCGCCAATCGCAGGACAATGCCATCAATGGCGGACCCAAACCCACCCCCCCCTTGGGAGGTGGAAGAGAAGCTTTCTTTTCCCCTCCTTGTTTTCACCATTGCGGCATCCCTGGCCGGATTCGCGATTCTGCTGAGGTTCCTGGCGCCGCGGGCGGTCTGGCATGCGCAGGTTTCGGCGGGGCCCGTGCGTTTCGCGGCTGCGTTCCTCGCAATCACCCTGCTCAACTGTTTCATCGAATACTTCTTTCACCGCTACGTGCTCCACAAGCCCGCCGTGCCGTTCCTCGGCCGTTTTTACAGGCAGCACACGCTGCACCACAGCCTCACTCGAATCGGGCGGCGTCGAACGCCCGGCGGCCGCGAGGTGCCGTTCGTGGAGAATGTCTTCCCAATCACGACTTCCGCGCAGCGCGAGGCCTCGTTCTTCCCCTGGTACACCCTGGCGGCCTTCGCCGCCCTCGTCACCCCGCTCCTCGCCTTTTTCCAGGGGCTAGCGCCCGCGTTCCCCTGGTTCTTTGCCGGTTACGCGGCCATCGCCGGTTCCCTTGCGCTGTACGAGGTGTTCCACGCAATCGAGCACTGGCCGTTCGAAAAATGGGCTCCGCTCATCGAGCACCCGCGCTTTGGAGTCTTCTGGCGCCGGGTGTACAGCTTTCACCTGCGGCACCATGCGGTGATCGACTGCAACGAGGCGATATCCGGATTTTTCACGCTGCCGGTCGCCGACTGGGTGTTCGGCACGTTTGTCCTGCCGGCGACCCTCTACGCGGACGGGGGTGACTGGCAGCCGTCCGAATTCTCCCCTCCCCGCCCGTTCGCGCTCATCCGCTGGTGCGACGCCAGGGCCGATGCGGTTGTGCGGGGCCGGCGGGCGCGCTCCCGGGGGGCAGTCGAGCCGCCAGCCGAAGCGGCGCTCGCCTATTCCCGGGGCGAACGGATCGCGCACTACCTGACGCATGGCGCGGGCCTGGCCGCAAGTGTCGCCTCCCTGGTCCTGCTGCTGGTGTTTGCCTGCCTGCGCGGCAGCGTTTGGCACGTTGCGACCTTTGCCGTCTTTGGCGTCAGCCTGGTGCTGCTTTACGCCGTGATCGCATTCCTGGCGCCCGAGCGCCGCGCCCAAGGGCGGAAACTCTTTGACCGCTACAAGCACGCGGCGCTCTTCCTCCTGATCGCCGGCACGGCCACGCCGTTTCTGCTGGCGAATACGCGCGAAGCGTGGGGCTGGAGCGTCTTTGGAATCGTCTGGGGCCTGTGCCTGGTCGGAGGCTGCATCAAGCTCTGCGGCCCCGGGCGGCTCCAGTCGGTCGCAACCGCCGCCTACGTCATGCTGGGACTGCTCGTCCTGGTTGCCGCCAGGCCCATCCTTGCGCTCCTGCCGCCCGGCGCGGCCTGGCTTCTTTTTGCGGGCGGGCTATGCTACGCGGGGGGAACGATCTTCAACCGTCTGCGGCGCATGCCCTATCATCTGGTCGTGCGCCAGGTGTTCGCATTCGGCGGAAGCGCCTGTCATCTGATCGCCGTTTTGGTCTTTCTGCTGCCGGCCCGCGGCTAAGGGGGCGCCTGTCAGCCGCTTCGTTCGCGCAATCCCTTTAGCGCGCGCATGAATCGGCGCACCCGTCCCGGGTCGACGGCGCCTGCCCAATGGCCGCCGACCTTGAATTCCGATCCGACGATGAATCCATCGGCCTTGCCGAAAAACGAGCCCAGGTTCTCCGCTGTGACACCGGAGCCCGCATAAACCGGCAGCCTCGTCGACCCCCTCACGGAGTCCAGGTCCGCGGCATCGGGCGGGTCGCCGGTCACCGCGCCGGTCACGATGACGGCGTCCCCGCGCATGAATTCAACGGCGCTGGCGGTCTCCCCTATTCCGATGTCGGAGGTTATGGCGTGCGAACTGTGCTTCTTTTTCACGTCCGCCCAGACCTGCACCCGTTCGGCGCCGATTGCCCGCCGGTACCGCAGCAATTCCGCGGCCGACGACTGGATCAGCCCCTCGTCGGCCACGTGCGCGAACGCAAACCCCTCGGCCCGGATGAAGTCAAGGCCGGCCGCCAGCGCCACGGCCAGCGCCTCGCTGTTCGCGCCGGCAAGAATCTGCACCCCGCAGGGGAGCCCCGCGCAATCCCTTGCGGCGCGCGCAATGACCGCCATGGCCGCCACAATCTCCGGCCCGACCCGGGACCGGACGTACGGCGTGTCGTGCATGTTCTCGAGCATGACGGCATCGACGCCCGCGTCCCGATAAAGCCTCGCCTCGCGAACGGCCCGAGCCTCAATCTCGCGCAGGCCGAGCCGGCCCGCGGGCGTGCCCGGGAGCGCGGCGACATGGACCATGGCGACGACAACGGGCGAGCGGCCGAAAGGAAGTTTGTGTGCCGGCACGGCCGACAATCCAAAAACCATTGTGCCGGGCTTGCAAGTGCGCCGATATGCCCGCGGAATGGCGCAAGCCCCGGGCGCTCCCAAAGAGCCATGATTTCGAAACACCGATTGCAGTCCCTTATCGTCGCCGCAGGCGCGATCCTTCTTCCTGTTTTCGCCCCTGCGGATGCTCCGCCGGCGCGGGGGGCGGCCTCCGTCGACCCGCTTGTCGCGAAGGTGCGGGCGGCCGCGCTTTCGATGCAGCGCAAATCGTGGGAGCAGGGCGTCCTTGCCCAGGCCTTTTTCGAGGAGGGCGACAACGCCCTTGTCGTCCAGATGGCCCGCGCAAGCCTGATCTGCCCGAATGACAACGGCCTGGTCGCCGCGCTGGGCGGCGCGCCGGTCGATCCGCTCATGCTGGGCGAGTCCCTCTGGCGCGCCGCGCAACTCTCGGACGATCCTGGCCTGCAAAGGGCCGCCGGCGCGATGCTCGACTACGCCCTCCATCGGGCGCCGCGCGCCGGGGACGGGACGATCTTCCATACGGGACGGACAATCTGGTCGGACAGCTTCCACACGAGCCCCCCGTTTCTCGCCTTCGCCGGCCATCCCGCCGAGGCGATCCGGCAGATCGACGGGCACTGGAAACGCCTGTGGGATCCGCAGCGGAAGCTGCTGGCGCACATCTGGAACGAGGATAGGCAGGCCTTTGACGACCCGTCGGCCTGGGGAGGCGGCAACGGCTGGGCCGCCGCGGCGCTCACAAGGGTGATCCGCGCATTGCCCGCGGGCGCGGAAAAATCGCGCCTGGCCGCGATGGAAAGGCAGCTGATCGACGGTTGCCTCGCCCACCAGCGTTCCGACGGTCTCTTTCACAACGTGGTGGACGACGAAGGCGCCTTCGTCGAAACGGACCTCGGCCAGATGCTTGCCTTCTCGATTTACGAAAGCGTGCGGGGCGGCTGGCTCCCGGGCGATTACCTTCAGGCGGCCGACCGCATGCGGATGGCGGCCCGCGCCAAGGTGGACCGCGACGGATTCGTGCGCGGCGTCGCCGGGGCGCCGACCTTTGCTTCGCCCGGAGTGTCGCCGGAGGGGCAGGCCTTTTTCCTGATGATGGAAGCCGCAGCCGCGAGGCTCGGGCGGCCCGCGGCCGCACCCCCCGCATGAGTCAGGGGGCAACCGCAAGCCAGCAAATCAATCCGCCAAGGGACACAATCGTCACCGGAATCCCCAGGCGGGCAAATGCGCGAAACGAGATGTCAATCCCAAGCGCGCGGGCCTGCTGCACGACGATGATGTTCGCGACGCTGCCAACGATGATCAGGCTTCCGCCAAAGCTGTTCGCCAGGGCCAGCACGTAGGCGGCGGGCGGATGGGCGACGTTCGCCGTTTTGAGGAGGAGCATCACGGCCGCGGCGTTGCTGACGATGTTGGACAGGCCGGCCGTGAACAGCGCCAGGACGGGCGGCGAGGAAAGATTCAATCCCTCGTGCGCAAGCCATTGCACGGCCTGCTGTCCGTAGCCGGTGGCCTGGAACGCGCCGGTCACCACAAATAGTCCCATGAAAAGCACAAGGATCGGCCAGTCCACCAGCCTCAGCAAATCCACCGTGCGAAACTTGCGGCTGGCCAGATGGATGGCGGCGGCGGTCAGGGCGACAAGCTCCTTTGGCAGCGGGGAGAAAAACAGCCCGATCACGATGCCAAGGATCACCAGCCCCTTGATCGTGTGGCCGCGGTCGAATCGGCGGGGAGGTGGGACGGCGCGCGGCCGGAGCTTCGTCGTCAGGGCCAGGCTCTTGCGCGAAAGCAGCCAGATGACCGCGTAGGCGGCGCCCAGGGCAAAGGCCACCGGCCAGATGCACCACAGAACGTATTCGCCAAATCCCAGGCCGGCGATTTGCCCGATCATCATGTCCTGCGGATTGCCGACGAGCGTCGCGGCCGCCCCGATATTGCTGGCGATCGCAAGCGCCACCAGGAACGGGACGGGATCAAGCTGCCGCTGCAGGAGCGCGGCCCCCACGATCGGCGCGAAGACGAAGCACACAATGTCGTGGTTCAGAAACGCCGAAAGCCCCGCCGTGGTCGCCATCAGCAGGAGCAGGAACCGCGCGGGATGGGCGAGCTGCCCGGCGATCCGGCCCGCCACCAGGTCGAAAAACCCGGACAGCCGGAGCTGGGCCGATATCACAAAGAAACCAAACAGGAGCAGGATTGTCGGCCAGCTTATGAACCCGGCCATTTCGGTCCCGGGCAGGCGCTCGACCACCAGTACGGCAATGGCTCCCAGCAGGACGATGCCGGTTCGATCGAGCTTCAGCCCGGGCACGCGCCCCGCCGAAATGCCCAGATAGGTGAGGATGAAAATCGCCAGCACCGCGGGCTTTTCCGCCGTCGACAGGAAGGCTGCGCTCATGATTTCGGCTGCGCCAGGTTGCCCATGGCCGCATCAGTATCCGGACCCCGCCCGGCCCGCAAGTCGGCCGGAATACGATCTTGTAAATGGCGGAAAAGTCGGCGCATTCGCAACAATATACAATGGCGCCGCATACATCATCAGCTAATCGCCAAAAAACGAACAAAAATTCAGCCGGACTTTGAATCCTCCATCGCGCCCGGCGGGGCATGACGTGCGCTTGGCGGCGCGGAGATCTCCGAGGTTTCGGCACCTACAAAAGCGCCATAAGGTTTGCTCCCGGCGTCGATTCGGCAATGTTCATGCCCGCTATGATGAAAATTCTTACTCCAATACTCGTTGTCGCGGCGCTTGCCGCCCCTGCCGCCCGTGCAGCCGATTCTTTCGAGGGAAAAGTCACCATGAAAATGACGGACGGCAAAGGCGCCGCCCAGGAGATCACCTATTCGATGAAGGGATCGCGCGTGCTCATCAGCATGGGAAGCGCGGGCATGATCATGGATCGGGACAAGAATGAAATGACAATCATGATGCCTCAGCAGAGGATGTACATGGTTCGGCCCATGCCGCAAATGCAGGCCAACCCGAAGGCGCCGGCCGGGGCGCCGCAGGACACAACCTTGGAGGAGACCGGCGTCACCGAGACGATCCTCGGATACCCCTGCACGAAATATTTGGTAAAATCAGGGAAATCGACGACCGAGCTGTGGCTCACCGACCAGCTGGGATCGTTCATGGGATTCAGCTCCGCAATGGGCGGCGGACGCCCGGGCGCCGGCCGGGGCAGCGCGCCGCAGGCTTGGGAGCAGGCCCTTCACGGAAAGAACTTCTTCCCCATGCGAATCGTGGGCAGTGCGAACGGCGGAGGCCAAACCTTCCGCCTCGAGGTCACCGCGATCGACAAGCAGCCGCTGGATGACTCCGCGTTCTCCCCCCCGGCCGACTGGCAGAAGTTCGACATGGGGGCGATGATGGGCGGCTTCGGCCCGCATTGACGCCGGGCGGTGACTGCGGACACCCTGTTGCTGGCGGCGCCCGGGCTCATCTGGGGCGCTTCGTTTTTTTTCATCGCGGAAGGGCTGCGCATCATGGGCCCGAACGGAGTCACGTTCGCGCGCATCCTCATCGGTTTCGCGACGCTCTCCCTCTTTCCAAGGGCGCGGAAACCGGTGGCGCGTTCGGATTGGCCGGCCATCGCCGGGCTCGGCGTGTTGTGGATGGCCTTTCCCCTGACCATGTTTCCGTTCGCCGAGCAGCGGGTATCCTCCGCCGTCACAGGCATGCTGAACGCATCCAATCCTCTGTTCACCTCCATCGTCGCCGCCGCGATCGCCCGATGCGCCCCGCCCCGCCGCGTGCTCGCCGGCCTCGCCGTCGGAATGATCGGAACGGTCGTGACGGCCCTGCCCTCGGGTAGCGAGGGACGGAGCAGCGTCGCGGGCATCGGATTGATCCTGGCCGCGATGGTCTCGTACGGATTCGCGCTCAATATCGCCAGGCCCCTGCAGCTTCGAAATGGAGCATTGCCCCTGATCTGGCGCGCCCAGATGGTGGCCCTCGTGCTGACGGCGCCGCTGGGATTGCCCGAGCTTCTCGCGTCCCGCTGGATGCCCGGGCCCCTGGCCTGCCTCCTGGCGCTGGGCGCCCTGGGCACCGGCGCGGCCTTTGTCCTAATGTCGATGGCGGCCGGAAGGCTCGGCGCGACGCGCGCTTCCGCGACGACATTCCTGATCCCCGTCATGGCCCTCGTTCTCGGCGTCGCGGTCAGGCACGAGAGAGTGGCTCTCCTGTCAATCCTCGGAAGCGCGGTATGCGTCGCCGGCGCCTGGATCATGCGGCGGGCCCAAGGCCCGGAGTCGGGAACGGCCGCAACCGCGGCGGCCCTGCCGGCGCCATGCCGGCCGTCGGCGTCCACTCCATAGCCGTTCGCGCCGGGCCTGTTCTTCAGCCGCCCTGCGCGGGGCCCGCCCGCGATGTGCGCAGCATTTATATTAATTATTGATTACGGTGAAATGCGCGTGCTCTGGCGGGTGTAAATTCCCGTTTATCATAACGTCCGCGCCGGGCTTTTTATATTCTTTTTAGCATATAACAAAAAGCAAAACGCATGCGGCCGGCGCACTGTGGCATGCAGGGTGCTAAATGCAGCACCCGGTTTATGGCTTGTCATTTCAACGCACCCAACGCTCGCGCGCGGATTGATCGCCTGGCCGGGTGACAGCACCGGGCGATCGGAGGCGGCTCACTATATTGAAACAAAGCCATCTATTATAGATACTACAATCAATCCAACCGCAACACCACAAACTAAGACGATGAGATACAAAAATCTGATGGCTGCCGTGTCCGCTGGTCTAATTACGGTCTGCATGGCGCGAGGCCAGTCCGCGACGCCTGCGACCCCTCCGCCGGATGCCAATCCCCCCATGGCCCCGGCGGCGACAGCGCCCTCGAATCCGCCTTCGCCCGGCACCACCCCCGTGACGACTGACACGACGGCATCCGCGGCTCCGGCGCCGGACAACGGCTCTCCGATGGTCCTTGAAAACCTCGTGGTCACCGCCGAGAAGCGCGAAGCCTCGGTGCAGGACACACCGATCAGCATGGAGGTGGATTCAGGCGGAGATTTGATGTCCCGCGGCATCAGCGACTTTGCCACGCTGGCGGCGGCGACGCCCGGCGTTTCGATCAAGGACAACGGCCCGGGCCAGACCGAGTTCGAGATGCGGGGCATGACGTCGATGGGCGGCAATTCCCCGACGGTCGGGTTTTATTTCGACGACATCCCCCTGACCTCTCCAGCGAATGCCCAAAACGGCAAGGTCGTGCTCGCACCGCCGATGTTCGACATCAATAACACGGAGTTTCTTCGCGGACCGCAGGGCACGCTCTATGGCTCCGGATCGATGGGCGGCACGGTCAAGATAATCACTAACCAGCCCGATTTGAGCGGGTTTCAGGGCTCGGCGCAGTCCACCCTGGGGGGAACCGAGTACGGCTCCTTCAATCATGCCGACAACATCATGCTCAATATTCCGGTGATAACCGACAAGCTGGGTGTGCGCATTGTGGCCACGGAAGCCTTCACGAGCGGCTGGATCGACCGGATTGTGGAGACTCCGTTTCCGCTCGTGGATCCCACCGGGGCGATCCGCGGCAACGTTTTGACAGGTCCGGATCAGCAGAAATTCCCCGACTCGAACTCCGACCAGTACGACTCCGTGCGCGGCATCATCCTTTTCAAGCCGAGCAGGCAGCTGTCGATCAAGTTCACAGCCGATTATCTCGGCGACAACCAGACCGGCATAGGCGCTTTTGACAGCACTCCGGGTAATCTGGCGCATTACGAGGTTTTCAATATTCCGGAACCCAAAACCGACAAGGAGATCGTCACGGCCCTCAACGTCGACTACACCTTCGATGCCTTTGACGCGACCTTGATCACCGGGTACTGGGCGCGCCGGTCGACGCAGGTCGAAGAGGCCAGCGAGATGTTCGACAATCCGGCCCAGGGATTGACTTACGCGGCCAACTACGGCCTGCCCAATCCCGGATACTACGGCCCCACGGGGACCGGCGAGGCCTATGGGTACGAGGATGACCCCAGCCATCAATTCAGCTCGGAGCTGCGATTCGCATCGACGGACAAGGGCCCGCTTCAATGGGTGGGCGGCGCATATTTCACCCATTTTTGGGGCACATGGAATTTCACGGGCACGACTCCGAATTACGCCACCTACATGGACATCGGCACGGGAAATGCCGCGACGTCGCCCAATTGGTTTGATGCGTATTCGCCGACCACCCTCGAACAGTATGCCTTGTTCGCCAATGCGACGTACGCGCTGACCAGCAGTCTCAAGGCCAGCGTGGGATTGCGCTGGAACGACTACGCCTATGGATACGAGTCGAGCATCGGCGGATGGGGCTCTGCCCTCGGAGAGGCGACTCCGTCGGTCAACGCCGGCATCACCCAGTCGGCATCGATCGTCGACCCAAAGTTCAACCTGACCTACACATTCAGCAACAACCTGATGATGTATGCGACGGCGGCGGAAGGATTCCGTCCCGGCGGAGGCAACCCCGCATATCCGACCACCGGGGTTTGGGCCGGGATTTTCGCGAGCGAGAACTACACCTCGGGCAAGTGGCCATCCACCTACAAGTCGGATTCTGTCTGGAGCTACGAGTACGGCCTGAAATCACGATTTCTCGATCGCCATCTGCAAGTCAATGCAAGCGTCTATTATGAGGATTGGAAGGACATCCAGCTTTTGGCGTATCCCGACGACTGGAACTTGAATATAAACGGCAACCACGCCACGATTTACGGGGCCGACATCGACGTGCGTGGGATTCTGGGCGGGGGCTTCGAGGCCGGAGCTACCGCCGGATACCTGCATGACTCGCTAAACGGCGGGCCGCACTGGGTGATCGCGCCCACCAATGTCCTGCCGGATGTCGCCCAGGAGAACGGGAACGCCTATCTCAGCTACTCGGCAACCGTCTTCCAAAAATACAAGTTCAAGGCGCATCTGGAGTACTCCTATGTCGGCCCGCGCTACTCCCTGGGCTTCTTGTACTATCCTGGCTACGTCGAGAATGGAACCTACAATCGGCTGCCAGGTTATGAGCTGACCAGCCTCCGGGTGGGCATTGATTCACCGGGAGACGTTTGGGGTGTCGCGCTGTTCGCGAACAATCTTTTTAACACCAAGGCCGATCTTGAAAACCTGTACTCGGAAACGCAGCCCTCAGCGGCCTTCAATCGCGTCGTGAGCAACCAGCCGTTCACATGGGGCGTTGATCTGACCTATCGATTCTAGCCAATAAGCAGGGGATAGGCGGAATCTTGGAGGATGCCGCCTTTATACAATTTATTGATGTCGGTATATCATTTATTAATGTCGAAAAACCGCCTTATATCTTAGTCGTCAAAGATTTAACACACTTTTCAGTGGCACATTTGCTGCTCCAAAAAAATACCACTTATGGAATTCCAAACCCTTGAATTGAACCAAAGCAACGGCGGCGCAATTGCGCAGAGCCGGGTCATCCTGGTTGGCGAGCGATCTTCGATTCTCGCGGGGACCCGTGCGCGCGAACATGCGTCCGTCTTCACCAAATTCGGAATAAAGATTCGCCGCGACCTTTTGGTGGGCATCCTTTTCTCGCTCGCGATCCACGCCGGCGCCGCCTGGTACGGAGAATTTGCGGCCCATCGTCCGAAGGTGGTCAAGGCGGCGCCCAAGCCGGCGACCATCGAGCTCATCGAGATGCCGAAGCTCGAGCCGGACGATCCGGATCCCGTCGACACGGACGCGCAGCAGCAGGCTCCGATCGACATCGCCCCGCCCATGCAGGTCGACGTGCCATCGATCACGACCGACACTTCCTTCGTGCAGAGGCTTGAACCGCCCCCGGTCGACACCGCTTCGATGAACAAAGGGGCGATCAACATTACCCAGAATGAGGGATCCTGGCGCGCGGGCATCGGCCAGATCTTCGACATCTCAAAGCTGGACCAGCCCCCCGTCGTCGTCGTTCAGGGGCATCCTCAGTATCCGTTTGAAATGCGCCGCGCGGGGATTTCGGGTTCGGTGACCGTCGATTTCATCGTCGACACCCAGGGCAATGTGAGAAACGCCTATGCGGTGGCCTCGACCCAGGCCGAATTCGAGGCGCCCGCCATCCAGGCGGTGAACAAGTGGCGGTTCCGGCCCGGCAAGAAGAGCGGGCACATGGTCAATACCCACATGCAGGTGCCGATCTCGTTTGTCAGTTCCGATTAGCGGGTGACGGGGCCCGCCCGCAAGAGGCGCCAGCCGGATTCGATCAACCCGCAGAAGCGGCGCCGCTCGTCGTCCCTGGCAAAATGGGGTTGCCCGTCCGATTCCTGGTCCAACCCGGCCCAGGGCATCCGGTCGAGCAAGCCGTAGAGCGTCCCCGGACCAGGCGCCCGAACGGCCCTTTTAATTGGAGATCGCAATCCTTGCCCCGGCGTCCCTGGCACTGGTAGATTCGGGCATGCAGTCGAGCGTCAATCCAGGCTCCGGCCTCAAGCAAGAGGAGGTCAAGCGCCGCCATATCCTGCCAAAGGCGTTGGTCATCGGTCTCGTGGCCGGCTTGATCTCATCGGCCTTTCGCGAGGCGCTTCAATGGTCGGAGGTTCACCGAATCGCCTGGCTGCACCGGCTGCCTCATTGGGAGAGCTTGCTGGCTGCGCTTGCCCTGGGGGCGGCGGGCGGGGGCGTGGGGCTGTGGCTCGTGCGACAGTTCGCGCCGGAGACCTCGGGCAGCGGAATCCCGCACATCAAGTCCGTGATTCTCGGGGAGGAAGACCTTCATTGGTGGCGTATCTTGCCTGTCAAGTTCCTCGGGGGCCTGGCCAGCATCGGCGGCGGCCTTGCGCTGGGACGCGAAGGGCCGACGATTCAAATCGGAGGCGCGACGGGCCTGATGGTGTCGAGGTGGTTTCGCGTGAAACCGGGCGAAGGGGAGCGAAAGGCGCTCATCAGCGCCGGAGCGGGAGCCGGCCTGGCGGCCGCCTTCAACGCGCCTCTGGCCGGAGTCGTGTTTGTGCTGGAGGAACTGCACGGCGCGTTTACGCCGGTCATATTCGTCGCAGCTTTTCTGGCGTCGGTCACGGCGGACGTGGTATGCCGCGTGCTGACGGGCGAAACACCGGTCTTCGCTCTGCACGGCATGCCCGTTCCCTCGCTCAACGCGCTGCCCATCGCGCTGGTCGTCGGCGTCTTCGCCGGCTTGGGGGGTGTCCTGTTCAACCGGTGCCTCCTGGCGAGCCTGGACTGCTTCGACCGGCTGAAGCGCTGGCCACCGATTGTCGTCGGCGCCCTAACCGGGCTTGCCGCCGGGCTGGCGGCTTGGATCTATCCCGAGGTGAGCGGTTCCGGCGGACTGCTGGCCGGGCACGCTCTGGCCGGAGAGTTTGCCATCCGCATTGTGATAATCCTTGTCGCAGCCCGATTTGTCCTGACGATGATCAGTTACGGGAGCGGCTCGGCCGGTGGAATCTTCGCCCCGCTTCTTGTGATTGGGGCGCTCGGGGGCCTTGCCGTCGGGAACGCTGCCCATGCAGTCGCACCGGGCTTGGCCGGACATCCGGAAGTATTCGCAGTCCTCGGGATGGGAGCTCTGCTCACGTCGATTGTGCGTGCGCCTTTGACCGGGATCGTCCTCATGATCGAGCTGACTGGAGAATACAATTACATGCTGCCCTTGCTCGCCAGCTGCTTCGTGGCCTATGGCGTCGCTGAAGCCTTGAGCGACGTCCCGATTTATGAGGCGCTGCGGGAGAGGAGCAAAAGGCCGGCTGCGACGGCCGGAGCGGATCTGTAGACCCAACCCAACGCGCCGCGACACATTCTCAATCCTATCCTCGGCCGACGATCGCCGCCGCGATCCTTCCCCAGGCGGGGGTGAGCGCGGCATGGACGCCGATCACAAAGAAGACGACGAAAGCGGCGTAGCCAATGGCGAGCGGACGGTCGAGCCGGCGGATCAGGAGCGAGCGCACGAGGAGAAACGCGGCCCCGAGGATAAAAGGTCCGCCAAAAAGCCCCCACCAGGTCGAGTCGCCGAGGAGATTCGTCACGAAGCCGGTCCGGGAGGTGGCCCCGGAGATAACGGCGAGGGTGGCCAAAACCATCATCGCCCGGTGGGCCTCCGGGTTCTTCTTGCGAAAGGAGAGCCCGAGGAGGACGAAGCCCGCGAACGCGGCCATCTCCATGAGCATGGGCAGCATGAACTGCGAATAGCTCATGCCAAAAATGGGGAAGTTGCCCCGGAAACGGACGCTGGCCACCGCCATGACGGGGCCGCTGACCGCGACCACGGCCCCCACGGCCGCGGCGCCCCATCCCAGCTTCATGTGCAGGAGCTTGTTTTTCGTCCCTATGAGCAGCGATTGCACGGCAAACAGGATCACCCAGAGGGTGAGGCTGAACCCGTGCACGAGCACAAAGCCCAGGACCGCCGGCGGGACCTTGTTGCCGTCAAAACTTTTCCCCTCGAGATAAAATCTGCGGAACCCGGCGAGGAGAAAGAACAGCAGGATGAACGCGGCGACACTGTAGAACCAGCGGTCCCGGCGAATGCGCCGCTCAGGCGCGGCGATCGATCCAACGGAAGCTTCGGAGAGCGGCATGGGGCAGGAGGTTGAGGTTGGGGACGGGCATCGACGTTGCCTCTCCATCGAGGGGTGGGTCTGTTGCCCTGGCAACAGAATTTGGGGGCGCGGGCTGGAATCGAATGAAGGATTCAGGCGCATTTGCTCCGAGGATTTCCGACTCGGGCTGGTACCTGCCAAATCCCGAAGGGCGCCCAATTCGAGTCTACACTTTGTTGGATACCCGTCTGATGTTCGGGGATATGTTCGCGAAGTTCGCGAGATTCAATTCGCCGTCCGCCGCGGCAGTTTCTACGGGACCTTAGTCCAAGCCAGCACTGAATTCTTGTGGAGTCGTGATCATGGTGCCCGTTCTGGGCTCAGAACATCCCGACTTCAGAATGGCTTGCGCGTCATCGCCCAATGCGGATAACCATCAACCCAACCCCCACGTCCCCACTTCGTGGTGGAGAGCCCATCAACCCAACCCCCACGTCCCCACTTCGTGGTGGAGAGCCGCCTCTACGACCCCTGTCCCCACTTCATGGTGGAGAGCCAAATTTTGTTGTAGACCCCATTAGACTGGAGGCGCGGGCCGGAATCGGCCTTTTATAGTCGTGTTGCAGGCACTTACATAAGCGATTTTCAGAGCTACCCAAGCCTAATCCGCCATTGCTCCTCTACTACCCTTCTTAACTCGCTTGGTGTCCGTTTTGGTGTCCGCTACTGCTGATTCGCCTTGTGCAGTGACTGGGTGAGACAAACTCTGTGTGGTTAGCCCCAAGGATTTTCGCAGCTCGCTGTGCTCCTGGGTACCTAGACCCAAAACATCGATCGGCTCTAGAAGCCGTCGAGGCCTGTGTTTCTTCTAATATAATGAATTGTAAATGATTACGATTTCATCATCGCGGGTGGCACTGGCTAAGCATTCAAAATAGCAGAACCTGAATGGAAACAAATCCCTCCATCGTGCGAATCTCCTCAGTTTGCGTCACGGCCCTCGCGACCACGTTTTTGACCGGGTGCATAGATCCATACGTTACCCATTACGTCGCAGAAACTGCGGCGGGCTCCCTTGAATGCGTTCCTTCAACTAGCAAGGCGCCCCTAAGGGTAATCAAAACCTCAAACTTACGGGCTGATATTCTGCGCCTGCAAGCGCTAGGATATGTCGTTCTTGGGCATTCTGCATTCCAACCTAAAGGCTATTTCCCATTTACCGGTCCGGATTGGCAGGCGAAAGCTGTTGGTGCCGACATTGTGTTACTGAGAACCAAATACCTGGGCACAACGCAGGTGCCCGGCGGCTATGGGGGAGGAGCTGCTGTTGGATCAGAAGAGAGCGCCTTTGCTTCTCCGGGGGGCTCGTGGAATCCGGGGTATTCGTATGACACATACAGATATGTGGCTGTGTTTCTGCGTCAGCAGACTGCACCGGTTTCGCCTAAGCAGGTGACCAGTGCGCCTGCTCGTTGAATGCTGAGTTGATCTCTCAGTTATCCGTTTTGGTGTCCGCAACGCGGACAGTCCGGCGGCTGCAAACGGCCGGGACGCGCCACGGGCATAGCTACGCGTGCGCTTGACAGGTGCTATCAGTGATAGCAATATTTCTCCATGCCGCAACTAATCGTTCGCAAAC
>JBEKAO010000016.1:0-57845 GCA_050015855.1 Opitutaceae bacterium | reverse complement strand
ATGACCTGCTGGTAGTTCGGGTAGCTGCCCTCGACGACCTTCGAGTACAGGTAGACGCTGTCGATCAGCCCGCTCGTGTCCTTGCCGGTCGCGATCTGGAATGAGCAGCGCCGGTCGCTGAAGTTGATCTTCACCTTCTCCCCCTTGTCCAGGAGGTGGCTCAGCTCCGCCACGGTCTTGGCGGGAAGGATGATGGCCCCGGCGCTTGCGGCCGGAACTTCCATTTCCTTGGCCGCGACCGCAAGCCGGCGGCCGTCCGTTGCGACCAGCGACAGCCGTCCGTCCCGGAAATTGAAATAGACGCCGTTTAGGATGTACCGGGTCTCGTCGCTCGACTGGGCGTAAGCCACGCTCCGGATCATCGCCATCAGCTCCGGCTGCTCGAGCGTATAGGCCTTCTCGTCGCCGAATTCCGGCAGCGGCGGGAATTCCTCCCGGCCGATCCCCATGATGCGGAACGTGGATCCGCCGGACAGGAGCTTCACCTGGTGGTTCGGCGAAGCTTCGAAGGCCACATCGATGTTCGGAAGCTCGCGGACGATGCTTGCGAGGCGCTTGACCGGCAGCGTGACGGCGCCCGTTTCCTTGACCTCCGCCTTGATCCTGCAGCGGATCCCGAGATCGAGGTTGGTCGTCGTCAGGGAGACCTGGTCTTTTTCACCCTCGATCAGGACATTGCTCAAAATCGGCATCGTGGCTTTCGAACCCACGACATTGAGGACCTGGGCAAGGCCATTTGCGAAGTGGTCGCGGTTGATTTTGAATTTCATGAGGGCGGTGCGAAATGGGAGCTTGAGGGGGATTTCCGGGTCTTCAAGGCGCTCGTTTGAGAATAGCTAACAAAGGTCAAACAGATATGGGTTCAATAATGAATTACAGCAGCAGTCATATGGGCTGGGAACAATGATAGCAACCCATGGGTTTCATTCGGGGCAAGCCGGCTTTCCGGCTGTGAGGAACTTTCGAGATTGCGTGCATAACCGCGGGGTTTCGGACGGCTCAAAGTAACTGGCTCCGGTATTGCCAGGCATTTCACAAGATGTTCTTTGCGCGCGGAGGATTCTCCATGAACAGCCTCAGCACGCGGCGGCGGCGCCAATGGCGGATCAGGCCGAAGAAAATGTAACCGAGGCAGGTGCAGACAAACGCAATCTCCTTGAACATCACAATCAGGCCGACGAACACGGCCACGCAGGCGAACCAGCGCAGGCGGGTCTGCGTTTGAAGGTCGACCTTCTTGCCGCTCGGGTAGCGCACGGTGCTCATCATAAGCAGGGCGACGAGGAGCATTAGGAAAGGCAGGGCGAGCGCGAAGCGGTTGAGCGATTTGTCCGAGTCGCCGAGCTTCAGGAGAAACAGGACGAGCGCGGCGACGGTCGCCGCCGCGGCCGGGACCGGCAGCCCGATAAAATCGCTGCTCAACTCCTTCTGGCTGGGATGGAGCAGCGGGTTTGTGATCACGTTAAAGCGCGCCAAACGCATGGTGGCGCAGAGCAGATAGACGAATCCGACGAACCAACCGATCTCCCGAAACCACGTAAATCCCTGGCTTGGGGAAAGGATGAGAAAGAACATCATCAGGGTGGGAGCGACGCCGAAAGACACGACGTCGGCGAGCGAATCGAATTCGGCGCCGAAGAGCGATTCGCGGCCGCCGAAGCGGGCCAGGCGTCCGTCGAGGAAATCGAAGGCCGCCGCCGCGAAGATGAACCAGACGGCCGAACGATAATCGTCGGGGGCCGAGGCCCCCATGTACTCTCCCGTCAGCGCCGATTCCGCCAGGCGGGCGTGGATGCAGTTGACGATCGCCATGAATCCGCAGAACAGGTTTCCCGCGGTCATCAGGTTGGGCAGGATATAGATGCGACTCGCCTGGCTTACGTTGTAGGGATCCCAGCGACCGGCAAAATCGGCCGAGGTCCGCTCGTCATCCGAATGGCGTCTGGGGCTCATTTCGTCAGGCTTTCGAGATATTTCCAAAACTTTGAGTTTTGTTCAATCAACTGCTGCTCGGACACGGGGAGGTGATTGCGCAGTAGAAAATCTTCCAACGTATTCTTATGCAGCAAATAATGCACGTGCATACAACCCTCGCGCACCTCGAAGTAAAAGCGGTAGGCGCCCGAACGCAGCCGGTAATACGTTCGTCCAGCGCGGTGAAAGCGGCCGAGCGGTTCCCTGGGGTGGCTCAATTCCGTCGCCTTTAAGTTTCCAATTGGCTCGACTACAGTAAGTTGCTCCAGCTTATCCAGCCGGTTTAGCTCCTTTAAAGCCTGATCCGAGAAAGTAACCTGATGCATGCTTGATCGGGAAAAAACCGGAGGAGTCGGTCAATGATTCGGGCTCGTGGGGCATAGCCGCTTTGTTCGCGTCTCTTCTGCCATGAACCCCGATTGTCTAATCGCACCGCACCCGGCGGCAACGCTATTCGGCGCCGGCGCACCCGGTGCGGCGCATCTTCCCGTGCAAGGATGAAAGAATTAGTGTATGAGGTCCGGGCATGATTCCCAGCCCAGCCGACATCCAGGCGGCGCGCCAGCGGATCGGGGGGGGCGTTGTGAGGACGCCCTGCCCGGAATCCATTCCTCTTAGCGAAATCACCGGAGCCCGGGTTTTCTGCAAACTCGAGAACTTTCAGCGCACCGGCTCGTTCAAGGAGCGCGGGGCCCGCAACGCCCTTCTGCGGCTCAGCCCCGAGCGCCGGCGGCGCGGCGTGATCGCCGCGAGCGCCGGCAATCACGCCCTGGGCCTCGCTTATCACGGGAAGCTCCTTGGGATTCCCGTTGTCGTTGTCATGCCGGAGTTCGCGCCGCTGATCAAAGTGGCGACATGCGAGCGTCTTGGAGCCAAGGTCATCATCCACGGCGCCGATTTCGCGGAGGCGCGGGCGGAGGCCGACCGGCTCTCGGCGGCCGAAGGGCTCGCCTACTTGCACGGATTCGACGACCCGCAGATCATCGCCGGACAGGGGACGATGGGGCTGGAGATCCTCGAGCAGGTGCCCGATGTCGAGGCGATCGTTTGCCCCGTGGGCGGGGGAGGACTGTTGGCGGGGGTGGCGGTCATCGTTAAGGCGCTCCGGCGGCGGGTCCGCCTGATCGGCGTCGAGAGCATATCGACGGGCAATTTCACGGCAGCCCTGAGCGCGGGCCGGCCGGTCGCGGTCGCAAGGCGCCCGACGCTCGCCGACGGGCTGGCGACCCTGACGGTCGGAGCGAACACCTTCCCCCTCCTCGTTCCCCGGGTGGACAAGGTGGTGCGAGTCACCGAGGAGTGGATTTCAATTGCGATCCTTCGAATGCTCGAACTCGAGAAGACGGTCGTCGAGGGAGCCGCGGCGACGCCGCTTGCGGCCCTGATGTCGGGACTCCTGCCCGAACTCAAGGGCCGGCGAACGGTCTTGATCGTCAGCGGCGGGAACATCGACCCGTCGGTCCTCAGCCGGGTGATCGAAAAGGGGCTTGTCCACGACGGCCGCCTCACCCGGTTCACGGCGCGGATCAGCGACCGGCCCGGAGGCCTCGCCGAGCTGTGCCGCGTGATCGCCGCCGCCGGGGCGAGCATCAAGGACGTCGCCCATGACCGCGCATTCAGCGGACCGGATGTGAGCGCGGTGAGCGCGGTATGCACGGTCGAGACCCGCGACCGGCGGCACATCGCCCATGTTTACCGCGCATTGAGGAAGGCCGGATTTGCGGTGGCGGCGCACGGATCGGGTTTCGGCGGGCATGCGTAACCCCGCGGCGTTCATTCTTGCGCTGGCGATAGCCGGCGCGGCGCACGGGCAGGGGGACGTTCAGCTCGATGTCCCGATTCGCGCGGCCGGCTATGGAATGGCCTTTTATGAGGAAAGCGCCCGGCTTTTCGAGGCTGCGAGGCCGGGCACGAAGGTGCGCGTCTACGGCGATCCGCGCATCGACGATCGGATCAGCGTGCGGGTCATCGACGGGAACTATCCCGACGCCGCTTCCGCGCCCTACGTGCTCTGGCCGTCGCTGATCCGGGCGGGAAAGGTCCTTGACCTGAGGCCGTACCTGCAGGGTCCGAACTGGGAGGGCGATGCGCGCTGGGGCGACACGTTTTATCCCGGATCGCTGGACACGTGGCGCGTCGATGGCCGGATCGGAGGGCTGCCGCTGTCGTACTCGGCATGGACGATCTTCTTCAACCGGGGCCTTTTCCGGGCGCACGGATGGAGGGAGCCCCGGACCTGGGATGAGTTCTACGCCCTTTGCGAGAGGATCCGCGCCGCGGGCATCGCCCCCCTCAGCGTTCCCGGCGTCAACTGGCTCTACGCGGACGCCTTCTTTCGCGCGGCCTGCTACAATTTGGAGGGGGCCGCGGGCTGGGAGAGGATCAATTCGCTCGCTCCCGGGGCCCGCGTCGATCCCCGGTTCATCCGCGCTGCCGCAGTTGAGCAGCGCGTGATGCAGAGGTATGCGCTGCGGGGCTGGGAGGGGGAGAGCCACACAGGGGCGGAGCTCGATTTTCTCCAGGGCCGGGCGGCCATGACGGTTTCCGGATCATGGTTCGTCAACGAGATGGCCGGAAAGATCCCGGCCGATTTCGAACTTGGGACCATGAATTTCCCGGTGTTTGCGGACGGGATTGCCGATCCGACGGCGATCCAAACCGGCAGCGATTGCTTCTTTGTTTTCGCGACCGGCGATCCGGAGCGCGAGAACCGGACGATCGACTTCCTGCGGTTCCTGACGTCGCGCGCGAGGGCCGAGGCCTTTGTGCGCGAGCTCAATTCGCCGGTCGCTGTGCGCGGCGTGCCGCTCTCCGCGTATTCCGGGCAGATGCAGGACACGGCGCGCATGATCCTGCGCGCGAAGGAGGCCTACCTCATGCCGCAACAGATGATGCAGCCGCCTGAACTCAGGCAGGTCCTCATCGATTGCTACCAGCGGCTGACGACCGGTCGGATGACCCCGCAGGAGTACGGCGAGCGCCTGGAGTCGGCGGCCGCCGTGGATCGCGCCCGCGCGGTCGATCCGAACCGGGTGGAATACCGACACCCGCTGGCGGGCTGGCTTTTGCTCGCGGCCCTGGCTGGGACCTTCGGATGGGTCTTCTCGCGCGGAAGATCCGGCTTCCTGCGACGCTTGTTCCGGCGCGGGGGTGCGCAACCGTTTTCCCGGGCTGATTCCGACCCGGGGCGGCAGGTCCGTCTGCGCTCCTCCGTCGGGCTTGGATTTGCGGGACCGGCCTTTCTCCTTTACGCGGCGCTTGTGCTCGCCCCTGCCATCACCGCCTTTGGCTGGGCGTTCACGCGATGGAACGGCGTCGGGCCCCGCGCATGGGTGGGGCTTTTCAACTTCAAATGGCTGCTCTTTGAAAACGACGGATTCTGGTTTGCCCTTGGCAACAACGCCTTCCTCATGCTGGTCCCGGCCCTTTTCGTGGTTCCGCTGGCGCTTGTATGCGCGGCCCTTCTTCACCGCGGAGTCTGGGGGGGCGGGGTCTTTCGGGTGATTTTCCTGTTTCCAAACATGCTGGGAGGGATCGCGGCGACGCTCCTTTGGCTCGCCGCCTACGAGCCCCACGGAGGCCTGGTCAACGCCAGCTTTTCCGCCCTGGGACGGCTGGTCCACTCGCCCGCCCTTGCGAATTTCGACGGCTTTCCCTGGCTTTCGCCCGAGCATCTCTACGCCTCGTTGATACCGATCTATCTCTGGATGGCGTGCGGGTTCAACCTGATCCTGTACCTCGCCGCGATGGAAGGCATCGATCCGCAGCTCTATGAGGCCGCCGAAATGGACGGGGCTTCGGCCCTGCGGCAGTTTTTCACGATCACGCTTCCGCTGATCCGCGAGGTGATCGTGATTTCGGCGGTGTTTCTTGTGATCGGCGGCCTGAACGCATTCGAGATGATCTGGCTCCTGACCGCGCAGGATCCCTCGGCCGCGAGCCAGACCCTCGGCACGCTGCTCGTCACCTCAATGTTCAAGGAATTCGAGATCGGGCGGGCGGCGGCCCTCGCCGCGGTGCTGTTCATCCTTGTCCTCGCGGGGAGCGCTGCCGTCCTGCGGGGCCTCGGCAGGGAGGCGGAGGAGCGATGACCCCCCCCGGCAAGGTCCGGATTTCCCGCGGCCTGGTTTTCACGGCGCTTGCCGGCTACGCCGCCTGGCTCGCGTTTCCGATGGCCTGGGTCGCGTACTCGTCGCTGAAGCCGGACGCCGCGATTTTCCGGGACACTTTCGCCCTTCCGGTCGCGGGGGAGCTGCGCCTCGACAACTACAGCCGGGCCTGGCACGAGGCCCATTTCGGCGATTATTTCCTGAATTCGGTCCTGGTGACCGCGTCGTCGGTATGCCTCATTGTCGGCCTCGGCGCAATGGCGGCCTACGCGCTCGCCCGGTTTTACCATCCATTGGGGAGGGCGGTTTTCTGGCTTTTCCTCGCCGGCCTGATGATCCCGGCCCAGCTCGCGGTTGTGCCGCTATTCTTCGAGATGCGCGCGGTCGGCCTCCTCAATTCGAGGATCGGGCTCGTCCTGGTCTATACGGCAAATGGCCTTCCATTCGCGATTTTCATCCTGGCGGGCTTTTTCCGAACGCTGCCGCGCGCCCTTTATGAAGCTGCGGTGATCGACGGCTGCGGGGAATTCGCTGCCTTCCGGCGCGTGATGCTTCCGTTGGCGAAACCCGGCCTGGTGACGGTCGCCATCTTCCAGTTCATCGGCGTTTGGAAGGAATACTTTTACGCGTTCATGCTTCTCGGCGGGGATCCCAACGGCCGGGCCCGCACCCTGCCCCTCGGCCTCGCCAACCTCTCGGTCACAGCCGAGTATCGGAGCGACTACGGGATGCTTTTCGCGGGGCTCGTGCTTGTGACCGTTCCGATCCTGATCGTTTACGTCTGCCTTCAGCGCCGGATCGTAAAGGGGGTAGCCGCGGGGGCCCTGAAGGGATGAGGCGCTGATCGGCCGCCTTATGCCCCCATCCAGGGAAGGGCGCCAAGGTCCACGTTGCCGCCGGTCAGTATGACGCCGACCCGCTTTCCACTGAGGGGCAGGCGGTGGTCGAGGAGCGCGGCCACGGGAACCGCGGAGGACGGCTCGATCACGATCTTCATGACCTCCCAGACAAGCCGCATCGCAGCGACGATTGACTCGTCCGGAACGGTCGCGATGTCCTCGACCCCCTTTCGGATGATCGCAAATGGAATGGGCCCGAGGGATGCCCGCAGGCCGTCGGCGATTGTGTGCGGGTCCGCCATCGCGGTCAGTTTGCCGGACTTGAAGGAGCGGTACGCGTCGTCCGCCCCGGCGGGCTCGGTCCCGAAGACCCGGGTGCCCGGCGAACGGCCTTTTGCGGCTATCACCGTGCCGCTGAGGAGGCCCCCGCCGCCGACCGGCGTCAGGATGGCGTCCAGGCCGGGCTCCTGTTCCAGAAGTTCGAGGGCGGCGGTTCCCTGGCCCGCAATCACCAAAGGGTCGTTGTAGGGATGGATCAACGTGGCGCCGGTATCGCGCTGCAGCCGCGCGGCGGCTGCCTCGCGGCCGGCGAGCGTCGGCTCGCAGATCGTTATCCTTGCGCCGAGCCGCTCGACGGAGGCCAGCTTCGGCGCGGAAACGCCCTCCGGCATGACGACATGCGCCGGTATTCCCCGGTTGCGCGCGGCGAGGGCCACCGCCGCCCCGTGGTTGCCCGAGGAATGCGTGAGGACGCCGGCCTTTGCCCGCGCCTCCAGCGAGAATACGGCGTTGTGGGCCCCGCGCGCCTTGAAAGCGCCGATCCTCTGCAGGTTCTCGCACTTGAAGAAAACCCGGGCTCCGGAAAGGGCGTCCATGCGCTCGCTTGTCAGCACCGGGGTGCGGTGGACGTAGGTGGAGATCCTCTCCGCGGCGGCCAGGATATCCGCGAACTCAACGGAGCCCGGATCCCGTGGATCCGGATCGGTGGGGAAAGGGCTCATGGAGGGCGCGGCGGTCAGCCGCCGATATAGCTCATCTCGATCTTTGCGCGGGCTTCGCCCGATGCAAGAACCTCGGCGCGCTCGTCGCTGTAGCGGTCCATTCGGCCCTCCCAGATCCTGCCGATGAATCGGACGAGCTCGGCATCGCTGGCGCCGCTGCGGAGGCAGCCGAGCACATCCCAGCCGAGCGAGGCAAAAAGGCAGGTGTACAGTTTCCCGTCCGCCGATAGGCGCGCGCGATGGCAGTCGCGGCAGAACGGCTCGGTGACCGAGCTGATCAGCCCGATCTCCCCCCGGCCGTCCCTGTATCGGTAGCGTGAAGCCACCTCTCCGCGGTAGGCCGGGCCGACCGGCTCCAGGGGCCACGCCGCATGGATGCGCTCCATGATCTCCCGGGCCGGCACGACGGCCTCCGGGGACCAGTGGTTCGTATTGCCGACGTCCATGAATTCGATGAACCGGAGCGTGTGCCCCCGGTCGCGAAAATAGGCGCACAGCTCGATGATCTCGCGGTCGTTTACCCCGCGCTGCACGACGCAGTTGATCTTGATCGGCAGTCCCAGGGCGGCCGCCGCGTCGATCCCGGCAAGAACGCGGCTCGTCGAAAAGCCGAGCCCGTTCAGGCGGCCTGCGACGGCCTCGTCGAGCGAATCGACGGAAACGTTCAGGCGGTCGAGGCCCGCCTCCCGGAGGGCGCCCGCCATCTTTTGGAGGAGCCAGCCGTTGGTCGTAAGGGCGACATCGGGAACGCCCAGATCCCGTTTCAAGACGCGGACGAGTTCGGGCACGTCGCTGCGGAGGAGCGGTTCACCCCCGGTGAGGCGGATCTTTACCACTCCCAAGGCCGTGAAGGCCCGCGCGATTCGGGTCAGCTCGGAGAGGCTCATCAGCTGGGGGTCGCGCAGGAAGGGATAGCCCGCGCCGAACACCTCCTTCGGCATGCAATAGGGGCACCGGAAGTTGCACCGGTCTGTCACCGAGATGCGCAAATCGTGCAACCGGCGGAGGAACTGGTCTGAAACAGGCATTGCGGTGGCCGCAATAGGATCGTGGAGGGGCAAAAAGACAAGGCGGGCGTCCGTTTACACTTTCGATTGTGCCTTTCCGATGTAGCTTAAGGCGATGATTTCACCGGCCGAGGCGGAGAAGCGGATTCTTGAGGCCATGCCCGAGTGGCCGCGGGAGGACTGTCCGCTTGCGCAGGCCCACGGGCGGGTGCTGCGCGGGGAAATCAAGGCGGACCGGGACCTTCCGCCGTATGACCGCGCGACGCTGGATGGCTATGCGTTCCGGGCCTCCGCGATAGAGGCGGGAATCCGGGTCTTCCGCGTGGAGGCGACGCAGGCCGCGGGCGTGCCGGGGGTGGCGCTTGGCCCGGAGCCGGACGCATGCGTCGAGATCATGACCGGCGCCGTGATGCCGAAAGGAGCCGATTGCGTGGCGGGTTACGAGGACGCGATGCGGGACGGCGAGAAAATGAAAATCGCCGGGTCCCCCGCCGAACTTGGCGCGGGTAATGCCGTGCATCGCCGCGGGAGCGACCACCGCGCCGGCGAGGTGATCGTTGGAGGGGGTGTCCGGCTGACGGGCCGCGAAATCGCCGTTGCAGCCGCCTGCGGCTGCGCAGTCGTGTCCGTCAGTCGCCGGCCCCGAATTGCGGTCGTCACGACGGGAGACGAGCTCGTGGACGTGGAGGTCGCCCCCGCGCCGCACCAGATCAGGCGCAGCAACGAATACGCGCTGCGCGCGGCCCTTGCGGGCGGAGGGTACCCGGAAATCGCGCTCAACACCTGGCGCGACGACCCGGCTGAGATCGCGCAGGGGCTCAGCCGCGTGCTTTCGGGCCACGAGGTCATCATCCTTTCGGGCGGCGTCTCAAAGGGGAAATTCGACCACCTGCCCGACCAGCTCGAAAAGCAGGGTGTCAGAAACGTGTTCCACGGCGTCGCCCAAAGGCCGGGAAAACCCCTTTGGTTCGGCATCGGACCGGGCGGCGTGCCCGTATTCGCGCTTCCGGGAAACCCGGTGTCGTCGTACATCTGCCTGCACCGGTATGTGCTTCCGGCGCTCGATCGTGCCAGCGGCCTTGTTTCGCCCCCGCGCCGGATTGCCGCCCTCGCCTCGCCCGTGTCCGCCAGCCGAAAACACGCGTGTTTCCTGCCGGTTCGCGCTTCGAGCGGCCCGCGCGCGGAGCTGTCGGCCGCGCCCGCGCCTGGAAACACCTCCGGCGACTTTGCCGGACTCGTGGGCACGGACGGTTTCGTCGAGCTTCCGGCTTCGAAGGACGATTTTCCCGCCGGTACCCTCGCCCCCTTCCACCCGTGGACCGCATAGACCGGCATTCCGGTGCGCTTGAATCTTGCAGTGCGGCGGGCGATAATCCCGCCATGCTCTCGCACCTCGACGCGAAAAACCGCCCCCAAATGGTCGATGTCGGCGACAAGCCCGTGACCCGGCGGACAGCGCACGCGGTCGCGGTCGTCTCGCTTCCCCCGGCCCTCGCCACCCTGCTCCGCGACGGCGAGATCGCGACAAGGAAGGGGCCCGTTTTCCATTCGGCGATCCTCGCCGGCGTCATGGGCGCCAAAAAGACGAGCGACCTCATTCCCCTCTGCCATCCGCTCCCGCTCGACGACTGCAAGATCGAGATCCGCGAGGCCGGATCGGAGAAGGGTGGCGGCGCGTTGGTCGAGATCCATTGCCGGGTGCAGACCCATGCGAAGACCGGCGTCGAAATGGAGGCGCTGACCGGAGCGGCCGTCGCGGCGCTGACCCTTTACGACATGGGCAAGGCGGTCACGCACGGGATCGTGATCCGCGAGATCCGCCTCCTTGAAAAAACGGGCGGGAAAAGCGACATCCGGACCGCATGACGGCAAAAACGGTGCACATCCGCTACTATGCCATCCTCCGCGAGCAGCGGGGAATCGAGGACGAGAGAATTGTCACCCAGGCCTCGACGCCCGCGGAATTGTACGAGGAATTGCGCGCGCGCCACGGATTCACGCTTGCGGGGGACCGGGTTCGGGCGGCACTGAACGACGAATTCGCGGTTCCGGGGGCTGAGCTCCGGGACGGCGACCGCGTCGTTTTTCTTCCGCCCATCGCCGGGGGGTGAACCTTTATCCGATGTTCAAGATTGCCTCCGCACCCATCGATTCAGCAGCGCTATTGAACGAGTTGCGCCACGGCCGGGCAGGCGCATGCGTGACATTTGAGGGCTGGGTGCGCGATCTGAACGAAGGCCGGCCGGTCACGGCGCTTGAATACGAGGCGTACGTGCCGCTTGCCGAAAAGGAGGGCCAGCGGATCGTGGCCGAGGCGATGGAGAAATATGCTGTTCTCACCGTCGTCAGCGCGCACAGGATCGGCAGCCTTACGGTCGGCGATCTCGCGGTTTGGATCGGTGTCGTCGCGCAGCATCGATCGGCCGCCTTCGACGCCTGCCGTTATGTGATCGATGAGTTGAAGGCCCGATTGCCGATCTGGAAGAGGGAGCGCTATGCGGATGGGTCCAGCGAGTGGATAAACTGCGCTACTCGTTGAAATGTAAATAGTTCCGGTTTAGTCGGGACCGGATCGAGCGACCGTGGCAACTGACAAAAACAAATTGGTTTTTGCCGGGTGGCGGCCTAGACTTGACCCCTTCCTTATGGCCAAACCCTTCTCTGACATCGGACTCATCGGACTCGCCGTTATGGGTCAGAACCTCGCGCTCAACATAGCCGACCACGGCTTCCAGATTTCGGTGTTCAACCGGACGACGGCGAAAACCGACAAATTCGTGGCGGAAAACCCCAAGACTCCGGGCGGGGTCGTCGGAACGAAGACACTCGAGGAATTTGTCAAAAGCCTGTCCAAACCCCGCAAGATCGTGATCCTCGTCCAGGCCGGAAAGGGCACGGACGCGGTGATCGACAGCCTCGTCCCGCTGCTTGAAAACGGCGACATCGTGATCGACGGCGGCAATTCCCGGTGGACGGACACGATCCGCCGCGAGAAGGCCCTCCGCGAAAAAGGGCTCCGGTTCATCGGCAGCGGCGTCTCGGGCGGCGAGGAGGGAGCGCGATTCGGCCCGTCGCTCATGCCCGGAGGCGAGTTCGCTGCCTGGCTGGAGCTGAAGCCGGTTTGGGAGGCGATCGCCGCCAAGGTGGATGCGCAAACGGGCAAGCCGATCGCCGGCGCGGCCCCCGGCAAGCCGGTGACGGGGGGAGTGCCCTGCACCGCGTATATCGGGGAAAACGGCGCGGGCCACTACGTCAAGATGGTCCACAACGGAATCGAGTACGGGGACATGCAGATGATCTGCGAGGCGTACGCCCTCCTGAAGGGACTCCTCGGCCTCAAGCCCGCCGAAATGAGCGCGATTTTCACCGAGTGGAACAAGGGCAGCCTCGACAGCTTCCTCATCGAGATCACGGCGGACATCCTTCAGCAGAAGGATCCCGTGACGAAGAAACCCTTCGTCGACATCGTCCTTGACACCGCCGGCCAGAAAGGGACGGGCAAGTGGACCTCGACCAGCGCCCTCGACATGGGGGTTCCGGCCCCCACGGTCGCCGAGGCCGTCTTCTCGCGATGCCTGTCCGCCATCAAGGAGGAGCGCGTGGCCGCCGCGAAGATTCTGAAGGGTCCCTCGAAAAAATACCGCGGAAGCAGGAAGGCCCTGGTCGCCGCGATCCACGACGCCCTCTACTGCTCGAAGATCTGCTCCTACGCCCAGGGTTTCCAGCTCATGCGCGAGGCGCAGAAGGAATACGGTTGGAAGCTCAACTTCGGCGAGATCGCCCAGATCTGGCGCGGCGGCTGCATCATCCGCGCGGCCTTCCTTCAAAAGATCACCGACGCTTTCGGCCGCAAGCCCGACCTGGCGAACCTGCTCCTCGACCCGTATTTCAACAAGACCGTGAAAAGCGCCCAGGCCAACTGGCGCAAGGTGATCGCCCTGGCCGTGGAGTGCGGCGTGCCGGTTCCGACCTTCAGTTCCGCCATCGCCTACTACGACGGATACCGCTCCGCCCGTCTTCCAGCCAACCTCCTCCAGGGGCAGCGCGACTATTTCGGCGCGCACACCTACGAGCGCACGGACTCGCCCCGCGGCAAGTTCTACCACATCGACTGGCCCGAGCCGACGCGCCCGCAGCTGGATACGTGAAGCCGAGAAACGCCCTCGTGGAGATTGGGCGTCTGGCTTACAGGCGCCTATTCCCCCGCCGGGGGGTATAGACCCCATATCTCCTGGCGAAGACCGGGCGTACAGTGCGCGGATTACGATCCCTCTCGAAATTCCTTTGCAATCTTCGGGCGCCGCGAACAAGCGAGCCTCCGCCGCCGTCCTTGTCGTCGATGACGATGCCGGAATTCGGGATGTCGTGTCGACGGTGCTGCGCGGCGCCGGATACTTGACCAGCCTGGCCGAAGACGGCGAGGCGGCATGGGATGCCTTCCGTCTGAATCGCTTTGACGCGTTGATCACCGATCATGACATGCCGCGCCTCACGGGGCTGGATCTCATCCGAAGGGTGCGCCCCAACGAGCACAAGGTGCCGGTCATCCTCATGTCGGGGAGAATGCCCTTCGATGAAACGAGCATCCGTCCATTGCTCAATCCCGGAGCGATTCTGAAGAAACCATTCTCGATCAGCGATTTGATGGCAAAATTGAGGGACTTATTGGTCCAAGCGGCGATTGGAACCTCAATGACAAAGTCGCAAACCCAGCGCGAATTCCCACCTCCAGATTTGGCCGCCGGTGCGCCAGGGTGACAGCCGCGCGGGAGGCCGGCAAAACCGGCCTGGATGCGTGCTTCAGCTGTGTTTTGGGATCAATGGTCGAAAGCTGGCGGGACAAAAGCGATTACGGAACCTCAAAGACCTCGATCAGGACATCGCCCGCCGTTTTGCTCGCGCTGGAGACCTGCGCCGTGTAGCCGCCGGGCGGCAGGGTGAGCACAACGGCCGAATCTTTGCTGTTGGGATCCGTGAAGGGTTGCGCGTAAACGGAGTTGGCAATGGAGGAGATGACCGAACTGCCGCCCCAGCCGGCGTTGAAGGCAATCGTGCTTTGGGATGCGTTGTAGACCGTCAGTTGCGGATCGGGCATGACCCCCGTGACGCCCTGGGCGAGGAGGGCCGGACCGTCGGCGCGGATCAATACGGTCTTAGAAGTCGAGCCGCCGACCCAAAAGCCCGCTGTCAGGCTGCTGTTTGAGGCCACCTGGAGGCGGCAGGAAATATTGATGAGTCTCGGACTTGCCGCCGTGTAGGCACCCGACGGGGTGTCGTCATAGAATGCGGCCAGCGTGCTGCCCGCAACGCCCGAAGCGCTGCTCACCTGAACCGTGTAACCGCCGGGCGCAAGGGAAACCACCGTGGCGGAATCCTTGCTTGCGGGATTCGAAAGCGCCGTCGCGTAGGTCGCGGCGTCCGCGGCGGTCACCGCGAGCTGGTTGCTCAACGGGCTGCCCCACCCGGCGTTGGAGCCGATGATGTCTTGATTGCTGTCGAAAATGTTGAGCTGGGGATCGGGCATGGCGCCCGAGACGCCGAGCGTGTTCAATGCCGGTCCCAGGGCCTGGACAAGCAGGGTTTGCGATCCTGCGGTGCCCGCCCCTCCCGTGTAGAACCCGACCGTCAAAGTCTGGCTGCCGCTCCCTGCGACCGCGAGGGTCGAGAGATTGAACAGCCTGCCGGGATCCGTGGTGGCGATCGCCGTCAGATTGGCCGGGTTGCTCGATACCGAGCCGTATGCGTTTCTCACGCTGCACATGTAGGCCCCGGCCGCGGCGGCGGTCGCTTGAACGACGTACAACGAGTTTGTTGCGCCGGCGATCGCGGCCCCATTCAAGTACCATTGGTATGCGAGGCTTGAGGAGCCGACAGCTGTGACGCCAAAGACGGCGGTGCTTCCGGTCGCGACCGTCTGGGAGCCGGATTGGGACAGAAATAGAGGCTGATTTGCGAGCGCCTGGATCAGGTTGGCTACGATCGGCGTCCCCACCCCCGTGCAAAGATCGTAGCCCGGGCCCGCGCTATAGGCGCCATCGCTTCCAACCGTGATGTCAGTGAACGCGCTCGTGCCGATCAACGGAAAGATTTTCGGGCCGAGGAGGCCCACGGTGGGAAGCCCCGCGTTCGCCCGCGCCTGGTTGATGATCGCGGTCAGGCCCGCCCACATCGGTCCGGTGGCGCTATCGCCCCCGACGCTCAATTCTGCCCCGTTGACAACGACAAGACCAGCCTCAGGGCCATACGCGGAAACCAGGGATGATGGTGCGGCGGCGTCGGGGACGCAGCGCATCGTTCCAGCCGGCACGCCGGGGCCGGTCTGCCACGACGGGCGAGAGAAGAACGTGCTGTACCCCCCGCCGGTGTTGGGCCAGACGGTCTCGCCCGTTTCGTTCCAATTCGAATCGAAAGTCATGGCCGTGCCGCCGAGCGCGGTCACATAGGGGTCAGTCGTGGGATACTCGGGCGCAACGCTCCCGCCATAGGAGCCGCTGTCTCCAGCGCCATGAAAGATCGTGATCCCGGCGGCGGCCATCTGGGCAAACAGCTGGGAGGCGGTTTGCAGCGATGCGGACGCAAACTCCGTTTCCGGACTGGAAATGCTGCTTGTGACAATCTTGACGACACCTTCATTGAGGATTTCGGTGCAGGCGGTTTCGAGGTCATAGAGGTCCCCGGCCGGGGCCGCGTAGATCCTTATATTCGCCCCGGGCGCGATCCCGCTCGACCACTGCGTATCCAGGGAGACCTCATTGTCAGTTGCGGTGCCCGGTGGCGGGCCCCCATTGACAAGGACGACGGTGAAACCGGCTGGATTCTCATTGGTGCCGGTCGCCTGGTCGAAAAGGGCGAGATCGCTCGCCAGCGGAAGGGTATCGGCCCAGATTGCGATTGTTTGGCCGGCACCGTTGAGATTGCCCGGCACGTCATAAGCCTTGAGGACATCGGAAGGAATCGCGTTCCGCGGATGCACAAAGTCGGGAGTTGCGTCGGCGAGGCGAAGCTTTGGAGCGTGCATCCGGATATGGGGCTGGAGGCCCTCTATTCCCAGGACTGCGGAAGCGATCTCCTCCGGCAAGGATGGAGCCGAAATTGCGGAGGTGAATTCTCCGTCGAGCGTTGACACACGGGCAAACGAAACGCCCAGGGAATTCGCGATTCCGGCAACCGTTCCGCGGACGAAAAGATTGGTGTGGTTGGCGTCGACCAATGTCGGTGTGAATCCCTGGGAGGCCAGCCAGGCTGATGCCCGGTCGTAGTCGGCCTTGAGCGGTAGAAAATCGGCCTCCATGTCGGCTGGCGATAGGGTGCGCCCGGATTCGAGGATCGCCTTGAATCTGTCGATATTTCGCATGCGCAGACTTACGACCAGATTAAGCGGTTCGGCGGACTCGGCGGCCGTAAGCGCCTCCTGGACGCGATGCGGACCGGACTCGGGCGCGCCCACCGGGACCTCCTTTATCGAATCATTTAGCAGAACGCGGGCGCCGCCCGCCGCGCCCCGGCACGTGAGCGCGGAAGATGCTGCAAGTACGGTAATTGCGGCACAAAATGCTGTGGAATTCGGCATTTTCATACGAAAAAACGCAGGTAATGCCCCTGAGCAGCCGGCCGGCGCAAAAGCGAACGGCCCCATTGGGTGGCTGGCCGAATCCTAGTCGGATTGAACGCTGTGCCTTTGGAGCTGGCGCAATACGTTAACCTGCGGAGCGGAGAGGAACTCTCCGGCCCGGTCATAAATCCGCTGGGTGAGCGCGCTGCCTATATTCGAACAGAAAAGTCCGGCGCCGTATCCAAGATCAAACGTGAACGGGGACTTTATACGCAGCAGCGATTCCCGAAGAAGAACGACGAGTTTTCCGGCCTGATCCTCGGTCAGGGGCGTGGAGGTGCCCTGCAGCCTCCGGGTGATCGCATTTACCGCGGTCCACTGCACCAGGTCCATGCGGTACTCTGTGTATTGCGCGTATTTGGAATCGCCGAGCAAGGTCTTGATGTCGGCATCCACATCCTGCTGGCCCCTGTCCATCCCCTCGCGATATAATTCGAGATTCGGGTCGGACGAGATCCCCAGCGATTTTTTCACTTCGAGCACCTCGATTCCCAGCCGCTCTTTTTCGACGAGAAGGTCCTTGAGCCGGTCCAGTTGCGGCGCTTGCAAGCCGAGAGACCTGAACAGGTGCGCGTAATACACATCCAAGTTCTCCTTTGCCTGCCCGATGACCACCGCGCGAAACTCCGGGTCTTGGGCCATTTTCGCCCTGAACTGCGCGATGGTGTGCGTTTGTCTCGGATTCGGGTCCCCCGCAAACGGCGAGACCTGCGGCCAGCCGAAATCGTCCGTGGTCTTTTGGACGGCGGCGCCCGCGTCCGCGGCGGCATCCGTCCCGGCCTGCGCCGCGCCGAGTGCCGCCGGGGGCGGCGCGGGCGCAGGGACAGGCGGCTCGGCGACATCGCTTGCGCCGCCCTGGACGATGGAAGTCGCATAGGAGCGGTTGATTTGCTTCACCTCGTAGATCGTAAAGCCGATTCCAAGGCTGCCAATCAATGCGCCTGCCAGGATTTTCGTGAGGCCAAACGTTGCGGCTGTGGCGGCGCCGGCCTGGCTGAAGGCCCCCAGTGCGACCTTTGCGACCAGGCCGCTCGGAGCGGCCATGGCGGACTGGCTCACGAACGCGGCGGCCAAAGCCGCGGAAGTTGAGGCGATTCCGCGTCTGGCGAGCAAGCCGCGCAGCTTTTCGAGCGCGCGATCAATTCGCATGCGCGCCGCGTCGGGGCTGATGGAATACTTCGTTCCGATCTCGGCGAGGGGGCGGTTCTGAAAGTAGCGCAGCAGCACAACTTCGCGGTCGCGCTCGTTCAATTCCCCCATCGTGTCGTCGATGATCGGCCCAAGCCGCTCCCAGCCGCCATCCGGGGTGGAGTTTAGTTCGTTCATTTCCTGGCCTTCCTGTTCATGGGTTCGTCGACGCCGCTCGGCGCGCACCGCCTGTGAGGCGGCATACCGCGCGCCGGTGTAGAGCCATCCTGCAAGCACGGCCCGGTCTTTGAGCGACGAGGCCTTGCGCGCGAGATCGTTGAACACGCGCTGCGTCACGTCATCCGCAAGATGCGCGTTTCCGCCGACGATTCGCAGCGCGGTGAAGTAAACCAGGTTGACATGCCTGCTCACCAGTTCGGTGAAAGCCTCTTGCGAGCCGTCTTCGAAGTACTGGCGCAGCAATTTGGCGTCCTCTGTCATGGGATCATCGGGACGCTGCACGCTTTTCATGGCCCAGTCGATCTCTTGGGCCCGCCTTCCATGGCTTCGAGCGCCGCGACTTGCGTGCACAGCGTCTCGTAGAGGCCTGCCGCCAGAATTGCCAGTGGAAGCCATCCGGCGGCCGTTTCCCAATTTAGCTTTCCGAGGCCGGCGAACAACGCGGATACAACGCCGGCAAAAACGGAAAACGAGAGGAACCCAAGGCAGACCTTCTTCGAATATCGCGCATCGGCCAGTTTTTCGAGCCGGTATGCGCGGTCTTCAAATGCGCGTCGGAAAAATTCAGATTTTCTCATTCAAAGAAAGATTTAGGCCTTCAGAAAGCAGTCGGTCGTTTGAGAAACGAACTGAAATTCGAACCTGCATGGCGGCGGGTGAAGAGAAAGTGGCTTGTTCGGTGCCCGATTTGAAAGAATTCCCTAAGATTTTGAGTGATAAGCGAAATATCGATAAACGATAAATTTATGTTGCTGATTATCGATATTTACTTATTGATCATCGATAAATTCGAACATGAAAAGGAAATATCGTCTGATCAAATTCCTCCGAATCGCCTGTGTAATCGGCGAGGTCTTCGGCGTCATCGGGCTTCTAGTCACCCTGTTTATGGGGCCGTTTCTAGAGGGCATGGTCGACAACCGCCAGGCGAGCGTTGGCCTATACATCGATAACGGCTCCCCTGATATGAGCTTCAATGCGCGCATTCCGCACAGCACGGATGGAAATTTCAGCTTTGACCGGCGCGGAACGGCGGCCGGAAAGATTGAGTACGGCAACGTCAGTTTTGGGCCATTCCTCCTGAGTCTCGATCCGTCTTCATCTTCATCCATTTTGCGGGACCTCAATGCGCAGGGTGTCGAGATCAACAATCTCGAAGGAACCGTAACCATCAAGCAGCCCCCAAAGGCCGCCGAGGTCCTGGCGTCCATCAAATGGCCCCTTGCCGCCGGAATGCTCTGCGGGGGAATCGCCGGCCTTTTGATTCTCGAGCTGTTTCGGCGGATGTTCAGGAGCGCCGAACGGGACGAGGTTTTCACCGCGGCTAACATCCGCAATGTCCGTGGAATCGGATATCTGCTGATTGCGTCCGGTATCCTAAAAATGATTACCTCTGCATGGCTGATGAACCGGATGGAGGCGTATGTGACGCAGCATGTCGCGGCCGGAAGGGTCGGGCTGGAAACCACGACGAGCGCCGGGCCCTTGGGTCTTGTGACGGGCCTGATGGTGCTGGCGCTCGCGGAAGTCTTTCGCCAAGGCCTGTCGCTGAAGGAGGAGAACCAACTCACAGTCTGATCGGAGGGTCTTCCCATGCCCATTCAAGTGAACCTGGACCGGATCCTGCTCGAAAGAAAGGTGAGCCTTACCGAGCTTGCGGGCCGGGTGGATATCACCCTCGCCAATCTTTCGATCCTAAAGACAAACAAGGCGCGCGCGATACGCTTCAGCACGCTGGAGGCCCTATGCCGCGAGTTGAACTGCCAGCCTGGCGATCTGCTTCAATACGATGGCAAGCAGGAGGATCCCGGCCAAGCCCAAGCTTGAGGTTTTTGCAGGGTATGATTGGGTTTTCGGTTCCCCATGCCATCCCGGCGTTTGAGGACATTCGGAATATCAGGTATTGTGCGGCATGATCACGACCGTTGACAAAATCGACACCGAGGCCGAGCGGCTCCTCGGGGCGCTCATGCATGTCGATTGCGAGCCCGGTAGGCAGTGGAACCTGGACACGTGCCGGGCGATCGCGCCCTTGACCCTCGAAATCAACCGGCTGAAGCGGGAAAAGGATGCGGTCATACTCGCCCATTCGTATGTCGAGCCGGAGATTTCCTACGGCGTGGCCGATTTTCGGGGCGATTCGTACTTCCTGAGCCTTCAGGCGCGGCAGGCCCGGGCGAAAGTGATCGTGTTTGCAGGCGTGGTCTTCATGGCCGAAACGGCGAAGATCCTGTGCCCGGAGGCGACCGTGGTGGTGCCCGACCGCGGCTCGGGCTGCTCGCTGGCCGATTCGATCACGGGAGCCGAGGTGCGGCGCCTGAAGGCGCTTTATCCCGATGCAACGGTCGTTTGCTACATCAACAGCACGGCCGAGGTGAAGGCCGAGTCGGACGTCTGCGTCACCTCGGGCAATGTGCATGCGATCGTGGCCGGGCTGCCGGCCCGCCGGATCCTCTTCGTCCCGGACCGGCTGATGGCCGAAAACATCCGCGCCGAGATGAAGAGGCGGGGCGTCGACAAGCAGATCATCTCCTCGGACGGCACGTGCATCGTCCACGAGGTCTTTGACGCACGGCAGGTCGCCGAGGCGCGCGAGCGCTTTCCCGGCCTCAGGGTCGTGGCGCATCCCGAGTGCACGCCGGAGGTGGCCGCCGTCGCGGATTTTCTGGGGAGCACCGGGGCGATGATGAAATACGTGAAATCGACCGCCGCGCCGTACTACCTCATGCTGACGGAATGCGGACTGGTCGGCCGCCTCCAGGTCGAGGCGCCGGAGAAGAATTTCATCGGGGGTTGCAGGCTCTGTCCCTACATGAAGCTCAATTCGCTCGAAAAAGTGCGGGATTGCCTGGCGGCGCCGCGCCCGGACCAGGTCGTGACCCTCGAGGAGGGCCTGCGATTGCGCGCGGCGCTTTGCATAGAAAGGATGTTCCAGCTTGCTCCCCGGGATTGAACGCCTGATCGAACTCGCCCTCGACGAGGATGCGGGCCTCGGCGATCTGACGAGCCGCGCCATTTTCCCGCCAGAACACCGGTCGAAGGCCGTCGTGACCGCGGGCGAGGACCTGGTCGTTTGCGGGCTGGAGGCGGCGGCGCGCGTCTTTGCCCGCGTAGATCCGGCGATCGTTGTCCGCAGGGTCGCCCGCGACGGGGACCGGATGAAGGCGGGCGGCGTGGTGATGCGCGTTCAGGGCCCGACGATCGGGATTCTGACCGCCGAACGCACAGCGCTCAATTTTCTGCAAAGACTCTCGGGAATTGCGACGCAGGCGCGCCGTTATGCCGACCGGGTGGCGGGCCTGGGGGTGAGGATCGCCGACACCCGCAAGACGACGCCGGGGTGGCGCTCGCTCGAAAAGCAGGCGGTTCGCTGCGGAGGCTGCTTCAACCATCGCTCGTCCCTGGGCGAGCACATCCTCATCAAGGACAATCACATCGCCGCCGCGGGTTCGATCGCCAAGGCCGTCGAACGGGCGCGCGCGGCAGCGCCGCACACGGCAAAGATCGAGGTGGAGGCGAAGACCCCGGCCGAGGTGCGCGCGGCCCTTCGCGCGGGCGCGGAGGTGATCCTGCTCGACAACATGACGCCCGGGCAGGTCCGCCTGGCCGTCGCAACGATAGCCGGCGCCGCCGCGGTCGAGGTCTCCGGCGGCGTGCGATTCGAAACGCTGCGCGATTACGCCGTTCCGGGAGTCGATGTGATCAGCGTCGGCGCCCTCACCCACTCCGCTCCGGCGGCCGACCTGAGCCTGACAATCCTCAAGTGAACAGGAAAAGGCTCCGTCCGGCCCGCCCCCCAGCATGCAAATCATTCGAACAGACTGCCTGGTAATCGGCGCAGGGCTCGCCGGATGCGCCTATGCGCTCCGTGCGGCCAAGCACGGGCTCAAGGTCGAGCTTCTTTCCCTGGAGGGGCCGCTCGTCGCCAACAGCGATTGGGCGCAGGGAGGAATCATCTACGACGTGACGGACGACCCGGAAAGGCTCGCCCGCGACATCCTGGAGGCGAGCGATGGAATAGCCAATCCGGACGCGGTCGAGCAGCTCGTGCGGGAGGGGCCCACGGCGGTCAAGGAGCTGCTTCTGGACGAACTGCAGATAGCCTTCGACCGCGACAAGGCGGGCCGGCTCGATTTCACGCGCGAGGGCGGGCACAGCGCCCGGCGGATCATCCATTCCAAGGATACAACCGGGCATGCCATCCTGGCGGCGGTGGCCGCGCGGGTCGACAGGCTCCCGCAAATCACGCGGCGGCTGGGATGGGTGGCGGTGGATCTGCTGACCCTGTCGCACAATGCCGGAAATCCGGCGGATCGCTATGCGCCACTCACCTGTTTCGGCGCCTACGTCCTCGACTCCGCTTCCGGCGAGGTGGTCGCGATTGTCGCAAAAAAGACGATTTTGGCCGCGGGAGGACTCGGCCAGATCTTCCTCCACACGACAAACCAGCCCGGCAGCGTCGGGCATGGCGTTGCGATGGCGTATCGGGTTGGAGCGCGCGTGATCGACCTCGAGTACGTGCAGTTCCACCCGACCGTGTTTCTCAAGAAAAACGCGCCGCGGTTCCTTCTGTCGGAGTCGCTGCGGGGCGAAGGCGCCGTCCTGGTGAACGGCCGGGGCCAGCGATTCATGGACAAGGTCCACCCCCTGGCGTCGCTGGCGCCGCGCGACATCGTCGCCCGTGCGATCCACAATGAACTGGCTTCGAGCGGGGAAACCAGCGTTTTTCTGGATTTGTCTGCCCTAAAGCCGGAATTCATCCGGGACCGCTTTCCCTATCTTTACGAGCGGTGCCTGGAGCACGGAGTCGACATGACGCGGGAACCCGTTCCCGTGGTTCCCGCCGCGCACTTTTCATGCGGCGGCGTCCATGCGGACCTCCACGGCCGGACCAATGTCCGCCACCTGGGCGCAATCGGCGAAACGGGCTGCACGGGGCTGCACGGGGCCAACCGGCTGGCGAGCACTTCGCTTCTCGAGTGCCTGACAAGCGCCAAATTCGCCGCGCTGGCCGACGCCGAGGATGTGGCGTCGGAGTCGTTCCGCCTGCCGGAGCCCGCGCCCTGGGCGGGTCCGACCCGGGAGGCCGATCCGACGCTTGTCCGCCAGGACATGCTGCTTCTCCAGCACACGATGTGGAACTACGCCGGAATTGTCCGCTCCCCGAAGAGGCTCACCCGCGCGCGCCGGATCCTTCTTGAGCTGAGGGAGGAAACGCAGTCCTTCTACCGCGGCTGCCGCCTCTCCCGTCCTCTCATCGAACTGCGAAACGCCGTCCAGACCGCGCTCCTCGTCGTCCACGCCGCCACCCTTAACCCGCGTTCCAGGGGGTGCCACTTCATCGTCGAGGGCGAGGACTGACTGAATTTTGGAGAGGTCGTTTGGACGGGAGCACTTCCGCCCAAACGCTGCTACCTCGGCAGCCAGCCGTTCGCCCTCATCCATGTCTCGCAGAGCTTGGGCCAGTCCGAGATCGGCCCCAACCCGGGGTTCATCCCGAATCCGTGCGGACCGTTGGCGAACAGGTGGAGCTCGGCCGGGACGCCCGCGCTGTGAAGGGCCTGATAGAAGAGGATGCTGTTTTCGACGGGCACCGTGCGGTCATTCTCGCCCTGGACGATGAAAGCGGGAGGGGTGTTCTTCGTCACCTGGAGTTCGGGCGACATGTGCCTAACGAGCTCGGGCGGCGGATTCCTGCCGAGCAGGGCGTTCCGGGAGCCCATGTGCGCATAGGGGGATTCCATGGTGATCACGGGGTAGATCAGCATGACGAAATCCGGCCGCGCGTTGGTTTCGTCCAGGGCCGGGCCGGTGCGCCCTTCCGGGGCGTCGTAAAGCGTTGCGGCGCTCGCGGCCAAATGACCGCCGGCCGAGAACCCCATGACGCCGATGCGATCCGGGCGCACGCCGAAATCGTCCGCGCGGGATCGCACGATCCGGATTGCCCGGAGGACGTCGCGAAGCGGAGCCGGATGGCCGTATTCCTGCAGCCTGTACTTGAGGACGAAGGCCGTCACGCCGAGAGAGGCGAACCACTCCGCGGGCACCCTGCCCTCATGGTCGGCGGACAGGCGCACGTAGCCGCCGCCCGGGCACACGATGACGGCCGTGCCGTTGGCCTTTCCCGCCGGAGGCGCGAAGACCGTAAGCGTGGGATTGTTTACATTCGAGATGCGGCCCTCCGCCTGGTCGCTTTCGGGGCCTGCGTTCGCGCGAAGCCCGGGAACACCCTCGGGCCAGAGGTCGATTACGGCGGAATTCTGGGCGTGGGCGAAAGGCATGGGCGCGAGTGAAAGGAGCAGGATGCGGATCGATTTTGTGGAGATCATGTTGGGGATGTAGCTATGGGAAATTGCCGCTCGAAAAGGCCCGGTGGCGCGCCCTCGGCCCTCATTTGAGGGCCCGGGCGCGATCCGCCACGGCGGCAAGCGCCTTTTCGGCGGCGCCGCGGCTCGCCGCCGGGATTGTCGCGGCGACGTAACGGAGGCTGTTCTCGTAATCGTGGCGCGCCCTCGCCCACGCGGCGCGGCCCTTTGGCGCCAGCACGGTCACGTGCTGCCGCCGGTCCCCGGGATTGGCGCGATCGGCGATCCAGCCGTCGCGGGCCATTCTCTTCAAAAGGCCGGTGACATTGGACGGATCCACGACAAGCGCCTCCGCAAGGTCCGAGGCGCGCATGCCCTCCCTCCGGTCCGACAGGAGGTTGAGGACGTTGAACTGCGCCGGCGTTAGCCCGTGCGGCGCGAACACGCGCTTGGCGGCCCTCTCAAGGGCATGGGCGGTGGAGACGACGCGGAGGGCGAGGTGCATGACGAAACAGGCAAGCGCCGCCCCGGGGCTTGTCAAAGTGAATATTGACACATCAAGCGAAAACGCGTGAAAGGCCCCCGAAAACCGGGCAAAATAGATATGATTGACATATAAAATAAAATGCTTGACAGATCAAACAACTGGGGCATTCTGGCCCCGGTTTCATCACCCCCATGTTCTACACATTGCTTCTGGTCACCTTCACCCTGTCCATCCTCGTGTCCTGGTTTGTCGCGCGGATTTTCTCGAAGCCGGCGAACCTGATCCTTCGGCGGATCATCCAGGACGACGTCTGCCAGTCCTGGTCCCGGTACCTCATGTTTGCAATCTATGTCGTCGGAATCTCGGCGGGCGTGCGCATCACCGAGCTGGAGCGGTACGTCACCGCGCCCGCGCTGCCGCGCGGCGCCGTGATTGTGGAGCTGACGACCGAGCGCTGGGTCGTTGAGACCTACCGCACGATCATCGGGACGCTCCAGGGCCTCGCCTGGGTGCTCCTGATCTTCTTCGCTTTCACGCTTTTAGCCTTCGTGATCGTGAGGGTTTTTGAGACCCGCCATCCAAAAACCTGACGGCGGTCTTCTGGGGCGGCCCGGGAGCCCCTTTTAATGAGAGAATTGGGCAGCCAAGGAACAGCGTCGCTTGAAACAAAGGAGCAAGAAATGAAAAGCTCGATGACCGATGGTTCAGTCTCGCTTCGCGCCCTGCGGTGGTCGGCAAGGGTTTGGAGCATCCTCGCAGTCGGCCTCGTACTGTTGTTTGCGTCCGGGGAAGGAATGAACCTGGCGCATTTCACTGCGCATGAGTTGGTCTTGTTTGTGTTCTTTCCACTCGGAGTTTGCCTCGGGATGGCGGTGGCGTGGCGGTGGGAAGGCCTGGGTGGCGGCATCACGGTTGCGAGTTTTGCAGGCTTTTATTTGGCGCATTTTCTGCAGTCCTCGCACCTTCCACGGGGCTTTGCCTTTGCAGCGGTGGCCGCACCGGGTTTTTTGTTCCTGCTCAGCTGGCTGCTGACCCGATCAGCTGCAAAGCAATCCGGGGTTTAGAGGCCCCGGGGAGGCGACGGAGCCGCGGCCTGGCCGGTCAGGCGCGGGCGTCTCTCTCGCGCTTCACGATTTCAAGCAGCTCCGCAAAGTCCTCGTCGCGGGTGCGGCTTTGGATGCGGTAGTCGAACTTGGGCGCCTCGCGCAGCTCGGTCTCGGCGGTGTGCATGCGGCGCGCGATTTCCTCCTCGTCATCCTGGCCGCGGGTGCGCATGCGGGCGAGCAGGCGCTCGTAGTCGACCACGATGAACACGGTGAGGAGGGCGCGCCCGAGGATGGGATCGGAGGCCGCCGCGCGCCGGATGCTTTCGACGCCCTGCACGTCGACGCTCATGACGATGTCGCGGCCCTCTTCCAGTGGGGCCATGACGCTCGCCTTCAAAGTCCCGTATCGTTTCCGGCCGTGGACCCAGGCCCATTCGAGGAATTCGCCGCGCGCCGCGCGGGCGTCGAACTCCTCCGCCGAGAAAAAGTGGTAGTGGACGCCATTGACCTCGCCTTCGCGCGGGGAGCGGGTGGTCGTCGTTATGACCCTTGAAAAGCCCGTTCCGGCCTCGACGAGCCGGTCGCACAGCGTGCTCTTGCCGGAGCCGGCGGGGCCGGCTAGGATCAGGAGCAGCGGCTGGGCGGCCATGTGGTCAGTAGGTGAAGGCGACCACGACGAGCAGGAGGCCGTAGGCGGCGAGCGCGCCGCCTGCCGCGCGGGTCCTCTCCGGCCGCGCGAACAGCCACTCCAGGAAATCGCGCATGCGCCAGGGCTGGGCGCCGAGCCAGATGGCGAATACGATGCAGACGTAGACGAAAGCCTTCTGAAAATAGATCAGCGGATGGTCGTAATTCATGTATCCCGCCATCAGGAGGGGCGAGGCCGCGAGGAGGACGAGGATGCACAGGCCGCGGACCGCCAGGAAGTCCGGAACGCACCTGAACGCGATGACGGCGATCGCCGCGAACGCGATGAAAAGGGGCACCCGGTAGTCGCCGAAGTCCGCCGGCGACAGGTGCCAGACATTGTAGAGGAATCCGATCGAGCCCGCGCCGAACAGCACGTTTGCCGCGGTGGGGGAGCGCGGAAAACCCCTCAGCGCGGCGACGAAGCCCGCGCGCAGGAGGGCGAGGGGCAGCCCGATTGCCAGGAGCAGAAGGCCGGGAAGGAGGATGGCGGGGGTTAGCGGCACGGGTTTCTAAAAGGTGAAAAGGATGTGCGAGTCAGGAAACCGTGTCGAGTTCGCCGTAAAGCGTGCTCACGGAGGCGCGCGTGATTTTCACGGGCACCAGGGAGCCTACGAGCCTCGGCGCGGCGTCGAATACCGTGACCCGGTTGCCCCGGGTGCGGCCCGTGAAGCGGCGGCCGGTCTTGTCCGCCCCCTCGACCAGGACTTCCTCGGTCTTGCCGAGGAGGGCCTGGTTGCGCCGCACCGAGTTGTCGTGGAGAAGCGCAAGCAACTCCCGGTTGCGCTCCTCCTTGACCGGCGCCGGCACCTGGGGCATCGCCGCCGCGGGCGTGCCGGTCCGGATGGAATACTTGAAGACGAAGGCCATGTCGTAGTTCACGGCTTCGAAGAGCGAGCGCGTCTCCGCGAAATCCCCGTCCGTCTCGCCGGGAAACCCGACGATGATGTCGGTCGAAAAATACATGTCCGGCCGCACCGTCCGGAGCGCCTGGACGATTTCCAGGTACCGCTCGCGGGTGTACGGCCGGTTCATCGCCCGCAGGATGCGGTTGCTGCCGGACTGCAGGGGCAGGTGCACGTATTCGCAAAGCTTTGGAAGGCGCCCGTATGCCTCGACGAGGTCCTGCTTGAATCCGCGCGGGTGGGGCGATGTGAAGCGTATCCTCTCCAGGCCGTCGATCGCGTGGATCTTTTCCAGGAGCCGCACGAATGGAGAGAGCGCCCCGCGATGGGCGGGGTCCCGCCGCCCGTAGCTCGTGACAATCTGGCCGAGAAGCGTGATCTCGCGGACGCCCTCTTCCGCGAGCGAGCGGCATTCCGAGACAATCTCGTCCGGGGGCCGGGATCGCTCGTCGCCGCGGGTCTTCGGGACGATGCAAAACGAGCAGTCCATGTTGCAGCCCTGCTGGATGGAAACGAAGGCGCTCACCTGGCGCTCCGCGGTTTCGAGATGGTCCCGGATCGTGTTTTGCGATCCCTGCTCCTCGGCGATGTCGACGATCGTTTCGCCGAGCGGGACGCCCGCCTCGCGGGCGGCGCGGAGATTGTCGAGGTAGCCGGGGACGCAATGGAACTTCTGGGTGCCGACAATCAGATCGACGTCCGGAAGGCGCTCGAGAAGCGAGGCGCCGCGGTTTTGAGCCATGCAGCCGAGGATCCCAAGCACAAAGTCCGGGTTTTGCCGCTTCCGGGCCTGAAGGTGGCCGGCCTTGCCGATCGCCTTCTGCTCCGCGGCGTCCCTCACGCTGCAGGTGTTCAGGAGCAGGATGTCGCAGTCGTCCTCGGACTCCACGATCCGGTATCCGCGCGCCCGCAGCATCGCCGCGACCGCCTCGCTGTCGCGCTCGTTCATCTGGCAGCCGTAGGTTTTGATGAAGACCCGGTTCACTGGCGAAGAGGGTCTAAGTAACCGGCCTGGCGGCCGGGTCAAACGCATTGACCGCGGAAGAGTGGTACGTCTTGACAGGGAAGGTCCCGAAAGAGGCGGAGCTCGCCAAACCCGGAATGTTCGCCTGACCGCCCGCAAGCGGGCGCCCGGCCAGGCTCACCCCTCGCTTTGCTCAGGGCTTCGCATTCTCCGCGCTTTGCGCTCCGTGTCCGCCAAGCAGGGCCAGGCGGGATCCCAGCCCGTCCTGGCCCCTGAGGCGGACATGAGGCTCGCAACGCCTCTTTCGGGACCTTCCCTGTCAAGACGTACCATAACCAACCGCGGAAGAGCCTCGCTCTCGGCGGGCAACTTCAGCAAAAGGGGCCGGTCTCCTCATCCCCATGCGCCAGATCACGGTCCTCATGGTGCTCGTTTTGACCGGCGCCGTTTCGGCGACGGCGCAGACGGCTCCGCCTGACGATGACCTTTACCAATTGGGCAAGCAGCTCTTCGACCAGTACGCGCCGCCGGATGTGAAGCAGCAGTACGAGTTTCCAACAAGGGAGCAGTTTGACGATTTCATGGCGCGCCTGGACAAGGCCCTGGACGAGGGATCGCTGGACGACCTCGCGAAATACCAGTCCGAGGCGCGGGCTGCGCTCGCCGTGTTGCGGGCGATGCCGGATGAGGCCGGCTTGGCCGATTGGCTCGGGGCCCGCCTGGATGAGATCGACGAGGCGAAGTCGATTTCCGAAGGAGGAGGGGCGCCGGGGGCGCCTGCTCCACGGGAACCCCGCCCGGGAGCGCCTCCATCGGGCGGCCGCGGTTCGATGGGGCCGGCTGAAAATCCGGCGGCCTTGACCGCCCGGATTCCATATTATGATCGCTGGCTCGCGCTGGAACGAACCAGGCCCGAGCCGGCCAACGCGACCGAGCTCATGCCGAGGTTGCGCCGCGATTTCGAGGCGGAGGGCGTTCCCCCGGAAATCGCCTGGCTCGCCGAGGCCGAATCCTCGCTCGATTCATCCGCGCGCAGCCCGTCGGGGGCGCGCGGCCTTTTCCAGCTGAAGACGGACACCGCGCACGACCTCGGCCTGAGCACCTTTTTGCCGGATGAGCGCACCGATCCCGACAAGTCCGCGCGGGCCGCGGCGCAATACCTCCGGGGCCTCGGGAGGAAATTCGGATCCTGGCCCCTCGCCTTCGCAGCCTACAATGCCGGCTCCGGCCGGGTGAGCCGCCTGCTCGAGGAGCGGCACGCAAGCGATTATGCCGGGATCGCCGAGGCCCTTCCCGCAGGGACTAGAATGTACGTTCCGAAGGTCTGCGCATTGATCGCCGTGCGCGCGGGCGTGCCGCCGGAAAGGATTCCAAGCCCCGACCGGTAAGCCTACCGGCGACGGCGCTTCGTGCCCAGCTGGGCGACGGAGAAGCGGACGATGCCCTCGAGGCGCTCGATTTCGGCGGCTTCGAGGCTCTGCTTGCCCCTGAGGGCGTCCTCGGCGCGCCGAAGCGCCTCCTCGACGGCGTTTTCGTCGATCTGCGCCTCCTCGATTGCGCTCTCGGCGAGGACGGAAACCTTGTCGCCCAGGATCTGCGCAAAGCCCGCGCCAACGACGAGCGCCTCCGTCTTCCCGTCCTTTGTCACGCGCAGTTCGCCATCGTTGACCTGTGTGAGGAGCGGAATGTGGCCCGGAAGGATGCCGATTTCGCCGTCCAGCGTCGGGATCACGACCGTGTCGATCGTGTCCGAATAAACCCGCGCCGCGGGGGTGACGATTTCGAGCTTCAGGGGCATGGCCTTGTCACTTCTTGCCTGCGGCGATCACCTCGTCGATGTCGCCCTTCATGTAGAAGTCGCCTTCGTTGGTTTCATCGAGCTTCCCTTCGAGAATCATCTTGAATCCGCGAACGGTGTCCTTGACCGGCACGTATTTGCCGGGCGTGCCCGTGAAGACTTCGGCCACGTGGAACGGCTGCGAAAGGAAGCGCTGGATCTTGCGCGCGCGATAGACGGTCAGCTTGTCCTCGGGCGAAAGCTCGTCGAGGCCCAGGATTGCGATGATGTCCTGCAGGTCCTTGTAGCGCTGGAGCACGCGCTGCACCTCGCGTGCGACGGTGTAATGCTCCTCGCCGACGATTTCGGCGGTGAGCGCCCTCGAAACGGAGGCGAGCGGGTCGACGGCGGGGTAAATGCCGAGCTCGGCGATCGAGCGCTCGAGGACGATCGTGGAATCGAGGTGGGCGAACGTGTTGGCCGGGGCCGGGTCGGTCAGGTCGTCGGCGGGGACGTAGACGGCCTGAAACGAGGTGATGGAGCCGTTCTTCGTAGAGGTGATCCGCTCCTGGAGGAGGCCCATCTCGTTGGCGAGGGTCGGCTGGTATCCGACGGCCGAGGGGGAGCGGCCCAGGAGGGCCGACACCTCGGATCCGGCCTGCGAGAAGCGGAATATGTTGTCGATGAAAAGAAGGACATCCTGGTGCTTCTCGTCTCGGAAATACTCGGCCATGGCCAGGGCGGAGAGTCCGACGCGCATGCGGGCGCCCGGAGGCTCGTTCATCTGCCCGTAGACAAGCGCCACCTTGGACTTGGAGAGGTCCTTCTGGTCGATGACGCCCGCCTCGGACATTTCATGGTAGAGGTCGTTGCCCTCGCGCGAGCGCTCGCCCACCCCGGCAAACACGGAATAGCCCCCGTGCGCCTTGGCGATGTTGTTGATGAGCTCCATGATGACGACCGTCTTTCCGACGCCGGCCCCGCCGAAGGCGCCCACCTTTCCGCCCTTGATGAACGGGCAGATCAGATCCACGACCTTGATCCCCGTCTCGAGAATGTCGGAGGTGGTCTTTTGGTCGACGAGGGACGGCGCGGGCCGGTGGATGGGGTATCGCTTCGCGGCGTTGACGGGGCCGCGATTGTCCACGGGATCGCCGGTGACGTTGCAGATGCGCCCGAGGACGCAGTCGCCCACCGGCACCGTGATCGGCCCTCCGGTGTCGGAAACGGTCATGCCGCGCTTCAGCCCCTCGGAGGAGGACATCGCGATCGTGCGCACGAGGCCCTCGCCCAGGTGTTGCTGCACCTCGAGGGTCAGCACCTGCTTGTGGCCGCCCACTTCGAACTCGATCGTGAGCGCCTGGTAGATGGACGGGATGTTCGCCTCGGCGAACTGGACGTCGACGACGGGGCCGATGACTTGGAGGATCTTGCCGGTGTTCATTTCTAAATGGGCGGGGCGTTGGTGTGGAGAATCAGTTCGATGAGTATTGGGCTGCCGCAATCTCGACGATTTCCTGGGTGATCGAGGCCTGGCGCGCCTTGTTGTATTCGAGCGTCAGGTCGTCGATGAGCTTGGTCGCATTGTCCTTCGCCGTCTTCATCGCGACCATGCGCGCGCTCTGCTCGGAGGCCTTTGCCGAGAGGACAAGCTGGTGGATCTGCCGGTTCACGTAGAAAGGGAGGAGGGCGCGCAGGATCTGGTGCACGCCCGGCTCGAACAGCATCTCGCGATCGTCCTCGCTGGGTGCGTGCCCGCCGCCCGCATCCTTGTTCAGGGTGTCGATGAATTCCTTCAGGGTATGGAGCGGGAGAATCGGCTGAAGCTGGGGCACCTGAACCAGGGTGTTCTTGAATCGCGGGTAGATGACCTCGATCGTGTCGATCGTGCCCTCCAGGTAGAGCTTCACCAGGAATTCGGCGGCGACCTTCACCTCGCCAAAGGGAACGCGGTCGTGCACGGGGAAGTCGGCCACCATGTCGCGCCGGGTGCGGGAGAGAAATTGCGAGCCCTTGCGGCCGATGACGCAGTACTTGGCCGGGTCCCTGATCTCGGTGACGAGCTTGAACAGGTTCGCATTGAGCGGCCCGCAGAGACCCTTGTCGGTGGTGACAAGAAGGATGCCGCGCGTCCGTATCGGACGATCGAACAGGAAGGGGTGGTCCGACTCATCGACGCGGGCCCCGAGCGATGCGATCATGTCGGCCATGAGACTGGCGTAGGGCTGGCCGGCGATCGCGGCCTGCTGCGCCTTCTTCATCTTTGAGGCCGCGACAAGCTCCATCGCCTTCGTGATCTGGCGGGTGTTCTTGACCGACTTGACGCGCCGGCGGATGTCTCGGGTGGAGGGCATGGGCGGGCTTGTCAGGCCGCGAACGTCGCCTTCCAGGCGTCGCAGGAAGTCTTCAGCGCGGCCTCGATCTCGGCGTCGAGGGCCGCCTTGTTGCGGATGGCGGTCAGCAAGGCGTCCTGGCGCGTGGCGAAGAATTCCCGCAGGGATGCGGCCGCGGCCGACACCTTCGGGATCGGCAGCCCCTCATAGTAGCCCTTTTGCATGGCCCAAAGGGTGACGACCTGAAGCTCGATCGGGATCGGATTGAACGCGGGCTGCTTGAAAAGCTCCACAATCCGGGAACCGCGGTCGAGCTGGGCCTTGGTCTTCGCGTCGAGATCCGAGCCGAACTGCGAAAACGCGGCCAGTTCGCGGAACTGGGCGAGCTCGCCCTTGAGCTTTCCGGCGACCTGCTTGGTTGCCTTTAGCTGGGCGGCGGAGCCGACCCGCGAGACCGAAAGCCCCACCGAGACGGCGGGTCGGATTCCCTGGTTGAAAAGATCGGTCTCGAGGAAAATCTGGCCGTCCGTGATCGAGATGACGTTCGTCGGAATGTAGGCCGAAACGTCTCCGGCCTGGGTCTCGATGATGGGAAGCGCTGTCAACGATCCCTTTCCGTCCAGGCGCGCCGCGCGTTCAAGGAGGCGGCTGTGGAGGTAGAAGACGTCGCCCGGGTACGCCTCACGGCCGGAGGGCCGCTTGAGGATAAGCGAGATCTGCCGATAGGCGACGGCGTGCTTGGAGAGGTCGTCGTAGATTATCAGGGCGTCCATGTTGTTGTCCATGAACCACTCCCCCATGGCCGCTCCGGCGTACGGGGCGACGTACTGATTGGCGGGATTGTCGGCCGCGGGGGCGGCGACGATGATCGTGTACTCGAGGGCTCCCGCATTCTCCAGGGCGGCGATCGTGCGCACGATGTTCGAGTTCTTCTGGCCGACGGCGACGTAGATCGAATAAATCGGGCGGAACTTCGGATCGCCGGAGGCGAAGCCCACCTTGTTGATCTTCGCCTGGTTGATGATCGTGTCGATGGCGATCGTCGTCTTGCCCGTGCTGCGGTCGCCGATGATGAGTTCGCGCTGGCCGCGTCCGATCGGGATCATCGAGTCGATGGCCATGATTCCGGTCAGCACCGGCTGGGAGACCGACTTGCGGACCACGATCCCCGGGGCGATCTTCTCCACGGGATTGAATTCCCTGGCGTCGATCGGGCCCTTGCCGTCGACCGGGCGTCCCAGGGCGTCGACCGCGCGGCCGAGGAGCGCCTTGCCGACGGGGACCGAGAGAAGCTTGCCCGTCGTCGTGACCTCGTCGCCTTCCTTCAGCTTCGAGACGTCGCCGAGGATCACGCAGCCGACCTCATCCTCCTCGAGGTTGAGCGCGATGCCGATCGCTCCGCCCGGGAATTGGACCATTTCGTTGTACATCACGTCCGACAGGCCGTCGATTTTCGCGACGCCGTCGGCCACGGTGCGGATGGTGCCGGTGTTCTTGCGGACAGCCTTGGCCGATAGCTTGGCGATCTCTTGTTCGATTTGTTCGAGGACGGTGCTCATTCGGGTGGCGCTGGGTTTTGATTGTGCTGAAAGTGCGTGCAAATCGTCAGGTGGATTCGGACAGGGCCGCGAGCTGTCCCGCGGCGGAGGCCTCGTAGACATCGTCGCCCAACTGGACCCTGAGGCCCGCGAGGAGCGCGGGATTGGACTTCGCGGCCGCCTTCACGGGCCGCTTGTACCTTGTCGTCAGCGCGGAGGCGATGCCCTGCAGGATGGCGTCGGATATGGGGCCCGCGTGCTCGACCACGGCCGCGCTCCGCGCGAGTTCGGCGGCAATGAGGCGGTGGTAGGCCCGCAGGACCATGACCGGATTGGCCGGGCGGTGGGCCTCGACGTACTGGAGGACTCCTTCCACGCGTCCGGGGGACACCGCCCCGTCGACCACGCTCATCTTGAAGAACTTGCGCGCGAGCTGCGCGGCGATTTTGGAATGGGTGGCCATTTATCAGACTTTTGTCAGTTCGCGCGCGGCCGCTTCATTGAAACGGGCGCGCTCGACTTCGGACAGCTCCTTCGCGAGCACGCGCTGCGTCGTTGCGACCACGAGCCGCGCGACCTCGGTTCGGGCCTCTGCCAGCATCTTTGTCTTTTCGAGTTCGATGGCGGCCTGGGCCTTCACGATGATCCCTTCCGCCTTTTCGACAGCTTCGTGCTGCTGCTTTTCGGAGAACTCCTTGGCGGCCTTTTGGGACTCGGCGACGATCTGCTGCCCCTTGATCTGGGCCTCCCTCAATTGCGCCTCGGCCGCCTGCTGCGCAGCGTCGAGCCGGGCCTTCATCTCGTCCGCATACTTGAGGCCGGAGTCGATCTTCTTCTGCCGGTCCTCAATGGTTGCCAGGATGGGCTTGAAGGCGAGCCACCAAAGCAGGCCCGCCACGATGACAAAATTGACGATCTGGGCGAGGACGGACGGCACATTCATCCCGAAGTCGGTCGTGATCTTGGTGATCGTGTCGACAACTCCGCCGGACGCCGGGGCGGCGGCTGCGGCCAGGAAAAGAAGGGGGGCGCTCATGGGATTTTATGAAAATGGGAAGGCAGGATGACGGGCGTCGGCCCGGTCATCCCGCCGAAGCCAACGGATTATGATTTGCCGAGAAACAGCGAGTAAAACGCAACGGCTTCCGCCAGGGCCATTCCAAGGATTCCCTGAACGAGAATCTTGCCCGACGCTCCGGGATTGCGGCCGACGGCTTCAACCGCCTTGGTGCCGACAAAACCGACGCCGAGGGCGGCGCCTAGGCAGCCGAGGGCGCCTTGAATGCTTCCATTGATTTCAGCGAGGATATGCATGGGATCGTGATCGTTGTATTGTTTTTTTGGTTTTGACCCGCCGTCCGCGCAACTTGGCACGGTCCCGGCGGAAAATCCTTGGATCTGGCTTGGGCGCGTTTGCCCGGTCGCAGCCCCTCCGCGGGGCCCGGAGCGCCGTCTGGGCTCCGGCAACCGGAAGCTTCTAGTGCTCCACCGCGTGTCCCTCCCCGGCGGAATCGCCGTGATTGCAGACGAGGCCGATGTAAACGCTGACAAGAAGCGTGAACACGAGGGCCTGGACGAGGCCGATCAGCATCTCGAGAAAATAGAAAAGAACCGGCAGGCCCCAGGGGAATATCGCCGACATGGAGTGCATCAGGTTTTCGCCGCCGAAGACATTTCCATAAAGACGGAACGAGAGCGAAATGGGCCGGAAGAGGATCGAGATGACCTCGATGATTCCGACGCCAAAGAAGATGAGATAGAGGAAAAGGTACAGCGGGAGAGGTACCTCGCTGCGCTCGGCCTTGTTCCCGAACAGATCCTGAATGACGGCGCGCAAGCCCGCGTAGCGAAGGATGAAATAAAGCCATGCAACCATTGCCACGACGGCCAGGGCAAAGGTCATGTTCATGTCGGCATTTCCCGGCCTCACGAATTCCATCCATTGACCGGTGGCGGAGCTGCGCATCATGACCGTACCGACACCCGGGAAGAGCCCGCTCCAGTTCTGTATTAAAATGAACGTGAACAGTCCGACAAGCAGCGGGAAAGCCGCCCGGGCGACCTTGTTTCCGACGATCGGGGCCGTGAGGTCCAAAACACCCTGAACCAACCCCTCCACGACGACCTGCCCCCGCCCCGGCCGGAACGATTTTCGGCCGGAGGCGATGCGAATAACCACAATGAGGGCCAGCGCGACCACCCAGCTCGTCACCATGCTATCGGAAACCGGGAGTGGCCCAATATGAAAGAGTTGCGGAGCGCTTTGCTCGACGCCACTGGTGTCCGCGGCGATTGCGGACAGACCGGTGGCCAGGAACAGGGCTAGAAAGGGGGTTGTCTTGGCTCGTGAGAGGCGCACGCGAAGTATATCTTTATGATTAAAAGATCAAACGAAGGCAAGCACCCCACCGCCAGTCAATCATTGAACAGGGAGGGATCGCCTTCATAGAAAGTAATTAGCTCCCGCGGGCGCAGTTTTCGGCGCACTTATCGCCAGCGATGAGGCAGGGTGCGGCAGCCGTTCTCATAAGAAAGTACAAAGTAATTCCTTATGATAACAGAATCCCGGCCGGCGCTGCCTTTCCTGATGTCCGCCCCCCAGGAAAGCGCGTTGTTTCTCGCCGCTTAAAAAACACGCAAGAATCAGTTGGTTAGCGGATTATAACCGTTGGATTAGCCCGACGAAGCCCCGGGTCATGACTTGGATGATACCGGCTTCTCCCACCCCTTTGCGCATTCAAGCGCCCTCTCCCACCCACGCCTAAGGGCGGCGATCGCAGCCGGAGGCTGAGATGGATTGAATACGGCCGAGGGGGCGCAATTCCTCTCGATTTCCTCGGGGCTTGGCCAGAATCCGACCGCAAGCCCCGCGAGGCATGCGGCGCCCAGGGCGGTTGTCTCCGTGTTCTTGGGGCGGACTACGGGCACGCCCAGCAGATCGGCTTGGAACTGGAGAAGAAGCGTGCTGCGTGCGACCCCCCCATCCACGCGCAGTTCCTTCAGGTGGTGGCCGGAATCCCTCTCCATGCCCGCGATCAGATCCGCGGTCTGGAAGGCGATCGCCTCGAGGGCCGCCCGGCACAGGTGCGCGCGATTGGTGCCGCGCGTAAGTCCCGCGATTATCCCCCTCGCATACGGATCCCAATGGGGAGCGCCCAACCCGGCGAAGGCCGGCACGAGAAACACGCCTCCGGAGTCGGGAACGGTTGCGGCGAGCTCATCCAATTCCCGGGCTGATCCGACCAGGCGCATTTCGTCGCGAAGCCATTGGATGGCGGCTCCGGCAACAAAAACGGAGCCTTCGAGGGCGTATTCGGTCTTTCCGCCGATCCGCCAGGCGACCGTGGTCAGGAGATTGTGCTTCGAAGGCACGGCCCGCTCCCCCGTGTTCATGAGAAGAAAGCAGCCCGTGCCGTAGGTGTTCTTGGCCAATCCGGGCCGAAAGCAGGCCTGGCCGAAGAGGGCGGCCTGCTGGTCGCCCGCTATTCCGGCGATCGGGGCGCCCTGCCCCGGCAGCCCCTGCCCGATTGCGCCGCAATTCTCCGCGCTTCCGCGGATTTCCGGCAAAACCGAGCGCGGCACTCCGAATAGCGAGAGGAGTTCGTCATCCCAGTCGCCCGTGTGAATGTTGAAAAGGAGGGTTCGCGACGCGTTCGAGGCGTCGGTCACGTGCGCGCGGCCGCCCGTCAATTGCCAGATGAGCCACGCGTCGACCGTCCCGAAGCAGAGCCGCCCCGCCTCGGCCCTGGCGCGCGCGCCGGGCACGTGCTCCAAAAGCCAGTGGATCTTCGTCGCCGAAAAATACGGGTCGAGGCGCAGGCCGGTCTTTGCCGCGACGACCGGCTCGGCCCCCTGCCCTCTCAGCCGCGCGCATTCCTCCGCCGTTCTCCTATCCTGCCACACGATTGCGTTGTGGATCGGGCGGCCGTCGCCGCGGTCCCACAGGATCGCGGTCTCCCGCTGGTTGGTTATCCCGACGGCGGCCACGGCGCCCGCGCCCGCCCGTTGCAACGCCTCGGCCGCGGTGTCGCGCTGGCTCGACCAGATTTCGGCCGGGTCGTGCTCGACCCAGCCCGGCTGCGGATAGATCTGGGCGATTTCCCTCTGCGCGGAGGCGGCCACGCGTCCCATATTATCGAATACAATTGCGCGGGAACTGGTGGTTCCCTGGTCCAGGGCGAGGATGCATCCCGGCCTGCTCATGGCTCGCCCGAGGATAGCCGAACCGGCCGGCGGACTGCGACGAAAGAATGGTACTCGCTCGCCCGCTGCTGAAACACGGTCTGGGCCTCGAAGGGCCACTCCTCGCCGGCGATCGCCCAGGAGGGCGCCGCGCCGGCGGCCGCGCGCGCCTCGTCGTAATAGGCCTTGTAGTCGGTTCTAAAATACAGGCGGGCGCCGTCGCACGCCGCATCCGCCAGCCGCCCGAGGAAGGGCGGCGTGAGGAGCCTGTTCTTGTGGTGGCGGCGCTTGGGCCAGGGATCGGGAAAAAGGATGTAGATCGCGCCCGCGCGCGCGGGACCAGGGACGGCATCGAGAAAAAGCGCGGCCTCGGCGCGGACAAAGTGCAGGTTCGAAAGCCGGGCCCGCATCTGCTTCCGCTGCGCGCGTTCGATGCGATCGCGCTCGATGTCGATTCCGATGCAAAAATCCTGCGGATGCGCGGCCGCGTAGGCCGTGAGGAAATGGCCGTTGCCGCAGCCGATCTCGAGGATATATCGGCTCCTGGCGGCCAATGTCTTTGCACACCAGGACTGAAGCTCCGTTCGCCGATTGTCGATTCGGGCCAGGTGCTCAGCAGTGCGTACGGGATTCTCCACGGGAAGTCACCCTCCCCTGCCCGCTCCGATCAGAACCATTAAAATGCTTATATCCGAAGGGTTTACGCCACTTATTCGACTGGCTTGGCCGAGTGTGTACGGCTTTAGTTGAGCCAGTTTTAAGGCGCTTTCCCGGCGTAATCCGCGGACGGCCATGAAATCGAGATCAGGGGGGATCCGGATTTTTTCAATGTTCTCAAGCTTTTGAATGTGGCGCTCTTCACGTTCCAGATATCCTTTATAAAGAACACGATACATTACTTCTGCGCGAATCTCGCGGGATTCGGCAATGAAGTCGTTTGGAAGATCAATGCCTTCCCCCGCCCTTCGGATGTTTTCGGCCCACGTTCCTCCCTGCGTGCGGTTCTCGGTGAAGAATTGCGTCCAGGTCGCTATGCGATCCGCCTTGTGTCGGATTCTAGTTAAGCGGCTATCAGTAAGTAGCTTAAATCGAGTGGCATGGTCGAGCAGTCGAAGCTCGGCGCTTCCGTGGTTAAAAAGCAGCCGATGCTCCGCCCTGCTTGTAAACATTCGATAGGGTTCGTTTGTCCCCTTGGTAACCAAATCATCAATCAGAACGCCGATGTATGATTCGTGGCGCCCCATGATCAGGGGATCGGCTCCCCTCACCTTTTGAACTGCGTTGATTCCGGCAACCAGACCTTGGCCTCCCGCCTCTTCGTACCCTGACGTTCCGTTTATCTGGCCGGCGAAAAACAAGCCTTCCACCGTCTTTGATTCAAGGGATGGATAGAGCTGGGTTGGCGGAGCGAAATCGTACTCAACCGCGTACGCCGGGCGCAATAAAATCGCGTGTTCGAGCCCGGGGATACTATGAACCATATCTAATTGTACATCAAATGGTAGCGATGTTGAAAGGCCATTGATATAGTACTCGTTTGTCGAACGCCCTTCCGGTTCAAGAAAGAGCATATGTCGGGGCTTATCTGCGAACCGAACGAACTTGTCTTCGATGCTCGGGCAGTACCGGGGCCCTACCCCCTTGATCTCTCCGCTATACATCGCAGACTTGTGGAGATTATCCCGGACAATCTGAGCCGTCGTCGCTGTTGTGTAGGTAATCCAACAGGAGACCTGCTCTGTGCCAGGAACCCATCCGATTCGCGACTCCCCGGTTTGTTCCACGTGGAACAATTCATCTGGATCGCGGGTATCGTGGAATGCAAAGAACGTCGGATTTGCATCGCCCTTCTGTTCCTCCATCTTGCCAAAATCGAGGCTTCGGCCAAGCACGCGAGGCGGCGTTCCGGTCTTCAACCGGCGTAATTCAATACCGGCTTCCGTCAAGCTGTTCGACAACGTTTTTGCGCTAAAATCGCCCAATCGCCCGCCTTCGTTCTTGTTCTGGCCGATATGCATGAGGCCGCGCAAAAATGTGCCCGTGGTAATCACGACCGTGCGCCCCATGAAATCGATATCCAGGTTTGTTCGACAGCCCGTGACTCTTCTCGAATCGAATATCAGTCCCGTCACGGTGGCCTGAAACAGCTGAAGGTTCTTTTGAAGCTCGAGAGTATGCTTCATCCGGAACTGATATGCTTTCTTATCGCACTGGGCTCGAGGAGATTGGACAGCCGGCCCCTTGGACTCGTTCAGCAGACGAAACTGAATTCCGGTCACGTCGGTGTTGATCGCCATCTCGCCGCCCAAGGCATCGATCTCCCGGACAATCTGCCCCTTGGCTTGGCCGCCGATCGCCGGATTGCAGCTCATCTGGGCGACCGTATCGATGTTTCCCGTGAGCAGGAGGGTGGAGGCCCCCATCCGGGAGGCCGCAAGCGCCGCTTCAACGCCGGCATGGCCCGCGCCGCAAACGATCACATCGAACGGTAATGTATTGTATATCAAAATATTAGATAAAAAAACCCGGGGCAGGGCAGGGGATCAGCCGCACAATCGCGGCCGCCGCTGGAAAATGTATTATAGAATTGGATACTCTTGGCTGGAGGGATATAAAGACGGGTGGAATTGTCAGAGAGACGAATAGGCCCGGATGCCAAGCTTGCAACTCTGGGCTGTCACAAGGCGCGCGGACTTCTCAGTCCGCTTACTTGCCGATGCAAAAGGCCGAAAACAGCCGGTCGAGCACCCGCTCGTTGTCGATCTTCCCCGAAATCTCCCCAAATGCATCCAGGGCGCCGCGCAGATCGCTGGCGAGGAGCTCGGCCGGCGCGTTCGCCGCGAGCTTCGCAAGCGATTGCCCGAGGCAGTCGTCTGCCGTGGCGAGCGCGTGGGCATGGCGGGCGTTGATCGCGACCGCATCCTCCGCGGCCGAAGGCTGGAACGAATCCGCCCGCCGCACCATCTCGGACTTGAGCTCCTCGATCCCGGCGCCCGTGAGGGCCGACACGGGCACCGCGGCCAGCCCGGGGAATAGCCTCGCCGCGGCCTCCGCCTTTCCGGAATCGCCCTCGCCGGGCAAAAGATCGACCTTGTTCAACGCCAGAATCGTCCGCTCCGCCGTCAGGCGCCCGGCGATCCTGGGATCGGGCGGCGGGGCGGGGCGGGTCGCGTCCAAGACGAAGATTATCATATCCGATTCCTCAATACACTCGAGCGTCTTCTCGATCGCCAGCCGCTCGACGGCCCCGGGCGCGGGATTGAGGCCGGCTGTGTCGATCAAACGCAGTCCGTGCGGGCCGACGGCCGCGCGCTCCTCGATGAAGTCCCGCGTCGTGCCGGGCTCGGGGCTCACGATCGCCCGCTCCCTTCCGAGGATGCGGTTGAGAAGCGAGCTCTTCCCGGCGTTCGTCCCGCCGGCGATGACGGTCCGGATCCCGTCGCGCAGCAGGTCGCCGTAACGGCGGGTGGCGAGCAGCTGGCGCGCGCCGTCCCGAACGGCCCCGATCGTCCGCAGGAGCGACTGGCGGTCCTCCGCGGGGAGGTCCTCCTCGGGGAAGTCGATGTGGGCCTCCACCGTTGCCAGGGCGGAAATCAGCTGTTCGATGAGCGGACCCAGATGCCGTCCCAGCGACCCGTTGAGCTGCCTGAGCGCCGCGGAAAGGGCGCGCTCGCTGCGGGCCGAGATCAAATCCATCACGGCCTCGGCCTGGCTCAGGTCCATTTTCCCGTTCAGGAAGGCCCGCTTCGTGAATTCACCGGGCTCGGCCGGGCGGCAGCCCAGGGCGAACAGGTCCTCGAGGATGCGCTGCGCGATGAAGGGATTGCCGTGGCAGGAAATCTCGAGGACGTGCTCGCCGGTCGCGGAGCGGGGCTCGGGGAAGAATGTGAAGACGACCTCGTCGACAAGGACGCCGTCCCGGTCGACATACCGGCCGCGCCTGGCCTCGCGGGGAGGGGGAGGGGAGCCGGAAAGCCCGCGGGCCAGCCGCTCGGTATCTGGTCCTGTGATACGAATGACCGCGAGCGCCGACGCGCCGGCGGGCGTGGCGAGGGCTGCGATGGTGTCTGGCGAACGCACCATGCGAAAAGCCAACCGCCGGAACCGGCGAAGGCCAGACGAATTCCGGCGGACGAACCGGCCGGCCGGGCCATCAGGCGGCCGCGCCGTCGCCGGTCACGACCGCGCCGCCCGTCACGGTGACCTTCTCGAGGATGGCCTTGGTGAGCTTGTCGGCGAGTTCGGGCTTTTCCTTCAGGGTCTGCTTGGCCGCGTCGCGGCCCTGGCCCACAAGTTCTCCCTGGTAGGCAATCCATGCGCCCTTCTTCTCCAGGATCTTGTGCTCCAGGCCGAGGTCGAGGATCGAGGCGGTGCGTGAAATCCCCTCGTCGTACATGATGTCGAACTCGCACTCGGTGAAGGGCGGGGCGACCTTGTTCTTGACGACCTTGATCTTCGTCCGGTTGCCGATGACCTTGCCCTCGGGAGTCTTGATCTGGTCCTTGCGGCGGATGTCGATCCGGATCGACGAGAAAAACTTGAGCGCGCGGCCGCCGGACGTGGTTTCGGGGTTGCCGAACATCACGCCTATTTTTTCGCGGATCTGGTTGGTGAAGATGCAGATGCACCGGGTTCTGCTGACGACTGCCGTCAGGCGGCGCATGGCCTGGCTCATGAGGCGGGCCTGGGAACCGACGGTCGCGTCCCCCATCTGCCCGTCGAGTTCGGCCTTGGTGACCAGGGCCGCCACGGAGTCCAGCACGATGACATCGATCGCGTTCGAGCGGATGAGGGTCTCCATGATGTTGAGGGCGTCCTCGCCGCTGTCCGGCTGGGAAACCAGCAGGTCGTCGAGATTGACGCCCACGATGCGGGCGTACTTCGGGTCGAGGGCGTGCTCGACATCGATGAAGGCCGCAAGCCCGCCGTTCCGCTGGGCTTCGGCGATGACGCTCAGGCAGAAGGTCGTTTTGCCCGAGGATTCAGGGCCGTAAACCTCGATGATCCGCCCGCGCGGCAGCCCGCCGACGCCCATTGCCAGGTCGATCGCAAGCGAGCCGGTGGAGAGCGTCTCGACCTTCATCTTGTGGGCGTCGCCGAGGCGCATGATCGACCCTTCTCCGAACTGCTTGGTGATCGCGCTCAGCGCCAGGTCCACATTTTTGCGCGCGGCCGGGTCGGCGGGGCCGGCTTTGGATTTTTCGGTGGAATCGGTGCGTGGGGAAGGGGAGGCTTTGGACATTGGAAAGATGGGATTAACCCGAAAATCGTACGGGAGCAAATCAAAGAAGGCGGGAACCGGCCGGAGGCGAACGAAAGGGCCGGGTAACGGGCCGCCGCCGATAGTAGCAAGCGTGCCCGGGTCACACGCGGCCTGTCTTCAGGAGCCTCCCCCCAGGGGGGCCCCTCCGCCCTTGAATGCCATCGCAAAATACACGGCCAGCAGCATGAAGCCGAAGCTGACCGCGTAGTTCCACGTCAGCCTCTCCTTGAGGACGATCCAGGCGAAGACCACGAAGACGACAAGCGTGATGATCTCCTGGATCACCTTGAGCTGGTAGCCGTCGAATTGGCCGGAGTTGAATCCGATCCGGTTTGCGGGCACCTGCAGGCAGTACTCGAAAAACGCGATCGCCCATGCCGCCAGGATGACGTAAAACAGGGGCTTGCCCGCCAGCCACTTGAATTTGAGGTGCCCGTACCAGGCGCAGGTCATGAATATGTTGGATCCGATGAGGAGAAGGACAGTTTTCATATTAAGATTGCGACACCGCCGCCCGAAACCCGATCCGGCCCGTTCGGAAAAGCGCGCTCAGAGTCTGTAGTAGCTCCTGAACCAGGCGACAAACCTCGCAAGCCCCTCCTCCAGCGGGACCCGGGGCCTGAAACCGATCGCCGCCTCGACGCGCGTGAGATCGGCGCAGGTCTCGAACATTTCGCCGGGTTGGGCGGGCAGCAGCTCGACCCTGGCCGTCTTGCCGAGCAATTGCTCGAGCATCCTGACAAACAGAATGGTTTCGACGGGGCGATGATGGCCGAGGTTGAAAATCCGGGCCTGCGGCACGGGGCTCGGTCCTGCCGCCTCGAATGGATAGAGCAGCGCCCGGACGACCCCGTCCACGATGTCGTCAATGTAAGTGAAATCGCGCAGGTTCCGGCCGCCGTTGAAGAGCTTCACCGGCGCGCCCTCGCAGATCGCGCGCGCAAAAAGGGTGGGGGCCATGTCCGGCCGTCCCCACGGGCCGTAGGCGGTGAAGAAACGAAGGCCCGTGATCCTCAGCCCGTGCGTGCCCGCGTAGCTTTGGGCCATGAGCTCGTTGCTGCGCTTGGTCGCGCCGTAAAATGACGTCGGGAGGCCCGTGTCGTCCTCCTCGCGGAATGGCGGCTTGGCGCCGGCGCCGTAGACGCTGCTGCTCGAGGCGTAGACGAGGTGCTTCGGCGGAGTCCGGCGGCAGCCCTCGAGCACGTTGGCAAATCCGACGAGGTTGCTCTGCACATAGGAGCCGGGATTCTCGACGCTGTGCCGCACGCCGGGCTGGGCGCCCAGATGCGCGACATAGTCCGGCTTGAAATGCTCCACGATCGCCAGAAACCGGCCAGCCTCGGCAAAATCCGACTGCAGGAATCGGAAGCCGTCAAGGGCCTCGAGGTCGGCCAGGCGCGCCCGTTTCAACTCGACCTCGTAGTAGGCGCTCAGGTTGTCGATCCCGAGCACTTCGCACTGCCTGGTTTCGGCGAGGCGGCGGGCGACCTGGTGGCCGATGAACCCGGCTGCGCCGGTGACGAGGACTTTCATCCTGGCCGTGATAGACAAACCCGAATCGCACGGCTAGGAAAAAGGGCGGGGTGGGGATCGCCCGCGCGACCGGTTGTCGATTCGGATTTAATAGTGGCCATCATCGACCCTAAAAAGCATCGGCAAATCAGCGTATTTAATTTCAGCGGTGCGTATTAAAGAATGAGGTATGCGCTGCGTACGACCCGCCAGGTCTCCAGGCAACCTGCAGCAAGGTGCATACCGCTAACCACGTCTCCATGCAATCCCTCCTTCAGCGAGGGATGCGCGGTGCCCTTATCCTTTTTCTGGGCGCAGCGGCATTTGCCCCGGCCGGCAGTGCACAGAATTACGTTCCACCCTTCATCGTGTCGCAGCCGGCGAGCTTGACCGTTCCCTACGGAACATGGACGGAACTGTCGGTCCAGGCCACCGGCTCCTCCCTGGCCTATCAATGGTATTTCAACGGTTCGATCATCGCTGGCGCCGCCAGCAGCTGGTATGTCATTTCATCGCCGACGCCGGCCAATTCCGGCAGCTATACCGTGACGGTGAGCAATGCCTCGGGTACCGTTACAAGCGCGGCCGCTTTGTTCACCGTTTTGCCCGCCGTCGCGCCCGCCATCACGCAGGACCCCGAGTCCCAGTGGGCTGCGGATGGCGGCTCCGTGTACTTCAGCGTCGGAGCTTCGGGCAGTCCGGCGCCCACCTACCAATGGTGCCTGAACGGTGCGGCCATACCCGGGGCCACTTCGAGCGGGTATTCCGTATCACCGGCGACGCCTGCCGCTGCCGGAAACTATTGCGCCATTGTTTCCAACAGCGTGGCATCCGTCACGAGCGGCACGGCTGTTCTGACGGTTGGAGCGGCCTTCGCCCCCTACATAACCGTGCAGGCGGCATCCGAAGCTGTGGCATATGGAAACTCCGCAGGCTTTACGGTCAGCGTCTCTGGCACCCCGCCATTGACCTACCAATGGTACCTGAACGGCGCGGCCATTTCCGGCGCCACCAACAGTTGGTACTCGATTGATTCGGCGGCCGCGACCGACGCCGGCAGCTACACGATGACCGTGGCCAATAGTCTCGGATCCGTCACGAGCACCGCCGCAACGCTGACAGTATCGGCGGCCGTTGCGCCAACGATCACCACCCAGCCCGAAAGCCAGACGGTCAGCTTCGATGTCGCCACCTACATCGAATTATCCGTAAGCGCCTCCGGCAGCCCGAACTTGAGCTACCAATGGTTTTTCAACGGAACGGCCATCTCCAACGCAACCGGCTATGACTACTACATTTGGTCTCCGACGAGCGCCAGTGCCGGCAACTACACGGTGACCGTGAGCAATGCCTTCGGATCGGTGACAAGCAACACCGCGAATATCGCCGTCCTGCCCGCCGTTGCACCAACGATCACGACCCAGCCCGAGAGCCAAACCGTGACCTCGGGAAGCACCGTGCAGCTTTCCGTCAACGCGTCAGGCAGCCCGAATATCACCTTTCAATGGTACGACAACGGCGTCGCCCTGCCGACGGCGACCGGAGGCACGCTGTCGATCTCGTCGGCCACGGCAATCAATGCCGGAAGCTACTCGGTCGTTGTCAGCAACAGCGCGGGCTCGGTCACGAGCAACCCCGCAATCGTGGCCATCCTGACCAGTTCTTCCGGGGCGCCGACCATCACCGCCCAGCCGATTTCTCAAACCGTGGGCTACGGAGGCTACGCCAATCTTTCTGTGGCCGCGGTGGGAAGCGCGACCTTGAGTTACCAGTGGTATGACAACGGGGTGGCGATCCCAAATGCCAATTCCAGCTCATACAGCATTTCATCCGCCATAACCGCCTATTCCGGCAGCTACACGGTGACCGTGACCAATGGCGCCGGCTCCGTCACAAGCACCCCGGCGGCAATCACGGTGTTGGCCGCCGTTGCCCCCGCCATCACCGCGCAGCCCGTGGGACAGACCTTGGGCTATGGAAATTCCGCCTCTCTCATCGTCTATGTCTCGGGCAGTTCCCCGATAAGCTACCAATGGTATCTGAATGGCACGGCGATCCTGGGGGCAACCAGCAGTTGGTATGACATTTCCTCCGCGACCACGGCCAATTCCGGCACGTATACGGTCACGGCAGGCAACAGCGCCGGATCGGTGACGAGCAGTGCGGCTGTCATTGCTGTTGGATCCGCCGTCGCCCCCTCCATCACTTCGCAACCCGCGGGCGAGACCATAGCCTACGGAGGCAACGCTTCGCTCGGAGTCAGCGCCGCAGGCAGTCCCAACCTAAGCTACCAATGGTATTTTAACGGCACGGCGATCCCGTACCAAACCAGCGAATGGTATGACATATCCTCGGCGACCAGCGCAAATGCGGGCAGCTACACGGTAACGGTCAGCAACGGCCTGGGGTCGGTGACGAGCAACGCAGCCATCGTCACGGTTGCGGCCGCCATCGCGCCTTACATCACCAGCCAGCCCGCAGGCCAGACGCTGCCCGACGGGAATTACATCGACCTTTACGTCAATGCCTCGGGCAGCCCGAACCTGAGCTACCAGTGGTACTTGAACGGCACGGCCATCTCCGGCGCAACGAACAACTCGTACTCTTCGGGCACGGGGGCAACCCCCGCCAATTCCGGCAGCTATTCGGTGACCGTGACCAATGGCATAGGCTCGGCGACGAGCAGCCCCGCGGTGGTCACGATTCTGCCAGCCGTCGCGCCCACAATAACGGAGCAACCGGCAAGCCAGATCGTAAGCAGCGGCGTCGCCGATGCCGAGCTTTCCGTTGGCTTCACAGGCAGTCCGCCTTTGACCTATCAATGGTATCTGAATGGCACGGCCATCCCCGATAGCGACAGCGAATGGTATTACATCGATCCGCTGACCGAGGCCAATGCGGGAAGTTACACGGTCACCATCACGAACAGCGTGGGCTCGGCGACGAGCAATGCCGCAACCCTGACGCTCGTCACTGCCCCGACGATCACCGCCCAACCCCAAAACCAGACGGTGAGCGCAGGCTTGACCGCGGCTTTCAGCGTCGCGGCCTCGGGCGGCCCGGCGATTGAGTACAAATGGCTGTTCAACGGATCTCCGATCTCCGATGGCAATGGCATCTCGGGTTCGACGACTTCCACGCTCACCATCGCAAATGCGGCAAGTTCGGATTCCGGCAATTATTCGGTTGTCGTTGCCACAGCCGTCGGGTCGGTGACCAGCGGATCCGCGACACTGACCGTCATTGGCGTGTCGGGTTCGCCCCCTGTCTTTTCCCTGGAGCCGCAAAACCAGCAGGTGACGCCTGGAGCGAGCGCCACCTTCTCGGCCTTGGCGAGCGGCTCGCCAAGTCCGGCTTATCAGTGGACTTTCAATGGCCAGGCGATCTCGGGGGCGACGAACAGTTATTATACGATTGCGAGCGCTCAGCTCGCCAACGCCGGGAGCTATGCCGTCACGGCGACCAATGCGCTCGGATCAATCCTGAGCTCATCCGCCACATTGACTGTCTCCTCCCAGCTTGCGGCGCCGAGCTTCACAACCCAGCCCCAGTCGCAGTTCGCAACCTTGGGCTCCAGCGTGACCTTCACAGCTTCGGCCAGCGGAGTCCCCGCTCCGACCTACCAGTGGTACTTCGGCGGGCTGGCGGTCTCCGGCGCGACCAACGCCACATTGACCCTGACAAACGTGCAGGCGGCCAACTCGGGCAACTACCAGGTGGTCGCCTCCAATGCGTCCGGCCAGGCCGCATCGAGTCCGGCCGTCCTCACCGTGTCGTCTTCGGCGTCCCCATTGTATGAATTCACGACGCTGGCGGGAACGGCGCCTTTGCCGGGGAGCGCGGATGGGACGGGGAGCGCCGCCCGGTTCAACCTTTCATCTGCTACGGCAACGGACGGGGCCGGCAACATTTACGTGGCGGACTCGCAAAACCAGACGATACGGAAGATCACTCCCGGCGGGGTGGTGACCACCCTGGCGGGAATGCCCGGGGTTTACGGGAGCGCGGATGGGACGGGCAGCGCGGCGCGGTTTTACGCCCCCAGCGGGGTGGCGGTGGACGGAGCCGGCAACGTGTACGTGGCGGATTGGGGATATTCAACGATACGGAAGATCACTCCTGGCGGGGTGGTGACGACCTTTGCGGGGACGGCTGGCGCCCAGGGAAGCGCGGATGGAACGGGAAGCGCCGCACGGTTCATCGCCCCCTTTGGCATCGCGATCGACGGCGCCGGAAATCTGTACGTTTCGGACATGCTTGCCGAAACGATAAGAAAGATCACGCCCGGCGGCGTTGTGACCACGCTGGCTGGAGCGGCGGGCGTTCAAGGGGCCGAGGACGGGACGGGGAGCGGGGCCCGGTTTTACTGGCCTGGCGGCGTGGCGGTGGACGGCTCGGGCAATGTATTCGTGGCGGACGAGCAAAATGACGCGATACGCAAGGTGACGCCCGGCGGCGTGGTGACCACCGTGGCGGGATCGCTCGACGTGCAGGGCAGCGCAAACGGGACGGGGAACGCCGCCCGGTTTTGCGCACCCCTTGGAATTGCGGTGGACGGGTCCGGCAATCTGTACGTTGCGGACACGGACAATCAAACGATACGAATGGTCGCGCCGGGTGGGGCGGTGACGACTTTGGGGGGATCGCCGGGCGTGCAGGGAAGCGCGGACGGGACGGGAAGCGCCGCCCGGTTTTGCGCGCCTTACGGGCTGGCGGTGGACGGATCCGGCAATTTGTACGTCGCAGACACATACAACTACACCATACGAAAGGGAATTCCCGGATCCGTTCCGGCATTCACGACCCAGCCTCAGGGCGAATCGGTGGCTTCAGGCTCCGGCGCAACCCTCTCGGCCGCGGCAAGCGGCACGCCGGTTCCGGCTTACCAATGGTATTTCAACGGCCAGGCCATCTCCGGTGCGACGAATGCATCCTATGCCATTTCCAGCGTCCAGGTTTCGAATTCCGGCAGCTACACGGTGACGGCGAGCAACGTTTTCGGAAGCGTCACTTCCAATGGCGCAGTTCTGACCGTGAGCACGGCGCCCGTCTACACCATCCAGCCGCAAAGCCAGTCGGTCTCGCCGGGAGCCTCTGTAATCTTCACCGCCGCGGCCACCAGCACACCGGCTCCGGCCTACCAATGGTTTTTCAACAGCATGTCCGTCTCCGGTGCGACGAGCGCGTCCTATTCCGTCTCCAATGTCCAGCCCTCGAATTCCGGCAGTTACTTTGTCGTCGCAACGAACGCTGGAGGATCAACCATGAGTTCGGGCGCGATGCTGACCGTTATGGCCCAGTCGGGCGGTCCGACGATAGGCACCCAGCCGGTTTCGCAAACAATGACAGCGGGCAGCACGGTCGTCTTCAGCATCAATTCCTCAGGAGTGGTCCAATCCGTGTCCTCCGCATCGTCCGGATCCGGGCCGCGGGCGGACGCAAGCGGCGCGGGCACGACCTACCAATGGTATTTGAACGGAATCGCCATCACCGGGGCGACAAACTCAATGCTGGTGATCCAGGCGTCGTCGGGCACGGCCGGAGCGTACACATGCTTGGTGACGAATTCAAACGGCTCGGTCTTGAGCAACGCGGCCACACTGGCGCTGGACAGCACGACAAGGAATCCCGGCCGGTTGGTCAACCTGTCGGTCAACGCGGTCGCGGGAGGCGCCAGCCAGATTCTGACGGTCGGGTTTTACAACAATGCGGCGGGCACGGACACGTCCCAGACCCTGCTGATCCAGGCCCTCGGGCCGACATTGTACGGACTGGGCGTCACGGGCTTCATGCCCGATCCGCAGTTGAATATCTTCAACGGCAGCCAAAGCATCATCGGCTCGAACGCCGGCTGGGGCAGCCCCGTGAGCAACCAGCTCGCGGTGACTGCAGCGGACGCGGCGACATACGCCACCCCGCTGTCGGACCCCGCGAGCAGGGATTCGGCCGTCGTGGCCGCCTTGCAGCCCGGCGGATACACGGTCCAGGTGAGCAGCGTCTCGGGTGCAACGGGGACGACGCTGGCAGCGCTTTATGACGACACGCCCGGCGCATTCAATCCGACGAATCCGCGTTTGATCAATATTTCGTGCCGGCTCCAACTGGGCGCGAAGGGCGTCTTGACCGCGGGTTTCACGGTCGGCGGCGAGACCTCCACGACCGTGCTCATTCGCGCAAGCGGTCCGGCCCTGCTTGCCCAGGGCGTCACGGGTGTCATGCCCGATCCCCAACTGATGGTATTCGACGCGAATCAGAACGTGATCACCTCCAACGCCGGCTGGGGCGGCAGCCCGGTCATCTCCTCGATCGCCAGCTCCGTCTACGCGGCGGCCTTCACCAATCCCGGAAGCGCAGACTCGGCCGTCGTGCTCACCCTGCCGCCCGGATGCTTCACCGTGCAGGCCACCAGTGTCAGCGGCGCAGCGGGCGACGTCATGATCGAGGTTTTCGACGTGCCCTGACCGGAAAATTGCGTTCGGGCGTATTTTAGCTAATAATTCAGAAGACTGTTCTTGCGCCGCGCGCAATCGGCCGTATAGCTTGTGTCGATTTTGCGTTCGCAAACCTTCACTCGATGACAATCAAGGCATATCTCAAGCCCTCCTGCGGCTGGTCCAATGGAGTCCGCGCCATCCTGCGCAAGTACGGGCTTGAGTACGAGGACGTCGACATCGTCGGCAACCGCGAGAATTACGCGGAGATGGTGCGCAAGTCCGGCCAGCCGCTTTCACCGTGCGTCGAGATCGACGGCGTCATGCTCGCGGACATCTCGGGCGAGGAAGTGGAGAACTACCTTCTGAGCAACGATCTCGTCCAGCCCGCCAGCACGGCCGCCGAGGCTCCGACAAACGCGGGCTGCTCCGATGACGAGCATGCCAAAATGGCCGTGAAAACCGTCCGCTTCTTCTGAATGGAACGGCCCTTCTGAGCTTTACAGAAAACTTGCAGGGCCGGCTCCCACCTAAACGCCGGCCTTTTTTGCGTACCCACACCGATGCACACCAGCACTAGAGACGCGCACAAGCCCCGATTCCGGGGCCCGGGCCTGCCGCCAAAGCAGGGCCTCTACGATCCGTGGTTCGAGCACGACTCCTGCGGGGTCGGCTTTGTCGTCGATATCAAGGGCCGCAAATCGAACCAGATCCTGAAGGACGCCCTCCGGGTCCTGAGGAACCTGGACCACCGCGGCGCCTGCGGCTGCGAGGCCAACACCGGCGACGGGGCGGGCGTCCTGATTCAGATTCCGCACGGCTTTTTCAAGGAGGTTTCCGCAAAGGCCCGCATCGCGCTGCCGGGCCCCGGCGAGTACGGGACCGGCCTCATCTTCCTTCCGCGCGACCGGATCAAGCGCCGGCGGCTGGAGGAGCGCTTCGAGCAGCTCGTGCAGTCCGAGGGCCAGGTCTTCCTGGGCTGGCGCAACGTGCCGACCAACAATTCGATGCTCGGGGAGACGGCCCGTTCCTGCGAGCCGATGATCCGGCAGGTCTTCATCGGCCGCGGTCCGGCGATCTCCGATCCGATGGCCTTTGAGCGCAAGCTCTACGTCATCCGCAAGCGGGCCTACAACGAGATCCGCACCTCGACGATCGACGGCGCGGAGTATTGGTACACGGCCAGCCTTTCGAACAAGACTTTCGTCTACAAGGGCATGCTTCTGACGGAGCAGCTCGACCAGTACTTTGCCGACTTGCGCGACCCGGCGGTCGAGACGGCGCTCGCCCTCGTCCATTCGCGGTTCAGCACGAACACCTTCCCGAGCTGGGATCGCGCGCATCCGTACCGGTACCTCGCGCACAACGGCGAGATCAACACGCTGCGCGGCAACATCAACTGGATGCACGCGCGGGAGGCGCTGTTCGAGTCGCCCCTTTTCGGCGAGGACATCAAGAAGATCCTTCCGGTCGTCAATCCGCACGGCAGCGACTCGGGCATGTTCGACAACACCCTCGAGCTCCTGGTCCTGAGCGGCCGGCCGATCGCGCACGCGATGATGATGATGATCCCGGAACCGTGGTCCAACAACGAGTCGATGGACGACGACCGCCGGGCCTTTTACCAGTATCATTCGTGCCTCATGGAGCCGTGGGACGGCCCCGCGTCCATCGCCTTCACCGACGGGAAGCAGATCGGCGCGATCCTCGACCGCAACGGACTGCGCCCGTCCCGCTACTATGTCACCAAGGACGGACGGGTCATCATGGCCTCCGAGGCGGGCGTCCTGCCCGTGGCGCCGGAGGATGTCCTCCAAAAGGGCCGGCTGCAGCCGGGCCGCATGTTCCTCGTGGACACCGAGCAGGGACGGATCGTCGACGACGAGGAGATCAAGCGGAGGTTTTCGACCGAGCGCCCGTACCGGCAGTGGCTGAACGAGCACCTGGTCCACCTGAGCGACATCGCCGACGCCCCGGAAGTCCCGCTGCCCGACCACAAGACGCTGCTCGAGCGCCAGATCGCCTTCGGCTACACAAACGAGGACGAGCGGATCATCCTGGCCCCGATGGCCAGCGACGGCGTCGAAGCCGTCGGGTCCATGGGCAACGACGCGGCGCTCGCGGTCCTTTCGAACAGGCCGCGGCTCCTCTACGATTACTTCAAGCAGCTTTTTGCCCAGGTCACCAATCCGCCGATCGACTGCATCCGCGAGGAGATCGTCGTCGGGGCGGAGACCCGCCTCGGGTCCGAGGGCAACCTGCTCGATCCGCAGCCCTCGGCGTGCCGGCGGGTCGAGCTCAAGTGGCCCATCCTGACAAACGAGGAGTTTGCCAAGATCCGCCGGCAGAACATGCCGGGCCTCAAGATCGGCGTCCTCACCACCCTTTTTCGCGTGACCCGCGGCGAAAAGGGCCTGGCAAAATCCGTCGAGGAGCTTTCGGCGATGGCCCGCCGGATGATCGAGGAGGATGAGGTCAACGTCATCATCCTCTCCGACCGGGGGGTGAACCACGATTTCGCGCCGGTCCCGGCGCTTTTGGCGATCGCGGGGCTGCATCACTACCTGATCCGCGAGGGGCTCCGCACGCGCGTGAGCCTGGTCCTCGAGACGGGCGAAGCCCGCGAGGTGCACCATTTCGCGCTGCTGATCGGCTACGGATGCAGCGCGATCAACCCGTACGTCGCATTCGAGATGATCGACGACATGATCCGGGAAGGGATCCTGACCGGGATCGACCACAAGACCGCCTGCAAGAACTATGTCAAGGCGTCGGCAAAGGGCGTCATCAAGGTCATGTCGAAGATGGGCATCTCCGCGATCCAGAGCTACCGCGGGGCCCAGGTCTTCGAGGCCCTTGGCCTTCGGCAGGACGTGATCGACCATTATTTCACCGGCACTTCTTCCCGCGTCGGCGGCATCGGACTGGACGTGATCGCCCAGGAGGTCCTGGCCCGCCACCACGCCGCGTTTCCACAACGGCCCATCAACGGCCACGTGCTGCCCTCGGGCGGCCTGTATAAGTGGAGGCATGACGGCGAGGCCCATACCTTCACCCCGGAATCGATCCACGCGCTCCAGAAGGCCGTCCGAACCGGGAACGCCGCGGTGTACAGGGAATACGCCCGGCTCATCAACGACCAGTCGAGGAACCTCTGCACGCTGAGGAGCCTGCTCGATTTCAAGCCGTCGGCCGCAATCCCACTGGCGGAGGTCGAGCCGGCCGAGGCGATCATGAAGCGCTTCAAGACGGGCGCCATGTCGTACGGCTCCATCTCGAAGGAGGCGCACGAGACCCTCGCGATCGCGATGAACCGCATCGGCGGAAGGAGCAACACGGGCGAGGGCGGCGAGGATCCCGGGCGCTACAAGCCGCTGCCCAACGGCGACTCCGCAAATTCCGCCATCAAGCAGGTGGCCTCCGGCCGCTTCGGCGTCACGAGCGAGTACCTGGTCAACGCCCGCGAGCTCCAGATCAAGATGGCCCAGGGCGCCAAGCCCGGGGAGGGCGGGCAGCTCCCGGGAAGCAAGGTCTATCCCTGGATCGCCAAGACCCGGCTCACGACGGCCGGCGTGGGGCTCATCTCTCCGCCCCCGCACCACGACATCTATTCGATCGAGGATCTGGCCGAGCTGATACACGACCTCAAGAACGGCAACAAGAACGCCCGGATCAGCGTGAAGCTCGTCGCGGAGGTGGGCGTGGGCACGATCGCGGCGGGCGTCGCCAAGGCGCACGCCGACGTCGTTTTGATCAGCGGCTACGACGGGGGCACCGGCGCCTCGCCGCAGACGTCGATCGCCCACGCGGGCCTGCCTTGGGAGCTCGGGCTGGCCGAGACCCACCAGACCCTCGTCCTCAACAATCTTCGCAGCCGGATCGCCGTCGAGACCGACGGCCAGCTGAAGACCGGCCGCGACGTCGCGATCGCGGCCCTTCTCGGCGCCGAGGAGTTCGGGTTTGCCACGGCTCCGCTGGTCGCCTCCGGCTGCATCATGATGCGCGTGTGCCACCTGAACACGTGCCCGGCCGGCGTCGCCACGCAGGATCCGCGCCTGCGCGCGAAGTTCGCGGGCAAGCCCGAGCACGTGGTCAATTTCATGCGCTTCATCGCCGAGGACCTGCGCGAGATCATGGCCTCCCTGGGCTTCCGGACCGTCAACGAGATGATCGGCCGCGCGGACAGGCTCGAGTCGAGGAAGGCCGTCGAGCATTGGAAGGCCAAGGGCCTGGACTTCAGCGCGATCCTCTACCGGCCGGACGTCGACGACGACGTCGGGCGCTACTGCCAGATTTCACAGGATCACGGGCTCGAGAAGTCCCTCGACCTGACGACCCTTCTCGAGATCTGCAAGCCGGCCATCGAGCGCGGAGAGAAGGTCGTCGCAAGGATGCCCATCCGCAACGTGCACCGCGTCGTCGGAACGATCACCGGCTCGGAACTCACGAGAAAGCGGGGCGCCGCGGGCCTGCCGGAGGACACGATTCGCGTGCATTTCCAGGGCTCGGCCGGGCAGAGCTTCGGGGCGTTCATGCCGCGGGGAATGACCTTCATCCTCGAGGGGGACTCGAACGACTACGTCGGCAAGGGCCTGTCGGGCGGGAAGATCATCGTCTACCCGCCGGAGGGCTCCACCTTCGTGCCCGAGGAGAACATCATCGTGGGGAACGTCGCCTTTTACGGCGCGACCAGCGGCGAGGCGTACATCCGGGGAATGGCCGGCGAGCGGTTCTGCGTCCGAAACAGCGGAATCAGCGCGGTGGTCGAGTCGGTGGGAGACCACGGCTGCGAATACATGACGGGCGGGCGGGTCGTCGTCCTCGGGCCCGCGGGCCGGAACTTTGGCGCCGGCATGTCCGGCGGCGTCGCCTACGTGCTCGACGAGAGCGGCGAGTTCGCGGACCGCGTCAACCTCCAGATGGTGGGGGTCGAGAAGCTCGACGATCCCGCCGAAATCGCCGAAGTGCGCTCGCTCGTCGAGAGGCACCTGGCCCATACGAAGAGCTCGCGCGCGAAGAAAGTTCTCGACGAATGGGACCGGATGGTCCCGCTTTTCGTCAAGGTCATGCCGAAGGATTACAAACGGGTTCTCGCCTGCGTGCGCCGCGTCCAGGCGCAGGGGCTCACCGGCGACGAGGCGGTGATGGCGGCATTCGAGGAGAACGCCCGCGATCTGTCCCGAGTCGGCGGAAACTGACGCCGCGTCCCAATCCAGCTTCAAACTTACACGATGGGCAAACCAACCGGATTCATTGAGTATCTGCGGGAGCTTCCCGTGGACCGGGCCGCGCTTGAGCGGATCCGCGACTGGAAGGAGTTCCACCACCACATGGAGGAGGACAAGCTCCGCAAGCAGGGCGCACGCTGCATGGATTGCGGCGTTCCGTTCTGCCACACCGGCAAGCTCATCAGCGGCATGGCTTCGGGCTGTCCGATCAACAACCTGATCCCCGAGTGGAACGACCTGGTCTATCGCGGGCTATGGCACGAGGCGCTCGACCGGCTGCACCGGACGAATAATTTTCCCGAGTTCACGGGCCGTGTCTGCCCCGCGCCCTGCGAGGGGTCGTGCGTTCTGGGCATCACGGATCCGCCCGTGACCATCAAGAACATCGAGTGCACGATCATCGATCGCGGCTGGGAGGAGGGCTGGGTCGTGCCGGAGGCGCCCGCGTCGCGCACAGGGAAGAAGGTCGCCGTCATCGGCTCCGGGCCGGCCGGGCTCTCCGCCGCGGCGCAGCTCAACCGGGCCGGCCACCTGGTCAGCGTCTACGAGCGGGCGGACCGCCCGGGCGGCCTCCTCATGTACGGGATTCCGAACATGAAGCTCGACAAGCAGGAGGTGGTCGAGCGCCGCATCCGGGTCATGCGGGAAGGGGGAATCAAGTTCCTTTGCAACGCCAACGTCGGCGACAACGTCGAGCCCCAGATCTTCCTGAAGGAGTTCGACGCGACCGTGCTCTGCACGGGCGCCACCCAGCCGCGCGATCTGCCGATCGAGGGCCGAAAGCTCAATGGCGTCCATTTTGCGATGGAGTACCTGACCGCGAACACGCAGGCCGTCCTCGCCGGGCGCCCCGATGGGGCCTCCATCCATGCGAAGGGCAGGGACGTCGTCGTGATCGGCGGTGGCGACACCGGCACCGACTGCGTCGGCACCGCGATGCGCCAGGGCTGCCGGAGCCTGACCCAGATCGAGATCCTTCCAAGGCCGCCGATGGATCGGGCGGCCGACAACCCGTGGCCCGAGTGGCCCAAGGTCTACAAGATGGACTACGGGCAGGAGGAGGCAGCCGCCCGCTTCGGCGCCGATCCACGGGTCTATCTGACGACCGTGAAGAGATTCATCGGCGATCAGGCGGGCAATGTGAAGGAGCTTGTGAGCGTTCGCATCCGCTGGGACCGGAATGAAAAGGGCCAGTACGTGCCGGTCGAGGAGCCGGGCAGCGAGGAAACGAGGCCCGCGCAGCTGGTCCTCCTCGCCATGGGTTTTCTCGGCCCGGA
>JBEKAO010000015.1:0-143241 GCA_050015855.1 Opitutaceae bacterium | reverse complement strand
TTAACTCAGAGTTGCCCTCGCTGGAGAGAATGCGGTAACCTCTCAGCGACAGGTAAACTGTCGTTATCATCAAGGACACGGTGGCCTAAAAACCCCGTGTCCCCAATCTTTGATCGAGAGCCGATCGCTGCCGCGCCGAAGCGCAACGCGCGAAGGCGGGTGGGCCCAGAAAAGAACCAGAGACGCACGACGCGATGCGATCGCTGCCGCGCCGAAGCGCAACGCGCGAAGGCGGGTGGGCCCAGAAAAGAACCAGAGACGCACGCCGCAATGCGATCGCTGCCGCGCCGAAGCGCAACGCGCGAAGGCGGGCGGGCCCCGGCTACCCAGCGGCGAGAAATCCGCGAACTGCCGAGGCTGTCCGGGGCAAAAGGGAAAGATTGGGGAATTTCGCCCAGAGCGGATCGCTGGCGATCGCATCCGCCGACCGGCCCGTGCCGGCAATAAGGCCCACGGCGGCCCCGAGCGCGATCGCGATCCGATATTCGGCTGCCGCGATGCGTCCGCCGCCCCACCCAAGCAATTTGACATCGGCCGGTTGCACGCCGTCCGCCAGCAGATCTCCCCAATAGGCGAGGCACTCCGCCGCGCTGAAGTTCTCCGTCTCCGTGGTGCGAAATCTCGTGTAGCGATGATCGCGCTTCGCGTTGGAGGAGAGTTTGCGGGGCAGGTAGCCCACGGCCATGACGTCAGGACAACCCGCGGCAAGGTCACCGGCGATTCCGGCGATCCCGGAAGTCGTGCCGCCAGAAATTACTGTTCCGGAAAACCCGGAAAACCCGGCGACAAAAAGCCGGCTTGCGGCGGCATTCGATGCCGCGTCCTCGCCGTCGGCGCCGCCGGCTAGAATGACGACCGGACGGCGGAAACGGGGCGGCATGAGTTCAAGGGCATGAGGAAGTGAAAAACGCTCCGATGGCAGCATTCCCCGCCAGAATTCCAAGCGCAATTATGATGGCGCGGCGGACCCAACGGCGGAGGCGCAGACATCATCATTGCCTCCGGAAAGAAGATGATATCTTGGTATTCCGGTATGAGCGGTTCCAGTTCAGCCATGACCCATCGCGACCGGCCGCGCTGGCACTGGTGGGTTCTGCTCGCCGGCTCGGCGGGGGCGATGGTCTTCGGCGTCTGGGGGTTTTTGGATTACGACCAGCTGGCGTTGGCGGAAGCCCAGCCGCTGTTCCGCGGGCAGCACCTGGCCAGGGCGTTTTACGAGACGCTGCAGCTTTTCGCCCTTCACGCTCCGCATTTCGAGCGGTCGATGAACATCCCCCTCTACGTGGCCTGTTATCTTGCCACCATCGTCTCCCTCTGGACGGTTTTGGGCATCTTTCAGCGCGTCTATTCCACCGAATTGCACCACTTTCGCCTGAGTTACTACCGGAATCATGTGGTGATCTGCGGAGCCGGCTGGCGGGGCCTTGCGCTTGCGCGCGATTATTCGTCGCGCGAAGGGGAACGGCGCGGCGACAAGGTGGTTGTGATCGAAAGGGACCCCCACGCGCCGGGCCTGCAGGTCTGCGACGAGTTGGGCGTCCCCTACGTCCTGGCAGACGCCTCCGACCCGCGGGCCCTCAGGGCCGCCGGGGCCGGCCGCGCGCGATTGCTGATCGCCACCTGCACGGACGACGGGCTCAACCTGAAGATCGCCCTAAACGCGCGGCAAATCGTCGAATCGTTCCGGCCGCAGGACGGGCCGCTCAAGTGCTACATCCAGCTCAGCAATCGGTATCTGCGCACCATGGCCCGCCAGAAGCACCTGATCGCCGACAGCAGGGGCCGGATCGAGATATCAACGGTGGGCCTCGATGTGTATGAGAACGGGGCGCGGCGGCTCTTCAACCGCTATCCCCTGGACTGGCGGCCGATACGTCACGACAGCCCGTTGCAGGCCCTTCTTTTGATTTTCGGGCTTGGCGACATGGGCGAGAGCGTGCTGCTGCAGGCGGCGCGGATCGGGCACTTCGCCAACCGGCGGCGGCTGCGGATCATCGTGGTCGACCGGGAGGCGACCAAGCGGCAAGCCGAACTGAAGAGCCGTTATCCCAGGCTGGGCGATATTTGCGACGTCGAGTTCCACAACCTCGACGTCAACGATCCAACGCTGATCGCCTGGGCGGAGCACATGAGCGGGGAGGCCCAAAGCCTCGCGACGCTGGTGCTGAGCCTGCCCGGCGATGCGCTCAACCTGGCGCTGGCGCTGAACCTGGGCCAGTCCGATGGCGTCAGGGCAAATGGGTGCCAGATTCGGGTGCGGATGTCGTCCAATTCGGGCTTGGCTGCGCTGCTCAGCGAGACCCGCCAGCGCGAGCTGTTCGGCGATCAGATCCGGCCGTTCGGCATGCTCGAGGAGGCCTGCAACAAGGAGGCATTGGAGGAAACCCAGCTCGACGCCCTCGCCCGTGGAATCCACGCCGACTACGTCGCGCAACAGGCCAAGAGCGGGCAGGCTGCCCCTTATGGCGTCGCATGGGAGGATCTGTCGGAGGAGGCCAAGGGCTCGAACCGCGACGCGGCGGACCATATTGAAATCAAGCTGCGCGCAGTCGGATTGCGTTCGGTGAATCAAGGCGATGCCGCCGAGCCCGTGACCGAATTCTCTCCGGAGCAAATCGAGGTGCTCGCGAGGATGGAACACGAGCGGTACTGCGCGCAGCGAATGCTGGCGGGATGGACCCCGGGCCCCAAAAGGGATGTGGTCAAGAAGACGAATCCAACTCTCGTGCCCTGGGCCGATCTTTCGGAAGCGGAACGAAAAAAAGACAGCGATCAAGTGCAGCTCATTCCGCGCATTTTGGCCGCGGTGGGCCGGTCGATCCGCGCCGGGTGAGCGCGGGCTGCGTCAAACTCCCTTGCGACACCCGCCGCGGTAACCAAGATGGGACCCGACATGGCCGACACCCGGGACCTGGATCGCTCCTTTTTCGGTCACCCGCGCGGACTGCGGTGCATCGCCTTCACGGAGGCGTGGGAACGCTTCTCCTATTACGGGATGCAGACCCTGCTCGTGCTCTACATGACCCGGCAGGCGCTGCTGCCCGGACACGTCGAGCGAATCGCCGCTTTTGCGCCGTTTCGGCACGGCCTGGAGCGGCTTTACCGGCATCCGCTCGACACGGTCGCGCTCGCCTCGGCCATCTTCGGACTTTACACCGGGCTTGTGTACCTGACGCCGATCGCCGGCGGGTGGCTGGCGGACCGGTGGCTGGGCCGGACGCGGACGATCATCCTGGGGGCGTCTCTCATGGCTGCCGGTCATTTCCTGATGGCCTTCGAGCAGTCCTTCCTGCTCGCGCTGCTCTGCCTCCTCACCGGCGTCGGCTGCTTCAAGGGCAACCTGGCGAGCCAGGTGGGCAACCTCTATTCGGAGGGGGACCTTCGCCGGGCCGACGCGTATCAAATCTACTATCTGTTCATCAACGGGGCGGTGATCGTCTCGCCCCTGATCACCGGCACGCTGGGCGAGAAGCTTGGCTGGCACTTCGGCTTCGGCGCGGCAGGAGTCGGGATGGTGATCTCGCTCGTGATTTACCTGTCCGGGCGCGGAAAGCTGCCGCCGGACGGGAGGACGGTCCGCGGCCCGAAAACCAGGCCCGCGCCGCTCACCGCGCAAGAGCGCAAGGCGACGCTCCTCCTTCTCTTCCTCATTCCCGTGCTCGCGATCGGGGCCGTCGGCAATCAGGAGATCTTCAACGCCTACCTCCTTTGGGTGCCCGACCACGTCAGCCTGACCTTTTACCGCTGGACAATGCCGACCACCTGGCTCGTCACTTTGGACGCGATCGTAAGCGTGAGCTTCCTGGCCGGATCGATCTGGTTCTGGCGGACATGGGCCAGGCGCTTTCGTGAGCCCCAGGAAATCACCAAGCTGGCGATCGGAGCGGCCGCCTGCACGGCCGCCCTCATTGCCCTCACCGCGGCGGCCGCGCTTTCGGCGCAGGGGAACAAGGCCTCCATCGGCTGGATCCTTCTATTCGAGGTGCTGAACAGCTTCGGTTTCGCCAATATCTTCCCCGTCGGCATGGCCCTTTTCGCCCGCGCCTCTCCGCCGCGGCTGGTCGGCCTTATGATGGGAGCGTATCTCCTGCATCTCTTCCTGGCCAACAACCTCGTCGGCTGGCTGGGAGGTCTGGTCGAGCGGCTGCCCGGCACCGAGTTCTGGCTGCTCCACGCCGGCCTGGTCGGCGCTTCCTGCGCCATCCTTTTCGCGCTGTCCCGCACCGTTGCCGGGCTGCTCGCGCGGGAATAGAGCCTCCTCCGGGCGAATTCGCGACGCCGGGCCCGGCGGATCCGTTCAAGCCGCGGCGACGAGCCTGCGGCCCTCCGCTTCCGGGTTGTTGCGCACGACGCAGGGGTCGCCGAAGACCATCGTCTCGCCGTTTTGCGGTGAAAACACCGGCCAGTCCGGCAGATCCGGGTGGTTCGGGTTGCCCGTCCGCGCAAAGCTGACCCAGGCCTTGCTGACCTGCCTGGCCAGGGCCAGGGCGGCGGGCGTCCGGCCGCTGAACTGGTCGCAGAGTTCCGCATTGTCCATGACGAACGCGATTTCGCAGCTATGGAACGTTCCGGGCCGGCCTTCCAGCATCGGCGTACCATAGGCAAAGATGTATTCGTAGGCGGGCGCGCCGCCCGCCTCGGCCTTCCGCGACGCCTGGGTGAATGCGGCCGACCGCACCCCGGCAATCGAGATTCGAGCATAGAGATCGAAGGGGGCCGCCTGCGGGTATTCCCGCCGGTACGCGGCGAGTATGGCCGGAGCCTTGTCGCCGAAGGCCTCGCCGACCCGCCTGCTCAGCTCGGCATCGGTCAGCGAATAGGCGTCCGGATGGTCCACCGCGTTGGTGAATTCGTGGAGATTGGTGCCGGTGATCATGGGAACGTGCGCGGAGACCGCCAGGGACTCGGGCGCAAACGGCTGGGCCGGCAGGAGGGCGCCGTCAACGGTCGGGCCCCATCCGCCGGCTGCGCTGAACGCGCGGTGCAAGGGTCGCACCGGGGAGGTGGCGAGCTTTCCAGCCGCCGCGGAGGCGCCCGCCGCAAGGCGCTCGAGGGGAAGGGTGGACAATTCGTCGATATGGCCGGCCGAAATCCCCAGCTCCTGCAAAACCCCGGCGGCGAGCCGGCCCGACTCCTCGGGAGTGTTCATCACCAGGTAGGGTCCGCTCTCAATCACCGCGCGGTGGAAGAGGCCCTTGGCCGACGGCATGGCCATCAGGGCGGCAACCTTGCCTCCGCCGCCGGACTGGCCGAAGATCATGACGGTCCCCGGGTCCCCCCCAAAATTGGCGATGTTGGCGCGGACCCAGGCGAGAACGGCCACCAGGTCCAGGAGTCCGGCGTTGCCGGAATTTGCGTACTTTTCGCCGCCCAAGGCGGCGAGGTTCAGGTAGCCCAGGACATTCAACCGGTGGTTGTGGTTCACGACCACGACGTCGTGGTGGCGGGCGAGGCTTTCCCCGTCGTAGGAGAGCAGGTCCTGGCTGCAGCCCCCCGTGAAGCCCCCGCCGTGCATGAACACGAGCACCGGCCGGCGGCCGCGGCCGTTGATTTCCGGGGTCCAGACATTGACGCGCAGGCAATCCTCGCCGGCAACGGTCTCGGCGCAGCCGCGGTGCAGGAGGAATGCGTCTTCATCCGCGGCCGCGCTGTTGTGCCCGTCCGTCGATGGCTGACCCAGGCCAGGGCAGATGCGCCCGTAGTGCAGCGCGTTACGGACGCTCTTCCAGGGCTCGGGCGGCGCCGGTGGAAGAAAGCGGTTCGCGCCGCCCGTGGAGGCGCCGTATGGAATGCCCTTGAAAACATAGACGCCGTCCCGGCGATAACCGCGGACCTTCCCGGAAGCCGTTTCCGTCACCGTGGTGGAATCGCAGGCGACGCCGGAAGCCCGGCCCGGGGCGGCTGCGGCATTCGACTGGGCGCGAACCTGGGAGGACACGAGCGCCGAGCCGGCGAGGCCGGCCCCCGCGATTCCAAGGGTGCGGACGAAATCGCGGCGGCCGATGGCCGACGATGGGGGTATGGACGGATTTTTCATGGGGTAAGCCGGTCAGGCCGGCTCTATTTGACGGTCAGGATCCCGTGCATGCCCACCTGGTAATGGGCGGGAAAACTGCAGAGAAATGGATACTCGCCCGGCACGGTCGGGGCCGTGAACTCGACTTCGCCCGACTGGTGCGGCCCGAGTTGGTCGATGTGGGCGATGATCTCATCCGTCAGGGAGGGGGGAATGTAGCCGGTGGCCTTGGCCGTGGAGGCCGCCGCATCGAAGGCCGCGGCATCCGAGCCGGCCTTGAGGAGGATCCAGTTGTGGCCCATGACCTCCTTCGGGAGCGTCCCGTTGTTGGTGAGAACCACCTTCAGCGCCTCGCCCGGCTTCGCTTCCATCGCCGTGATACTGTATTTCATGGTGTCACCGGCCGAAATCTCGATGACCCGCGGGCCCGCCGGGGCGCCTTCCGCGGGGCCGGAGGAGGTTTTTTGCCCGCATCCGGCAATGAGCAGACCTGTGACGATTGTGATGCATAACGTGCTGATTTTCATAAGAAAGTGATCTGGGAATTTGCAACATGCCGGCGCGCCCGGCGCGAGGAAAAACAATAGCATCATCCGCAGGGCATCGCGAACGGCCCCTTTTCGCGCATTTCCTCCTCATCGTGCAGGCGCGAGCGCGCCGCAATGATTTCCACGCGGCCAATGTAGCCGATCACCTTGCCCGGGTTCTCCCTTTCGACAACGGGAAGGCGGCCAACGTTGCGCTTCAGCATCTTTGCGATCGCCTCCTGCAATGTCTCGTCGGGGTACGCCACAACGGCCTTCGCACATCCGGCGTCCAGTGCCGTGGTCGCGGCCGCGGCTCCGCTTTGGAGGATGCGCATGATGTCGCCTCGCGTGATCATTCCGGCCAGCCGGCCGCCGGCGTCCACCAGAATCGTGCCCTGCCGGCGCGACAGCACCGGATCCCCGTGCGCAATTCGCTCGGACAGCTCCGAAACGGTTGTCGTGGCGGGAACCGTCGGCGGATTTGCGTCCATCACATCCGAGACACGGGTCAGCTCGAACACATCCACGCTGTATTCGCGCGAGATGTGCTGGCCCCGGCGGGCCAGTTTTTCGGTGAGAATCGAGCGCCGCAGCAAAAGGACGGTCACGCACAATGCCGCCACGCTTCCGATCAGCAGCGCCGGCAGGGCGTTCAAGTCGTGGGTCAGCTCAAGGACGAACACCATGCCGGTGAGGGGCGAGCGCATCGTGCCGCCCATCATCCCGGCCATGCCGACCATTGCCCAAAGGCCCGGATCGCCCCCGCCGAACGAGACGCCGAAGAGGGCGCCTAGAGCGCCGCCAATCATGAGCAGGGGCGCCAGGACGCCTCCCGACGTGCCCGAACCGAGCGCGACCGCCCAGACGACGGCCTTCACAATCAGGAGGGTGGCGGGTGCCGCGCCGGCCATCTCCCCCCGCATCAATTGATGGATCGTTCCGTAACCGACGCCCAGAACACGGGGATCGGCAATGCCGCCGAGGCCGACGACCAGGCCGCCGAGCGCGGGCCACCACATCCAGTGAATCGGCAGCTTCAGGAAAAGGTCCTCGCAGGCATACACCAATGCGGTCAGGGCACCGGAGCCGAAGCCGACCACGATTCCGACGACCAGGGCCAGCCCCAGCGCGGTCGGAGACAGCGCGGCATGCGCGACCACGGGAAAGATCGGCCCGGCGCCCAGAAGGGGCGCGCGCAGGATCGAGGCCACGATCGCGGCCACGGTGACGGGAATGAAGCTGCGCGGCTTCCATTCGAAGAGCAGCAACTCCACGGCGAGCAGGACCGCGGCAACCGGCGTGGCAAACACGGCCGACATGCCCGCGGCGGCGCCCGCGACAAGCAGCGTCTTTCGTTCCGCGGCGCTGAGGTGGAAGAACTGCGCGAAAATCGAGCCGAAGGCGCCGCCGGTCATGATGATCGGGCCCTCCGCGCCGAACGGCCCGCCCGTGCCGATCGACAGGGCCGACGACAGCGGCTTGAGGATCGCCACCCTGGCGTCGATCAGGCTGCGCCCAAGCAGGATGGCCTCAAGGGCCTCGGGAATGCCGTGGCCCCGGATCTTCTCGGAGCCGTAGCGGGCCATCAGGCCGACGATCAGCGAACCGGCGACGGGGACGACGATCAGCCACCAGCCGAGGTGATTCGTCTCCGGGGTGACCGGCGCGGACGACCATCGCAGGAAAAACGCCGCGTTGGTGATGACGGCGATCAGCCACAGGAGCGCCTTGGCCACCAGGGCGCCCATCGCGCCGATCGGCACGGCCAGCAGGGACAGGAGCAGCACCCGGGAATCCGTGCTGAAATCAGCGAGGGAATCGTGGGGCGGGGTTCTGGAAGGCGCGGCGCCGGTCGCGGGTGTGGAGGCTGGGTTCACGGGAAAATTTTCATTGCATCGTAATGCGATGTATGTCAAAAAGAATATCCCCAGGATCCGGATTTGCCAGCCGCCGGTTGAAATTTCCCCGCCCATGGCCCGCACACGCATTGCAAAATCAGATTTCATCCTTCTGGCGGCGCTGCGCCAGGCCCTGCGCCGCTTTCTGGGCTTCAGCCGGGAGGCCGCGCGCGGCGCAGGGATCACGCCGCAGCAGCACCAGGCGCTGCTCGCGGTCAAGGGATTTTCCGGCCGCGACTACGTTTCGGTGGGCGAGCTGGCGCGGAGCCTGCAGGTGCGGCACAACAGCGCCGTGGGGCTCGCCGACCGGCTGGTCCGCCACGGCCTGCTTCGGCGCACGCGTTCGCGAACCGACGCGCGGCGCGCGGAGCTGCGGCTGACCGCGAAGGGCGAGACGGCCATCGAGGGGCTCGCCACGGCCCACCTGCGGGAGCTCCGTCAGCTCGGGCCGGAGCTGCTCCGCCTGATCAGTTCGATCACCGACCTCTGACGCTCCATGGGGGGCTCGCGGCGCCAGCCCGAGGCCGGCGCCGAGGCGCGGATGACGGACGCGATGAGTTCGGCCGCCTCGGGCAGGGGCACGCGCGCCGTATTGATGACGAAATCGTAGGCGGTCGGGTCGGGGCCATGGGCGTTGAAGTTCGTCCGCACATACGCGCGGCGTGCGGCGTCCTTCTGCCGGTTGGATGCGGCGGCTTCCTCAAGCGGGATCCCAAGGCGCTTCGCCGAGCTGCGGGCGCGGACCTCCTTGGGCGCCACAAGCCGCAGGTGCACGCCATTGGCGATTCCGGCGGTTGAAAAGACGGCCCCGCGGCCGACAAAGATCGCGCCTCCCTTGCGCGCCAGCTCGCGGGTGAGGCTGTTGGTCTTCTGAATCAAACTCCACAGATTGGGGTGAAGCCCCACGATTTCGCCTATGAGGGCATTGATCTCGGAGACGCGCCCCTCGGGAAGATAATTGGCGATTTCAGGGGAGAGATGGTTCGCCTGCAGCATGGCCTGGATCAGGTTGGCGTCAAAGACGGTCCAGAGAAGGCCGCCGTCCGGCTCCGCGTTCAGCCGCCTGGCGAGCATCCCGGCGAAGGTGGTGGCGCCGGCGCCCGCCTCCCGGGAGATCGTCACATACGGCCCCTCGGGCGCCTGGGGGAAGTTTGCCTCGGGATTCATGGGTCGCTGAAGGAATATTGTATCGTAATACGATCTATGTCAACCGGCCGGGATCCGGGGACGGGGCGGGCTGAGTGGGCGCCCGCGGGAACCGGGCGCCTGCCGCAACGCGGGCCGGGGGGGCGATTGGCGCCCCCGATATCAAGGTAACCGGAGGCTGCGCCCGCGCGTCTTATTCACGGACAACATGAAGTCACAAATCATCGGACTGCGGATTGCCAGTGTGTTCTTCGGGCTGGCCTGTCTGGCCTTCCTCGCGAGGTTGCTGGTTAGGTTGCAAATGCATCCCAATTTTCCGAGGTTGATGCGCCCCGGGCTTCAGCTTCACCAGGGCGGTTTCTTCCGGGTCCTGGTTGGGCTTGCCGTCACCGGGGTCCTTTGCGTCTGGATGTGGAGCCTCTCCTCGATCCCGGCCCAGGGGGACCCGCCCAAGGCGGGCTGATCACGGCACGTTGTAGACCTCGACCAGGGCGATCCCTGCCGAGGCGTTGTTGGCGCTTGTCACCTCGGCCGTATAACCCGTGCCGGCCGGAAGGGTCACGACCATCGCGCAGTCGGTGGAACCCGCGGCGATTGTGCTGGCGTAGACGCTGCTCATGATCGCCGTCGTGGCCGGCTGGATCCCCGCAGCCGCGGTCGAGTTGCCCGGGATCACCTCGTTTCCCCATCCGGTATTGGTCGCGATGATGTTTCCGGACGAGTCATACAGGGTAAGGGCCGGATTCGGCAAAGTCAGGCCGCTCAGGCCTGGATTGTTCGTTGCCAGTCCCGGGCCTAGCGCCCGGATGAGCAGGGTTTGGGAGCTGCCGCCGAAGATGTAGAATCCGGCGTCCAGGTACTGGTATTGGCTGGCGCCCGTCACGCCGGCCTCTCCGCCGCCCGCCCCGACGTAGCCGTGCGTCGAGATGTTGATCAGGTGCGAGGGAGGCGTGCTCGAGGGATTATTGACGTAGTCGCTAAATGCATCGGCGTCGTCCACCTCGATCTGCGCCACCCCGGTGCCGCCGCTGGTCGCGCTCGTTATATCCGCCGTATAGCCGACCGATCCGTTTGCCGAGACGCTCATGTAAATCGCCGTGTCCTTGGAACCGGTCGCGAACACGGGGGCGAAAACGGTGTTGAAGGCGTTGACCAGGATCTGGCTCCCTCCCCAGGCCGTGTTGACGCCGAGCTGCCCGCCCGCGTTGTTGAAGGTCAGTTGCGGACTGACGAGGGTCAGGCCGGTGTAGGCTGAATTGGTCGCAAGAAACGGGCCGTCGCCCCTGAGCAGGATATTCTTGTTGCCGGTTCCCTCGATGTAGAACCCCGCGTCGAGATCCTGGTTGGGACCGCTGCCCACGTAGCCCCTCGTGGAGATGTTGAACAGGTACGAGCTGACGTTGACCGCCACCGACGCCGGGTTCGACGTCACCGAATTCGGGCCGTTGGAGACGACGACCGTGTAGGTGCCCCTCTGGGACGTGCCAATGTTGTCGAGGGCAAGCGTCGCGCTGGTCGCGCCGGATATCGGCGCACCGTTAAGCTGCCATTGGTAGCTTCCGGCGTTCGTGGCGGCCACGCTCAGGATCACATTGGCTCCGGCATTCACCGTTTGGGAGGCGGTGGGTTGGGTCGTAATGACCGGTGTGCCGGACGCAAGGCTCAGGGTAACAATCGTGCTGGCCACGGATCCGCCGGCGTTGATCACCTGGACGAAGTAGGTCCCCACGTCCGACGCGCCCACGTTATTGATGGTCAGGCTGGCATTATTTGCTCCTCCGAAGGCGTACTTGCCGGAGCCCGAACCCGTGATTTGCGAGCCATTAGCCCACCATAAAACCGGGGTGTTTGGCGGAATCACACTTGAATTGCCGAAGGTGACCGCCACGTTGAACGTGGCGCTTGCCCCCGCGGCCACAGTCTGGTTCGTCGGCTCAAGGGCGATGGTCGGCCCGGTGACCGCCGGCGAGGATGTGGTTCCTATGTAGGCGACAAGGGTGTTCTCGTACGCTCCCACAATATAGTAGCCGGGAACCGTCGTCGTATTCACCGACGAGAGGGTGTAGTATTCCACCAGCACTTCATACACCAATCCGGGCTGCAGGGTGCCCGCCGGAATCGTGTACGACGTGAATGGCGTCGATGAAACAACTGCGTTGCCGAACGACTGCGTGGAGTATTTCTGGGAAAGATTCACATTGTCAGCGGTGGTCAGGCTCTGGATCTGGATCGATATCAAGCCGCCGACGCCGTTCGTTCCGTATCCGGTGAAGGAATTGAGGTTGAGCGTGTAGCTTTGGGCGGGATTGACGAGGAGCACATCGTTCTGCCAGGTCCCATTCGTTATTTCCGGAACGATGGGATAAAGATCGCCGGTTACGCCGATCGACAGGGTCGGGAAACCGCCTCCGCTCATCATGAAGCTGCCGTCCGGCGCCACGGCGTTCAGCGCCGACAGGGTCGAAAGGAACTCGGTAAACTCATAGTCGCTGCTGCCCGAAACGAAACTCAGCGAACTGGGTGACAGGCCGGGCGGCGTGACCGAGCCCGGGGATGGCGCTGTCGCGGAAAAAATATATGGCCCGAGAAAGGTGTCCGGGACCGGGCCGCTTGAGGCCCCCTGGATGCCGACAAGGCCTTTTTCAATATAGAAGAGGTTTTGTGATCCGGCGGCCCTCGAAAAAAAAGAAATCAGAACCGCAAACGCAAAGAACGCCTTATATGCTGCATTAGACATGTTTCTGCCGACTGAAGGGAGACGCGCAGGAATGTCAATTTAACACGTGCGAAACCCCGCGGTTTCCCGCCGTCGCCGGGACGGGTGAGGGCGGCGGCTTGACGCGGCGCACCGAAATTCCTACGATCCGGCCACCCCGGGTCGCGAATCCAAACGCGTATCCATTTGTCCGCTTCAACCCTCCAATCATGAAAAACAACTATCCGAGTTCCCGCAGGGAATTTCTCAAAAGCTCCTTGATTTGCGGCTCCGCCGCGCTCGTCGCCTTGAGGATGGCATCGACGCGGGCCGCGGCCGCGGCCATGGAGGCGGAGCCCGCGGCACCCGCGGCGGGCAGCCGCAGCAGCCGCGTTTCGCTCACCACGGGCGGCGACCGGGCGAACCTTGCGTTCACGGCGCTCGAGCCGTTCAAGGACGAGATCGCCGCAGCGATCGGCGACAGGCGCGTCGTCATCAAGCCGAATAATGTCATCATAACGAAGCCGCTGTGCGCGAGCCATGCCGACAACCTCGAGGGCATCCTCGAATTCCTGAAGTCCATCGGGAAGACCAACGTCATCATCGCCGAGTCTCCCGCGATGGGGTCTGCGCTCGAGGGCTTTTCAAACTACGGCTACAACAAGTTTGTCGACAAGTACGGCGTCAAGCTGATCGACATCGACAAGGAGGGATACGAGATCGTGCACTGCGTCGACGAGACCGATTTCCGCCCCCACGCCTGCCGGGTATCGAAGCTGATGGAGGGGCCGGATAACTTCGTAATCTCCGCGGCGAAGCTCAAGACCCACGACCTTGTGGGGATCACCCTCTCCCTCAAGAATGTCGTCGTCGGATCCGCGATCAAGGACCCCGGGGCGGGCCTGCGCCGCGGCGCGCCGGGAGGCGGCCGATCCGACAAGCGCCTCACCCACGGCGGGGGCACGTATGGAATCAACTACAACCTTTACGCCCTTGCGCCGCGGCTGCATCCGCATCTGGCCGTGATAGACGGATTCGAAGGCATGGAGGGCACCGGCCCCGTGAACGGAACCCCGGTGGACCACAAGGTTTGCGTCGCCAGCCTCGACTGGCTCGCGGCCGACCGCGTGGGGGCCGAGCTCATGGGGGTCGATGTCGGCAAGATCGGATACCTCACGTATTGCATCCAGTCCGGCGATCTCGGCCAGGGAGACCTGAGCAGGATCGAGATCGTCGGCCCGGCGCTGAAGGATTACGTTCGCACGTACCAGCTGCCGAAGACCTGGGACACCATCACGAGCTGGCAGAAGCCGTTGGCGAAGGCCTGACAGTCTTGGAATAAATCAACGGGCGAGGCGCCTCCGGCTCCGGGGGCGCCTCTCTTGCGCCCGGGCTGGAACCGGCCGCATCAATCGCCCAGCGGACGCTGGTTGGTGTAAAGCGGGCTCGGCGGAAGGGCGAAAGTGTCGGGGGAATCCGGGTGCCTTGGGTCGTAGCCCGTGAAATCGTCCTTGATGTGCGCCGCCAGCGGCAGCTTGTCGTCCTTGATCCCCTGGACAATGATTTTCGCCAGCTCGTAGCTCCCGTAGTTGTCGTGATGGGTTGCGTCCCGCTTGAGGCCGGTTCCCGCAAAGGCGAGGTAGGCCCTGTCCGGGCCGAGGGCCTGGTAAAAAAGGATGCTCTGCGCGTTGAGATCGATGAAGGCGACATTCAGCTCCCGCGCGGCCTGGCGGGACGCCTCGGCATAGTCGGCCAGCGTGGGCTTTAGGGTGCCGTCGGGATTGAAATTGCGGCGCTCCATGGGCGACACGATGACGGGTGTGCCGCCGTGCGCGCGCACCGCGTCGACGTGCTTCTTGATCTCGGCCTTGTAGGTCGTGAAGGGCCCGCCCGTGCCGGCGGCGATCTGCTTTTGGTCGTTGTGACCGAACTGCATGAAAAGATAGTCGCCCGGCTTCATGAGGCTGAGCATCTTGTCCAGCCGCCGGCGGCCGATCGAGTCGCGGTAGGTCTCGCCGGATTCGCCATGGTTGGCGACGGCGATGTCCGGCTTGAAAAAGTTCGGGAGCATCTGGCCCCAGCTGTTGAAGGGTTCGCGCGATTGGTCGCACACCGTCGAGTCGCCTATGATGAAAACCGTCGGGACGTCGGCCTTCGATATCTCCACCGCGCAGACGGCGGGGTGCGAGTTGTTGAATTCGAGGGTCAACAGGTCGTCCCAATCCCAGGCCTCCTGCACGCTTTCCCGGGGGGCCTTGAGCTGCACGACACCGGCCCTGATGTCGCCCACCGCGGCGATCTTCGGCGTCCGGGTGTTCACAATGAATTCCACGGTCTTGAACTCGCCCGGCGCGGTGCGGACCTGCTCCACCATCAGGCGGCGCAGTTCGGCCTTGATCGTCGTGTCGGATTCGCCGGCCCTGTCGCCCAGGGTGACCCGCACGCGATAGTTCCCCTCCTCCGGCACACGGGCCGAGAAATAGAAGCCCTTGTCCGCGGTGATGAAGTGATCGTGAAGCGGATTGGAGCCATGAGAGATCTTTCGCATCCACGCCAAAATGCCGGTTCCAGCACCCGCCGAGCGGTCCACCGAGACGATCTTGGCCCCGGTCGCCTCGAAACCGAATCCGCGCTCCTTCGTGAATTGCATGTCGGGCAGCACCTGGGTGTAGCCCGGCGCGACGCTTCCGGCCCCAAATTGGAACCTATAGACCACGGTCTCCTCCGCAGAAGCGGCGGAAGGCAGCGACCAGGCGAGAACGGGCATGAGCCCGGCCACGGCGGCGAACAGGCGGAATTGTGCGGAAAACGGAGGTCTTGGGGAGCGCATGGTTGGATTGATTTGTAGGCCCGGTCCGCCTTCGCGCGTTGCGCTTCGGCGGGACGTAGCTCGAAGATCTCTGGCCTCCAGTATTGAAATCCAGCTATTCACCAGCCGGGATTTCAATACTGGAGGCCAGAGGTCTTTGACCTGGAGCCGATGACCAGATTTGAACCGGTGACCTGCTGTTTACGAAACAGCCGCTCTGACCAACTGAGCTACATCGGCGCGCAGGAGGGAAAAGAACAGGGACGGGGAGGGTGCATGTCAAGAACGGCGCGCTTCCCGCCTTGGCGTTGGTCTTGCTCTTTCCCGCGGAATTCGTTGGCTTCGAGCGCCGGCACCGGGACGACGGCGTTTCCGGCCGGGGCACTCCACCTATGTACATCGTCGTCATTGCAACGGAATGCGCCCCCGCGGCGAAGGTGGGCGGATTGGGGGATGTCGTCTTCGGGCTGGGGAGGGAACTGGAGATACGGGGAAACTCGTTGGAGATCATCCTGCCGAAGTACGATTGCATGCGCTACGACCAGATCTACGGCCTGCAGGTCGCCTACCAGGACCTTTGGGTGCCCTGGTACGACCGGTCGATCCATTGCACGGTGCATTTCGGCTTCGTCCACGGCAGGAAATGCTACTTCATCGAGCCGCATTCCGAGCATGGATTCTTCAACCGGGGGGTCTTTTACGGGAATCCCGACGACGACCAGCGGTTCGCCTTCTTCTGCCGCGCGGCGCTCGAATTCATGTGGAAGAGCGGCAAGCACCCGGAGATCATCCATTGCCATGATTGGCAGACCGGGCTCGTCCCCGTCCTCCTCTACGAGATCTACAAGCAGATGGGGATGACCCATCCCCGGGTCTGCTACACGCTCCACAACCTCTTCCACCAGGGAGTCACGCGCGAGCACATCCTGCGGGCCACGGGGCTCAACCGGCACGCGTATTTTTTCCACCAGGACAGGCTCCAGGACAACTTCAACCCGGCCGCGCTGAATCTGATGAAGGGCGGCATCGTGTACTCGAATTTTGTCACGACCGTGTCGCCCCGGTATGCCTGGGAGATCATGCACACGGACCAGAGCCATGGGCTCGGGCACACGCTCAACGTCCACCGGGGGAAGGTCGGCGGAATCCTGAACGGGGTCGATTACGACGTGTGGAATCCGGAGATTGACCGACATATAGCCCGCCGGTACGGCGCCGATTCGATCGACGGCAAATTCGAGAACAAGCGGGCGCTCCGGGAGCGGTTCTGGCTTCAAAGCGCCTTCAAGCCCATCGTGTGCTTCGTGGGGCGGCTCGACAACCAAAAGGGGGTGCCCCTGATCACGCACGCGATCACGTACTGCCTGGCCAGCGGCTGCCAGTTCGTCCTGCTGGGGGCGGGCGCGGACAGCCGGATCACCGGCCACTTCGCCGCGCTCAAGCGCCAGTACAACGACAATCCCGACTGCCACCTGGAGATCGGGTACGACGAGGAGCTTTCGCACCTCATCTACGCGGGTTCGGAAATGATCCTCGTGCCGAGCCTGTTCGAACCCTGCGGCCTGACCCAGCTGATCGGACTGAGATACGGCACGGTGCCGGTCGTGCGCGCGACCGGCGGGCTCGCGGACACCGTCTTCGACGCGAATTACGCGCAACGGCCGTACAATGAAAGGAATGGATACGTCTTCAACGACTTCAACGCGCAGGGGCTCGAGTCGGCGCTGCACCGCGCGATCGGGATGTGGTACGCTTATCCCGAGCATTTTCGCGAACTGGCGGTCAATGGGATGCGATACGACTACTCCTGGAATCACCCGGCGGGCCATTATCTCGATATCTATGAGTACATCCGCGACAAGTGAGCCCGCCTGCCAACCCGAACCCTTTGAGCGATCATGCCCATTTCTTCTGAAATCATAGGCAACCTCCCGAATTTCTGCGGCTGTGAGCCGGAGATCGAGTCCGCGCTGCGCAGGAGGGGGGCCGCGCCCATTTTTCGCCCCGAGAGCCGGATCGATTTCGGCAGGATCCGCAGCGCCTCCGCGATCGCGCTGCACATGCACCAGCCGCTGATACCGGCCGGGGGCGGGAACCTCGCGACGGCCGAGATCATCGGAAACCTCAAGCACATGATGGACAACCCGGGGATCGGCGACAACCACAACGCCCCGGTGTTTCAATGGTGCTACAAGCGGATGGGCGAATTCATTCCGACGCTTGTCGGGGAGGGGAAGCAGCCCCGCGCGATGCTCGAATACACGGGCACCCTGCTCTACGGCCTTCGGCGGATGGGGGCGGACGACGTTCTCGACGCGCTGAAGCGGATCACCTGCGATCCCGCCTACCGGACCTGCGTCGAGTGGCTCGGATGCCCGTGGGGGCATCCGGTGGCCCCGTCGACCCCGGCCCAGGACTACCGCCTGCACGTCCGGGCCTGGCAGCATCACTTTGCCGCGATCTTCGGGATGGACGCCCTGGCCCGCGTCCGCGGGTTTTCGCCATCGGAGATGGCGCTGCCGAATCATCCCGACACCGCGTACGAGTTCGTGAAGACGCTGAAGGACTGCGGCTACGATTGGGTGCTTGTCCAGGAGCACACGGTCGAGCGCCCCGAGAACGGGGGCGGGATCGAGAAGCGCCACCTTCCGCACCGGCTGGTCTGCCGGAATTCGGAGGGCAAGGAGGCCGCGATCGTCGCGATCATCAAGACGCAGGGCAGCGACACGAAGCTCGTCGCCCAGATGCAGCCTTATTACGAGGCGAAGAGCCTCTCGCGGTGGGAGCTCGCGGGAAGACAGGTCCCGCCGCTGGTGACGCAGATCGCGGACGGGGAGAACGGCGGGGTGATGATGAACGAGTTTCCGCCAAAGTTCATGGAGGTTTCCCGCGAAAGCTCCGGCTCCGACGTCCCGGCCATGAACGGAACCGAATACCTCGAGAACCTCTGGGCGATGGGAATCCGCGAGACCGACCTGCCGCAGGCCCAGCCCATCTGCCAGAAGCGGATATGGGACCGGTTCAAGCCCGGCGACGGTCCCGGGCGGTTGAACGAGGTGATCGAGCAGCTGAAAAAGGAGGATCACCGGTTCAACATGGACGGCGGAAGCTGGACCGGGAACATCTCCTGGGTGAAGGGCTATGAGAACGTCCTGGGCCCGATGGAGCGGGCGAGCGCCCATTTCAGCACGGCCGTGCTCAAGGCCGGCATACCGACGGGCGAGCCGCGCTACCGAAACGCGCTCTTTCACCTGCTCGCCTCCCAGACGAGCTGCTTCCGGTACTGGGGCCAGGGTGTCTGGACGGACTATGGCCGCGAACTCTGCCGGAGGCTCGAGGAGATCCTCACGCATGATTTTTGAGGCATCCCCCCGCGGGCCGACCGGATGAACGAGCCGCCCGAACTGAGCGACGGCCTGCCGGCGATTTCGGGATGGGACGCCGAGCGCGGGGAGGCCACCCGGCGCGGCCGGGACCGGACGGTTTTTCTCCATGAGAGCGGGATCGATTTTGGCCGGGCGCGCGGTGCCTGCGCCATTGCCCTGCACATGCACCAGCCGCTCATTCCCGCCGGCGGACCGGGCCGGGGGGCCGACCTGCGAAACGAGCCGCTCGTCGGGAACCTGCAGTTCATGGAGGGGAGCCCCTACGACGAGGACCGGCACAACGCCCGGATCTACCGGGAGTGCTACCGCCGGCCCGGCGAGATGATCCCCCGGCTCCTCGGCGAGGGCCGCCAGCCGCGGCTCATGCTCGATTACACGGGCACCCTTCTCTACGGGCTGCAGCAGATGGGGGCGCGGGACGTGATCGATTCCCTCCGGACGATCGCCTGCGATCCGCGCTTCCGGCGGTGCGCCGAATGGCTCGGCACGACCTGGGGCCACGCGGTGGCGCCCTCGACGCCGCCCCTGGACTTCAGGCTGCACGTCAAGGCCTGGCAGGTGCATTTCGCATCGCTTTTCGGTTTCGAGGCGCTGAGCCGGGTCCGCGGGTTTGTGCCTTCGGAACTCGCCCTTCCCAACCATCCGGACGTCGCCTACGAGTTTGTCCGGACGCTGAGGGATTGCGGCTACCAATGGGTGCTGGTGCAGGAGCACACCGTGGAAAACCCGGAGACGGGATGGGGTTCCGCGTATCTACACCTTCCAAACCGGCTTGTCTGCACGAATTCCGGGGGCGAGACGGCGTCGATCCTGGCGCTCATCAAGACCCGGGGCAGCGACACCAAGCTGATCTCGCAGATGCAGCCCCACGACGAGGCGGCCAGCCAGTCGCGGTGGGACTACCGCGGGCGGAAAATCCTGCCCCTGGTGACCCAGATCGCCGACGGGGAGAACGGGCACGCGATGATGAACGAGTTTCCGGCGAAGTATTTCCAGGTGGTCCGCGAGGCGAGCGGATCGGATGTGCCGCTGGTCAATGCGACCGAGTACCTCGAATACCTGTGGGCCGACGGCTGGAGGGAGGAGGATTTTCCGGTGATCCAGCCGGTGCGGCAGAGGCGCATCTGGGAGCGGATGAGGCCGGGAGAGGGGAGGGAGAAGCTGGAAAGGACGATCGAGGAGCTCCACCGCGAGGATGGCAGCTTCCATGTCGAGGGAGGGAGCTGGACAAACGACATCTCCTGGGTCTACGGGTACGAAAACGTGCTTGGCACGCTCGGGCGTGCGAGCGCACTGTTTCACGAGAAGGCGGAAAAGCCGGGCGTCTCGCCCCTCGAATTCCGGTATCGCAACGCCCTTTTTCACCTCATGACGCTAGAGACCAGTTGCTTCAGGTACTGGGGCCAGGGGCGCTGGACGGACTACGGACGCGAGATCGGGCGAAGGGCGGCGGAGATTCTTTCCCACGATTTTTGACAAGCCGTTGACAAATGATGCTCCCCGGTCGAAATGGAATGGCTTAGCTCGCGGCAGGAAGCCGCCGGCGCCAGCGGAAACTTCCGTGCTTCGCAAGTGCAGGGGAAAAACGTAACCACTCATCCCGACGTCCTTCTCGGGCGTCCGGTCATTGCCGGCACGCGCGTGGCGGTGGACGAGGTCCTGGACAGGCTGGCCGGTTCAAAGGCTCCGGAGGTGCTGAAGGAGCTCGGGCTGCATCCGGATCTCTCGGCCTCCGAGATCGAGGCCGTTTTGCGCTTTGCCGCCGATTCGATCCGCGCCTCTTCGCCGATTGACAAGGCCGATGCGCTCCAGCTCCACGGCGCGCATCCGGTGGCGATTCCCGAAAAGGACGGGACGCTGCGGGAGGCGGTCGCGATACGCGCATTCGCACCGGGGGCGGAAGGGGTCGCCCTTCGCCAGCCGCCGGCGCCCGCGAAAGTGATGGAGCGCGTGCATCCGGCCGGAGTGTATGAAGCGCTGTTCGCCCCCGGGGAGGAGCCTTCAAGCTACCAGTTTGCCGTGACCTTAAGCGAGGGACTGACGGTTTTGACGGACGATCCCTACGGCATGCCCCCGTACACGACCGAGGAAACCGTGCTCCGGGAAATGCGCCCCGTTCCCGAAATCGAGGCCGGCCCCGCGGCGGGTTTCGATGCCGCGGCGGTGGAGAGCCGGCATCCAGGCCGCCTTTACGAGGTTCTTGGCGCGCACACCGTTCTCCACGCCGGGATTTCGGGGGTATCCTTCGCCGTGTGGGCGCCCAACGCGGCCTGCGTCAGCGTGATCGGCGATTTCAACGGATGGAACGGGTTTTGCCACCCGATGAGGCCGGTCGCCTCGACCGGCGTCTGGGAGCTGTTTGTGCCGGGATTGGAGGCTGGGGAGCTGTACAAGTACCGAATCAAGTCGCGCTCCGACGGCCGCTGGGTCGACAAGGCCGACCCCTTCGCATTTGCGGCGGAAGTGCGTCCTCAAAGGGCTTCCGTCGTATGGGACCTCGGCCGATACGAATGGAGCGACGGGGACTGGCTCGCCGGCAGGGAGAGGCGCCAGGCGCTCGACCGGCCCCTTGCCGTATACGAGGTGCACCTGGGCTCGTGGAGGCGCAAGGGGGCCGGGGAGGGGCCGGGCGGATGGCTCACCTACCGCGAACTTGCCGAGACGCTGATTCCCTACGCGAAGGACCTGGGTTACACCCATATCGAGCCCATGCCCGTGGCCGAGCATCCGTACGACGGATCCTGGGGCTATCAGACCACGGGTTATTTCGCGCCGACTTCGCGCTACGGCACGCCGGACGACTTCCGCCATTTCGTGGACAAGGCCCACGCTGCCGGCCTTGGAGTGATCCTCGACTGGGTGCCGGGACATTTTCCGACGGACGAGCACGGGCTTTCAATGTTCGACGGCACGCACCTCTTCGAGCATCCCGATCCGCGCCGCCGCGAGAACCTCGAGTGGGGGACCTCGTCCTTCAACCTGGACCGCGAGGAGGTGAGGGATTTCCTCCTGTCAAGCGCGGCCTTCTGGCTGCGCGAGTACCACGTCGACGGGCTCAGGGTCGACGCGGTGTCGGCGATGGTATACCTCGATTACTCCCGCCAGCACTGGGTGCCGAACCGCCACGGCGGCAGGGAGAATCTGGAGGCGGCGGCCTTTCTCCGGAGCCTCAACGAGCTTGTCCACCGGGAATTTCCCGGCGTCCTCTCGATTGCTGAAGAGTCGACGGCATGGCCCCACGTGACCTCCATTGGCGGGGAAAACAGCCTTGGATTCGACCTCAAGTGGAACCTCGGGTGGATGCACGACACGATCGGATACCTGCGGAAGGATCCCGTCCACCGGCGCTACCATCACAACAACCTGACTTTCTCCCTGCTATACGCCTTCAGCGAGAACTTCCTGCTTCCCTTTTCCCACGACGAGGTGGTCCACGGGAAGGGCTCGATGCTCTCGAAGATGCCCGGCGACGACTGGCAGAAGTTCGCGAACCTTCGGGCCCTTTACGGCTACATGTACGGCCACCCGGGAAAGAAGCTTCAGTTCATGGGCGCCGAATTCGGCCAGTGGAGGGAGTGGAGCGAGAACCGGGAGCTTGACTGGGGCCTCCTCGAGTTCGAGAGGCACCGGAAGCTTCGCGACTTTGTGCGCGACTTGAACCGCCTTTACCTCCTCCATCCGGCCCTGTTCGAGCGGGATTTCGGCTGGGAGGGGTTCCAGTGGATCCGCTGCGACGATGCGGACCGAAGCGTCGTCTCGTTTCTGCGCCGCGGAAGCCAGCCGGGCGATTTTATCGCCGTCGTGGCCAATTTCACGCCCGTGCCCCGGAAAGGCCACCGCCTCGGGCTCCCCGCCGGGGGGTCCTACCGGGAGGCCCTCAATAGCGACGCCGAGGAGTACGGAGGCAGCGGAGTGCGCAATTTGGGCCGCATCGCGGCCGAGGCCGTCCCGGCCGACGGCCAGCCGTTCTCGGCCGAGGTGGACCTTCCGCCGCTTTCCATCCTTTTCATCGAGCCGTCGGCGCGGGTTCAGTGAAGATAGCGGCCGAGGAGATTCTCCAGGTACTCCTGCTTTCCGGACCTGGGTTTCGGCTCTCCGAGCCTCGTCAGGACGAGCCTCTCGAGCTCCCTGAAACCCACCCGGCGTTTTTCGATCCTGCGGCCGTAGCCGGAATCGTAGCTTGAGTAGCGATCGGACAGGAACCCCTCGAACTTTTTGTCGGCGAGGATCCTTCGCGCGACCCTGAAGGCGAGGGCGTAGGCGTCCATTCCGCCGATATGCGCGTGGAACAGGTCCTCCAGGTCGATCGAGGGCCGGCGGAGCTTGGCGTCGAAATTGAACCCGCCGGAGCCCAGGCCGCCCGCGCGCAGGATGGACACCATGGCGAGCGTGAGCTCGCGCACGTCGGTGTTGAACTGGTCGGTGTCCCAGCCGAGGAGGAGGTCGCCCGTGTTGGCGTCGATGGATCCGAGCATGCCCTGGGACGCCGCCACCTCGATCTCGTGCTGGAAGGTGTGGCCCGCAAGGGTCGCGTGGTTCGTCTCGATGTTGAACTTGAAATGCCGCGCGAGGCCGTGGGTGCGCAGGAACGCGATGCCGCCCGCCACGTCAAAGTCGTATTGGTGCTTCGTCGGCTCCATCGGCTTTGGTTCGATGAGGAACTGGCCGGCGAACCCGATCGACTTTGCGTAATCGACCGCCATGTGGAGGAACGCGGCGAGGTGGTCCTGCTCCCGCCCGAGGTCGGTGTTGAGCAGGGTTTCATAGCCCTCGCGCCCGCCCCAGAAAACGTAGTTTTCGCCGCCGAGTTCCTTCGTGACCTCCAGGGCCTTCTTCACCTGGGCCGACGCATAGGCGAACACGTGCGCGTCGGGATTCGTCGCGGCCCCGCACATGTAGCGGGGATTCGAGAACAGGTTGGCCGTGCCCCAGAGGAGTTTGACGCCGGTGCCCCTCTGGAGCGCCTTGGCGTGGGCGACAAGCCGGTCGAGGTTGCGGTTCGATTCGGCGAGGGTCGCGCCCTCGGGGGCGATGTCCCGGTCGTGGAAGCACCAGAAAGGGGCGCGGATCTTCTGGAAGAACTCGAAGGCCGCGTCCATGCGGACCTTGGCCGTGGAAATCGGATCCTTTCCGGCCTCCCAGGGTCTTTGGATCGTCCCCGGGCCGAACGGATCCCCGCCCACGCCCCTGAATGAGTGCCAGTAGGCGACCGAGAATCTCAGGTGCGCGGAGAAGGGCCGCCCGTCGATCCGTTCGTCGGGGTCGTAATGCCGGAAGGCCAGCGGATTCTCCGTGTGCTGGCCTTCGTAGGCGATCGTTCCGATGCCGGGAAAATGGGGGCCGGTCTTTTTCATGGTCGGTGGAGAGCGTGGGACCTGCGTTGCCGCGAAACAAGAAAAGTCGGCCCCATCCTGCCTTCAAAGAAGGCCGGCTTCGCGGAAGGAAAAATAGCCCTTTCCCAGGGGGTCGGCGCTCGCCCGCCCGACGATCACGTGATCGAGAAGCGAGATCTCGACCGTCTTTGCCGCCTCGCGCAGCAGGTGGGTGATCTCGACATCCGCCGAGGAGCTGGCCGGATCCCCGGAAGGGTGCGAGTGGCTCGCGACGATCGCGCAGGCCGATTCGCGGATGGCGGCGCGGAACACTTCGCGCGGATGGGCGAGCGTGGCCGTCGCCGTCCCGGAGGTCACCTCAACCCGCTTGATCAGGCGATTCTTCCGGTTGAGGCACAGCACCCAGAATTTCTCGACGTCGAGCCCGACCGTGTACGGCCGCAGATAGTCGGCGACAAGGTCCGCGCGGCAAAGGACGGGCCCTTCCGCCAGCGGCTGCCCGATCACCCGGCGGGCGACCTCCATCATCGCCACAAGCTGGCCCCCTTTGACCCGGCCTATTCCCTTCAAACGCCGGAAGTCCGCTTCGTTCCAGGCCGCCAGCCTGGCGAGCGAACCGGCCTCGGATATCAACCGGGATGCCAGCGTCAGGACATCGTACCCGTGTGTTCCGCTCCGCAGGAGGATCGCAAGCAATTCTGTGTCGCTGAGCGCGGCCGAGCCGAATCGCTCCAGGCGTTCCTGGGGGCGCTCGGATGAGGCCGTCGCCAGGAGCCGGTTGGGCGGATTCCGGGGGGGCTGCTCGGGAGTCGGATTCACCGGCCCTATAATGGCCGGGTTTTGGTCAGAAGTGCTTCACGTACCCGTTGCGGCGGAGGCGCTCGAGCCAGTGCTCCGTGCTCGTCTGGGTCATCTGCGTATTCAGGATGTGCTCGATTTGTTCGCGCACCTGGTCGAGGGGCTGGATGCCCGCGTACTTTCGATCCTCGACGTAAAGGATGAAGCATCCGTCCGGGGTGATGATCGGCTGGGTGGCCTCGCCCTTCTTCAGGACGAAGAGCGGATCCGCGAACTCCGGCTTCAGGTTGGTCCGTGACATCCAGCTCCAGTCGCCGCCCTTGGTGCGCTTCGTGTCCTCGCTGAATTCCTTGGCCAGATCCTCGAATTTTTCGCCCGAATGGAAGCGCGCCAGGATCGCGTTCGCCTTCGCCTTCAGGGCCTCGTCGGAGTCGCCGTTCGCGCGGCTGAGCTGGATCAGCCGCAGGTGGACGCTGTCCTCCTGGAAAAACTGGTCCTTGTTTTCCTTGTAGAACTGCTCAATCCGGACCGGGCTGACGATGCTCTCGGACTTTTCCTGCTGCTCGCGCATGTAATGGTAGATGATTTCATCCTCCTGGTCCTTCCGGAAATCGTTCTGCGTCTCCCCGCGGGCGCGCAGGTAGGCGAGAAACTTCGACCGGTCGTTGTCGAACTGGTCGTTGAGAACCTCGGCGACCCGGCTGTCGACAAAGCTCGCCGGGATCTTCTTCTCGTCCTCGCCCTCCTTGTGCTTGTGGAATTCCTTTATTATTAATTGCTTGTCAATCAACTGCTGGATGACGCTGTCCTGCAGCTGCTCGAGCTTTTGGTCGAAGTCCGCCGCATTGCGCGCATCCCGCTGCAGTTGCGCGATCAGCGGCTGGATCTCGTGGCGGACGTCATCCACGGTGATCACCTTGTCCTCGACGATCGCGACAATGCCATCCGCAAACCGAAGGTTCAGGTTGTCCCCCGGGGGCGCGGTCGGAGCTGGATCTCCCGCCGCGCGGAATCCGGCTGCGGCCAGGAGGGACAGGAGGGTGCAGCAGCGACGTACGGTCATGAATTCGGCAAATTGATTAGGAAAGCGATGATTTCCTTCAACCGTAGAAGCGGCTTGGCGGCGGTCAACCTCGGAAACCGGGAGCCGGGCATGACCCAGTCGTCTCGCCGGCCGCTGTTGCGCAAGCACTTCAAGCGGTGAGACTCCGATTCGACGGACAAAAGCGCCTTTTGTTCCGCGCGGATTCGTATCTCGGTCGTCAGCAATAAGGCGCGCACTTCGTCCCCAAACTTTCCAAACCGGTCCCTGATCTCCTCCTCGATGGCGCGCAGATCGGAAAGCCCCTCCGCCAGGGCAAGGCGGCGGTAAAGGTCGATCCGGAGCCGGGTCTCCCCGATGTACGAGGCAGGTATGCGCGCCTGGATCTGGGCGACGGGCCCGGCGCCATCGGCCCGGTCCTCCGCGTCCTTGATCGCGGTATAGCCGTCGGCCCGCCGGCCGCGGCCCGATGGCTCCCCGGCGGCGTTCGCGCCGGTGAGGACGAAATCGAGCTTCACCGAGGCGCGCACGGCCGCCGCGGCCTTGTCCCCCTTCAGGCGCGCGACCGATTGCCGAAGAAGCTGGCAGTACAGCTCGAATCCGACCCCGACGATGTGGCCGCTCTGCTCGGAGCCCAGGAGATTGCCGGCGCCGCGCAACTCGAGATCGCGCATGGCGATTCGGAATCCCGCCCCGAGCTGGTTGTGCTGCCGGATGGCCGCCAGGCGCTGCCGCGCCAGCTCGAGGAGGCGCGTATGCCGGTGAAGCAGGAGGTAGGCGTATGCCTGGTGCTTGAACCGGCCCACGCGGCCGCGGAGCTGGTAAAGCTGCGACAGGCCGAAGCGATCCGCCCCTTCGATGATGATCGTGTTGCAGTTGGGGATGTCCAGGCCGCTCTCGATGATGGTCGTGCAGACGAGCACCTGGTACTGGCCGGCGACGAAATCGGTCATGACCCGCTCCAGGCTCTGCGACTCCATCCTGCCGTGCCCGACGCCGATCGACAGGTCCGGAACCAGCGTTTGCAGGCGAGCGGCCACCGCGTCGATCGTGGCGACGCGGTTGTGCAGGTAGAACACCTGGCCCCCCCGCCGGATCTCGTGGCGGATCGCATCGACCACGATCTTCTCGTCGTAGGTCTTGACGATCGTCTGGATCGGGTGGCGGTTCCTCGGCGCGGTTTCGATGACGCTCAGGTCGCGGGCGCCCGTCAGGGCGAGGTAGAGCGTCCGGGGGATGGGGGTCGCGCTCATCGACAGGACGTCGACCGTTTCGCGCATGCGCTTGAAGACCTCCTTGTGCTTCACGCCGAAACGCTGCTCCTCGTCGATCACGACCAGGCCGAGGTTGCGAAATTTGACGTCGGCCTGGATGAGCCGGTGCGTGCCGATCAGGATGTCGACCTGGCCGGCGGCCGTCGCGGAGAGGAGCCGCTTCTGCTCCGCCGGGGTGCGGAACCGGCTCAGCATCTCGATCGCGATCGGGTAGCCCGCCATGCGCTCGCGAAACGTGTTCAGGTGCTGCTGGGCGAGGACGGTCGTTGGGACGAGCAGCGCCGCCTGGCTCCCGTCCTGCACGGCCTTGAATGCCGCCCGAAGCGCGACTTCGGTCTTTCCGAAGCCGACGTCGCCGCAGATGAGCCGGTCCATGGGGCGGGTCCGCTCCATGTCGGATTTCGTCTCCCGGATGGCCTTGAGCTGGTCCGGGGTCTCGGTGAATGGAAACGACGCCTCGAATTCCTTCTGCCAGGCGGTGTCCGCCAGGAAGGCGTGCCCGGGCTGGGCCTCGCGCCGCGCCTGGATCCGGAGAAGGTCGGCCGCCAGGTCGAGCGTCGCGTGCTCGGCGGCCTTGCGCGCCTTTTCCCAACGGCCCGAGCCTATCCGGCCGAGCTGCGGGCGCGCCCGGCTAAGGCCCACGTAGCGGCTGAGCAGGTGGGATTCGGAGAGCGGAACGTGCAGGGTCACCCCGCCGTCGAATTCGATCGAGATCACCTCCCGCGGGCCCTGCGCCGTCTCGAGGTTCGTCAGTCCGCGGTAAATCGCGATCCCGTGCTGCAGGTGAACGATGTGGTCGCCTTCGACCAGTTCGGAGAAATCGAGAAGCTGGTCCACCTGGGCGCGCTGCACCGACGACCGCGCATCCGGGGCCGGCCGGCGCGGACGCTGCCGGCCGAGGATCTCGGTTTCGGTCGCGACGACGAGGCCGCGGGAATTCGGCGCCAGGGTGAACCGGGACGGGAGCGCGGCGGCGGACTCCGGCCCGGGAACCCGGTTGGCCGCCCGGAATCCCTCGTTCAGGGAGCCGCGCAGGTACCGGGGGCCGATTTCGCGCGAAAGGCCCTCCTCCTCGAGGATTTCCTTCATCCGCTGCTCCTCTCCCTCCTTCGCGGCGACAAGGACGATGTCGTACCCCTCCTTCTTCCAGGCGGATACCCGGCGGAGAAAATCCCTGCGCGCGCCGGCCTCGGCCTCCAGTCGCTCCTGCGCGACGAGCTCCGCGCCGGGATACCGGCGGGCGGCCGCGAGGCTCTCGGTGTCCCAGGCGCATTCGGCCGTTCCGGAATCGAAAAAGGGGTTTTCCTCGTCGAACTCGCCCATGCCGACGATGGCCGCGCACTTCCCGCATATGGGTTCGAGGCCTTCCCCGCCCCGCGACCCGATCGCGCCGAATTCCTCCGCTAGCGAGGCGGGCTCGACAAGGACCAGGCGCGCCGTCGAGGGGAGGTATCCGGCCAGCCCCGTTTTCGCGGGATCGAATTGCACGCGCGGCGACGCGGCGAGGGCGATCGACGGGACCGCCTCGCCCGAACGCTGCGTCACCGGATCGAATGCGCGAATCGACTCGATCTCGTCGCCGAAGAAATCCAGCCGGTAAGGCCGAGCGTCCGTCACCGGATAAACGTCGATGATTCCGCCGCGGATCGCATACTGGCCGGGGGTTTCGCAAACCGCCTCCGAATCGTAGTCCAGCTCGCGAAGCTTCTCCAAAAGGCCCGGGAAGGACCGGGTTTGCCCGCTTTGGAGGACAACCTCCCGCTCGGCGAATTTCTCGAGCGCGGGCACCGGTTGGAGGAGCGCCGCGGGAGTCGTGACGACGACGAGGGGAGGGGAGATTGCGCGCTTCGCGCTCCGCGGGGTTTTTGCCGCGGACCCCGGCCCTGGGGCGTCCGGGCCCTCCTGCGGCCCGGGATTGGCCCGCTTCGTCAGCCATCCGCGCAGCCGGGAGAGCACGTTCAGCCGGTCGCTCGAGGCGGCAAACGCCTCGCGGAGGTCGCCGCCGTCCCCCGCCGACTCGGGAAAAACCAGGAAGTCCGCGGATCGTGATTTTTCCGGCGTCCCGCCAGGGCCCGCGGCTGCGTGGAAGAAGGCCGCATCCTCCGCGAGGCCCTCGGCGTCCCGCACATCGCCCACGACGACGACCCAGACGGCGGGCGGGCCCGCGCGAATGAGCTCGGCCAGGACGGCCCCCCTGGCCTGCGGACAGACGCCGGTCAGCTTCAGGCGCTCGGATACGGCCGCCGTCTGCATCGAGACAGCCGGGGTCATCCGACTGCGGCGAGGGCCGCCCGCGCGGCGGCCTCCTCGGCGAGCTTCTTCGACGGACCCCGGCCCCGGCCGAGTTCGCGATCGAGAAGGAATACGGCGACCTCGTAGGCCCGGGCATGGTCCGCCCCCTCGGCGGCGACGACTTCGTAGCGAAGGGCGCTGTTGCCGTGGACGGGCTGCATAAGCTCCTGAAGGCGGCCCTTCGGGTTGTCGGTCTCGCCCACGGAGGCGAGCCGCCCGGCGAGATCTCCGTAGATCGCCGCCACCATTCGCCTGGCCGCCGGAAGGCCGCCGTCGAGGTACAGGGCGCCCACCAGGGCCTCAAATGCGTCCTCCAGGGTGGATGCGCGGGCGCGGCCCCCCGTCGTTTCCTCGCTTGCGCCAAGGCGAAGGCAGGCATCCAGGCCCGCCTCGCGCGCGAGCTCGGCGAGGGAGGCGCCCTTTGTAAGGGCCGCCCGGCGCTTGCTCAGGCCCCCCTCCCGTTCACCCGGATACAGTTCAAAGAGGGACTCGGTGAGGATGAGCTGCAGCACGGCATCGCCGAGAAACTCGAGCCGCTGGTTGTTCCCGGAGGCCTCGGGGTGCTCGGGCAGGTAGGAAGGGTGGGTGAGCGCCCGCGCGAGCAGCGCAGGGTCCTTGAAGTCATGGCCGATCCGGGCCATGAGCGCTTCCAGCGGGCCTTTGCCCATGTCTTGCGTGTCCACGGGGTCAGGATGACGCGCTCGAGTAGCGGCGCAACCCGCGGTTGAAAACCGCCACCGCGATGAAAAACCACAGGACCGCGACGCCCAGGATCCAGAGGGCCCAAAGGGGCCGGAAGCCGTTGAGGATCGTGCGCGCGGGGGCGTTGCTCACGACCACGACGGGAAGGATCCAGACAAACAGGACGCTTGCCAGGCCCCTGAACGCCTCGCGCGGCAGCCGGGAAAAATCGACAAGGGTGAAGTAGGTCCCCTCGATTCCGTTCGAACTCGCGAGCCAGAACGTGGATGCCATCGTGAGGACGAGGATGCTGTAGTGGATGACAACCCCGGCCGCGATCATGGCCGTGTAGACGGCCGCGTCGAAGACGGAGGGGTGGAGCCCCAGCCGGTGCACGGCATACAGGACGATTCCGACCGCGATCACGCAATTCACGAGGCCGTCCGGGTCGAGCTTGCGGGTGGACACCATGAAGAGCGGGTTGCCCGGCTGGGCCAGGTAGAAATCGAACGCGCCCGTCCGGACGTTGCGGCTGAGCTCAAACAGATTGCTCCAGAAGAAGCCCGTCACAAGGCGCTGGACGACCATTCCCGTTCCGACGAGAAGCACCATCTCGTATTCGTTCCAGCCCGCGACCGACGCGGTGTGCCGGTAAATGACGGCGATCAGCAGGAGATTGACGGACATCCACAGCAGCTCGACTAGCGACCACACGAAGAAATCGCCCCGGAACATCAAAGTCCGGACAAGCGAGTAGCGGGCTCCGGCGAGCCAGATTCGAAAATAGTTCATCGGCCTATCCCCCCACAGCCGTGTGGCGGCGCAGGCCGCGACGCCACAAAAGCTCGGCTGCCACGAGCAGGATCACCACCCAGGCGAACTGCAGGCCGAGCCCCTGCAGGACCATGGGCAGCGCCACCCGGCCGGTCAGGATCGCCGCCGGGAAATACATCTGGTAGAAGAACGGAAGGAAGCGGGACGCGTTGAAGATCGCCGGCGGCATGAGATCCAGCGGGAACACCTGCCCTCCCAGGACCGTTTCCACGGCCATCGACAGGATGACGAAGCCCTGGATCTCGAGGAGCCAGAACGTCAGGAGCCCGAAGCAGTAGGCGATCGAGAACTGGATGAGCGCCGACATCGCAAGCGCCGGGACGGCGAGGGCGATGCGCCAGGCCTCGTGCGGGAAGACGAGCCACCCGCTGATCGCCGGCATCAGGAGGAGAAGGGGGATGAGGATGAGCCCTCCCGACACCGCGCGGGCCGCGGCGAAGATGCTGAAGCGGTAAAGGAAATAGTTTATCGGCTTGGTGAGAAACTGGTTGATCAGGCCGTTGCGGATGTCCTCGCTGATCTGGTAGTCCTCATTGAAGGCCCCGACAAAGAATTGAAGCAGGATCAGGGTGATGAAGTAGGTGAGCGTCTGGTCGAGGCCGAATCCGCCGATCTTTGCGATGCCCGCGTAGGCCGCGCTCCAAAGGATGACGGACACCCCGAGGCGGAGGATCGAGAAGACGCCCCTGGCAAGGAAGTTCCAGCGGTAGATCAGGTTGCTCTGAAGCCCGACAAGGAACGCCTGGCGGTATTTTACGAGGACCGCGGTCATTTGAGACTGAAGCGCGCGATGACCTCCTCCGCGAGCTTTCGGTATGCAACGGCCCCCGGGTTCGCAGAGTCGTAGGCGAATATGGTCTTGCCGAAGCTCGGCGCCTCGCTGAGCCGCACCGTGCGCGGTATGACCGTCTCGAAGATCTTGTCGGGCAGGTGCTGCTTCACCTCGTCGACGACCTGGTGCGACAGGTTCGTCCGTCCGTCGTACATGGTCATGACGATGCCGCCCAATTCGAGCGAGCTGTTGATGCCCGCCGATTTCAGCCGCTCGACGTTGCGCAGGATCTGGCCCAGGCCCTCCAGCGCCATGTACTCGCACTGGAGCGTGATCAGGAGGAAGTCGGCCGCCGCGAGGCTGTTCATCGAGAGCATCCCCAAGGCGGGCGGGCAGTCGATGATGACGACGCGGTGGCTGCCGGACGCCCGGATCGGTTCGAGGACGCCCCTCAGCTTGAGAAGGAAGTTGTCCATCTGGGCGATCTCGATCTCGGCGGCGGCCAAATCCTCCTCGCTCGGGATCAATGAAAGGTTCGGAACGGATGTCGGCGTGATCAGCGCGACGGCCTCGCCCTCGCCCCGCAGGGGGCCGTAGAGGCTCCGGCCTTCCTGCTTCTCGATCCCGAGGGAACTCGTCGCATTGGCCTGCGGGTCAATGTCAACCAGCAGCACGGCCAGCCCCGCCTCCGCCAGAGCCGCCGCCAGATTGACGGCGGTCGTCGTCTTCCCGACGCCCCCCTTTTGGTTGGCGATGGTGAAAACAAGCGTGGACATGGCGGCCACCCTGAAAGCTCAACCCCGTTGGCGCAAAACCATATTTGCGCACCTTCCCACGCATCCTTGGGAGGAAATCGACCCTTCGGCCGGCGGCCGCGAATGGGAGGACGGCGCAAGGGTTTTGCAAAAACCCCCGTTGGACGGGCACTTCCCCTATTATTTAATCGAAAACAAAAGAGTTGGGCGGGGAAGCAACGGAATAGAAACGAAAAGCCAAGAAATGGGACTTGAAAAGTTACCGGGTTCGCGTCCCTTCGTACGATACGGCTTCATGCGTTTGCTCCTGACTATCTTAACCTCTTCCCAATTAGCGCGTTTTTGCGCCTCCTTCCCCGGCATCCTGGCCGTTTCCGGCAATTCGTGGCTGACGTGGCTCGGTCTCAACGGCAAGCAATCGACGATGGAGGTGGAGGGACCGGTCGCGAGGGAGCAGCTTCGCCTGTTCTACATCACCTGCTGGGTGACATTTTTCCTTTTTGTCGTGGTGGGAGGCGTCCTGGCCTACGCGACGATCAAGTTCAAGGCCCGTTCCAAGGCGGAGGAACAGGCCGAGCCTCCGCCGCAGGGCCACGGCAACCCGCTGGTCGAATTGGCCCTGATCGGCGGTTCGGTGCTGGCGCTCGTCATCATCGCCGTTCCGACCCTGAAGGCCATCCTGTACACGTACGACGTTCCGATCGCGGACAAGAGCAACGCCTACGAGGTGACGGCCACGGGCAGCCAGTGGTGGTTCAAGTTTGAGTATCCGAGCGAGCAGGTGCCCGGAACCGGGACATTGGTCACCGCCAACGAGCTGGTGATTCCGGCCGGCCGCCCTGTCCACATCGATCTGCGCTCGCTGGATGTCATGCACAGCTTCTGGGTTCCAAAGCTGGCGGGCAAGGTGGACATGATTCCGAACCGCCCCAACTTTCTCTGGCTGAAGGCCGACCAGCCGGGATACTTCTGGGGGCAGTGCGCGGAATTCTGCGGCGAGTCGCACGCGGTCATGCGTTTTCGGGTGATCGCCCTCGGGGCGTCCGAATTCAACGACTGGGTGGCCCAGCAGCGGCAGCCGGCGAGGGTCGTCCAGGCGCCCGCGGCGGCCCGGTTCGGCGAGGCGAAGGTGCAGGCGGCTGCACTTCGCACATTCGCGCCGAACGAGCCCGGAATCTCCGGCGCCTTCGAGGTGGCGCCCCTCGATGCGTGGCGCGCCAAGCAGTTTCCCGAGAAGAACGAAAATCCCGAGTTGATCCAGCAGGGGCGGCAGCTCTTCGCGAGCAAGACCTGCATCAGCTGCCATACGATCCGGGGCTTGCCCGGCGCCCTGGGCGTCACCGGCCCCGACCTGACCCACGTCGGGGCCCGGTCCTCGATTGCCGGCGGCCTTTTGGACAACACCCCCGAGCAGATCCGGCGCTGGATCCACAATCCGGAGCTCGTGAAACCGGGCAACAAGATGTGGGTGACGGGCTATCTCGTGAACCACATCCAGCTGACGCCGGACGACGAGGTCGCCCTGGCCGCTTTTCTCGAAAGCCTAAAATAGGCCGGCAAAACGCAGAACCCTCCCCCGAGCATGGCAGACGCAATTCTCAGATCCAATTTCCTGGGCAAGGGTGAGCGGGCGGCCCCGCGGCCGTTCGTCCTTTGGCGGCCCACGGCCAAGACGGGCCTTGTCAGCTGGCTGACGACCGTGGACCACAAGCGGATCGGCTTCCTCTACGGAATATCCGCCCTGTTCTTCTTCCTGGTCGGCGGACTGGAGGCCCTCTTCATCCGCATCCAGCTCGCCGTGCCGAACAACAACTTCCTCTCGGCGCAGCAGTACAACGAGATGTTCACGATGCACGCGACGACGATGATCTTCCTGGCGATCATGCCGTTGAGCGCCGCGTTCTTCAATTTCATCATGCCGCTGCAGATCGGCGCCCGCGACGTGGCGTTTCCGCGGCTGAACGCGTTTTCATTCTGGGTGTTCCTGGCGGGGGCGATCATCCTGAACATCGGCTGGTTCCTGCACGACGGCGTCCCGAACGGCGGCTGGTTCGGCTACACTCCCCTGACGACCAGGACCTTCAGCCCCAGCCACTCGATCGACATGTGGGTCATGGGCCTGCAACTCCTCGGCGTCGCCTCGATCGCGGCGTCGCTGAACTTCATAACCACCATCATCAACATGCGGGCGCCCGGCCTGACCATGATGCGCCTGCCGGTCTTCACCTGGATGACGCTCGTGACGGCGTTCCTGATCGTCCTCGCCTTCCCCGCGATCACGATCGCCCTCGTCGAGCTGATGATGGACCGGCTTTTTGGGACGAACTTCTTCGAGGTCTCGAACGGCGGAATGCCCGTCCTGTGGACGCATCTGTTCTGGGTCTTCGGCCATCCGGAGGTGTACATCCTGATCCTTCCGGCGATGGGCGTCATCTCGGAGATCATTCCGACCTTCTCGAGGAAGCCCCTCTTCGGCTATCCGGTCGTCGTTTTCTCGGGCGCCTGCATCGGCTTCCTGGGATTCGGCGTCTGGAGCCACCACATGTTCACGACCGGCATGGGCACGATGGCGACGGCGGCCTTCTCGGTGACGACGATGACGATCGCCGTGCCGACCGGCGTGAAGATTTTCAACTGGATCGGGACCCTGTGGAACGGCCACCTCTCCATGCGCACGCCGATGATGTTCGCCCTGGGCTTCATCTGGCTGTTCATGATCGGCGGCTTCTCGGGGATCATGCACGCCGCGGCGCCGGCCGATTCCCAGCAGCACAACAGCTATTTCGTCGTGGCGCACTTCCACTATGTGCTGATCGGCGGCTCCCTTTTCGCCCTTCTGGCCGGAATCCACTACTGGTTCCCGCTCATGTTCGGCCGCAAGGTGAGCGAATTCTGGGGGAAGCTCTCGTTTTGGATCATATTCGTCGGCTTCAACACGACCTTCTTCCCGATGCACTTCCTGGGGTTGAACGGAATGCCGCGGCGCACGTTCACCTACGACCCCAACATGGGCTGGAACACCGGGAACCTCATCGCGACGGTCGGCGCCTTCATCCTGGGCGTCGGGGTGGCGGTCTATTTCAGCGTGATGATCTACACCTATTTCAAGGGTGAAAAGGTCGGCGGGGACCCCTGGGACGGGCGGACGCTGGAATGGAGCCTGCCCAATCCGGTCCCGGAGTACAATTACCGCGTCATTCCGACCGTGCACGCGCGCGACGCCTATTGGTACCAAAAGCACCACAGGGAGGAGATCGTCAAGGAGGAGGCCGACCATGAGAAGAGCGAGGCGGAGCACGGCGGAATCCACATGCCGTTTCAGTCGGTTTATCCCTTCATCGCCGGGGTCGGGATCCTGATCGGGGCGGTCGGCGTATCGATCATCGATCCCAATCCCGATCCCGCCGTGATCATCGGCAGGAAGCTCGCGGTCAGCATTGCCGGCCTGGTCATCATGCTCGTGGCCGTGTACCTGTGGGCCCTGGAGGGCAACGAGGGCTACCACATCCATCCCGGCGAGGGCGGCGCCCACGAGGGATCGAATTCCGGTCCCCACTGAGCGCCGCGGATGCCTTCCATGACACCCATTCACTTCCCAGCATGAGCACAGCCGCCGCAGGCACGATCGATCATCACAGCGACCCGACGACATCGACGGGCATTCCGAGCAAGAAGCTCCTCATGTGGACCTTTCTTGCCTCGGACTGCATGTTCTTCGGCTGCCTGATCTCCACGCACCTCATTTACCGGCTGCACCCGCCTCCCGGCGTGCCCCTGGCGAAGGACGTGTTCAACATCGAGCTGACCTCGTTCTCGACGTTCATCCTCCTCATGTCGTCGCTGATGATGGCGCTGGCCGTGAACGCGATCCAGAAGGGCAACTTGAAGAGCCTTCGCATCTCGCTCCTCACGACGATATTCTTCGGGTGCATATTCCTCGGCTGCCAGGTCTACGAGTTCAGCCACTTTGTGAGCGAAAAGCACATGACGATCACGAACAGCATATTCGGGACGACCTTCTTCACCCTGACGGGCACCCACGGCCTTCACGTGCTGGTCGGGGTCGTCTGGCTGTCCTCCATGCTGCTTTACTCCTTCACCGGCCGGCTGACTGAAAAGGAATCGATCGACGTCGAAATGATGGGCCTTTACTGGCATTTCGTCGACATAGTCTGGATCGTCATTTTCACGGCCGTCTATCTCCTCGAATACATCTGATATCCGCCATGAGCCAGGCCGCCACACCCCCGCACGAGCACGCCCTCGAGGAAAGCAAGTTCGAACTCTACGTTCGGGTCGCGATGCTCCTCGCCGTCATCACCGGCCTGGAGATCATCACGGTCTACCTGCCGTTTGCCCATTCCCTGCTGTTCGGGACGCTCGTCATCGCCTCGGCGGTGAAGTTTCTGTTCGTCATCTTCATCTTCATGCACCTGCGCTGGGACCGGCCGTTTTGCACGATCCTTTTCTTCATTGGGCTGATTCTTGCCGGGGGAACGATGTGGGCGCTCCTGAGGCTTTTTTCCGTCTCGAACAGCATGCCGCTGTCGAGTTCATGACGCATCGTTAGGGCGGCCGCCGCCGCGAGATCATGATCGACTGGAGTCAATGGGGCCTCAATCCCGGCCTGCTGGACGGGCTCGTGGTTCTCGGCTGGGCCTATGCCCTGTGGATCGGACCGCTGCGCAGGCGCCTGGCCCCGGGGGAGCCCTGGCCCCGGGCGGCCGCAATCCGGTTCTATTCCGGACTGGGGCTGGTCTATCTCGCCGCGGGCTCGCCCGCGGCGCGGATCGGCGGGCTGTACCTCTTCAGCGTCCACGTGTGCCTCCAGCTCCTGATCCTGTTTCCGGCGGCGGCGCTCATCTTGCGGGGGCTGCCGCACTGGGGCGTGGATGCGGCGCTTCGGCCCCGGAATGCGCGGCGGGCCGCACGGGGCGTCCTGCGACCCTGGATTTGCGGCGCCGGTTTCACGCTTTTGGTCAGTGTGTGGTACGTCCCGAGGCTGCTGGAGTGGGCTTTGGGCGGCCCGGGTGGTTACGCCGTGGAACTGGCGGCCGTCCTCCTGTCGGGACTCCTCTTTTGGTGGCCCCTGGCGAGCCCCTCGAGGATTTGCCCGCCCCAAGGCTTTGGCTCCCGGCTGGTTTATCTTTTTGCGATCGAGGTCGCCCTGACGGCCGTGTTCGCCTACATCCTCATGGCCGAGCACCCGATCTATCCCACCTACAGCGTTGCTCCGCGCCTTGTGCCGGGCCTGGACGCCGAGAATGACCAGGTCCTGGGGGGAATCCTGATGGCCGGCGTGAGCTCGCTCGTCCTTGTCGGCGCCCTCGGAGTCAACTTCTTCAAATGGGCGAAGGCCTCTTCCTGAGCGCGCGATAACCCGTCTGGGTACGACCTCAGACCTCCAGAATTGAAATCCTTGAGGATTTCAATTCTGGAGGTCTGAGGTCTTCGTATCACCGGTTTTCGGATACGCTCTAACGCGTGGACCAGACCGGATGGTCGGACTCCGCGGCCCACGTCCCCAGGGTCCATGCCGGAGCGCGGCTGCGGGCGGTGCTCATCCGGTGGCGGAGCCCGTCCAGGACCATGGCAGCGGCGGCCCCTGGCGATATCCGGTCCGTGTTGATGACGAGGTCGTAGGTGTGCGGGTCGTCGATGTCCCGGCCGAAATGGGAGGTCACAAACTTGCGCCGGGCGCCGTCGGTCCGGTCGATATGGGTTTCGGCCTCGTGGGAGTCGCAGCCCTCCATCTCCATCAGGCGCTCGATCCGCGCCTTCTTCGCGGCCACGAGGCGCACATGGAAGCCGCCGGGCAGCGATTGCGTCAGGAGGTGGGCGGCTCGGCCGGCGAAGATGAAGTAGCCCAGATGCGCGAGCTGGACGATCGTCTGCGCAACCCGCTGCTCGAGTTCCCAGATCGACGGATGCAGGCCGACGATCTCTCCGATCGCGGCGTCGATTTCGGAGATCTTGTCCTCGGGCAGGTACCGGGCCAGCTGCTCGGGTAGGTCGTGGCGCGCGAGGGCAAAGCCGAGCAGGTCCTTGTTCAGGAGGACCCACTCCTGGCCCTCCTCGCAGAATTCCGAGTTTAATCCCGGCAGGAGCGAGCGGCCCAGGGTGGTTGCGCCGGCGCAGACTTCGCGCGACAGGGTGATGAACGGGCGGGCCCCTTGGGGGGCCGCGACGGGCGCGCCGGAAATCGGGCTTTCCAGCCGGGCTTTGAGGATTGTCAATCCGTGTTCGAGATATGCGTGGGCAGTCATTGGGGTCTCCCTCCTTTTGAGCGTTTGATCGATGCCGTCATCGCCTGGAATCCTCCCTGGCGGGTCTCCCGGCCGTGTTCCCGCGAGGCGGCATGCAAATACCGGGGCCCACCCTTTCGCCGTTTGCTCCGAAACTCGGGGAGGCGATCTTTTCGGCCACCGGAATTGGGTGCCGGCCTTTCATGGGTGAACGTTGCCTAAACCTCCGGTAATATAGATTCCCGCCCCGGGATTGCAAACCGTATCGCCGGGCCCGGGAGCGCACGGTGTCGACATCGGCCGGGACTGCGGTAAGCTGTCCGAACGCATGAAAATCGACATCAAGCCGTTTCGCGTCCGCGAGGGCAGCGCGGTCGACCTCAGGAAGTGGCCCACGCGGGTGAAGGCGCCCTGCAAATCAAGGAAGGACTACGAGAGGCTCCTGGCCAGGCACATCGAAAAGCTGAGCGGGCGCCAGGACCTGCTGTACGCCCAGGAGCACTACGCCCTGCTGCTGATTTTTCAGGCCATGGATGCCGCCGGGAAGGACGGGGCGATCAAGCACGTCATGTCCGGAGTGAACCCGCAGGGCTGCCAGGTTTTCAGCTTCAAGCGGCCCGGTCCGGAGGAAATCGCCCACGATTTTCTTTGGCGGACGAACCGCTGCCTGCCCGCGCGGGGGAACATCGGCATCTTCAACCGCTCCTACTACGAGGAGGTGCTCATCGTTCGCGTGCACCCGGACATACTCGCCGGCCAGAATCTGCCCGAGGAAACGATGAAGGACAGAGATTTCTGGAAGGATCGCTTCCGTTCCATCAACGATCTCGAAAGGCATCTTTACCGCAACGGGACGCGCATCGTGAAATTCTTCCTGCACCTGTCGAAGGAGGAGCAGCGCAGGCGCTTTCTCGCGCGAATCGACGACCGGGACAGAAATTGGAAATTCAGCCGCCCCGACATCGAGGAGCGCGGCTACTGGAAGCAATACGCGGCCGCCTACGGGGAGTGCCTGGGCGCCACGAGCACAAGGCACGCGCCCTGGTACGTCATCCCGGCCGACGACAAGCAGACCGCCCGCCTCATCGTTTCGCAGGTGATACTCGATACGCTCGACGGGCTCAAATTGAGCTATCCGAAGATGGATTCGGCCCAGCGCAAGGAATTGCAATCCGTCCGAAAGTCGCTTGCAAAATAGTTCTCCCGCCGCACTTCAGCCATGATCCGCCGCCTTGCCCTCATTCTTGCCGCCGTCGCAACGAGCGCCGCCCTTTTTCCCGCCGCCCGCGCCCAGGATGCGGATCCCGCCGCAACCGCGCGGTCCCTGTGCGACGCCCTGATGGCTTCGATGAAGCGCGGCCCGGCCCTGGATTTCGCCGGGCGCCGGGACCTGCTCGCGCCCGAGGTCGAGCGCGACCTGAACCTGCCCCTCATGACCCGGATCGTCGTGGGCCCGTCCTGGAGAAGCCTCTCCCCGTCGGATCAGAAGCAGCTGGTGGAGGCGTTCAGCGCCTGCAGCGTCGCCACCTACGCGCAGCGCTTCAAGAGCTACGCCGGCGAGCGTTTCGAGGTCGACCCCGTCCCCGCCAAGCTGCCGAGCGGCGATTGCATCGTCCACACGAGGCTTTTCACCGGCGATCCGGATCCCGTGCAGCTCGATTACCTCATGCGCGCGGGCGACGGCCGCTGGCGCATCATCGACGTTTACCTGAGCGGCACGATCAGCGAACTCGCCGCCCGTCGCTCCGAGTACTCGGCGGTGTTGCGCCAGGGCGGGGCGCCGGCGCTGGTGGATCTCCTGCGCAAGAAGGCGGCCGACCTCGGGAGCCAGCCTGGCTAGCGCCCGGGATCCTGGTAAAAATCCGCCGGCGCCTGCGGCTGGGCCGCGGCCGGCCATCCGTTCCTGATCTCCGAGGTCCGGTGCTGGCGAAAATAGCTCCGGAATGAGGCGTAATAGTCGATCGACTCCCTCTGGATCTCATCGAGGGCATCCAGGTTGTCGGCCCGCTTGTCGATTCCATCGGCGACCGCGCGGCCGATGCTGAAATTGGTCGCGTAATGACTCGCCCGGGTGACATAGCGGAACGGGTCGATGTAGATATCCGCGCCCGAGCCGATTCCGTCGCGCGGATTGGTCGGTCCGAACAGGGGCACGATCAGGTACGGGCCCTCCTGGAACCCCCAGGACCAGAGCGTCTGGCCGAAGTCGCCGAATTGCTTCGGCAGCCTGTCGCCGGTCGCCACGTCGGCAAGGCCCGCGAATCCAAACAGGGTGTTGTCCAGGAAGCGGCCGCCCGCCGTTGCCGCCGCCCTGGGCCTGCCCTGCAGCAGCGTGTTGGCGACGACAATGGGCTCGTCGAGGTTGTCCAGGAAATGGCGGATGGCGGTCCTGCCCGCCTTGGGGACGATCCGCACGTATCCCTTGGCCAGCGGCTTGATCAGGATCCGGTCGAAAAGCAGGTTGAATGCGAAAATCCTGCGGTTGAGCGGCTCCACGGGATCGTTGTTCGCCTTGAATTCGGCCCTGGCGGCGGGGTCCCGGGGAACGCTGGCGCATCCCGCGGCGAGGAGCGCGCCGGAGAGGAGAAGCGCCGCGCGCCGCGCGGACCGCGTCATGCCGAACGCTCCTTCGTGGCCTGCGATCCTTGCCCCAGCAGGGCGGGCAGAACGATCAGCGTGCAGAGCAGGATGAAAAAGAGCGCCAGCATCAGGAATTTCCCCATTTCGGCCATTCCCAGGGATTGCGACAATGCCAGGCTGCCGAAGGCCGTGCCCGTGGTCAGCGCGCTGAAGACCACTCCCCGGGCGGTGGGAGAGGCCAAAAGGCCGGGCTCGCCCGCCCGCCGCCGCATGACGAAATAAATGTCAAAGGCGACCCCGATTCCGAGCATCATCGGGAGCGTGATGATATTGGCGAAATTGACGGAGAAGCCAAGGAGGGCGGCGGCGCCCAGGGTGAGGATCCCGGCCAGAATCAGGGGGACCATCACCCATCCGACCGCGCGAAAATCCCGGAGGACGGCCAGAAGAAGGATCGCGATTGCCACGATCGCGAGCAGGCCCGCCGTGGCGAAGGCCTGCGGAGCCATCCGGGTCCACTCGTCGACCGACACCGCGGATCCCACGGCCTGCGGAACGATCCTTTGCACAGCGCGGGCAAACTCCCGCAGCACCCTGTTGTCCCGGGTGTCGCCCCTCGGGAAAACCTCCACCCGCCAGCGGCCGTCGGAAGCCACCCAGTCCCGTCGAAACGCGGGCGGCAGGGTATCGAGCGACACCGGCCCCGCCCGCATCACCTCCCGGAAATCATCCAACCGCCGGCCGATCCCGGCGCTGAGGTTGTCCGCGAAGCGCGCGATGACCGCCGGCCCGCCCTTTGCGACGGCGCGCAATTCCGCCGCCAAACGGCCCGCGGGCCGGTCTCCGCGGTTGCCGAGCTGCTCCATGTCCGCGGCGCACTGGTTCACGGAAACGAGGATCTCGTCCTGGGTGGGCGGGGATTGGACCGCCGCCGGCGACAGGGTCGGCCCGAGGAGGGAGGCGGCGTCCCCCAGCGTTTCCAGCTTTGGCGCCTGCTCGCCGGGAATGAAGCTCGACAGGTCCAGGACGCGGGCCACCTCGGGCAGGGCCTGCAGGCGATCGGCCGCCGCCGCGGCATCCGAAGGCGCCGCCAGGAATTCGATCGTATAGGGGGAGGTGTCCGGATCGGCCATCAGGTCGTTGAATGTCCGGACCGACTCGTAGCGGGGATTCTCCAGGTCGACGGGATTGAAATCGAATTTCAGCCGGGGCAGCGCGGCTCCGGAAAGGCCGGCCAGGATCAGGGCCGCCGCGACAACCTGGCGGCGCTTGCGGGCGAAAAACCGGTCCATCCGGGCGCCCCAGGCGAAGCCCGCCGCGTGGCGCTCGGCTCCCGCGTGCAGGAGCGTGAGAAGGGCGGGCAGGAGCGTCAGGTTGAGCAGCAGGGCCAGGATCATGCCGAAACCGGCGATCAGCCCAAGGTCCCGCACGCCCAGATAGCCCGTCGGCGCGAATGAAAGGAAACCGGCGGCGGTCGCGGCGGCCGCCACCGCCAATGGCGGTCCGACGCCCGCCGCGGCGCGGCGGAACGCCTCCGGCTCCGGCGCAGCCAGGCGCTCGGACGCGTAACGGACGCAGAACTGGATCCCGAAATCGATCGCGATTCCGATGAACAGGGGCGCGAAGGCGATTGAAACCGGATTGAATGCCCCGATTGCGGTGACCGCGAGTGTGGCGCATCCCACCAGGCCCACGATCAGCGTCACGAGAATCGCCGCCATCGTGCGGACGGACCGCATCCCGAGGGCGAGCCAGAAGCAAAGCAGGCCGACGCAAAGAATCGTCGAAACGACCGCGCCCTGGGACAGGGCCGCGAGCTGGTCGTTGTTCAACGCAACCGGTCCCGTCACCCGGACCCGGACGCCGCTCCCGGGGCCAAGGCCGGCGTCGCGGGCGGCCGCCCTGACCGCCGCGATGGCTTCGGAGGCGGCTTCGACCTGGCCGAAGTTGAGAATGACCCGGGCCAGCACAAAATGGCGCAGTTCGCCCGGCTCCGGCGCGCGGCCGCTGAGCAGATTCTGCCACGAAAGGGGATGGCGGAACCCCGCGACAGCGGCCTCGGTCGCGTCCGCCACCGCGCCCAGGGGCGCGTCGATCTTCGCCGGTTCGACATCGCCCCGCAGGGCTCCTTTGGCCAATAGATCGATGGCTCCCAAGACTCCGCGAACGCTGGGGTCGGCCGCCAAGACTCCCAAGAACGGCTGGGCGGATATGACATGATCGGCAAAATCCTGGACGTCGGTCGTCGAAAGCAGGAGCAGCCCGTAGCGCCGAAAATAGGGATTGGCGTCGGGCTGGCGCACGTATCGAAAAAGATCCGGCCTCAGCTCCAGCCGGCGCGCGAGTTCCGCGGCCCCGTCGGCGCTCTGGTCGGGGGTCGTCCCGTCCACCACGATCACAATCAGGTCCTGGTTCTGGGGAAATTGCCGGTCAAGATCGGCCGCGGCCTGCTGCCAGGGGAGATTCGGATCGACAAGCTTTGCGGTGTCGCTGTCGATTCGGATTCGGCTCGACGCATGGAATGCGGCGGCTAGCGCCAGGACCAGGGCGAGCGCCGTCACTTTCTTCGGGTTGCGGTGGCTGAACTCCACCAAGGGGCCGATGACCAGGTTCATCCGGCCGTTTTTTATGACACGCTTTGCCGCCACGGCCAGCTTAACTTCATTCGTGCAATGGGTTTCAAGAACTGGTATGATTTTTTCTATGACCTCGAATCTCACGATGCGTTGGATTCTTTTGTCTGCACTGCCGCTCGGTGCCGGTCCCTCCTGTTTTGGTCAGGCTGCCGCTCAACCGGTCCCGCAGGCTCCGCCGCCGGATGAGCCGATCATGCTATCCTCGATCGTCGTCACCGGTTCCAATCTGCCGGGACTGGCCAACACAGCCACCCAGCCGGTGGACATAATCAGCTCCGCCCAAATGTCCGACAGCGGAGTCGAGACCGATCTTGCCGATATTCTTAGGAAAATTTCGGGCGGATTCACCGGAAACGGGAATGTGGGCTTGGAAAACGCCAACACGGAGGCGTTCGTGACCCAGGGCGGCTCCTACCTGCAAATCCACAACCTGAAGACCCTTGTGCTTATCGATGGCCAGCGGGTCGCATTCGATCCGGCGGAGGCGAGCCTTGGCAGCGAATTCGTCGATTTTAACATGATTCCGCCCTCCGCGATCGACCACGTCGAAATCGATTCCGACGGCGCTTCGGCGATCTACGGTTCCGACGCCGTTGGCGGCGTGGTCAACGTTATTCTCAAATCCAAATTCAACGGTTGGGAAGTCGGAGCGCATTGGGGCGAAAGCACCAATTCCGGCGATTACACCGAGCGCTCCGCGTACGTCACAGGCGGGGTGAGCAACGGGACGACCTCGATCATGCTCTCGGCCGAGGGTACGGAGACGAGCCCGATTTACATGAGCCAGCGCCCGTATTCGAACCCGATCTTCGGCGCGACCGCCTATGCCGGGATTATCAGCATCAACTCCATCAATCTGGGGACCGGCCAGTCGGCGACATCCTTTTACCAGCTCAAACCGTCGTTGAACGCCCCGCCCGGATTCCTTCAGTATTCGATCAGCCAGCTGGTGCAGATGGGCATTTATACACCGGTGACCGAGCAGCAGGTCGTGGGCGGATACAACCTGGCCCCCTACCAGACCCTGTTGGACAGCCTCAAGAGGAGGAGCGTCGTAGGCACCTTCGAGCAAAAGATTTCGGGGGACCACCTGGTCTTCTTTGGCGACCTCCTGTATGGCTGGGACCAGACCAGGTCTTCCGTCGTCGGCGATTCCATTTCCCCGTATATTTCCGCGCCGTTCACCGATCCGCTCGTTTACGGGACATCGCCTCCTCCTCCCGGAGCCTACGCCTACGTGCCCTACGTCCCGTTCACCAACTTGAGCAGCCCGTTTTCGCCGTCTTATCTTTATCAGGGCAGCGTCGTCAACCTGGTCAATGTCGACAACCTCTTCTCGCAGAATCCCGTTCAAAGCCTTGACACGTCGGAATTCGAGCGTTTTTCCGGCGGGCTCAAGGGCACGATCAATTCCGATTATTCCTGGGAGGCCGGCATCGACCTAAACCGCTACCACCTGGGCTATGCCGAGTCGGGCCAGATCGACACCGCCAATCTGAACGCCGCGCTCGCGGCCGGCACCATCAATCCCTTCGCGATCAATCAGGCGGCGGGGGCTCTGCCCGGAAACGTGATCGGCACCAAGACCAACGCGATGGCGAGCACGCTCGTGTCCGAGGACTTCCTGTTCCGGGGAACGCCGTTTGAACTCCCATCCGGGAAAATCAGCTTTGCGATCGGCGCCAGCTACACGCGCGAAAGCCTGAGTTCCTCCCCCGATCCGGTCAGCGAGGGAATCGCTCCGGGCCTATCGATCGCCGGATGGCTCAATTCGCAGTCGCTTTCACCGTTCGACGCATCGCGCGATTACACTTCGGCCTATGCCGAGGTCAAAATTCCGCTCGCGGGCCCGCAGCAGAAATTGCCCGGGTTGTACGAGCTGTCGGTCGACCTTGCGGGTCGTTACGACAATTATTCCACGGTTGGCCATACCACGGTGCCCGAGGTTGGTTTGAATTACCAGCCATTCGACGATCGGCTGACTTTGCGGGCATCGGTCGGCCGATCGTTCGGGGCGCCGGAGCTCTACCAGCTTTTTGGCCCGGCCGTTTCGGGGCCGATTCCGCCCTTTACCTATCAAAGTTACTATGGGTTCACGGCTTCCAGTGCCGGGATGAACGGTTTCAGCGGATCCAATCCGGACCTCCAGCCCTACCGGGCCAACACCTGGTCGGCCGGGTTCATCTTCGCCCCCCACCAGGTTTCGGGCTTCGATCTTTCCTTTGACTTTTTCGGCGCCAGCGTGGCCGGTTCCATCGGTTACCTTAGCCAGGTTGAGATCGTGCAAAGCGTCGAAGACCTGGGGCCGAAGTCTCCATTTGCCGGCGACGTCCATGTGGGCAGCCAGACCGGACCGGGTGTCACTGGGCCGGGCCAGTTGAGCACCGCAAACCCGTCCTCAGTCTACGTCCATGTACCGCTGCTCAATCTCACCTCGCAGGTCGACCGCGGAGTGGACATCGGGGCGGACTACGCCTGGAATTGGCCGGGAGTGGGGCGCATCAAGATCAGTTCCAACGCCACGGTCTGGGACAGCTATTTGGTTCAGGAGACGCCGTTTGAACCCTATTACGATTATGTGGGAACGGCTTCGGGCGGGGGAAGCAGCAGCCAGGGCACGATCCCGCATTTCAGGATCTACTCCACTCTGGATTGGGTGCACAACGAGTTTGACCTGACCCTCGGACACACCTTCGTCCCGCCGGTTGAAGACATCGGTGGCGGGGGATCCACGGCGACGGCTCCGGTTGGTGTCGGGTCTTATCAGCAGATTGACGCCTTCCTGGGTTATGATCTGTCCAAGAGCACCGCTGTCAAATGGCTCGGCAAGGTGAAATTGCGGCTCGGGGTGGACAATGTCTTCAATAAAATGCCGCCGATTGCGCCGAATGCATTTCCTTCGACCAACGCCGATGTCGGGGACTACAACGGTCCCATCGGCCGGCTCCTGTTCGCAGACGCAACGTATCACTTTTAGGGCGTCACTTCCAGCGCCAATGGAACCTCGGTTTCATGGCCGGCGATGTCGACGATGACCCAGGCGACGTAGCGGCCGGAATCCGGAAACGTTACGGTGGATTCGAAGGTCGGCCGAACGGCGTCCGGGGCCCCGCCGTTCCGTCCGGCGGGCGCGCTGACGCGGAGGAACCCGACCCGGGCTTCGTCGAAAAGGACCAGGTGGGCGTAGGCTCCCTGGAACGGCACGAGGGGAACCGGGTTTCCATCCGGACGCGCGATGGCCAATCTGAGCCTTGCGGCCCGGTGCGCATAGAGCGGCCCCGCGGATGGCCGCAGGTCGAATTCGATCCCGCCGGATTCGGCGCGCGATGAGAGATTGTCCGCCCTGCGAAGGGGGGCGCCTGAAACCGGCAAATCAGCCGACGCGTAAAGCTCGCGGCCGGTTGCCGCGGGGGTCATGTCGGCGAACACGCGGTAGCTTCCCGCCATCCTCGGGACGAAATCGAACGCCCAATCGCCGCGCCGTCGTCCGGGTGCCGGAATTGCGGTTTGGAGGTCGGAAAGGTCCGCGCTTAGGATGAAAAGCCGGATCCTTCCACCCGGCGAGGAGACCAGATCGTCCGGGCCGATGGCCTTGCCGGAGGCGGTCCGGAGCGCCAAACGCACCCTGGCAGGCTCCGCTGACCCGGCATTGAGCGGCGCCGGGACGGCGAGGCCCAGGGTGACGGAAGTCCGTTTTGCGGCGACCGCGATGACCCGCGGGTTCAGCGGGTCGCAGAACTCGACCGCGTCGGGCCCGCCCGGGACAAAGTCCATGGGGCTCAGGAGGGGCGGGCCCGGAAGAAGGTGGATCGCCGCGATCAGCGCCGCGGCCGCGAGGCTGATCCAGACGACCTGGCGCCACGAAATCGACGGCGGTGCGGAAGGAGGAGACGGGCTCTCTTCGGGGAAAACCATCGGAAACTCCCATTAGACCGGGAAACCCGTCACTAAGCGAGAAAACGCGGGCTAGCGCGCGGCTTCCGGCGCCGCGGGGCCCTTGTGCATTCTCGCGACGAAGTCGCCTGGATCCCAGTCGCTCCCGTCGGCGCGCCAGATGATCTTTCCGTCCGAGTCGATCAGGAGCGTGGCGAGCGTGTGTTTGACGAAATCGCCGTTGAATTCCGCGATCACGCCGAACTGGCTCAAAAGGTCGCGAATCGCGCCCTCGGGTCCCGTCAGGAAGGAGAAGTTTGACGTGTCTATCCCCCGGACGTCGGCGTACTCCTTCAGGACGCCGGGCGTGTCGTGGGTCGGATCGAGCGTGATGGAAATGAATTCGACGTTCGCGACACCCGCCTCCTTCGCCAGGTGCTGGGTCGTCATCATCTTTGCCGTTGAAAGCGGACACATATTGGCGTCCGGGCAGCGGGTGTAGATGAAATTGAGCATGATCTGCCTGCCGCGAAACCGCGAGATCTGGACGACCTGGCCCGACTGGTCGTAGAGCGTGAAATCGGGCATTTTTTCGCCAACCTCGCGGTAGGGGTTGGGGCCCCGGTCATGGGTGTCCTCGCGCAGAGCGGTGGCGCCGGCCTCGACCGCGCCGACCGAAGCCCGGTCGTCGGGCCAGATGGTTTCCAGGCGCGGGCTCTCTCCATCCGCGAGGACGAGCACGGCCCGGATGCGCTCCCCGGGCCGGGCGAGGGATGCGTCGGCTGCGGAGACCGAAAACTCCATGACCATCGCCGGCATCAGGCCTTCGACCGCATCATGCCTCACCTTCAGCATCTTCCGATTTGCATCGACCGAAATGATTTCGCCGGACAGGGGATATCGCCTTTCGCCCGCTGTGGGCGCGGCCCCCGCAATCCGCGATCCGTCCCCGGGCCCCGGCTTTTTCGAGCAGCCCGCAATCGGGGCGATGGCGCAGAGTGCCAGCAATGCGCCGGCGGCCTTGTTCGCGGCTCCAGGAGGAAAGTGCATGCCACACCCATTTCCCGGTTGGAATAATTGTCAAAGGGTTTGCGACGGCAAGCCCGACGGGTTCTACTGACCGGTTCAATCGATCATGGAGTCGCAGTCCCAGTCCCGAGCTTCCGGCGCAGAAAAATCGCTTCCCGGGCGAATTGACGCGCTCAAGCCCGCCCCGGACCGGTCCGGGCGGACGGCGGGCCACAAACCCGCCCTCGCCATTTTCTCCGCCGCTGGAAGCGCCTGGGTCTTTGTGCTGGTCACCCTTGGCGCATTTACGACAAGCATCAACGCCGGCATGGCCTTTCCCGACTGGCCCCTTTCCAACGGCTCCCTCAATCCCTCCGGCTGGCTGGGCAATCTGTCGATGTTCGCCGAGCACTCCCACAGGCTGAGCGCATCGACGATGGGGCTCATCACGGTCGTCGTGGGGATCTGGCTCTGGCTGCGGGAGGAGCGCGCCTGGCTGCGAAAGCTGGGCTATTGGGCGATCGGCATGGTCGTTCTCCAGGGAGTTGTCGGGGGCTTGCGCGTCCTTCTCGATCCGGTTCATGTCCCCGGCTTCGAGATGACGCTGGGCCAGATGCTGCGCATCCCCCACGGGGTGATCGCGCAGGTTTACGTCTGCATGCTGATCGCGATTGCGGCGGCCTGCTCGAAGGCATGGATCGGGAGGCCCGTCGCGGTCTCCGGGGGATTGCGGCGGCTGGGCCGCATTTGCGTCGCCCTCCTTTTCGTCCAGCTGACGGTCGCCGCCGTCATGCGGCACAACAATGCCGGCCTGGCGATCCCGAGCTTTCCCTGGTCGACGCCCGACGGGGGGATCTTGCCGGCTGTCTGGAGCTTCAAGGTGGGGATCCATTTCGCGCACCGGGTGATGGCCCTCATTCTTGCCGTGGCGCTCCTGTGGTTCGCCGCAAGGATCTGGCTTGAGCGGGCGGCCCCCCTCTTCATGCGGACCGGAGCCTCGTTTCTCGTGAGCCTTTTCGCCCTTCAGATCCTCCTCGGGGCGGCGATCATCCGCACCTACCGGGATCCGGCCATCACGACCGCGCACGTGCTCGTGGGGGCGTTCGTCCTGGCGACCGCATTTTGGCTGACGTGGTTTGCGCACCGGGATGAAATCGAAGCGGGGGAGGCGCGGTGAGAGCCGAGGCCCAGTCCGTGAGCAGGTCCGCCAGTTTCTCCGATTACCTCGAGCTGACGAAGCCGCGGCTGAGCCTGCTGTCCGTCCTGACCGCGCTGGCCGGCTACCTCGCCGGCCGGGCGCCGCGGGACACCGGCCAGCTGGTGTGCGTCGTGATCGGCACATCCCTTGCGGCGGGCGGGGTCGCCGTCCTCAACCAGTGGCTCGAATTCGACACGGACGCGCAGATGCAGCGCACGTCCCACCGCCCGATCCCCTCCGGGAAGATCCCGACCGGCTCGGCGTTTGTCCTCGGTTCGCTCATGTGCATCGCGGCGCTCATGGTCATCTTCGCCAGGGTCGGCTCCCTGGCCGCGTTCATCACCCTGCTGACAATCGCCACCTATCTCGGCTGGTACACCCCGGCCAAGCGGTGGTCGCGCTGGAGCACGGAGATCGGCGCGATCGCCGGAGCCCTCCCTCCTCTCATCGGGTGGACCGCCGCGCGGGGAAGCATCTCGCCCATGGGGTGGATTCTCTTCGGGCTTCTCTACTTCTGGCAGATGCCGCATTTCATGGCGCTCGCCTGGATTTACCGCAGGGATTATTCCGCCGTGCACTTCCCGATGCCGACCGTCACCGACGAATCGGGGCGCCTGGCCGCCCGCTGGTCCTTCTACAACACTCTCCTTCTCGTCACGATCAGCCTGGCGCCCGTCACCCTGCACCAGGACTCGATGGGATACGCCGCGGTTGCGGGCCTCACTGGGGCCTGGTTCCTCTGGCGGGCCCTCGTCTTCCTGCGGCCCACGGGTCGCGACGTGGCGGCCCGGAAGCTGTTTCTCGCCTCGATCGCCTACCTTCCGATCACCCTCGGGGCCCTTGTGGTGGACCGGATCGTGTTCTATTGAGCGGGCCGCCTCCGCATTTCCAAACAATGACCGTCCTGCAAATCCCCACGTTCAACGCCACGATGAACGGGATCGCGACGGTGCTCATCACGGCCGGCTTCGTCTGCATCAAGCGGGGAAAAAAAGAGGCCCATCGCAAGTGCATGCTCTCGGCCGCCGTCGTCTCGGCCCTCTTCCTGGTCGGCTACGTGACCTACCACGCGCTCCGCCGCGGGCTGCACACTCCCTTCGGCGGCACCGGCTTCATCCGGGCGGTCTATTTTCCGATGCTCATCTCGCACATCATCCTGGCGGCATCGATCGCCTACCTCGTCCCCCGGACGTTCCTGTTCGCCCTGCGGGGGGATTTCGCGCGGCACAAGGCGTGGGCGAAGGTCGTCTTCCCGATCTGGTTCTATGTCTCGGTGACGGGCGTCCTCGTCTATTTCTTCCTGTACCAGTGGTGGCCGGCCGCATCCACTCGATGAGCCCAAATGAATGACGATCCGCCCGCCGGGTCTCCCCGGCCGGGAGAAGATGGGACGCAGGCTCCAAGACCCCTGACCGGTGTTTTGCTTGCGGCCACGATCGCGGCCGGGGTGCTGCAGTTTATTCTCACCTTGATCGCGCCTGCGAAGCAATCGGTGAAGGACGGGATCGGCTCTCGGATAGGCGCCGTTATCGCCGGCTCCGCCTTGCTGCCGTTGATTGTCATCGGCCTTTTCTCGATCGGCAGGCGATTCCGGACTTCCCGCAGCAGGGCAATCATTCTGCTTTCGGTTTGGTGCGTGGTGGCTCTCAGCGAACTGAATCAAATCGGCATCGCAAGAAGGACGCGGGCGGAATTGAGCGCGGTGAACGATGCACCGGCGCGGGAAGTCGCGAGCGTTCATGCGACGCCGCCGACGTCCGCCCCTTCGTCAATTCCCGATGCCCCGGACGCATCGGGATTTGATTTTTCGCCGGGCAGCGACCAGCGGCTGATCGCCCTTATCGAGCACGCCCAGGAGCAGCGTTACCATTCGGCTGTCGCGGCATACGCGCGCGCATGCGCATCCCGCCCCAAAGACGCCGCCCTCGCGCTGGAACGGGTGCGCTTCATAGCGCATTTCAACGACGCCGAGGACGTCTCCATAGCGTCCGCCGCGGACGACTACGCCGCCGCACTCGGGTATCTCACGGGCAATTTCCCGGATGTGCCGGGGACCGTTCTCTACCAGCTTCAAAACTATTTTGATCCGCATTTTGACGCCAGGGCCGATCGGTACGCGAGAATGGTCCCCTCGTGGCCGCCGGCGGACCAGGCTGCGTTCTATCTGCTAAGGGCCAGGGCGGCCGAGCACGGCAAGAATTCGGAAAGGGCGCTGCAATATGCACGCACCTCCTTCGACCGCAGGGCGACGCCCGAGGCCGGCGTGCTTTTGGCAACGGAGCTGCACGGCGCCAACCAGGATGAGCTTAGCCGGGGGGTCCTTTCCAATCCGGTTCTTGATTCGGGTACTCCGTACCTGAGGAAACAACAGATGGATTTGCTGTTCGACCTCGGCCTGCAGGCAAGGGCTGTCGCGCTTTACAGGGCGTTAAGCGCCAGGCAGCCCGCGATCGTTTCCGACTCGGCGACCGCCATGCGGCTTGCCCATGCCGGCGAGTTGGGTGCGGCTCGCGGAATCCTGGCGAAACTGAGCCTGAATTCCTGGAACCGGGAAAACGTGGCCCGCGACCGTTTTCGCCTGGAGCTGCAATTTGGCTCGGCTGGCGAGGCCCTCGACGCATACCGCCGCCTGCGATCCTTCGGTTTGGGATCCGATCCGTTCTCACGTTATCGCATCGCATTGGCCTGGAAGCATCCGCGCCTGGGCTGGAACCTCGATGATGCGGTCAGCCTGCTTTCGCTCGACGTCCTTATGCTTCTGGCAATCGCCCTGCCGCTGCTGCTGGTGCTGCCGGTTCACTATTGGTCGCTGTTGCGCACCCGGGCGGGAAAGACCGGAGGTTGGAGCCACGCCCGCTGGGGCCTTCGCGAGATCTGGATCAGCTTTGGGGTTGGCGTCGCGAGCGGCGTTCTCGGATTCTGGGTTTTCCAGCCGGATGCGCTGCGCTGGCTTTACGGCAGCGCCGCACCGCGCGCCATATCGCCGTCGCCGCCGGCCGAGTTGCTTCCGGCGCAGACCATCTGGTGGGCCGGATTTGCGGCCGTGACCGTCATTTTGATTTGGCGCGCGCGCGCGTGGTCCTTCCTGGGCCCCGGGCGATGGAGCTTTGGCAAGGCGGCCGGCGCGGGTGTGGTCGTCGTGTTGGCGGCGCGCCTGCTTTTGGGGGTCTTTATGGTGTTTTTTCCGCAGGCGACCGACTATCGGTTCGCCGCCGTCGAGCCATTCAGCCAGCGCATATGCGAGGAACTGCTTAAGGACTGCGGTCCGTTCGGGCTTGTCGCCGTGGCGGCGATTTTCGTGCCTTTGCTTGAGGAGGTTCAGTTCCGGGGAATCCTCCTCCAGGGGCTTGCCAGGCATATTCCATTTGGATGGGCAAACGTGATTCAGGCGCTGCTCTTTGCCGCACTTCACGGCAGCCTTTTCCTGGCCCCGTTTTACTTTGCGATCGGTCTGGCGTGCGGTTTGCTCGTCCGTCGCTCCGCAGGGCTGTTTGCCGCCATAGCGGCGCACTCCAGCAATAACCTTATTGCGTCCTTCGCCATTATTCTCGCACAGGCCCGGCACGCCGCCGGATTTCACTGACACCGCATTCCGGAGGGCGGGAGGCTTTGTGCTAGAACTTCAGGTGCTTGACCGTCAGCCCCTTGTTGATGAGCTGCTGCAGGGCGTCGATTCCGATCCTTAGGTGATCCGAGACGAAATTTTCGTCCACCTTCCTGTCGCTCTCCGCGGTCTTGATCCCCTCCGGAAGCATGGGCTGGTCCGAAACAAGCAGCAGGGCGCCCGTCGGAGTCTCGTTGAAGAAACCGGTCATGAATATGGTCGCTGTTTCCATGTCCACGGCGATCGCGCGGATCTTCTTCAGGTACTTCTTGAAATCCTCGTCGTGCTCCCATACGCGGCGATTCGTCGTATAAATCGTGCCGGTCCAGTAGTCCCGGGAATGATCGCGAATCGTGGTTGAAATCGCCTTCTGAAGCGCGAATGCCGGGAGGGCCGGAACCTCGGGGGGGAAGTAGTCGTTGCTCGTTCCCTCGCCGCGGATTGCGGCAATCGGGAGGATCAGGTCGCCGATTTGCCCCCGGTGCTTGACCGCCCCGCACTTGCCGAGGAAGAGCACCGCCTTGGGCGGAAGCGCGCTGAGCAGATCCATGACGGTGGCCGCCGTCGCGCTTCCCATTCCGAAGTTGATGATCGTGATGTCGTCCGCCGTGGCGCTCGGCATCGGGCGGTCCCTTCCATTGACCGGCACCTTGTGCCACTCGGCGAAAAGGTCGACGTAGTTCTGGAAGTTTGTGAGGAGAACGTATTCTCCAAACTTGTCCAGGGGGACTCCTGTGTATCTTGGCAGCCAGTTTGAGACGATCTCGCTGCGGGTATTCATAGCCCCGGATATAAAGCCAAATGCGGCCGAGCACACGCCCAAACGGCGGGTGGGGCGGGCCGCTCAGGCCGAGGCCAGGCGGTTGCTGGAATTGAGGTGCTCCTCGCCCGTGTACTTGAGCGACTGTTCGTCGGCGTGGTAGCTCGAGCGCACCAGGGCTCCGCTTTCGACGACGCCGAAACCGATTTCCAGCCCGAACTCCTTCCAGTGCTGGAATTCCGCGGGCTCGACCCAGCGGTCAACGGGAAGGTGCGAAGGGGTGGGGCGGAGATACTGGCCGATCGTGAGAATGTCGACCTGGTCGCCGGCGAGGTCGCGCAGCGTCTGCTCGACTTCCTCATGTTTCTCGCCGAGCCCCAGCATGAGACCGGTCTTAGTTGTAAATCCCCGCTTTTTCGCGTGCTGGAGGACGCTCCGCGAGCGATCGTAGCGGGCCTGCACCCGCACGGGCTTCTGGAGGCGCTCCACGGTTTCGACATTGTGATTGAAGATGTCGGGGCGCGCGCCGAGGACGGTATCAACGTCCTCCAGCCGTCCCTTGAAATCGGGCACCAATACCTCGATCGCAGTGTGCGGATTGCGATGCCGGATGGCGCGGACGGTCGCAGCCCAAACCGCGGCGCCGCCGTCGGCCAATTCGTCGCGCGCGACGCTGGTAATGACACAATGGCGCAGGTTCATTGCGGCGACGGCCTCGGCCACGCGCGCGGGCTCCCCGAGATCGAGCTCCGTCGGGCGTCCCGTCTGGATCGCGCAGAAATTGCAGGACCGCGTGCAGATGTTTCCGAGGATCATGACCGTCGCGGTGCCCCGCGACCAGCATTCCCCAAGATTCGGGCAATGGGCGCTTTCACAAACCGTGTGGAGGCTGTGGTCGTTCACGAGCCGGCTCACGGCCGTGTAACCCGGGCCGTTCGGAAGTTTGGCTCTGAGCCAGGAAGGTTTGTGTGTCGTATCCATCCGGTGCGCGGCGTTATCTGGCACAGTTCGCCAACGAAATCAAAGGCGCATTTGGGGGGCGCCTTGGCTCACTCGGGGGTCAGCGTTTCCAGCCAACCGGTTAAACGTATCCCAACTCGCCCAAAACTCGGCAGTTAGGACGCTTTTCACCTCATCGGCGCCAGGTGAGCGGCCCAATTCCGCCGCGATGGACGTCACCGTGCCGTCTTCGGATGATATGCCGCAGGGAACGATGCCGGCGAAATGGCTGAGGTCGGGATTCACGTTCAGCGCGAATCCGTGGTAGGTCACCCAGCGGCGGACGGCCACGCCGATGGCCGCAATCTTGCGCGTGCCGAGCCAAATCCCCGTCCAGCCCGGGCGCCGGGCCGATGCAAGGCCCAGGCAGCCGAGCGAACGGATGAGAACCTCCTCCAGAAAACGAAGGTAGGCGTGCAGATCGGGGCGGCGCTCCAGGCTCACGATCGGATAGCCGACGATTTGGCCGGGCCCGTGGTAGGTCACGTCGCCCCCGCGGTTGGTCTTGACGACCTCGACTCCGGCTCCCGCAAGCCGGAGGGCGTCCCACACGATGTGTTTCTCGGCGCCCGCCCTGGCGCCGATCGTGAACACCGGCTCGTGCTCGGTAAAAACCAGGGTGTCTCCAATCTCGCCCGCAATGCGCCGCGCCACCAGGTCCTGCTGCCGGCGAAAGGCGTCCGCATGGCGCGTCCGTCCCCAGTCCAGGGTTGCATGGGCGAGTGCGCCGGAGGCGGATGGCATCCTTTCAATGGAAGCCGTTCGGACTTCAAACGCAATTCCATGGAAGGGGTCAGGTTGAAAAAGTTGCGGTGGCACACCGCAACTTTTTCAACCTGACCCCTTCATTGCATTCGAATTTGCGCATCAACGCCGGCTCGGCCTACGCTAGCCGGACGAAAGCCCCATGAAACTAGGCCTCGGACTTTACCGCCACATGCTGACGCGCGAAAATTTCCAGTTCGCGCGCCAATGCGGCGCGACGCACATTGTCGCCCATCTCGTGGATTACTTCCGGGGAGGGGCCGACAACCCGGGGGACGGCCAGCCGACGGGCACGGACCGCGGCTGGGGGTACGCCGGCGACCCGAAAAAACTGTGGACGCTGGAGGAGCTGGCTGCCCTTCGTCGCGAGGTCGAGGAGGCGGGCCTAAAGCTCGAGGCGATTGAAAATTTCGATCCGGCGCACTGGCATGACGTGCTGTTGAACGGTCCCCGATGCAAGGAGCAGATCGAGAATGTGAAGACGATCATCCGGCGGCTCGGGCAGGCGGGCATTCCCATCATGGGATACAATTTCAGCCTGGCCGGCGTTGCCGGCCGGACAACCGGTCCCTATGCCCGCGGGGGCGCGACGTCGGTCGGGATGGAGGGCCCGATGGATGTCCCGATGCCGAAGGGGATGGTCTGGAACATGGTCTACGATGCCGACGCCCCGGCGGGGGTGGAACCGCCGGTTTCCTCCGACGAACTGTGGCGGCGGGCGGGTGCCTTTCTCGCCGAAGTGGCGCCGGTCGCCGAGGAAGCGGGAGTAAGGCTGGCCGCCCACCCGGACGATCCTCCGACCATCACCATGAGGGGCCAGCCGCGGCTGGTCTGCCAGCCGCGGCACTACCAGAGGCTCATCGGCCTCAACCCGAGCCGGGCGAACTGCCTTGAGTTTTGCATCGGCTCCCTGGCGGAGATGACCGAGGGGGACATTTACGACACGGTGGACCAGTGCAGCCGGCAGGGGCGCATCGGCTATGTGCATTTTAGGAATGTCCGCGGCAAGGTGCCGGTCTACAGGGAGACATTCGTCGACGAAGGCGAAGTGGACATGGCGCGGGTCATTCGGATCCTGAATCGCAACGGATTTGACGGGGTGTTGATCCCCGACCACACCCCGCAAATGGCGTGCGCCGCCCCCTGGCACGCGGGCATGGCCTACGCGATGGGCTATATCCGGGCGATTCTAAACGGGGTTGACGGGCCTCTGCCTTGACCGCGTGAAGGGGAGAACACACTCATCGCATGCCTTCGTGCCGCCTGCAGGTCAAAGTGACGCCGAACGCGTCGGCGGATCGGGTCGGCCCCTGGAAGGGCGACGAGCTGCAGATGCGGGTCCGCGCTCCGGCCGTGGACGGGCGGGCAAACGAAGCCCTGTGCGAGCTGCTCGCCGCACACCTGGGCCTTCACTCCCGGGCAGTGACTGTTTTCCGGGGTGGGACCTCGCGGCACAAGCTTGTCGATATCCAGGGGCTCGATCTGCCTTCCGCCCGTGCGCGCCTCCTGCTTCCATAGGCGGTTTCCGCCCGAGTTTCGGTTTGCGCCGGGGCAGGGCTGCGGTACAGGCTCGCCGGTTCCATGAGCGAAATACCGAGCGAAATCACCCACGACCAGCACGCCGTGAGGCGCCAGAAACTGGCCGAACTGCGGGCAGGCGGGGTCGATCCGTTTCTGGCCAATTTTGCTCCCACGCATTTCAGCGGCGAAGCTCTAGGCGCCTATGCGGAAGGCCAGGACAACACGGTCCAAGTCGCCGTCGCGGGGCGCCTGATTGTGATCCGCGACATGGGGAAGAGCCAGTTCGCCAAGATCCTCGACCAGCAGGGCCAGATCCAGCTCTACGCAAGAAAGGACGTCCTCGGGGACGAAGCCTATGCGGCGTTCCGGAAACTCGACCTGGGGGATATCGTCGGGGTGCGAGGCACCCTCTTCAGGACAAAGGCCGGCGAGATCACGGTCCGGGCGGAGGCGGTCACGCTCGTATCCAAGGCACTGAGGCCGCTTCCGGAGAAGTGGCACGGGCTGACCGACCCCGAGCAGGTCTACCGCCAGCGCTACCTCGACCTGATCGTCAATCCGGAATCGCGGGCGCGGCTGCTCCTTCGCTCCCGGATCGTGTCTGAGATCCGCCGGTTCCTGGACGAGCGCCGGTTCATCGAGGTGGAGACGCCCGTCCTGCAATCGATCGCCGGAGGCGCGGCGGCCCGGCCGTTCGTCACGCGCCACAACGCCCTGGGCGTCGATTTTTTCCTTCGCATATCGCTCGAACTGTACCTCAAGCGCCTGCTCGTCGGGGGAATCGACCGGGTCTATGAAATCGGCCGGAATTTCAGGAACGAGGGGGTATCCCGGCGCCACAATCCCGAGTTCACGATGCTCGAGGTGTACCAGGCCTACAGCGACTTCCGCGGGATGATGGCGCTCATCAGGGACCTCCTGACGTCGATCTGCGCAAAGGTCCTCGGGACCCCGAAGATCAGGCATGCCGCGAGCGGGCAGGAGATCGACTTTTCCGCCGCCTGGCGGGAGGCGACCTACAAGGACCTGATCCGGGCCGAAACGGGCGATCCGGACTGGTTCAGCCGTTCGCGGGCGGAGCATGCCGCGGCTGCGGAGAAGCTCGGGCTCAAGATCGAGGCGCAATGGGAGGACTTCGAGATCACCAACGAGGTGTTTTCGAAGCGGATCGAGCCGAACCTGATCCAGCCGACTTTCGTCCTGAACCTGCCAAAGGAGCTTTGTCCGCTCGCGAAAATCAATCCGGCCGACCCGTCGACCCTCGACGTCTTCGAGCTTTGCATAGGCGGCATGGAGATCGCCCCGGCGTATTCGGAGCAGAACGACCCCGACGCGCAGCGCGCGATGTTCGAGCACCAGGCGGGCGGGGAGAAGCAGAGCGTCGACGAGGATTTTCTTCTCGCACTCGAGCACGGAATGCCGTCCGCCGGGGGCATGGGCGTCGGGATCGACCGCCTCTGCATCCTGCTGACCGGCGCCGAGAGCATCCGCGACGTGATCCTGTTTCCGCAGTTGCGGCCCGCCGGGCGTGGAGAGTAAGGTCCGCCCGGTGACTTTTGCCGTTCTTATCCCCGATTCCCGGATCCTAACCCCATGACGCCAAGCCCGTCCGCCGCCCGGCCCGCAATCAGCAGTTATCGCTGGATTATCTGCGGTCTGCTTCTGTTCTCAACGACTTTCAATTACCTGGACCGCCAGGTCATCAGCTTTCTGAAGGAATACTTCTGCATGCCGGTGGCCAAGGGCGGGTTCGGTTGGACCAACACGGATTTTGCCAATTTGACGGCGTTTTTCACGGCGTTCTACGCCGGAATGACCATCGTTGCGGGCTGGGTCATCGACCGGATCGGGACAAAGCTCGGATTGGCCCTCTCGCTCATCGTCTGGTCCGTCTGCGGAATCCTGAACGCCTTCGTCGGACGACTGGTGGCCATGCACATCCTGATTCGAAGCGCCTTTGGCATCGGAGAAGGCGGAAATTTTCCCGCGTCCGTCAAGACAGTGGCCGAATGGTTTCCCAAGCGCGAGAGAGCCCTGGCCACGGGAATCTTCAACAGCGGCTCGAATCTTGGAGCAATGATCGCATCGCTCTTCGTTCCCTGGTGCCTCGTTCATTTCGGTTACGAAAAGGGGTGGAAGATGGCATTCATCCTCACCGGCGCGGTCGGCTTCATCTGGCTGATCTTTTGGTTCCTGCTTTATGACACGCCGGCAAAACAGAAGCGGCTTTCGCGCGCCGAGTTTGACTACATCCACAGCGACGTGGACGAGGCGCCCGTTCGGGACGCGGAAGCCGACCGGGCCAAGATCCCGTGGAGCAAGATTCTTCGGTACCGCCAGACCTGGGCCTTTGCCCTCGGCAAGTTCATGACCGACGGAATCTGGTGGTTTTACCTCTTCTGGCTGCCCGATTACTTGCTGAAGCAGTTCGGGATGACTGCGGGACAGGTGCGGCTGCCGACCTTCATCGTCTATGGCGTCGCCATCATCGGAAGCGTTTACGGGGGAAGCATCCCGATGACTTTTATCAGCAGGGGGCTGCCGGTTTACCGGGCGCGCATGCGGGCGATGCTGATCATCGCCGTGTTTCCGCTCATCGTTTTGTCAACCCAATACTTTGGCGACGTGGCCCTTTTCGGAAAAATGGCCGCCGTCCTGGCTGTTGCGACAATCTGCGTCGCAGCCGCCGCCCATCAGGCATGGTCCGCCAATCTTTTCACAACCGTCTCCGACATGTTTCCAAAGAAAGCAGTGGGCACGGTCACGGGTGTGGGCGCGATGGCTGGCGGAATCGGGGGGGTCGTGGTGCAGAAACTGGCCGGCGGCCTCACCGACGCCTTCGCAAAGACGCCGCAGACGGCCTACCTGATCATGTTCGTCGTCTGCGCGACGAGCTACCTGATCGCATGGGGCATCATCAAGATTCTCGTGCCCCGGCACAAAGCCATCACCGACCTGTAAGCCAGTGCCCTGGTATCTCTATCTAGCCCTAAAGCAGCTTTTTTCCAGCGGCCAGCGGCTGTTCTTCACGCTCGTGTCGGCCGTGAGTGTGGCGCTGGGGGTGGGGCTCCTGATCGTCGTCATGAGCGTCATGGGGGGATTTGGCTACGAGATCCGCGAGAAGATCGTGGACACGCAGGGCGATATCACGGTTCGCGCAAGCGGCTTCATCGCCGATTCCGCGGCGGTGGAATCGGTGATCCGGAAGGTCCCGGGCGTCGTTGCGACGAGCGCGTTCGCCGAGGGTGTCGTGATGCTCGAAAGCGAGGACCGGCCCGCGCCCGTGTTTCCGACGATTCACGGGTTCGACATGGACACGGTCGGCAAGGTGATTCCACTCGGCCGGTACATCACCGGCGGCTCCCTCGACGAGCTCGACGACGACTCGATCATCCTCAGTTCGATTCTGGCCAGCCAGATCGGGGCCGGCCCCGGGAGCAAGGTGGAGGTCTACACGCCCCTTGCCCTGGAAAAGGCAAGGAACGATGACGAGATCCTGCTTCCCTCGGCCCTGACCGTCACGGGCATCTTTGAGATCGGCCACCAGCAACTGGACAGCTCCACCGTCATCGTGACGCTTCGAAAGATGCAGGACCTGTACGGCCTCGGCCGGGCCGTTCACGGAATAAACGTCAAGATTGCGCAGGGGCTCGATGTTGACGATGAGGCGGGGCGGATCAACGAGGCTCTCCGGCGGGCCCAGGGGACGGAGCTGCCGCAGATTCCCGGCCTGGAGGCCAAGTCTTGGGCGGAAATCAACCAGGACTTCCTTTGGGTCCTTCAGCTCGAAAAGAACATCATGACGCTGATCCTGCTTTTTGTCGTGATCGTCGCCGCATTCCTGACCATGAGCCTTCTGCTGGTCCTGGTACTCAAGAAAACGCGGGAGATCGGGCTGTTGGGGGCGCTTGGCGCGGGCCGCCGGGCCATCGCGTTTTGCTTCTGCCTCCAGGGTGTCTGCATCGGGGTCGTGGGAACAGCGGGGGGCCTCGTGCTGGGCTTCACCTTCCTGCATTTCCGAAACGATTTGGTCCGCCTGGTCACCCGCTTCACGGGGAGCCAGGCAATCCTCGAGCGGTTTTACCAGTTCAGCGAATTGCCGGCCCATACGAGCGGCCGCGACCTCGTCATCGTCATCGCCTCCGCGATCGTTCTATCCACCCTGGCCGGGGTCATTCCCGCGGCGATCGCGGGCAGCATGAAACCCGCGGAGGCGCTTCGCAATGAGTGAATCGGTCGTAAGCGCCATAGGGCTTCGCAAAAGCTACCGGAGCGGCGACCGCCGCCTCGACGTCCTGCGCGGCGTGGACCTCGATGTCGCGGCGGGCGAAAGCGTGGGCATTCGCGGCGAATCCGGATCGGGCAAGTCGACCCTGTTGCACCTTCTGGCGCGCCTGGATTCGCCGGATGCGGGCACCCTCGCCTGGGGGGACCCGGCCGGCGCGGACGCCGCCGGGCGCGCACGGTTCATCGGGATGGTCTTCCAGGCCTATTACCTGATCCCGGAATTGAACGCCCGCGAGAACGTCCTGATGGCCCGCAGGATCCTGGGCCGGCCCGATCGGGCGGCATTTGCCCGGGCCGACGAGCTGATCGCCCGGGTGGGCCTTTCCGAGCGCTCCCGGCATCTGCCATCCCAGCTTTCGGGGGGCGAATGCCAGCGGGTGGCCGTCGCGCGCTCTCTCATGAACGCTCCCCGCCTGATCCTGGCCGACGAGCCGACCGGGAACCTGGACGAGCAGACGGCGGATTCGGTGATGGACCTCCTGTTCGGCCTCTGCGCGGAGACGGGAACGGCCCTCGTACTTGTGACCCACAATGCGGGCTATGCGGCCCGGACGCAGCGGCAGTTCTTCCTGCATCTCGGAGTGTTGAATCCCCGGTGATTCTCCCGCCATCATAAGCCATGGCTTCACCCAAAATCCGCTGCGGCGTCGCGGGGGTCGGCTCCCTCGGGCAGCACCACGCGCGCATCTACGCGGGGCTTCCCGGGGCCGAGCTCGCCGGCGTATTCGATCTCGACGGGGCGCGCGCCGCGGAGATAAGTGCGCGCCACGGCTGCCGGAGGTTCGCCTCGATCGATGAATTGGGCGCGGCCTGCGAGGCCGTCTCGATCGTCGTGCCGACCGACAGGCACGCGGATGTGGCGGTGCCGCTTCTGGCCAAGGGCTGCCACGTTTTGATCGAAAAGCCGATCTGCGCCACGATGGATGAGGCGGAAAGGGTCATGGCCGCCGCCCGCCAGAATGGCCGCCTGGTGCAGGTCGGGCACGTCGAGCACTTCAATCCGGTGATGGCCTTCCTCGAAAAGGAGGTGGACCGGCCGAAGTTCATCACGGCCGAGCGCCTGGCGCCGTACCAGCTGCGCGGGACGGAGGTCGGCGTCGTCCTCGACCTGATGATCCACGACATCGGAATCGTGCTGGCACTCGTGCGCTCGCCGATCAGGCGGATAGACAGCGTGGGCGTGCGGGTCCTCTCGAAGACGGAGGACATCGCCAATGCGCGGCTTCAGTTCGAAAGCGGGTGCGTCGCCAATGTCAGCGCGAGCCGCATCAGCCTGAAAAAGGCCCGGGAGATCCGGGTTTTTCAGGACGATGCCTACCTCTCGCTGGATTTCATGGGCCAGACCGGGCACCTGATCCGAAAAAGCGACATCGTCGCCTACGGCCTCAAGATGAAGATCGGGCTCGTGAAGCCCGGCGACTACAGCTCGGTGCCGGTGCGCGAGATCCCCATCGAGAAGGGCGAGCCGCTGGCCCTGGAGCTGGCGCATTTTGTCGAGAGCGTCGCCGCCGCAAGGCAGCCCAAGTTCAACGCCCAGATGGGCAAGTCGGCGCTCGAGGTCGCGCTGTCGATCACCGACCAGATCCGGGCGGCGGAGCCGGCGCGATGAGCGCGGACGGAAAGGGCCGGGTCCGCTTTCCGCCGCCGGCGGGCGGGCAAGTCGACCTGCTTGTGATTGCGGGCGAACATTCGGGCGACGGGCATGCCGGGCGGGTCGTGCGTGAAATCCGGCGGCGCTCCCCCGGCCTTGCGGTCGCCGCGCTAGGAGGCCCGGCCCTTGCGCAGGCCGGAGCGCAGCTTCTCATCGACCTGACCGCCCATTCGGTCATCGGGTACACGGAGGTCATCCGGCGGTACCGCTCATTTTTCCGGCCGCTTTTCGAGGAGACGCTTCGCTGGATAGGCGTGCACCGCCCGGGCGCGGTCCTCTTTGTCGACTACGGGGGCTTCAATCTCCGCGTCGCGGAGGCGATGCGCGCGCGGGGGCTGAGCGTCAAGGGGTGGGGCCGGATCAGGACCCTCTATTACATCAGCCCCCAGGTGTGGGCCTCGCGCCCGAGCCGCCGGTTCTCGATCGCGCGCAACCTCGACGCGATGGCGGTCATCTTTCCGTTCGAGCCGGCCTCCTACGCGGACACCCACCTGCCGGTCGAATTCGTCGGGCATCCCTTTTTGGCGCAGGATTACCGTCCGCCGGTGCGCTATGATCCGGCCGGCCCCGTGCTCCTGCTGCCCGGGAGCCGCGCTCCCGCGGTATCCCGGCTGTTCCCCGTGCTTCTCGCGGCGCATCGCGGGTTCGGCGGCCGCCCCGCGGCCACGATTTATCCAAGCCCGGAAATCGCCTCGCAGCTGCGTTCGATCCTCGCGGCATCCGGGGCGGCGGACGTGACGCTGGTTCAATCGGGCGGGGAGGGGGGCTCCGGCCTGCCGGAGCCGGCAACCGGTCCGCAGCCGGCCTCCGCCGTCCTCACAAGCAGCGGGACGATTTCGGTGCACTGCGCCCTGGCCGGGATTCCGGGGGCGATCGCCTTCCGCATCGACCCGCTCACGTACTGGCTGGGCCGCATGCTCGTGAACGTGCCCAGGCTCGGCCTTGCGAATCTCCTCCTCAAGGAGCCCATGTATCCCGAATACATCCAGGCCGCCGCGACGCCGGATGCCCTGGCGGCGGAGCTGGCGGAATGCGTGAAGGATCCGTCGCGACGCGAGAAGGCCGCGGTCCAGGCCGCCCGCCTGAGGGAGTTGCTGAGCCAGCCCGCCGGCGGATCGGCCGCCGACTGGCTCGAGCGCCACCTCCGCTAATCCTGCGGCGTGGCGCCGTTCCGGCCGGCCGAGGAGGCGAGCTGGGGCTCCACCTGGCGCCAGAGGCCGTCCACGCGCTCGGACAGGAGCGCGCGGCACTTGGCGATCTCGGCTTCGCGCGCGGCGCGGTTTTCCTCCGCTATCTTTGCGAGGTCGTCCAGGTTGTAGAGGAAGACGTTCTGGATCCCGGCAACCGCCGCCTCGACGTCGCGCGGCAGGGCGAGATCGATGTAGAAAAGGGGCCGCGCCGGCCTCCTTTTCATCGCCGCGGCGGTCGCCGCGGCCGATAGGATCGTGCCGGGGGCGGAAGTCGAGCAGACGACGATATCGAAGTCCCCGATGCGGGCCTCGCGCTGGTCGAAGGGAAAGACGGAGGCGCCGAACTGGTTCGCAAGGAGGGCAGCCCGCTCGATCTGCCGGCTGGACACGGTCATCGAGGCGGCGCCCCGGCTCTGGAACGCCCTGGCGGTCTTCTCGCCGATCTCACCGGCTCCGAGAAGAAGGATGCGCGTCTCGGCGAGGGTCCCGAAGATGTTGAGGGCGAGCTCGACGGCGACGTTCGCGACGCTCACCTGGCCGACCGTGATGGCCGTGGAGCTGCGCACGTGCTTGGCGGCCTGGAACGCCTTCTGAAAGACGCGGTTGAGCACCGGGCCGGTCGACTTGCGGCCCTGGGCCGCGGCGTAGGCTTCCTTCAACTGGCCGAAGATCTCGGTCTCACCGAGCATCTGCGAATCCAGTCCGACGGCGACCTCCAGGAGATGCTGGAGCGCCTCGCGCCCGCGAAGATCCATGCGGATCCTTCCGAACTCCGCGGCGTCGAATCCCTGGCGGATGCAGAACGCCGCCTCCACGCGCGCGGCGGCCCCGGCGTCGGCGGCCACGCCGTAGAACTCGATCCGGTTGCAGGTGTTCAAAACGGCGAATTCCCGGATCCCGGGCAGCCCGGCGAGCTCGGCGTGGAGCGCCGCCTCGCTCTCGGGGCCGACGGAGAGTTTCTCCCGCACGTCTATGGGGGCCCTGTGGTGATTCGCTCCGATTACGAATATTCCCGGGGTGCTCATGCGCGCTCGTGCGGGGTGCGGACCGCTGCGGCGGGGGCGGGATGGCGGCTCGCATCGACCAGGGGCAGGGAAAGCAGCGCAACCCCGAAAAGGACGAGGCAGGTCCACGCAAACCGCTTGGCGAGAAGCCTGCCCCGGATGCGCTGCGCCAGGGCCGCCGCATAGGCCACCCAGACGCCGCCGGTGATGAGGAGTTTTGCGGTGCTGACCGTGGCCGTGTCGCGGAGCCAGTACGCGGAGCCGACCGCGAGCGATGCGCCCAGGATCAGGACGCCCGCCAGGAGCAGCCGCACGCCGATGTGATCCAGGTCGAGGACGGACGGCAGAAACGAGAACCAGCCGCCGATCCGCTTCGATTGCAGCGAATAGAATCGGAACAGGGTGAGAATCGAGGTGAGTGCCAGGAGCGCGAACACGCCATAGCTGAAGAGCGCCAAGGCGGCGTGGAATTCAATCCAGGGATTATTTCCGAAAATGTGGGCCCGCCGCGTGGCATCCCATGCCGGAATCGACAGCGACAGAAATGTCAGCGCCGCCGTGAGGCAGGCCGTGAAATAGCCGAGCAGGCTCGAGCGAAACTTCACCCCCACAAAGAGATAGAGCGTGATCGCCGACCAGGCGGTGAATTGAAAAAGCTCGAAATTGTTGCCGAGGGGACAGCCCCCCACGGCGTGCCCCCGCTCCGCAAGCCCCAGGTTCTGCAGCACAAAACCGGCGGCAATCAGGGTGTAGGTGAGGACGCTGGACGGGCGTCCGCCCCGGAGGAGGGAGACCGTCCCGATGAGGAAGCCCGCGAGGTACAGGGCCGCGGCGACCCAAAGCCAGTCGCGGTCCGTTATTGATGCCAGCATCCACCCATTGATATGCCGCGATGCCCTGCTGGCAAGCGTCTCAAGCCGCCAACAGTCGCAGGATGCATTGTCCAGGCTGACGCAAACTGACAGTGTTCTGACAAAAACTTCCTTTTCCGAAAAGGGCGCGCCCGCACCATCGGTGGCCATGCGCACGGTCGTCGTCGAAGACCAAAACATCCTCCGCGACGCCGTGCAGAGGATTCTCGCGCGCAAATTCGGATGCGCCCTCGTCGGGGAGGCGGCCGATGGCGCGCGGGCGATAGAGGTGATCCTGAACCTCAGGCCCGATCTCGTCCTTCTCGACGTCCTGCTCCCCCTGATCAGCGGATTCTCCGTGATCGAGACGATCCGGCGCGCGGGCCTGAATCCCCGGATACTGCTCTTTTCGGATCATTGCCACGACTATGTGGTGTACCGGGTCGAGCGCCTGCGGGTGGACGGGTTTGTCGACAAGCGGACGGGCACGCTCGTCGAGCTTTCCGAGGCCCTGGCCGCCGTGATGGCCGGCCGGACGTATTTTTCCGGGAGCTTCCTGGAAATGAAGGCCAGGCGGCGCAGGGATCCGCGCGGATTCGAGATCATGCTGACCGAGCGCGAGCAGACCGTCCTCGCGATGATCGGGGACCTGCACCCGGACTCGGAAATCGCCCGCCGGCTGGGAATGTCGCCCGAGACCCTCGAGAAGCACCGGTGCAACCTCCGGCGAAAACTGGGGCTGGGCGGCGGGTCCGAACTCGCGCGCTACGCCAGGGAGCACGGGTTCACCGAAGGGGTCCTCTTCCAGTCTCCGCTGTCCCGCTAGCGAGCCAGAAGCGGCACTCGTCCGCGAAGTCGCGGACGGCGGAGGACTCGGCGGCGATCTCGCGCCGCATCGCGTCAAACTCGCGCGTCCAGCCCGACTCGGCCAGATCGGCGAGAATCTCCGCGCGGTCGGGCAGGTGCATGAAGGTGGCGCCGGATTCGGAGGTGAAATACCGGTCGCCGAATTCGACGAGGCGCGGGTCCTGCTCCCCCTTCCGCCAGCGATCCGCCTCGAGCCGCCAGTGCGCGCGTTCCGCGGGGGAGCCGTCGCGGTCGTGGGTCGTGAAAAGGAACGGGGCCCCGGGCCTGCAGACCCGCCGCAGCTCCCGCATGGCCTGGCGGCGGTTCTCGCGGCCGGGAATCTGCATGAGGCCGTTGAACATGAACAGGGCGCCGTCGAATGGCGGGATGAGCAGGCCCTCGATCCCGGCCAGGCGGGTTGCGTCGGCGTGGAAGAAGCGGATCGCGCCCGCTGCCCGCTCCCTGGCGAGCATCCGGGCCTGCTCTAGCGGCCCCTCCGCGTTGTCGAAGGCCGAAAGATCGCGATAGCCGAGATGCCAGAGCCCCAGCGTGACCCGCCCGGCTCCGCAACCCGCCTCCAGCAGGCGCGCCGTGCGGAGGGGGAAGGAGCGCTCGATCAGGATGCGCTCGGATTCCCAAAGCCCGAGAAAATGGGCGGCCCGCGCGTAGTGGATGACGGACATGAGCGCGTTGAAATCGGCCCGGACCGTCTCCGTTGTAATCTTGCCCCTGGTCGTCACGTTTTTTTCCTCCGCCAGGCGGCGACAAACATCCCGTTGGCGTCGATGGATTGCGGCCAGATCAAAACGGAGGCGCCCTTTATTTCCGCCGCCCGGGCGAGCGGGGTCCCCGGAAGGACGCGAACCTCGGGCTCGAACTCGGGATGGCTTTCGCTGAATGCCGAGGCTGCCTCCGTCGTCTCGCTCCGGGTCAGCGTGCAGACCGCGTAGACAAGGATACCCCCGGGCCCGACGGCCCCGGCTGCCGTCCGCAGCAGGGACGCCTGGATTGCGGACAGCTCCCTCGCGTCCTCCCGGCTGGTCGTCCAGCGCGCGTGCGGATTGCGGCGCCAGGTGCCCACGCCGCTGCAGGGGGCGTCGACGAGGACTCCGTCAAACCTGGTCTTGAACGGCAGCCGCGCGGGCCGGTTCCGTTCCCCCTCAAAATCCCATGGGGCCGTGCGGTAATTGAAGAGGCGCGCCCGGGCAGTCCGGCGCTTCAGGACTTCCAGCCTGCGAGCGGACCGGTCGGTCGCCCAGACAACGCCGCGATTCTGGAGCAGATCGGCCAGGTGCAGGGTCTTGCCCCCCTCCCCCGCGCAGGCGTCCCACCAGGCTTGCCCGGGATCCGGGGCCGCGATGTGACCGACCAGCTGGGAGGCAAGGTCCTGGATCTCGAATGCGCCCGCCTGGAATTGGGGCGTCAGAAAGAGATCCCGGGTCCCGTTGTAGCGAAGGGCGTCGGGCGCAAGGGGAGTCGTGGCGCAATCGCCCAGTTCGGCGGCGAGCCGGGCGGCCGTCCCGGGACGGGCGCGGAGCCAAAGGACGGGCTCGCGCTGGAGCTGGCGCAGGAATTCGACGGGCAGCTCCATCTCCTCCCGGAGCCACGGAGGCGCCGCCAGTGCGGCGAGGGCCTCGGGCTTGACCGAGCGGGGATCGCGCTCGAACTTTTCGCCCATCGCCAGGGCCTCCTCCACCTGCTTTTGCCTCGACGCCTTGGGATCGAGCCAGCGAATCCAGCGGAAATAGGCGAAAACACCCCCGCTGATCGAACGGCGCTCCCGCGGGCCGAGATGCCGGGCGCCGGCGAGGTACCTCCGAAGGGCCGCATCGGCCGGCAATTCGGGCCTGACGGTTGCCAGGACGCGGGCGGCGTGGTTGAGCGTGGCCGGATCGCTCATTTTCGCGCCCAGCGCCGGTCCGGCTTGAACTCCAGCCGTTTTGCCTCGAGGTGCGCTCCGCGTACCGCCGGATGAGCCCGCAGTGCGTGAAAGGCCGCGGGATTGAGGCGCCAGCCGAGGGCCGGGCTCGCCTCGGCGATCGGAGTGGCGCGATCCGGGAAGACAAAGGCGAATTCCGTGCGGGTGTCGCCGGGCTGGCCGTTGACGGTCTCGCGCAGCTGCCGGAGAAAGCCGACCGCGTCCTCCCCGAGCGGGTCGAGGAGCCAGGTGACCCGGCGGATCAGGGCGGCCACGGCCCCCTCGAGGGGGTAGCACTCCTTCGCGTTGATTCGGGCCCCATCCGCGCCGGCGATCACGTTGCCCAGGATGAGGACGGGCGCGTTCTCGAGGAGCAACGGGCCGAAGGACGCGTACGCGTCCGCGAACATGTTGAGCGCGATCGCCGAATTGCGCGTCGAAAGCGTGAAGGCGGCCCATGGCCGGTTGTCCTTCTTCGAAAGCTTCTTTGCGACCCCGCCGACGATTCCGCAGAGCCTGAACTCCGTCCGCCCGGGCTGCCGGGGAATCTCCTGGGCGGGAAACGTGTCCAGGGCCTCGGCCAGCTCCCTGTAGATTTCGAGCGGATGGCCGGAAACGTAAAAACCGAGGAGTTCCTTCTCGAACTGGAGGCGGTTTGCCGACGTGAGCCTGCGCTCCGCGGCGGCGGGGGCGGCGGGAGCCTTTGGTTTGGCGCCCGCGGGCGGAGTCCCGTGGCCCTCGAGGCCGAGCATCGCGTGCTCGACGCCGTCGCCGTTCGGGCCGGCTGCGGGTCCCTTCCTCGGGCGGCGGAGGATGCCGGCGAATTCCTCCGCGAGGATTTTCCGGTCGGGGGGGCTTGCCACCGTCTCGGCCAGGTCGAAGAGCATCGCCTCGTCCGGCGCGGCTTTCGGCCCGCCGTTCGGCTCGCGGCGAAGGGCTGGATACTTCCGCTGGAGCTCTCCCAGGGCCGAAAGGGCGTCGTCGATCCGGGCGAAGAGCGCCTCGGGCGCCGCTCCGCTGAAATCGAAGGCCCCGGTCGCGACCAGGTTCTCGAGGACCCGCTTGTTGACCGCCCGGCCGTCGACCCGGAGAAGGAAATCGTCAAATCCCGAGAAGGGGCCGTCCTTCTCCCGCTCCTCCAGGATCTTTTTCGCGGCGAGCTCGCCGACACCCTTGACTCCGGCGAGCCCGAAGCGGAGCTTCGCGCCGACCGGCGTGAAGTTCTCGCGGGACTCGTTCACGTCCGGGCCCAGGACCTGGATTCCCATCTCCCCGCACTCGGCGACGAAATGCGAGACCTTGTCGGCGTTGCCCAGTTCGGAGCTGAGCACGGCGGCCATGAACTCGACCGGGTGGTTCGCCTTCAGGTATCCGGTCTGGTAGCTGAGGATCGCGTAGCCGGCGGAGTGCGACTTGTTGAAGCCGTATCCGGCGAACTTGTCGAGGATGTCGAAGATCGCGTCGGATGTCTTCTCATCGATGCCGTGGAGCTTGCGCGCGCCCGCCACGAACTTTTCGCGCTCCATCGCCATCGCCTCGGGGTCCTTCTTTCCCATCGCGCGCCTGAGCATGTCGGCGCCGCCGAGCGTGTATCCGGCGATCACCTTCGCGGCCTCCATGACCTGCTCCTGGTAGACCATGACGCCGTAGGTCTCATGGCACACCTCCTCGAGGAGCGGGTGGGGGAATTTGACCGTGTTCGGATCCCTCTTTCCGCGGATGTAGTCGGGGATCCACTCCATCGGACCCGGGCGGTAGAGGGCGATCAGTGCGATGATCTCGTCGAAGGAGGACACCTGCAGCTGGCGGCAGAGGTTTTGCATCCCGGCGGATTCCAGCTGAAAGACCCCGGTCGTCCGCCCGGAGTTGAGAAGGGCGAAGGTCTTCGGGTCGTCGAAGGGGATCTTCTCGATGTCGAAGGCGGGGTCGGCCGTGCGCCGGACGTTGTCCACGGCGTCCGCGATGACCGTGAGGGTCTTCAGTCCGAGGAAATCCATCTTGAGCAGGCCCAGCTTCCCGACCGCGTTCATGTCGAACTGCACCGTGACGTCGCCCTCCTGAAGCGTGAGGGGTACGAACTCGGCGAGCGGCCGGTCCGTGATGATGATTCCGGCGGCGTGCTTTCCCGTGTTTCGCACCATGCCCTCGAGGACCCGCGCCTGGTCGAAGATCTTTTTCGCAACCGGATTTCCGGCGATCTCCCCGCGCAGCTCGGCGGATTTGGCGACCGCATCCTCGAGCGAGATGTTGAGCTCGTCGGGAATCATCTTCGCGAGGCGGTCGGCGTCGGCGAAGGCGACGTTGTGCACCCGGGCGACGTCGCGAATGACCATCTTCGCCCCGAGCGTGCCGAAGGTGATTATGTTCGCCACGCAGTCCCCGCCGTACTTTCGCCGCACGTAGTCGATCACCTCTCCACGGCGGCGCATGCAGAAGTCGATGTCGAAATCCGGAGGCGAGACGCGCTCGGGATTCAGGAAGCGCTCGAAGAGAAGCTTGAAGCGCAGGGGGTCGAGATTGGTGATGCCGAGGAGGTACGCGGCCAGGCAGCCCGCGCCGGAGCCGCGGCCCGGCCCCACCGGGATTCCCTGCGACTTGGCCCAGTCGATGAAGTCCCAGACGACCAGGAAGTAGTCCAGGAACCCGGTGGAGGCGATCACGCCGAGCTCGTAGTCGATCCGCTCGGAAAGGGTTCGTGCGAGCCCCTCGGCGGCCCGGTCGGCGGTGTATTCCACGCCGTACCGGCGCTTCAGGCCGGCCAGGCAAAGCTCGCGCAGGAAGCGCACGCGATCCGTTCCGGCGGACGGCGGCAGGGGATATTTCGGGTAGCGCTCGCTTCCCTTCGGAAAGGGAATCTCCAGCTCGCACATTTCGGCGACAGCCTGCGTATTGAGGACCGCGGAGGGCACTTCGGCGAACAGGCGCTCCATCTCGGCCCGGGACTTGAGGTAAAACTCGGCGCTGTCGAAGCGCATCCGCTTTTCGTCGTCGATTTTCGCGCCGGTTTGGATGCAAAGCATCGTATCGTGCGGCCCGGAATCCTCGGCCTGCACGTAATGCACGTCGTTCGTGCAGACGATCCTGAGGTTGAACTCCCCGGCGAGCTTGAGGAGGCCCGGAATGATCGTCCGCTGCACCGCAAGGCCGTGGTCCTGGACTTCCACGAAATAGTTCTCCCGCCCAAAAATCTCGACAAATCGGCCGCAGGCCATGCGGGCTTCATCCATGCGCCCGTGGAGCAGATGCTGCGGGATGAGGGACGCCAGGCAGCCCGTGAGGCCGATCAGTCCGTTCGCATGCCTGGCGAGCGTCTCAAAATCGGTCCTCGGCTTGTAGTAAAACCCCTGCAAATGGGCGTCGGAGATGAGCTTAAGAAGGTTTTGGTAGCCGGTAAGGTTCCGGGCAAGGAGGCCGAGGTGAAAGATCGTCTTTCCCTCATCGGACCTCCCCTGGCGGTCGAGGCGCGAACCTTCGACCAGGTAGAGCTCGCAGCCGATGATCGGCTGGATGCCCTTGGATTTCGCCATGTTATAGAACTCTATCGCGCCAAAAAGGTTGCCGTGGTCCGTCAGCGCGAGCGCCTTCATCCCGAGCGCGGCCGCGCGGTCCGTCAGCCTGTCTATCCGGCACGCTCCATCGAGCAGGCTGTAGTCGCTGTGGACGTGGAGATGTACGAAATTCTTGTCGGCTGACGGCACGATCCAACCCCAAGGCGTGCGTCGCGGTCGCGCAAGAGTTATCCTGACTCATGGAGGGCATACCCTGCCTCATCGGGGACAAGGGCCTCGGAAACGGCAGAATTTCCCGTTGACGTCGACTTTCCCGGAAAGCCTAATGGACCCTTTATCTTCCTGACCACGCAAGCCAACCCATGTCCATCGAAATAAAGATCCGCAAGAACGAGCCGATTGATCGGGCGCTCCGCCGGATGAAAAAGAAGCTCGACCGCGAGAACATCATCAAGGGCGTTCGCGCCAAGCGTTATTACGAAAAGCCGTGCGAGAAGCGCCGGCGCAAGGAGAAGGTGCAGGCGTTCACTGCGATGCTCCGCCGCCGGTACGACAGCTGAAGGTTTTTTAGCCCGCCTTTTTTCCGGCCTCAGGCCTCCGGAATTGAAATCCCTGAGGATTTCAATTCCGGAGGCCTGAGGTCTTTCTGCTCGGCATGGGCCGACAATTCCAAGAGGATGCGCGGCTGAGTGAAACCGATCCTCGCCCTTTCCACTTCGTGGTGCTCGCACCGCCACACGGATGGGCGCGCCATGCTTCGCGAGATGGCGGACTTCGGGTTCGAGTACGTGGAGCTGAGCCATGGAATTCGCATCACGCTCATACCCGGGATACTCCAGGGCCTGGAAGAGGGGATCGTGAAGGTGAGTTCGACCCACAACTTCTGCCCTCTGCCGCCGGGGATCGCCCAGGCGGCTCCCAATCTCTTCGAGCCCTCTGCGCCGGACGCCCGGGAGCGCTACCAGTGGCACCGAAACACGAAGAGATCCCTGGACTTTGCCGCGCAGGTTGGGGCGCGCGCCCTGGTCTGCCATCTGGGAAGCGTGAAGTTTTTCCTCTTCAACCCGGCTGTGCGCCTCGAACATTACAGGAACAGTCACCCGGACGCCGTTCTCGCCGAGGACAGGCGCTACCAGGCCCTGCTGGCGAAATCGCATTCCAAGCTGCGCGCGCGCATGGGGCCGTATTGGGAGCGCGCCCAGATGTGCGTGAGGGAGATCCTCGATGACGCGGCCCAGCGGGGCGTGACCCTGGGGCTGGAGAATCGCGAAACGTTCTGCGAGCTGCCGCTTGACGCCGACTTTCCCGGATTCCTCTCAAGCCTGCCCGAAGGCGCGCCCGCCGGGTACTGGCACGATTGCGGGCATGCGTGCCTCAAGGGCGGCCTGGGGCTGCTGGACCAGCGGGAGCAGCTCGAAAGAAACGCCAGCCGCCTGGTCGGGTTTCACCTCCACGACGTCAACGCGGAGGGGCAGGACCATCAGGCCGTCGGAACCGGCCTGATAGACTTCAAGATGGTGAGCGAATTCTGGCGTCCGCATCACCTGCTGACCCTTGAGCTCAGCCCCCGGGCGAGCGCCGATGACGTCCGATCGTCCAAGGAGCGGATCGAAGCGCTGATCGGCTGACCGCGGCGGCGCCCGCCGTCGCGATCACATGTGGAACTGGCCGGCCAGGACGGCCTTGGCCAGGACATGGCCGTCCATCGCCTTGAGAACGTCGGCCCGCGTCGCATCGGGCGTCAGGTCGAGCTTCGTGTCGAGGGCGTAGAGCTCCCACGTGTAATGGTGGTAGGGCCCGGCCGCCCCGGCGCCCGGCCCCATGTAACCCACCCGGCCCCTGAAATTCCTTGGCTGAATCGACCCGTCGGGCAGCGTGGCCGTGTTGGCGACGCCCTCGGGAAGTTCGCGCGCGGTTCCCGGAATATTGAAAACCAACCAGTGGAGGATGTCCTCGACGCCCCGCCGGGGCGCGGTGTCCGGGTCGTGCATGATCAGCGTGAAGCTGACCGTGCCGGCGGGAACGTTGGTCCATTCGAGCGGCGGCGACACCGGATTTGGGACAGCCCCCGTGAATCTTCCCGGAATCCGGCTCCCATCCGCGAACGCGGTTGTCGCGAGCGCCATTCCCGGCTTTGCCGGGGGCCTCGGGGCCGGAGCCGCAGCCGGCTGCTGGGCCGGCTGCTGGGCGAATGCTGCGCATGCCAGGAGAATCAATCCCGGGGTGAGGAGTGTGATTTTCATTCAGCCGAACTATTCCTACAAAATGGCTGCGCAGACAATCCCTATCCTTCCAGCGGCATCTTGGAGGCGGAGGGTCCCTGAACCCGGCATGCTGCAAGTCGGGCTTACGGAACCCCTGCCAAATTGCCCCCGGCGGCCTCAAGAGCCAGAATCTCGCCCACCCAGCGTCGGTGGGGCCCCGAAAGGGCGACCGAGCCCAACTTGCCCAGCGGGACCCATGCCAGGCCGGAATCGCCGGTCCGGCCGCTGGAACGAAAGCTTCGCTCGAACGGGACGGCGTGGATCGATTCCGATATTTGAAAGCGCGTGATGCCGCGCTTTCGCCTCGCAAGGAGCGGGTGCAGCTGAACGGCGGATGGGGCGAGGCCCAGATCTTCGGCGGCCGGGAGCTCATGGAGGCCCGCCAGGCGGCGCGCGCCCGCGCCGGCCCGGTGCAGCAGGAGGGCTTTCCGGCGCACGCACCAAACCCGGATGATCGAGCGCCTTTCCAGGACCCTGGAGGCGATCCTGGGATACGCTTCGGGGCCGTTTCCCTGCGCGGCGCAGAACGTCCGCACCGGGCAGACGAGGCACAGCGGCTTTCGCCGAAGGCAGATCGTGGCGCCCAATTCCATCATGGCCTGGTTGTGGTCACCCGGGCGGTCGGCGGGAACGAGCTCCGCGGCGAGCGCAGCCAGGGCCCTGGCCGCGCTCGCGCTGTCGCGATACCCGGTCGGATCGGCCGTCAGGCGGGTGAGGATTCGAACCACATTGCCGTCGACGCAGGCGGCGGGTTTCCCGAACGAGATGCTCGTGATCGCGGCCGCGGTGTAGGGGCCGACGCCGGGCAATTGCAGCCAGGCGTCGGGATTCCGCGGGATTTCGGGCAGGGCGGCGAGCGCCCGGGCAAGCGAGCGCAGGTTTCTCGACCGCGAATAGTATCCGAGCCCCTCCCAAAGCTTGAGCACGCGGCCTTCGGGCGCGGCGGCCAGCGCCGCAAAGTCGGGCAATTCGTCCATCCAGCGCCCAAAATAGGGAAGGACCGTTTCCACGCGGGTCTGCTGGAGCATGAATTCGCTCACGACCGTCTTGTAGAGCGAAGGCGACCGGCGCCAGGGCAGATCGCGCGCGTGGCGACGGTACCAGCCGAGAAGCGCTTCCTGGAACGCTCCCTTCCGTGCGGACAGGCGCGGGGCGGATTTCTCGGGCATCCCCGACTATGGATGCCTTCCGGAAAGCGCGCAAAGCCTGTTTTGCGCGCTTGCGCTTGTCCTCCATTTTTGCGGCCATTTCGGATCGATGCAGAAAAGGAACATGGAAGAGGAAGCGCCGAAAAGGCTGTCGACCTACACGGTCGAGCTGGACGGCGGGCAGATGGCCAGGCTTCGCTCGGTGCTCGACGCGCGCGGCTGGGCGGCCTTCGAGGTTCCCTACGCCCGGTTCGCCTTTCGCGGCCCGGACTGCAACGTGACCGCCTACGAGAGCGGCAAGGTGGTGGTTGCGGGCAAGGGAACCGAGGACTTTGTGCTCCACACGATCGAGGCCGAGGTGACGAAGGCGCCCAGGCTCGGCTACGATTCGGTGCTGCATCCCGACTGGTTTGAGGCCCACGCGGGCCTCGACGAGAGCGGTAAGGGCGACTTCTTCGGCCCGGTGGTCGCCGCGACCGTCATCGCCGACGCGCCCGCGATCGAGGGCTGGATAAAGGCGGGCGTGAAGGACTCGAAGAAGATCGCCGACACCCAGATCGTGAAGCTGGAAAAGCTCATCCGCGGCACGCCCGGCGCCGTGGTCAAGACCTGCTTTTGCGGGATGCCGAAATACAACGAGCTGATGGGCCGGCCGGGCGCCAACCTGAACCGCCTGCTCGCCTGGCAGCACGCGACGGCGCTGGCCCAGGCCCTGGCCGAAAAGCCGGCGCCCTGGGGGCTCCTGGACCAGTTCAGCAAGCAGCCGCTCACGCAGCGGGAGCTGGCCAGGAAGGGCCTCAAGGAATTTGATCTCAGGATGCGGACGCGGGCGGAGGAGGATCCGGTCGTCGCGGCGGCCTCCGTCATCGCCCGCGCCGAGTACGTGCGCCAGATGCGCGGGCTTTCCAGGCGGTTCGGGGCCAGGCTGCAGAAGGGCGCGGGCCCCCAGGTCAAGGAGCAGGCCGCGGAAATCCTCCGCAAGTTCGGCGCCCGCGGCCTCGGCGATTTCGCCAAGCTGCACTTCCGGACGGCCTACGAGGTCGTCGCCGCGGCCGGGCTGCTCGGCGAACTGCCGCTGCCGAAGCCGGCGGAGAGGGTGGAGTGGGGAAAGTGAGCGCCCCGTCCCCCGGAAAGTCCGGGGAGCGGAAGGCCGGGCCGGCCCGAGAGTCATGCCAAAACGCCGCCAACTCCGGAGCTTCGACCTGAAGCAAATCGAGGGGTTCTCGGGGCTCATCGGCGTCGATGAGGCGGGCCGCGGAGCCCTGGCGGGTCCCGTCGTTGCCGGGGCGGTCCTTGTCGGCCGCGAGTTCCTGGAAGGGCGCTGGGCGGTGGTCCAAGGCAGGCGCGTGAACGATTCGAAGCAGGTGAGTGCGGCCGAACGGATGGCGCTTTGGGATGAATTCGAGCAACTGGCGGCCCGCGGCGAGATTCACGCGCATTTCGGGAGCGCGAGCGTGGAGGAGATCGAGCAGCTCAACATCCTCGGGGCGACGAAACTGGCGATGCGCCGCGCCCTCGAGGGCATCTATCCGCCCGACGCCTTTGAGCGGAGGACCGAGCCCGACCTGTTCTCGTCGATCGAGGAGCGCTCCGCCTTCCACCCGAGCGTGTCATGCCGGATCCTTATCGACGGGCTTCCGCTCCGCCATTTTCCGTATCCGCACGCCGGAATCGTCAACGGCGACGCCCGTTCGCTGTGCATCGCGATGGCCTCCATCGTGGCCAAGGTGGCGCGCGACCGGGCGATGGTCGGGTTGGACGCCCTTTTCCCGGAATACGGATTCGCCCAGCACAAGGGCTACGGCACGGACGAGCACCGGGCGGCGCTCCTCAGGCTTGGCCGCTGCCCGCACCATCGGGACGTCTTTTTGCGCAAGCTTTTCGCCGAACGGGTGGACCCGGCCCAGATCGATTTCCTGGCCGAAAGCGGAATCTAGCGGGGCCGGGCGTTGTGTTTGACCGGCGGGACCCGCCCGGCATAAACCAGTGGGGATGGCCGGCAAGAAAAACACCTCCCTCGACCGCGTCCTCGGTCGGCTCGACAACCTCGATTCGGTCAATCTCGCCAACCTTGTCCAGCGCCTGGCGCGGGAGCGGGGGCTCTTCGAGGAGATATTCAACAATCTCCAGGAGGGCGTCCTCGTCATCGATCCGGACGGCGTCATCGAGTACGTCAACGACTCGGCCCACCGCCTGATCGGCCTGAGCGAGGACGAAATCACGGGCCGGGTCCTTTGGCGCTACGTCCCGGGCCTCCGGCCCTCGCTGGGGCCGGCGATGGACCATCCGGACGCGGCCACGCCGATCGTGGCGGCGCGCGAATTCGAGCTGACGTACCCCGAGCGGCGCACGGTCCGGCTGTACATGATGCCTTTCCGGGGCGACGGCCGGAGCAAGACGCGGCGGTATGTCGTCATCCTTACCGACATCACGCGCGACAAGGCGGCGACGGGCCGGCAGATCGAGGATGAGAGGATGTCGTCGATCCTCCTTCTCGCCGCCGGGGTGGCGCATGAGCTCGGCAACCCGCTGAATTCGCTGACGATCCATCTGCAGTTGATCGGCCGCAAGCTGAAGAAGCTGAAGCGGACGCCGGACCTGGACTCGTTGTCCGACTCGGTCCGCATCTGCCGCGAGGAGGTGCAGCGCTTCGACGGGATCATCCGCAACTTTCTCGAGGCGATCCACCCGCGCCCGCCCGACCTGGCCGAGGTCCACCTGCCCGATGTGCTGGCGGAGGTGCTGCGCGTCCAGCGCCACGAGATCGCCGACCGCGGAATCGCGATCGAGGCGGAGACCCCGGCGACGCTCCCCGCCGTGATGGCCGACCGGGGCCAGTTGAAGCAGGTGTTCTTCAACCTGACCAAGAATGCCATCGAGGCGATGCAGCCGGGGGGAAAACTGAAGATCCGGTCGGGCGCCGACGACGACTCGGTGTATCTCCTGTTCGGCGACAGCGGCGCCGGAATCCGGCCCGAGGACCTGGTGAAGCTCTTCCAGCCCTACCAGACGACGAAACCGGGGGGGCACGGCCTCGGGCTCATGATCGTGCAGCGCATCATGCGGGCGCACGGGGGCCAGGTGGGCATCGAAAGCAAGCAGGGCGTGGGAACCCTGGTGACGCTGCAGTTTCCCCGGAAGGACCGCCGCGTGCGGATGCTTCAGAGCGGATCGGACTGATCCGCCCGTTTCGGCCTATTTTGCGGGAGTTTGCGCCGCCGGGGCTTGCGCCGCGGGCGTTGGCGCCCCGAGCAGGCTCTTGACGAGGATCGTCCGGGTTTCCGTCTTTCCGCCGGACTTCAGGATCACCTTGACGGGTATTTCATCCGAAGTGACGCCCAGTTGGGAGATCATCGGGTCGGGCTCCGCAACCTGGTCGGGCGCCATGCTGAGCGTCTCGGGGTGCACGGCGAAATTCCCGAGGTCCGACTCGAAATCGAGCACATCGACGGACATCGTCTGCCTGGTCTTGTTTTCGACCTTCAGGTGCATGGTCACGGGCGGCATCGGGCTGCCCACCGCGGCCTTGGCCTGGATGTATGCCATCAGCTGGTCGTTGTCCAAGTTGGCGTAATCGGGCTCCTCCGCCTTTCCACCGCCCTTGTGCCGGCCGCCGCCGGACCCCCCGCCTCCGCCCCCGCCCGTGCCCCGGCCGATGCCCCTGCTGATCGTCACGACCACATTCATCTGGCCGCCGAAAAAGTCGGAGGCGCCGCTCATCGCGACCGGGCGCTCGCCGATGGCGACCGCCTCCTTCAATTGATCCGGGGGACGCTCGGTCTTGCATCCGGATCCGGTCAGGGCCAGGCCCGCCAGGAGGGCGGCGGCCGAAAGGGCCAAACAATTAGTCTTTGGAGGCATGGGTAGTTGAACTGGGGCAGGGGGAGACCCGGCCGATACGTAAAGGTTGCATCCTGGGCCCGGGTCAGCCAATTGAAAAAACGCATCTTTCCGGCGAATTCTGCGTCTCGCCGGGTACAGCAATGCGCAATGCATGGAACCTAGTCCAACGAGCGCACTGGCCGATCTCGTCCGCCGCGCCCAGCGCGGCGACGAGGCCGCCCAGCGCGAGATCATCCTCAGCTACCAGCACAGGGTCGCTGGATTTGTGTACGCGATGACCGGCCGGAGCGACTCAGTGGAGGACCTTGCCCAGCAGGTATTCATCAAGATGATCCGCGCCCTATCCGGCCTTCAGGCCCCCGCGCAGTTTGAGTCCTGGCTTTTCCGCCTGGCGCGCAACACGTGCATTGACCACCTGCGGCGCCAAAAGCTGCGCCGGATCTTTCTTCCATTCGCGCCCGAACACGAGGACGTGCCCGAGCCGCTGGGCGCGGTCGACACGGAGGAATTGGACGCCCTGCGCTATGCCATTTCCCAGCTCCGACCGCAGGATCGCGTGCTTCTTGCCCTGGTGCAGGAGGGGCGCAGTCATGCTGAAATCGCAGAAACGCTAAAAACCAGCGTTGCAGCCGTGAAGGCGCGCCTCCATCGTGCCCGCGAGCAGCTTCGCCAACACTACCAATCCGACCATGAAGCCTGAGAACCAAGCCTGGGATCAACTCTTTGCGCGCGCCGCCGCCCTGCTGCACCCTGATTTTGCCGATCGGGTGCTGCGGGCCGCGCGCGCCGGCGTCGGCGCCGCGCCTTCCCTGCTGAGCCAGTTCGCGCTTGGCGCCGCCACCGCGGCCATCTGTTTTCTCGCCGTGGCTGTTTTCAAGGTTCAGAGCGCGCACGAGGAGGATAACCGCGCAATGGCCGATTGGCAGCAAATCGCCTCAGCCGCGGACGATTCCGGCTTCATGCAATGAAGCAACGCCTCATCGTAGCGCTTTTTACGATCGTCGTTTTCTGCGCAGGCTATTACGCGGGCGTCTGGAGCGATCAGAAGAGGCCTTTGCCGCCGCCGCCCGCGTCCGTGGGCGCCGAGTTTGTCCGCGCACGCCCGGCCGAAACGCCGCTTTGGCGCGACCGGGCGATAAGCCGCGCCGACCTCATAAAGCTGATCGAGTCGCTGAAGCCGCAGCTCGACCAGTTTCGTTCCAAGCTGGCTGAGTTCGATGCGGAGTTTTGGCGCGATTTCGAGGGGCTTCTGACGCCGCAGCAGCGCAACATGTTCGAGCAGCACGCGAAGAAGCGGCCGAGCGACCCGATGGAGTCCGGACCGCCGCTGACGGATGACGAGATCGAGAGCCTCCACTATGAGCTGCCGGCTCACGATCTCCTCACCTATGTCGTGATCGGAATCCGCCTCGATAGCCTGACCCAGATTTACCGGCTCGACGACGTTCAACGCGAAAAGGTCCGCTCTCTGCTCAAGGATCGCCGGGACAAGGTGATTGCGCTGATCGACAGTTCCCCGAGTCCGAGCGTCTCCCTCCTGCGCCTTGCGCCCGTCGTCCAGCGCCTTGGGAATCCGGCATCCGAGCCGCAGGCCCCCGCGGCGCCGAATTCCTCCTCGGCGGGGAAGTGACCACTTGACCGCGCGCCTTCCCGGCGCGTGAATGGGGGGTATGGTTCCGAGTGTGCTCATCGTCGATGACGAAAAACACACCCGCGAGGGCCTTCAACAGGCGCTTGCGGAGAACTACGACGTGACCGTCGCGGCGAGTTCCGACGAAGCCGTCAACCTGATGGCGAGCCAGCCTTTTGACGTCGTAATCACGGACCTGCGAATGCCCGGAAAATCGGGCCTGAAAGTGATCGACCAGGCGCTTGCGCAGCCCAATCGGCCGGCTGTCCTGATGATGACCGCTTATGGAACGATTGAAACAGCCGTCGAGGCCATGAAGCGCGGCGCGGTCGATTTCCTGACCAAACCCGTGAACATCGAGCGCCTCGAGGTCCTGATCCAAAGGGCGCTGAAGACGAAGACCCTGGAGGTCGAGGTCAAGCAGCTCCACGAGCGCCTGGACGACCGGTATAACTTCGAGGGCATCCTGGGGAATTCGCCCGGGCTCAAGGCCTTGATCGAACAGGTGAAGCTTGTCGCCCCATCGAAGGCCACGATCCTCATCGAGGGGGAATCGGGCACGGGCAAGGAGCTGATCGCCCAGGCGGTCCACCAGGCGGGCCCGCGGGCGAGGAACCCCTTCATCGCGGTGCACTGTGCCGCGCTATCCGAGAGCCTTCTCGAAAGCGAACTGTTCGGCCACGAGCGGGGCTCGTTCACCGGCGCCACGGAGCGCCGAATCGGCCGGTTCGAATCGGCGGACACGGGCACCCTGTTTCTCGATGAGATCAGCGAGATCACGCCCGCGACGCAGGTGAAGCTCCTGCGCTTTCTCGAGACCAAGTCGATCGAAAGGGTGGGAGGCTCGAAACCGATCGAATTGGACGTGCGCCTGGTTGCCGCCACGAACCGGAACCTGGAGGAGCTTTGCCGCTCGGGAAAGTTCCGGGAGGACCTGTATTTCCGGCTGAACGTCGTCAAGTTCGTCCTGCCGCCGCTCCGCGAAAGGGCGGAGGACATTCCGCTTTTGATCGCCCATTTCACAAAGCAGTTCACCGAGGAAAACGGCGCTCCGCCGATTGTTTTCGAGGCGGGCGCCCTCCGCACGCTTTCGGCCTATTCGTGGCCAGGCAACATACGGGAGTTGAAGAACTTCTGCGAGAATATCGTCGTCACGCGACGGGGGGGAAGCGTCACCGAGTACGATCTCGATCCGAAGTACCGGGAGGCCCTGCCGGTCGCGGCCGGCGGTGCGTCGAAGGCCCCGGCCGCCAACCAGCTGTCCGTCGAGCAGAACGAGAAGCGGCTTCTCCGCGAGGCGCTTCTGAAGGTGCGGGGCAATCGCACCCGGGCGGCCGAACTCATGGGCATCAGCCGCCGGACCCTTCATCGCAAGCTGGCTCAGTGGCCTGAGTTGGACATCACCGATCGATAGCCTGCCAGCGGCTCAAATTCAAGTTGACGGATGCCGGCAACGGGCTACTGCTGACTCCTTGCATTGCGGGCGTAGCTCAGTTGGTAGAGCACCACCTTGCCAAGGTGGACGTCGCGCGTTCGAGCCGCGTCGCCCGCTCCATTTCTCAAAGCCCCCGTTGACCGGGGGCTTTGTTATTGGAGCGGAAAGGGTTGGGAAGTTATGGCATCACAATTGAGCGCTTGAAGTTACGCAGTTCCGGGCCGGCCAATCATCCCGCACGTATCCGGGGTTCGCTCGTCTCGCAGATGCAGCGAACAAAGGCAAATCAAACTTGCCATCTCCAATGGCATTTGCCATTGTTAATGGCATGACTACGACCGTTTCAATCGACAATGCAGGAAGAATCGTATTGCCGAAGGCCTTGCGTGAGCGATTCAACCTTCGGCCAGGCACGGAATTGGAGCTCACCGCCGGGGCTGACCACCTGGAATTGAAGCCCTTGGAAAATTCACCCTCGCTCGTTCGCTCAGGTAGTCTCTGGGTTCACCAGGGGGCCGCCAGCGTCCCGATAGGCGACGCGGTCCGCGAAATGAGAGACGACCGCATAGGCGATCTGGTTCGGAAAGCGGGCCGCTGAACTCACGTGAAGATCTTCTTCGATACCTCGGTGCTGGTTGCTGCGTCGGAGCGATCGCACGAACACCACGCCGGGGCGAAGTCCGCCGTGGAACGGGCGACGGCGGGCAAGGACGTGGGATTCCTGGGCGCCCACAGCCTGGCGGAGGTCTATGCCGTCCTTACGCGCCTGCCTGTTACTCCGCGCATACAGGCGGGTGAAGCCGCGAAAATCGTCGAGGAGAACATGGCGAAAACAATGAGCGTCGTCGGCCTCGGAGCTTCCGACTACCTGACCGTAATCCGGAACGCCGCCAACGCGGGCATTGCCGGGGGGGCAATTTACGATTTGCTTCTGCTGGCGGCTGCGGAGAAATCGGAAGCCGAAAGAATCTACACCTTCAACGTGCAGGAGTTTCGGCGACTGGCACCACAGCTCGCCGGACGAATCATGGCTCCTTAGAGGCTTCCATGTCTGCCGAGCCGTAGAAGTCCCACCCGACTGGCCCGCCCACGGGCAAGCCCAACGGTTCAACAGGGTTTGGCGGGGTCTCCGCGATCAGGCGCCATACTGCTCGTCGGTGACCTTCTCCATCCAGTCGGCGCTCTTCCCACCAGGCGCCTCGACGATGGCGATATGGGTCATGGCGGTGGCGGGTGCGGCGCCGTGCCAGTGCTTCTCGCCCGGCGGAAACCAAATGACATCGCCTGGCCGGATTTCCTCAATCGGACCGCCCCAGCATTGCGCCCGGCCGCACCCGGACGTCACGACAAGGACCTGGCCCAGCGGGTGGGTGTGCCATGCGGTCCGGGCGCGAGGCTCGAACGTCACCTGGGCGCCAATTCCGCGCGCCGGTTCCGACAGCTGGTACAAGGGATCGACGCGGACCGAGCCGGTGAAATACCCGGCCGGTCCAATGCCGGAGGGTTGGGATCCGCTTCTTTTGATGTCCATATGGGATTCTTTCTCGATTGGATTTTTTAGCCAGCGATAAACCTTTATTTTTGCGTGATTTTGGCGCTTTTTGGAGGCGCGCCGTTCCGGCTCCGCCATGCAAGCCTCCGACTATTTTGCCCTCCCGAAATCCCTGTCGTCCTTCGCGGAGTTCTTTGCGGCGGACGCCCTCCCGTGGGAGTGGCTGCTTCAGATCGGCCCCGCCCTGGCTTCGTGGAAATTTGGCGGACCCCCGGCCTCCGTGCCGCCGGGAGTCCAGATCGAGGGCCAGGTCTACCTGCACCCGACGGTGAAGCTGCCGCCGTACGCCGTGATAAGCGGACCGGCCTGGATCGGCCCGGATACGGTGATTCGACCGGGCGCCCTCATCCGCCAAAACGTCATTGTCGGGGCGCGATGCATCCTGGGCAATTCCTGCGAATACAAGAACAGCCTCCTCCTGGATGAGGTTCAAACGCCCCATTTCAATTATGTCGGCGACTCGGTCCTCGGAAACGGCGCCCACCTTGCCGCGGGCGTGATCTGCTCCAATCTGCGGCTGGACCGGAAACCGGTCGTCGTCCGCGCCCCGGACCGGGACTACGAGACGGGGCTTCGAAAATTCGGGGCGATCATCGGAGACCATGCCGAAGCGGGCTGCAATGCCGTCCTCAATCCGGGCACGCTTCTCGGTCCGCGCTCGCTTGTCATGCCGGCGATTGCATTCGGCGGAGTGCTGCCGCCGGCGCCCTTCATGCGGACCCTCACAGGCATCACCCCGTCCGGCACGCTTCATGTCGGAAATTATTTCGGCGCCATGCGCCCGGCCATCGAGGCCCAGTCGCGCGGCGAATGCTTCTATTTCATCGCCGACTACCACTCGATGACGGCGCTTTTCGATCCGGCCGAGCGCCGGAAAAACACATTCGAAATCGCGCTGGATTGGCTGGCCTGCGGCCTCGACCCGAAGAGATGCGTCTTCTGGAGGCAGAGCGACGTGCCCGAGGTCTGCGAGCTCACCTGGATCCTGGGGAGCCTGACCCCGATGGGCCTTCTCGAGCGGGCCCACAGCTACAAGGACAAGGTGGCGAGGGGAATCTCGCCAAACTTCGGGCTCTTCGCCTACCCGGTCCTGATGGCCGCCGATATCCTTCTTTACGACACGAACAGGGTTCCCGTCGGCCAGGACCAGCGCCAGCACCTGGAAATGACCCGCGACATCGCGATCAAGTTCAACCAGGGCTACGGCGAGACCTTTGTCGTCCCTGAGGCGGAAATCCGGGACGGGGTTGCCGTCGTCCCGGGTCTCGACGGCCAGAAGATGAGCAAGAGCTACGGCAACACGATCGAGATATTCGGCGACGAAAAGGTCCTCCGAAAGAAGGTCATGTCGATCGTGATGGACAGCCGGACGCCGCAGGAGCCAAAACCGGACGCAGACCGGAACCTGTGCATCCAGCTCCTGCGCCTCCTGGCGCCCGCGGAGGTTGCCGCTGACTATGAAAGCCGCCTCCGTGCGGGCGGGCTCGGCTACGGCGACCTGAAAAAGGGCCTGTTCGAGCGGTACTGGAGCTTTTTCGCGGAAGCGCGGGCCCGTCGCGCCGAGCTGGCCGCCAACCCTGATCATGTGGAGGAGGTCCTGAGGCAGGGCGCGGTGCGCGCACGGGAAATCGCATCCGTCGTCCTGAAGCGGGCCAGGAAGGCCTGCGGCCTCGCATAAGCCGCCGCCTCAGATCACAGGGCGGCTTGGCGGCTCAATCCTCTCGATCGCGGCCATGATCCGCTCCGCGGCGCGCGCGTAGCGCTCCCTGCCGTCCTCGGGGCGGTCGTATTCCTCGGGCTTCAGGGGCCGGCCGTATCGAATCGAGATGGGCGATCCGAAATGCAGCCTGCCGTCCCGGCCGAAGGCGTCGAACGAACCAAATACGCGGGCCGGAACGACTGGCATTCCCGTGCGGCAGGCGATGAGCCCGATCCCGGGCCTCGGCGGTTGAAGCCTTCCGTCGCGCGACCGCGTTCCCTCGGGGAAAAGGATGACGACCCTTCCCCGCCGCAGGGTCTGGAGCACGCGCTTGATGGCGGCGACGTCCGTGCCGCCGTCCCGGTCGACGGGAATCGTGCCGACGCCGTCGAGCCACCACGATGCGAAGCCCTTCTTCCAAAGCGTCTTGCGCGCAAAGAAAACGACCTGCTGGGGAATATACAGCCCGACCATCGGCGGATCGAACAGGCTGGCATGGTTGGATGCGACGATGTAGCCGCCCCCGGCGGGAAGGTTCTCCAGGCCGGCGATCTCGCCCCGGAAGAAGATTTCATAGACGATCCGGATGATCGCATGGCTTAAGCCATATAGCGGCTCCATCTCCAGTTCGGTGGGCGAAACGCTCATGGGATCGCGCCCTGCCTGGAAATCGATTCGGCCATCCGGTCGATGACCTGCTCGAGCGTCAGGGCGGTCGAGTCGATGGAGATCGCCCCGGCCGGGCAGGATAGCGGCGCCGTGGAGCGCGAGGAGTCGATCCTGTCCCGCTCGGCCACCGCGTCGTGATGACCTTCCCGGACCCGCCTGCGCGTGCGCTCCGCGGGGTCGGCGTGGAGAAAGAAGCGAAAATCGGCGTTTGGGAAGATGACCGATCCGATGTCCCTACCGTCCATGACGAGCCCCCGGAAACCATTGGCGCGCGCGATCGCCTCCTGGCCGCGCTCATAGGCGAGCAGGGTGGCGCGCAGCTCCGGGATGGCCGCAAAATGGGAAACGGCGGAATTGACCTCGGAGCCGCGAATTTCTCCGCCCGCGACCCGGCCGGAAATCTCCATCTCGGCGCTGCGCCCGGTGACCCGCGTGCCGAGGCGCAGCGATCCGAGGGCCGACCGGACCGCCGGCAGGTCGCCCGGCGACACGCCGAGGCGGAGCATCTCGGCGGTGACCGCCCGGAAGTAGGATCCGGTGTCGGCGTGCATGAGGTTGAACCGCTCGCCGAGCGCCCGCGCGGTGGAGGATTTGCCCGCGGCCGCCCCGCCGTCGATTGCGACGATGATGAAGTCGGAGCTCATCGTGCCGCCAACGAACCCTTTCGGAGGCTCTCAAGCGACTCGAAAAAGTCCGGAAATGTCTTCGCGCAGCAGGACGGGTCCTTGACGGCGATCCAGGGGCGTCCGTCGCCGCGGAGGTCGCGGCAGCCGAGGATCGCAAAACTCATCGCAAAGCGATGGTCGCCGTACGTTTCGATCTCGACCGGACCGGAACCGGCGATGCGGCGGAGCTCGTCCGGCCGCGGCGCGACCGCGAGGGAGTCCTCGGTCTCGACGACCTCCTGCCCGAGTTTTCGAAGTTCGCGCGCGGCTCCCGCCACGCGGTCGGACTCCTGTTTTCGCGTGTGCGCGATCCCCGATATGCGGGTCGGCCCGCCGAGGATCGGCGAAAGCGCGGCGAGGGTCAGAAACGTGTCGGAAAACAGGGAGAAATCCCGGTCGACGCCGCGAAGGCCGGCCGAGCCGTCCCAGGCGGAGCGCACGCCGGACCCCCGGTCGCCGACCGTTGCGCCGAGCGCATTCAGGACCTCGATGAAGGCCGCGTCGCCCTGCAGCGTCAATCCGCGGGCCGCCCGAAGATTGGGCACATCCACCGTGCCCCGCGTCGCGAGCGGGAGCGCCAGAAAATAACTTGCGGCCGTCGCGTCGGGCTCGATCGCAAACCGGCCGGGCGGGCGAATCTTCGTCTGCCTGCCGCCGATGACGAACTTCGGCCCCTCCGCTGCGCTCCCGCCGGCTCCGAACTCCTCCATGAGCCTCCGCGTCATCTGAACGAAGGGCATCCGCAATTTTCCCGCCGCCTCGATGACCAGGGGCCCGCCGGCCAGCGGCGCGACCAGCATCAGCGCGGAAACCATCTGGCTGCTTTCGCCCGCATCGACCCGCACTTCTCCTCCGCGCAGTCCGCGTGCGTGGATATCCAGGGGGAAATGCCCCTCTTCGCCCGGGCAGCGAATGTCGGCGCCCAGGGAGCGCAACGCCTCGACGAGCCCGCGCATCGGGCGTTTTCGCATCTGCGGGATTCCGTCCAGGCGATAGACCCCCTTTTCGGAGGCCGCGCATAGCGCCGTCAGGAAACGCGCGGCTGTCCCGGCGAGTCCCACGTGCAGCTCCGCCGCCCGGGCCGGGATCGCCCCGCCGCGCCCGACAATCCGGATTTCGCCCCGCGCCGGGTCCTCGCCGACTTCAAAGCCCAGCCGGCGCAGCCCATCGGCCATGATCCGCGTATCGTCGCTGAAGAGGGCGCCGGTCAAAACGGTCGGCCCGTCGCCGAGCGCGGCGAGCAGCATCGCGCGGTTGGTGATGCTCTTCGAGCCCGGAACGGCCGCTTCGCCCCGGACGGGACGCGGGAAGGGCGGGATTGGCAGCAGCGGCGGAAGCGGCATGGAGCCAACTAGCGTCTCCCACCTGCGGCCCCGCGCCAAGCAAACTTTGCGACCCGGGGGGGCCAAGGGACGCCTACGCTTCGGCAAGCTTTTCGCGGCAGGCTCTACCCCTGGCCAGGAGGTTTGCCAGCGCCTCCCAGTCCCCCCTGGCGAGCGCCGAGTCGTAGGATTGGAGATCGATTTGGTACGCGCGCAGGGCCCGGAGCACCTCGTCCTTGTTCTCTTCAAGGATCGTGCGCCAAAGCCCGGGATCGCTGCCCGCAATCCGGGTCGTGTCGCGCAGCCCACCTCCCGCAAATTTCAGCCAGGCGGGGTCCCGTTCCGCCAGAAAGGAGCAAAGGCTCGATGCAAGAAGCTGGGGCAGGTGGCTTATGTGCGCGACAATCTCGTCGTGCTCGCCTGGAGCGACCGTTGCGACCCGAGCGCCCAGCTTTTTCCAGAATTCGGTCACGAGGCCGATCGCCTTCCCGTCGGTCTCAGGAAGCGGGGTGACGAAGCAGGTCCGCAACTCGAAAAGCCCCGCCGAGCCGTTCTCCCATCCGGTCCTTTCCGAACCCGCCATCGGGTGTGCGCCGACGAAATGGGCGCGAGGGGACAAGGCCGCGTGGCCCTCGCGCGCGATCTTCCCCTTGACGCTTCCGACGTCGCTGACGACCGCCCCCTTGGGCAGGGCCGGCGCGATCTGCCGGAGGAGGGGGATGATCGCATCGACGGTGGCGGCGATGATGACGAGGTCCGCGGCCTTGACGGCCCCGGCCGGCGTGTCGGCGACCTCGTCGCACCACGGCTGGCCGGCGATCGATTTCCGCACCTCGCGCCTGCGCGCCCAAATGACGATGCGGCCGGCGGCATTCCGCGCCCGCGCGGCGCGGGCCACGGAGCCCCCGAGGAGACCGGGTGCGAGGATCGTCAACTGACCGATCGCGGGATGGTCTTGCGGCACCGGCGCGCGCTGTGTTTTCATGCGTTCGAACAGGCATTACAATGACTTCCACCGACCCTGAAAAGATCAAAGCCCGCAGGGCGAAGCTGATTCTTTACGCGATCATGGGGCTTTTTATCCTGCTGCCGGCGGTGCTTTTCTGGTTTTTTCGGTGACCGGGCGGCCTTGGCGATCGGTCTTCCGCCGGTCTGCCAATTCGGGCGCTTGCAGGGCACCGTCGATCAGGATGTGCTATTATAGCGGTGAGAAGATCGAGAAGGTCGTTGAAACGGGGTAAAAGCCAAATTAACTCAAGGCAACATGGCTCGTGAGTCATTTGAAGCGGGTTCTCCCCAGACAGTCCTTTTTGCCGAAGTCAGGAAAAGGCTGCTGAGCACCCCGTTTGCGCCATTCCGGATCGTGACCACGAGCGGACGCGCCTACAATGTGCCAACGGCCGATCACGCGAGTGTGCTCGCTCCCCTCCGGATGGTCTATTTGTACGATGATCGGGACGGATCCATTGAGATTCACGCCCTGCATATCGCTTCAATCGAACGCCTGCGGAAGCTCAAGCGCGCGGGCTGAACCGGCCCAGTAGGCGCGCCGCAATTGAGTAATTTGTGTTGGACTTGTGGGCCGGTTCTTTAAGAACCTCACCCTTCACGGGCCCGTAGCTCAGTTGATAGAGCGCTTCGTTCGCAACGAAGAGGTCGTCGGTTTAATCCCGATCGGGTCCACCATCGATCGCAATGCGATCGATGCCGCGCCGAAGCCCAACGGGCGTAGGCGGGCAAGTGTCTTTCGCAATGCGATCGATGCCGCGCCGAAGCCCAACGGGCGAAGGCGGGCACTCTGGCTCAAACGGTACGGTTCATCCTATTGCGAAGGCGTCGGATCCTTGGGCTTCTCGTCCTTGGGTTTTTCATCCTTTGGCGCGGGCCTGGCATTCTTCTCGGGCTGTTTTGTCTCCTTTTTGTCGGTCTGTTTTCCGTCAGCCGGCTTGGCCTCCGGCCCCTTTTTGCGCCCCTCCTCGTCACGATTTGCGGGCGCCGTGGACGCAGAAGCATTCACGGAATTGCCACTCCTCACAGGCTCAGCCGCTTTCTGCGGAACTGCGGCAGGCTTCAAGACAGCCGCGGCCTGGGGTTTAGGCGCTGCCACAGCTTGCGGACGCGCTGCCGCCGACTGGTTTCCCGGCGCACCCTTTTGGACTGGCGTATTTGAAGATTTGGCAATGATTGCGTTGTTGATGGGTTTTCCCTTGAACGCGGCTGGATTCCTCGCGACGGCGGCGACGGCTGCCGGTCCCCTCGTCCGGATATTGCGGAAGGCGGACTTTGGGGGTTGTGCCGGCGACCCGGCGACAAGATGCGGCTGGATCGATTGCGAACGGCTTTGCCATCCAGCGATCGCCTGCGGTCTTGGTCGGCTGGCGGGATAGCTCCAGGCGCGGAAATTCGCAGAGGCGGAAAATTCTCCGCCGCCCGGGCCGGGGCCATAGGGATGCCACCATCCGCCGCCGCCGTGCCAGTAATTCGCATCGACGATCATGATTCCCCCTCCTCCCCAATTGCATCCAAATGTGAGCCACGCGCCCGCGTTGTATGCGGGGCCAAAGGTAAGGAAGGGGCCATTGAAACCATAATAGGGCTGGTCGACAAAAACGACCGCCGGATCGTATCGGGGCACGTAGATCACGCCGGGCTGGGCGGGCTCGATCTCGACGAAGTTGCCATCGACGATCACCCGCTGCTGTCGACTGTCGGCCAGGGTCCCGGCGGCGCGGGCGAGTTCACGCAGCCGCTGGATTGCAGTCATCACCTGGGCTGGCTGGGAGACGAATTCCGACCCCACCGTCTGGGTCCAGGGTTCATTTTGGGCCATCCAGGTCACGACGCTTGGATAATGGGCAAGCGAGCGCACGCTTGGATCCCAAGGCTGGGCGTCAACCTGCGCGGGGTCCCCTCCTTGGCCAAGGTAGGCTCCCGCGGCGGCGATGTCCGAAGGAAACGTGGCGGCCGGAAGGATGAGCGAAATCAAGGGATCGGGGTAGAGGGCTATGGGGGCCATGAGCTGATCCAGCGGATTTGCGACAATCTGCGGGGCTGGCCCCTCGGGATAATACGCTGGGGCGGGCGGGGATGCCGAGACATAGACCTGCGCAAGGACCTGCAAATAAGCGATTGGCGAGCAAGCTCCGAGGAACAAGGCCGCGCCTGCGGCGAGTCGCCCAAGGGGTCCGGCCCCCGTGGGAATTGACGAGCGAAGTTTAAGCATCCCTCATTGGACTCTGCCCAGGCCTAACTAACAATGGGGTGAAGCCCTCCTCCTTCGGCAATCACCCCACTGCGTTGAATACGGCTTCAATTGGCCGGAGTTTGATCCTTTTGCTCCAGGAGCTCGCTGTGACCCGCCCGCTCAAGGTGCGTGCCCAAAGCCTCCATCGTCGGTTCCGACCGATCCGCCTTTAGGATTTGAGCGAGGAGATCCCGGGCCTGGTCCAGGTTGCCGGCGCCGGCAAGGGCTTCGAGTTCCTTGCTGGCGGTCATCCCGACATAAGTTGGAAAGAAGCGCTTGCCCTTGTCCGGCTGCGAACTTTGAAACTCCATCAGTGAGACGAACATCCGCTTGAATTGCGCGTATGGCTGGGCGGTCAAGGCGTCCTTGTAGCGTTTTTCGTAGAGCAGCTGATCGATGACATACGGTCCGAAGTAGGGCCGCGCCGGACTGTCGGCCGGCAATCGATCAAAGAAATCGAGGTTGGCGCCATTCTCGCCAAGCGTCTGATTCAGGGCGAGAAAATCGGTCACGGCCGCAATTTGCCTTGGGTCGGCTTCAATCGCGGCTCTTGCCGCATCACGGCGATCCCGCATGGCCTGCGATGCCGGGGGATAGTCCCGAGCCAGGCTGGCCATGCTGTTCATCAGGACGGCCAGTCGGACCCCGTTGGATTGCGGCGAACGGCGCATGCCCTCGTCGAAGCACCAAAGGTACTCCGCCAAGGCCTCGGAGGGTTTTCCCGATGCGGCCAGCTCTTTGGCATGGTCGAACCGGCTTTGAACGTCCGGATAAATCTCGGCGGCCTTGATTCGAGCCGCCTCCGAAACGGGCGCATCGGGGAGCGGGGATGACCGTGGCCTGGCGACGGCGGCCTGGTCGAGCGTGACTGAGGCCGCCTCCGCTTGCAGGTCGGGCGCCATGTCCTTTATCATGGCCTGCGTGGACTCGAGCATGTGCCGGGTCAATTCGGATTGCTTTGCCGCCAGCTCTCTTCCGACGGACGATTTGTAAAACTTCAGAAGGCCGTTCAGTTCCTCGACCGAAAAAGTGGAGCTGTACGCGTCTATCATGCCACTGCGGACCTTTTCGAGCGTCAGGTGCTTGTCCACGGTCGCCAACATGCGCTTCGACATCGCCTCCATTCGCTCATGGACCTCCGGAGAGCTCTGAGCCGAACCAGGCCCTTGGGTGAGATTTTGTGTCATCATGCGCTCGACCTGTTCGCGCGTGTCTTTCCATTGTTTATCCGGCATCTGGGCGTCCACGACCTGCGTTGCCAGCGCCCGGCGATTCTCCGGCGAATCCTTCAGGGTTTTTGCGCAACCCGATAAGAGCGACAAAACGAGGGCAAGAACGACAAGGGCTTTGTTCATGGGAGGGTTCCGGTTAAGCAGACCGTTGCCTTGGAGGGGGCGGGTGACAGAGCCAGCCGCAATCAATACCGGCGGAACCCTATCGTTGGCGAGGCTGGACATTCGCCTCAGGATCAGCAACGAATGCCGGGAGCATTGTAGAAGCCGTAATCCTGGACAGTAGGACGGCTTTCCAGGTCCCCGGATTTCGGGGTGTCCGAGCGTATGCAAGAGCCGGCGGGTATTTGGCTGACAATGGGTTCCCGGTGGTGATTCTCAGGCGGTTTCAAGCCGGCCCGTGCAAACCAACCCTCGAACCATATCCGTCGCCAGAGCCAAGCAGATCCTGCCCTGGCTGGTCGCCGTGGCGTTTTTCATGGAGTCGCTCGACGCGACGATTCTGAACACGGCGGTGCCGACGATCGCGGCGGCCATTCATGTGGCCCCCCTGAGCATGAAGTCCGCGCTGACGAGCTACATGCTGAGCCTGGCGGTATTCATCCCGATCAGCGGCTGGGTGGCCGACCGTTTCGGGTCCCGCCGGGTGTTCTTTTCCGCCATCGGCGTCTTCATGTTCGGTTCGCTCATGTGCGGCCTTTCCAGCTCCATTCATGAGCTCGTCGCCTCGCGCATCCTTCAGGGTTGCGGGGGCGCAATGATGGTTCCCGTCGGGCGCCTCACCCTGGTCAGGACCTTTCCGAAATCCGAGCTGGTCCGGGCGATGAGCTTTTTCTCCATTCCCGCGATGATCGGGCCGATGCTCGGCCCGCTGGCCGGAGGCTTCATCGTCGTCTATTTCCCTTGGCGGGTGATTTTTTTCGTCAACCTTCCGATCGCTTTGCTCGGCCTGTACCTCGTCCACCACTATCTTCCCGATTATTACGCGAAGAAGACCGATCCGCTCGATTTTGTCGGCCTTGTCCTTTTCGGCTCCGGAATCGCCATATTGTCCTACGTCCTGGAAATCTTCGGCGAGCATACGCTCGGGACGACGGAGATCGTCAGCCTGCTCGCAGTTTCGGTCCTTCTGCTTCTGGCCTATTGGCGCCACTCGCTGACCCTCGCGCACCCCCTGCTTCGGTTGCGCCTCTTCCTGATCCGGACATTCCGCTCGTCGGTCGTCGGGGGCCTCGTCACCCGGCTCGGAATCGGGGGAATGCCGTTCCTGCTCCCGCTGCTTTATCAGGTGGGGCTCGGCTACGGCCCCCTTCAATCGGGCATGCTCATGGTGCCGCAGCCCCTGGCTGCGATGAGCCTGAAAATGACGATGCCGTCGGTCATCACCCGCTTCGGATACAGGCGCGTTCTCGTGTCGAACACGATCTTCATGGGAGTGCTGATCGCCCTGTTTGCCACGATCAATCCCGGCACGCCGGTCTGGCGGATCGGCCTGCAGGCCTTCTGTTTCGGGTACTTCTCGTCGCTTCAATTCACGGCAATCAACACGATCGTCTATGCGGACCTCACGGACAGGGACCTCAGCATGGGCAGCAGCATCGCCAGCACGATGCAGCAGCTGTCGCTGAGCTTCGGAGTCGCCGTGTCCTCGCTCATCGCCGCGTTCTTCATTCCCGACCGGAGCCATGCCAGCACCGGTGAGATGATCTCCGGAATTCACGGGGCCTTCGTCATCCTGGGCGTGCTGACCCTGTTTTCCGCGGTGGTATTCCGCAAGCTCCGCCCCGAGGACGGCGCCAATGTGAGCCGGCACCGGGGAGAGGTTGAATGAGATCCGCATTTGCGTTTTCGGGGTCCCGCGGACCCAATGATTCGGCCAACCCCGGATGACATGAGCGCCCCATATCTAGACGAGGTCGCCGGCGTGCTCGAGCGCCTGCGCTCCCGCCGCCCGCTGGTCCACTGCATGACCAACCAGGTCGTCAAGAATTTCACGGCCAACGCGCTCCTGGCGATCGGCGCGGCGCCCGCGATGGTCGAGCATCCCGGGGAGGCGGCCGAATTCGCCGCGATGGCCGACGCCGTTCTGGTCAATCTGGGCACGCTGGACGAGTGCCAGATGGCCGCCGTCAGGGCCGCCCTGCCATCGGCGCAAAAGGCCGGCAAGCCGTGGGTCCTCGATCCGGTTGCCGTGGGGCCGCTCGGGTTGCGCACCCGTTTCGCCCGCGAAATCCTGGCGCATCGCCCGGCTTTGATCCGGGGCAACGCCTCCGAAATCATCGCCCTCGCCGGCCTGGCCGGGCGCGGCCGCGGCGTGGACAGCGGCGACTCCGCGGACCAGGCCCTCGATGCGGCCCGCCAGCTCGCACGCCTCACCCAGGGGGCCGTGCTCATAAGCGGTCCGGTCGATTATTCCACCGACGGGAGGACGGTGATTGCCTGCTCCAATGGCGATTCGCTCATGACGCGGGTCACGGGAGTAGGCTGCGCGCAGGGGGCAGTCGCCGCCGCCTGCGCCGCGGTCGGCGACACTCCGCTGCAGGCCGCGGCGGCCGCAGCCGTCCTGATGGGCATCGCCGGAGAGCAGGCGGCCGCGGCCGCCCGCCGGCCCGGATCGTTTCAGGTGGCCCTGCTCGATGCGCTCGACGCAATCGACGGCGAGGCGGTGCGGGCGCGCGGCCGGGTCAGCTGTCAGCTAGAAGGCCGGTTCAGAACTTGAACGTCGATCCGACGCAGAATTCGTTGCCGGAAATCGTTGAGGTCAGGTTCGTTCCCGGGACAGCCCCCGCGGGATTATACCAGGAGCTGGACTGGGTGTGGGAGAAGCCGTGGGTATACGATATGTCAAGCGTCGTGCCCGGCGCCAGGGTCACGGAGGTTCCGACGGAAAGGTGGCTCGAAATCTCGAGCGGTGAACCGACATTGTAGAAGGTCATCGAGGCGGGAACGGGATCCGAGCAGAAGTTGTAGCCGGCCCGGACGACGATGTCGGGGCTCAGAGCCTGCTGGATTCCCAGTTCGAACGTATAGGAATCCTTCCAGCCAAGTCCCATGAGCGAGCCGTCGGGCCGAAATCCGCTGTTCTTGAAACCGTTCGTCTCGCCATAGGCGATATAGCCGACATCGGAGACGAGGTGGGTGGATGCCGTCAGGGCGTAATTGACCCCGACTTGGGCGGTGAGCGGACGGTCCATCGAAAAGGAGACGGTGCGCGCGGCGCCGGACGGATCGTGGATCGTCCAGGAATAGGTGTGAAACCACGTTGGCGAGGATAGGGAAATCCCGAAGGAGAGATTCTTGTCCACCTGGAAGCGCAGGCCCCCCTGTGCGCCCATGCCGAGCTGGACATCGTCCGTTTGCACGACGCCGTAGACCGGCAGGTGGTCGGCCGCGATTCCCGGGGCCGCAAATGCCGCGGGAGAGAACAGATTGCGCCCGATCGATGGCGCGAGCGCAAAACCCCAGGACCAGCCGTCGGGGCTGGATTCGGCCAATCCGACGGGGATGCGCACGACGTAAAGGGTAGATCGGACATCGCCAAAACCTCCAAATTGGTAGACGGCCAGGGGATTGCCGGCGGCGCCTGGCTGAAGCATGAAGACGGGATTCGTGGTCGAAGTCGCGGCGTGGAAACTGAGGCCGGCTTCGCTGACCGCGCCGGCGAAAAAGGCCAGGTTGGGATTCGAGCTCTTCCAACTGGCCATCAGGGACAGGTAGGGCACCCCATTGACCGTCGAGTCCGACGAACCTTTAAGCCCGAGCGCGGCCACCGAGCTGCCGGTCTGGACGCTCGGAATGATGTCGCCGAAGTCGATCGAGGCCGTGTCGTCGGCGAACAGGACTCCCGCCGCGGGATTCTTGTAGATGCTGCCGATCAGATCCTGGTCGTTGCCGGCGGTGGCGGCGCCTCCAAGGGAGGAATTGACGGCGCCAAAGCCCTGGACGAAATAGCCATCCGTCGCGAGCGCGGAGGAGGCCAGGCTGCCACAGGCGGCGGCTAGGAACGCTGCCCGGAGTAGGGTGGGTGTCGGGATCTTCATGGGTGTTTGTGGGGGTTATTGATACGAAAAAAAACTGTCCCTCCCGCCACCGCCGCGGCGGCGGAAGGAAAAGCGCAACCAGATTGAATGGGGACCATTATGACGGGCGAAGCACCAGGGAGGGGCGGCCTGCCCGAATGAAGCTTGGACAAGGTATGATAGCCATGGATTCGCGGTTTGGGCAAGAGCCAAAAGTCGGCCGGATCGTCCGGCGGCAGCAACGGAACCCCGCCCGGGACGTCTGGCAGGGTTGTGGTCAAACCATGAAACCCCTGAAGACCGCTTCCGCCGTTGCATTCCTGTGCGCGTTTTGCGCCGCCGACGCCGCTGACACCTGGGTCTATTTCGGATCGCACCGCGCGGGTCCCAACATCGGGTTCTCCCGCGCGCATTTCGACACGGACACGGGCGCTCTGACAAAGCCGGAGTTCATCCTCGAGGCGCGCGCCCCCGCCTTTTTCATCGTCGCGCCCGACGGCCGCCATCTCTACACGTGCAATTCCGGGTCCCCCGGCGGAGTCGCCGCATACGCAATCGAGCCGCACACCGGCCGGCTCGCGTTCCTGAACCGGGAACTGGCCGGAGGGGGGGATACGAGCTACATCAGCCTCGATCGGACCGGGCGGTTCGCGCTGGCGGCCAATTACGACGGCGGAAGCATCGCCGTGTTTGCCCTCGCCCCCGACGGCTTGTTGGGCGACTGGACGGCCTTCGTGCAGCACGCGGGCCACGGAGTGAACCCGCAGCGCCAGGCGCAGCCGCACCCCCATTCGATCGTCGTCGACCCGACCAACCGGTTTGCCCTCGTCCCCGATCTGGGGCTCGACCGGGTCTTTGTCTACCGCTTTGATGCGAAAACGGGTTCGCTCGCGCCGAACGACCCGCCCTTTGTCACGGTGGCGCCCGGCTCGGGCGCCCGCCACATCAAGTTTCATCCGAACGGCCGGTGGGCGTACCTGATCAACGAAATCGCCAGCACGGTCATCGCGTTCGACTGGGATTCCGCCAAGGGCACGCTGAGCGAATTCCAGACCATCTCGACCCTGCCCGCGGGATTCAAGGGCGGCAGCGCCTGCGCCGAGATCGAGATTCATCCGAGCGGCAGGTTTCTCTATGGCTCAAACAGGGGCCACGACAGCCTGGCCGCCTTTGCCATCGATCCGGCGACCGGACGCCTGTCGCTCATCCAGGTCGAGCCGAGCGGGGGCAAGACTCCCCGAAACTTCGCCTTCGACCCCACCGCAAAATGGATTGTCTGCACGAACCACGACAGCGACAACGCCGTTGTCTTCCGGGTTGACGGAGACACCGGCAGGCTGGCCCGGGCCGGCGATCCCGTGGCCGTGCCTTACCCCTTTTGCGAACGATTTCTGCCTGTGAATTGACCGGCGCGTTGCGCCGCCAGGCATTCGCGAGATCTCGAAAGACGGCTTCCAAGATGAATAACAATACAAAATCGATTATTGCGGCGCTGTCAGGGCTTGCGGCCGCGGCCGGCCAGGCGCTGGCCGGCGTAACCCTCGCCAGCCCGTTCACAAGCCACATGGTTTTGCAGCGCGAGATGGCGGTTCCGGTGTGGGGGAGCGCGGATCCGGGCGAACAGGTCGCGGTTTCGTTTGCCGGCCAGGAGAAGTCCGCGACCGCGGGATCCGACGGCAAATGGCGGATCCTCCTGGATCCGCTGACGGCCTCGGCCGACGGGCGGATTTTTGTCGTCCGCGGCTCACGCACGGCAGAGGCCGTGCAACTCGACGATGTGCTGGTCGGCGAGGTCTGGCTCGCCTCCGGGCAATCGAACATGGAGTTTACGGTGTCGAAGAAGGTGAAGTACTTTGCCGGGGTCGCCAACGAGGAGCAGGAGATCGCCGCGGCCAGCCATCCGCTCATCCGGATGTTCACCGGCGCCTTGACGACTGCGTACGAGCCCCAGGGCCGCGTCGCGGGCGAGTGGCTGGTCTGCAGTCCGCAAACCGTGCCGGCGTTTTCCGCAATCGGCTATCTCTTCGCGCGCGATCTGCAGAGGGAAATCCGGGTGCCGATCGGGATCCTTTCCCTCTCGTACGGCGCAAGCACGGCGGAGGCATGGATTCGGCGGGAAACCATGGCCGCCGATCCGCGGCTCAAGCCGATGCTGGACCGTTTCGACTCGGCCGCGAAGGATTTCCGCGAACATCCGCCCGCAGTGGCGGCGGCGCCGCGTCCGGAAGACGTGTCCGCTCCTGCGCCGGGAGCCGGTCCGCCAAACGCCGGGGCCGCCAAAGCCGGACAGGGCCGCCGCGGGCGGGGGCCGCGCGATCCGGCGCACGACCAGCACAACCCGACGGTGCTCTTCAATGGGATGATCAATCCGGTCGTCCCCTATTCGATCCGGGGCGTGATCTGGTACCAGGGCGAGTCGATCGTGGGCGGCGCGGCGGGACTCGCCCTGTATCCGCTCGTCCAGGAGACCCTGGTGCGGGATTGGCGCCGGGCCTGGGGAGAAGGGGATTTTCCGTTCTACATCGTGCAGCTCGCGGGGCAGGAGGCGTCGAGCAACCGTCCTGAAGTGCGCGAGGCCCAGGCGACGCTGATGGGCCGCGTTCCAAACACCGGCATGGCGGTCACGACCGACATCGGGGAGGCGAAAAACGTGCACCCGCACGACAAGCAGGACGTCGGCGACAGGCTGGCGCGAATCGCACTGGCCAACGTTTACGGCCGGAAGATCGAGTATTCGGGCCCCGTGTACGAATCCATGAAGATTGAAGGCGGCGCGATCCGGGTGAGTTTTTCGCACCTTGGCGGCGGATTGGTCGCCAAGGGCGGCGGCCCCCTCAAATGGTTCGAGATCGCCGGCGCGGACGGCCGGTATGTTCCCGCCAATGCGACGATCGACGGCGACACGGTCGTCGTGGAGAGCCCGCAGGTGCCGGCCCCGGTTGCGGTGCGTTATGCCTGGGTGAACTTCCCCGACGGCTGCAATCTGTTCAATTCCGCGGGTCTGCCCGCGGCCCAGTTTCGATCCGATTCAAGCGTGAAATAGGGTGCGCCGAACCCCGATCCAATCATGAAGCGCCCGCCTTGCCCCGTCCTGGCCTGTTCCCTGGCCCTTGTCGTCCTTCCCGGCGTGTTCGCGGACAGCGTTCCCCTCGGATGGCTCGACGGAGCTCCGCCGGCGACCGATGCCGGAATGAGCTTCGGGGTCGCGTGGCCGCGGGGAAGCGTGGCCAAGGGGCAGGCCTTTTCGCTGTCCAATTCCGAGGGGAAAAGCCTGCCCGTGCAGACCTGGCCGCTTGCCTATTGGCCGGACGGTTCGATCAAGTGGATCGGCGTGGCGACGGTCGCCGGGCCGGGCTCGCCGCACGGGGCGGTCCTTTCGGCGGGCGCCGCGGCAACCGCACCGGCGGCCGGTCCCGTCATTCGGATTGGACGCAGCGATACGACGATTGAAATCGACACGGGCGCCCTCCGCTGCCGGATCGGCGATTGGGGGGATTCGATCATCGATGCGATCGAGACCGACGGCCGGGAGGTCGCCCGCCACGGCCAGCTGGTCTGCATCCTGCAGAGCGGCCCAGACGGCGATCCCACCGAAGCGCCTTCCCGGGAGGAATTCATCGGGCATGTCGATCGCATCAGCCTGGAGCAGTCGGGCCCGGTGCGCGCCGTCGTGAAACTGGAGGGGCAGCATTGGGGCGCCCGGTCGGACCGGCGGTGGCTGCCGTTTGTCGTGCGCCTTTATTTCTATGCCGGGCAGAAGACGGTGCGGCTCGTGCACACGATCATCTATGATGGCGACCAGAACCGGGACTTCATCCGCGGATTGGGCGTGCGCTTCGATGTTCCGTTCCGGGAGGAGACCCAAAACCGGCATGTGCGCTTTTCGGGGGAGGACGCGGGGCTTTGGTCCGAGCCGATCCAGCCTCTCATCGGGCGCCAGCGCCTCATTGCGGGGGATCGCTCCGGCAGTGGGGATCGCCGCGACCTCTATGCCGCGCAGGTCGAGGGGCTGCGCGTTCCGGACCGCGGGATGCTCGACGAACGGTCCAGGGGCCTGCTGGACGACTGGCCGATCTGGGACAGCTTCAAGCTGGTCCAGCCGAACGCAGACGGCTTCACGGTGGCCAAGCGGACCAATGCGCAGAGCACCTGGCTCGCCGCCGGGGCGGGGCGGCGGGCCTCGGGCCTGGTGTTCGTCGGGGACGCGAGCGGCGGCCTGGCCGTCAGCGTGAAGAATTTCTGGCAGTCATTTCCCTCGTCGCTTGAGGTCCGCGGGGCATCCGGCAGGGAAGCCGGGCTCTATGCCTGGCTTTGGTCGCCCGACGGGCCGGGCATGGACCTTCGCCATTACGATACGCGCGCCCACGGCCTCAACTCGGTTTATGAAGACGTCCAGCCCGGCTTCAGCACGGCGACGGGAGTCGCGCGCACAAGCGAACTGACCCTGTTCGCGAGCGGCTCGGTGCCCTCGAAAAAGGAATCAGCGGAGGAGGCGCATTCCGGCAGCCAGCCTCCGCTTCTGGTGGCTCCGCCGGCCGCATTGCACTCCGCCGGAGTCTTTGGCGTCTGGAGCCTCCCCGACCGCTCAACGCCGTTCAAGCGGGCGGTGGAGGACCGTCTGGACAGCGTGATCGCCACCTACGAAAAGGAGGTCGAGCAGCGTCATTGGTACGGTTTTTGGTACTATGGAAACATCATGCATTCCTACGACGAGGTGCGGCATGTCTGGCACTACGACCTCGGAGGCATGGCCTGGGACAACACCGAATTGGGGAGCGACATGTGGCTGTGGTACAGTTTCCTTCGGACGGGGAGGGCCGACATATTCCGCATGGCCGAGGCGATGACGCGCAACACCGGCGAAGTGGACGTCTATCACCTGGGGCCCTTCGCCGGCCTCGGCTCCCGCCACGATGTGGTTCCCTGGGGCGACGGCGCGAAGGAGGCGCGGATCAGCCAGGCGGCATTCCGCCGGTTCTACTATTATCTGACGACGGACGAGCGCACCGGCGACCTGATGCGCGACGAGGCCAATGTCGATGCAAAGCTGGTCGACATCGACCCGATGCGCCTGGCGCAGCCTCCGACGGCGCGGGAGAGGGAATATCCGGCCCGGATCCGGGTCGGACCCGACTGGTTCGCAATCGCCGGAAACTGGATGACCGAATGGGAGCGGACGGGGGACGTAAAATGGCGCGACAAGATCTACGCGGGCATGAACGCCCTGAGCCGGATGCCGTACGGGCTCCGCTCGGGCCGAAACCTCGTCTTTGGATACGATCCGGCGTCGGGAAGGCTGTTCCAGGTTTCCGACGAGCTGGGAGACTACAATCTCGCCACGATCCAGGGCGGCGCCGAGGTCATGTTCGAGCTGAACGGGCTGGTCGAACTTCCAGCCTGGCAGCAGGCCTGGCTGCAGTATTGCCGCCTCGAGCAGGCCCCGACCGACGTCGTGCGGAGGGATTCGCAGACGCATGCGGAGGGGGCCGGCGCCGCGTATGCCGGGCCCGGCAGGCTCGCGGCCTACGCCTATGCAAAGACCGGGGATCCCGCGTATGCAAAGGTGGCCGCGGAAGCCCTTGCGCAGCGCCCGGCCGTCGGGCCCCGCAGGGTCGAGGGTCCCGATGTCCTCAACCCGATCGACGAGGTTCCGCTCAGCACGAACGGCGTGGCGCAATCGGCGCTTACGGCGATCGAAGTGCTCCAGCTTTGCGCGGACCGGCTCCCGGCCGAGATGCCGCCGCCCGGCGAGGCTGTCTCCCCCTTTGGAAACCAGCGCCGCGAGGGCGGTTCCGCCGGGGATATTCGCAGTCCGGGCAACTAGGAGGGACACGCGAATCTTCGCTTGATGGGGAAGTCATTCAAGTGTATTATTGCCAAAATTTTGCATGCACTTGCGATGAACCCCCTTTCAGCTGTCGTTGCCGGATTCGGTTTTGGCCTCGTGATTTGTTCCTGCGCGCGGGCGCAGCCGCTCCCGCAGCCCGATCAGATCATCGGAAGGATGCGGCTGGCGAATGACCGGTTCATGCGGGAGCACGCGGATCCGGGGCTGGCCATCGTCACGGATCGGTCGAGGCCGAGCAACATTTGGACCCGTGGGGTGTACTACGAGGGCCTCATGTCCCTCAACGGCGTCGACCCCGATCCGCGGTACGTCGCCTATGCCGTGGCCTGGGCGGAGGCGCATCATTGGGGGCTGCAGGGCGGGCCGGCGACGCGCAGCGCCGACAACCAGTGCTGCGCGCAGACCTACATCGATCTTTACCGGCTGGACCCGCAGCCGCGGCGGATCAGCGAGGCCAGGGCCAGCATAGACGCGATGATCGCGAGCCCGCGCCGCGACGATTGGTGGTGGGCCGACGCGCTGCAGATGGCGATGCCCGTCTTTGCGAAACTCGGCGCCGCGACGGGAAATCCGGACTATTTTGCCCGCGCGCACGAGTGGTATGCGCGCGCCCGCGACGGCGAGGGCGCCAAGCCCGGGCTGTACGACGCGGGCGAGGGGCTCTGGTTCAGGGATGCAGGCTTTCTTCCGCCCTACAAGGAGCCCAACGGCCGGAAGTGCTTCTGGTCGCGCGGAAACGGATGGGTGATGGCGGCGCTCGTGCGCACGCTTGACGCGATGCCGGATGGCGCGCCGTACCGCGGCGATTACGTCTCGATGCTAGGGGCGATGTCCGCCGCGGTGAAGGCGGTCCAGAGGCCGGACGGTTTCTGGAACGTCAGCCTTCTCGATCCGCAGGATTTTGGCGGTCGGGAGACGAGCGGAACCGCCCTGTTCGCGTACGCGATGGCGTGGGGAATCCGCCACGGCGTCCTTCCCCGCGACGAATACCTTCCGGTCGTCTCCCGGGCATGGAACGGGCTCGCGACCGAGGCCGAGCACGCGGATGGATTCCTCGGATACGTCCAGGGGACGGGCAGCAAGCCCGCCGACAGCCAGCCCGTGGGCTATGACAGGAAGCCCAATTTCGACGATTTCGGCGTGGGCTGCTTTCTTCTCGCGGGCTCGGAGGCGTGCAGGCTCGCGAGCGCGCCGAGCGGCGGAAAGTGACCGGCCTCAGTCGGGCGTTGCGGCGCTTTCGGGGGCGATGGTCACCGGGCCCAGGAGGCCGGAGGGCCGGATCGGCCACCCCGACGCGTCGAACGGCCGGTAGTTGAAGTTCACGAAGTTGATTTCGTAGAAACTCTTCCAGCTTACCTTGCGCTGGTCCAGGTCGCGGATCCGATTGGCCGCGACGTTGGTCACCTCGACTTCGAGAACGTTGGATCCCTCCTTGAGGAAGCGGCCGACATTCGCGGAGAAAGGCGGGCACCAAAGGGTCGTCACATCGCCGCCGTTCAGGCGGACGCGGGCGCTTTCCGCCACTTTTCCGAGATCGAGCCGCCACTCCCTGGCAGCGGCTCCGCCGGACGCGAGGGAGCCTGCCGGCATGTCGAATTCGAGGCGGTAAACCGCCGTGCCGGCAAACCGCTTGGCATCCGGATCGTCGCGATCGGTCCACGAACCGAGATTGGAGGTCCGGAAGTCGCCGGGGAGGGCCGGCCCGCCTTCGGTGAAATGCACGGTCCACTCGCCGGTGAGGGCGCGCGGAGGCTCCGCGCCGGCGCGCAGGTAATTCCAGGCCGGGCCGCCGGGCGCCTCGCGGGCGTACGTCCGCAAAATGAGCGAATCGCCGGGGCTCATCTGAAGAAAAACCTCCGCTCCATTTTTCCCATTGCGGGTCGCCGCGAATCCGATCCGGTCGGAAAGCAGCGGGTCAAACAGGGCCGCGGATGCGGCGTTGCGCGCAATGGGCACCCAGGTGTCGATGGTCGCGGAGCCCTTGTTGACGATGAAGTAGTCGGTGCCGTCCTCCCGCTTTCGGCGGACAAATTGGAGACCGCTGTCCGTCATCCGCTCCCGCGAGACTCCGGCCGCCGCGAGGGCGGAAAGGACCGAATCGTCCGGATTTCCGGATGCGCCGCCGACCCAGATCCTGCCGGCGCCGAAGGGCGCGGTTCCCTGCCGGCCCGGCGCCGCGTCGCGCAGGTTGCGCAATTCGGTCCGGCGGGCGTCAAGATTGCCGAAACCGGGCACATCGGATGGAATCTCGCCCTGAAAAACGATCGTCGCTCCGGCCCGGGCCAGGTCGAGGAGTTTCCAGAGGGTCTCGACCGGAAGGTACTTGCACTGGGGTATCACGATCGCACTGTAGGTGCTTCCGCCCAGATCGATGGCGATCGGCGCATCCGCCAGGTCGGCCGCCGAGCGTTCGACCTTGGCCTTCATGAGGAGGTCGTCGGTGACCTCGTCATATCCGTAGCCCTTGCCCCAAAGCTGCATCGCGAGCTTGTGGAACGGAGTCCCGAGCATCCAGGCGCCCGGCGTCGTGAATTGCTCGACCAGCGGGTCGGAGGCGCGTCCGCCCCGCGCGGCAGCCGCGCGCGCGCCCGGCGGCGGGCCGCTCCGCTGCCAGAAATCGGCCACGGGGAAATAAAGCAGGACATCGTTGTCGGGCTTCCCGGACTGCAGGATCGACTGGCAGCGCGTCGCATAGGCGTTGAACGCGGGCAGGTCGTGCCAGATTCCGCCGTTCGGCCCGAAGTGAACCGCAGCGTAAAAGAGCCAGCCGGGCCAGGGGGCATCCGCCGGAGAATACGGAATGCCCTGGAAGAAAATGTGGTTGATGCCCGCCAGGTAGAACCGGTCCACGGCCGGCTTCAGCTGGGCGAGCGGCACCTGAAAGTGCTCGCCGAGCCAGGTGAACGTCTCGGAGGAGGCCAGCGCGCGCCCCGTCGTGTGCGCGGCCGAGGAGGCGAACTTCATCATGGGTATCTGGTCGTCGGTGCCGCCGCCGAACGCGCCCTCGGTCTCGGGAATGTCGGCCGCCGCATACACGTCCTCGATGTTCGCGGGGGCGCCGTGCGCCTGCTCGCGCGTCAGGCTGCCGTGGGAATGGCTCCATTCGGTCCATCGGGTGATGTAGGCCAGGTGGAGTTCGCCGATCGTGCGGCGATAGTCCTCCCTGACGCGCGCCGCGGTGTCCGCGTTCCCGTCGCCGGCCAGTTCGGCCAGGTGCTCCCGAAGGTCGTATCCCCGATGGGCGGCGAACTCGGCAAAAAAATCCGGCGTCCAGTTGGCGGCGAAATACTCGAAGGAGTCATGGAACATGGAGCGCGGCCGCAGCCCCGCGTATCCCTGGAAGGCCTGGTCAAAGCGGGAGAGATAGGCGTCGATCGCGGCGGTGGAATAGGGGTCGACGACGTTGCCCTCGCCGCCCGGGGCGGCGCGCTTGACCTTTTGCACGGGCTGGCGCGCGTTGAGGGCGTAAACCTTCCAGCCCGGCCCGGGCGCCGTCCAGTCGACACGGCCGTCCTTCACCAGGGGGGTCAGGTCGGTGCGGGCGCCGTCGGGTCCGACCGCCATCAGGCAAAGAAGCTTGGCCGCCCCCGGCGAACCGGTGAGCAGCCCGTCCATCTTCACGACCCCCTTTGCATCCGCCGGCGCGCCGGGCGTCGGGACGCGCGGCGCCGCGCCGAATGAGGCGGGGAGCTTTCCGTCGTCCCCGAGCGCGTATCGCTCGATCGAAACCGACTCGGAGGCCATCTCCGTGGATACCCAGGGCCCCCCGTTCGGCCAGCCCGTGCCGGTCGTCAGATCGACTCCGATTCCGAGCTTGGAGGCGAATTGCGTGGTCGCTCCGAACATCTCCATCCACTTGGGGGACAGGTAGGGGATGAAGCGGCTTTCGTAGCCCTTGGCCCCGTAGATCGGGCAGATTTCGACGCCGCCCATGCCGGCGTCGCGGTACTGCGTGAGCAGGCTTTGGAGGTTCGGCGCATCGACGGCGCTCCCGAGCCACCACCACCGGGTCCACGGGCGGGATGTTTGCGTGGGCGCGGGCCAGGAGAGCGTGTTTGGCGTCCCGGCCGTCTGCCCGGGCGCAAGGGGCGGGAGCAGGAGCGGGAGCGGGAGAAACGGCAGGATTCGGCGCAGGGACATGGCGGGCGGGGGATGCGGGACGGTTGGGGAAACCGGACGATGCGATCAGTCAGTCCTGGTGGAAAACTTCGGTCAAAGGCAGGCTGACCGGGCTGTTGTCCGGATTGGAGGGCATGATGGGGCTCATGTGGCGCCACCAGCGCTGGCAGACCTCGGTCCTTGCGACCGCCTGCCACCGGGCTTCGTCCTCGACCTCCACATAGGCGAAGAGGTTGCCGGTCTTCTCGTCATGAAAAATCGAATAATTATGCGCGCCGTGGGTGCGCAGCACCTCGGCCAGGTCGGACCAGATCGGGTTGTGCCGCCGGGCATACTCGGCGGCCTTGCCGGGATTCACGGACATGAGGGAGGCGATGCGTTTCATGGGTTTTGGGCGGGGTTCAGGGGCTCCATGACGCCGTTGCGTTCGTCGTAGAGTAAGGCCGGATTCAGGCCGTCCAGGACGAGGACCCCCTGTATCGAGGACACGAAGGCCCGGTCGCTCCAATTCCAGACGACGGCCCCCTGGGGATCGAATTCCACGATTTGCTCTCCATTGTAATTGTGGCCGGCGAAATGCCCCTGCCAGTTGGCGACGACGATGTCCCCGTTCGGCAGGAGCTGGAACATCGCGTAAAAGTACGGATGGACGGCGGCCGGGACCTGGTCCGCCGCTCCGAACTTGCGGACCACCTTTCCATCCGGGTCGACCTCGACCATGAAGGCGGACCCCTTCGTCAGCGGGGGCGAGAAGCCGTTGCCGTTCTTCATCGTCGTTCCATAACCGGAGGACATGAGCGTGTCGCCGTTCGGCAGCCGGAGGGCCATCCATGCGTGCATGAAGCCCTCGACGGGGAATTCCCGGATCCAGTTGCCGTCCTTGTCGCCTTCGGAGAACTTCGTGTTCTCGCCGCACAGGTAAGTGCCCTTCGAGGTCTCGCGGACAAGCCGGGCGTAGTCGCCGACGTATACGGTCCGCCGCACCAGCTTGTCGTTTGCGTCGAACTCGCCAAACACCACATGGCGTCCGGTCGGGTCGCCCAGCGGGCCCCAGCCGCGATTCATCTTAGGCCCGTCGAAATCCACTCCGACGACGAGGATGTGGCCGTTCTCCAGCCGCCGGACGGAGGACACGTCGTGGTAGGCGGTCACCTCCTTCACGAGCTTTCCCGTGGCGATGTCGTACTCGGAGTAGCCTCTGTCGTGGCTTATCAGCAGGTGTCCGCCCCCCTCGAGCTGCATATCCCTGGGATGGGGCGGCGAGATATGCACCAGCCAGTTCTGCTTTGGATCGCTCTCATCCACCCGCATCAGGTTGTTGAGGCCCTCGTCGATCGCGAGGAACTGGTGCTTGATGGGCTGGGCGCGGGCCGGGGCTGCGGCAAGGCAGGCTGCGGCTGCGATAAGACCGAGGAAGGGGGAGTTTTTCATGGCGTTCCTGGCCCTTCATCCTTCCCCGGGCGCTGGTCGGGTCAAACCCCAATATGGACGCCCTCGCACCGCCGGCGGTCAAGGATCGGGCGCACCTCGGCGAGAACCTGGTCGACCGTGATGCTCTTCATGCAGACGTTGTCGCGGCAGGCCGTCTGGCGGTTGTTGAACGCGTTGACGCAGGGGCTGCACGCAAGGCCGGCCCAGAGGGGATGGCTTCGGGGTCCGGGGGCGCCAAATAGGAGGGGCGTCTCGGGTCCGAAAAGGGACACGACGTCGATGTCCGTGAGGGCCGCGAAGTGGGCCGGGCCGCTGTCATTGGTCACCAGCACCTCCGCCAGGCCGTAGGCGACCAGCAATTCGCGGATGGTCGTCCGTCCGGCGATGCAGAAGCACCGGGGCGAGCCGACCTCGCGGACGAGCTTCTCGATCTCGGGGGCCTCCTCGGCGGTGCCCGTGAACCCGACGCAGGAGTCCGAAAACTCGGCGAGAAGCCGGCGGGCCAGGTCCACGTAGTTGCGCCCGTCCCATTTCCGCAGGGGCAGCAGATCGCTTGCGTTGGCGTTCAGGAGGACGACGCGGGCGCCTTCGGGAGCGCCCATCCCGCGGAAGAGACGCCGCATCGCGGAGACTTCCGCCCCTTCCGGCCGGAAGGCCGGCAGCCCGGCCGGGGCGTCGGGAATCACGGGGAAGGTCGGAAGCTTCCGGGGATCGGCCTCCAGCGCGCGGACGAGGCTTGTGAACGTCCGGCTCGTGTGCAGGTGCGGATTGTATAGCACGCGGTGGGTGAAAAGATCCCCCCGGTAGGGGCCCTCGCGAAAATAACTGTGAAATCCGACGCGCCTCCCCGAGCCGGACAGGAACGCGATCACGGCCGAGGAGCGCGCGAAAAACTCCATGTCGACGCACGAATCGATCCCGAGGCGGCGTATCTCGCGCAGCCTCGAAAGGCAGCTCGCCATCATGCCCCAGGGCGAGTCCGTGCGGATCGTCAGGACGTTCTCCTCCGGAATCACGCCCAGGATGTCGACGACAAACCGGTTTTCCTCGAATGCGAGGAAATAGACCCGCTCCCGGCCGACGAGCGACACCGCGGCCTGGAGGGCGCCGTAGGCGAGGACGGTCGAGCCCTGCTCGGCGAGCTTTAGAAAGAGGATGCGGGCGGGGATCGCGGGCTCCGGGCGGCCCGAAAACAGATCCGACAGGCGGCGAAACGCGGTCAGCAGCAGGCAAACCGGGACGCCGACGCACCGGTCGATCCATAGGAGTCGCCGCGCATTGCTGCTGAAGCGGCGCCGGGATGGCTGCGGGGACGCTCCCGGCAGGGGACTTGTCATGCGCCCTATGTTTAAGGCCGGTAAGCGTTCACGCAAGCCGGTCCGTCTTTGACCCCTTCACTCTTGCGGGCTCAGCCCGTGAAGTAGAGGTAGGCTCCGAGGATGCAGAGCAGGACCAGGCCCGAGGCCGCGACCTCCTGCCAGCTCCAGCTGGCGTAGGTCTTGGCCTTGTTCTCCGCCGTCGTGGTGCCGAAGGTGAGGTTCTTGATCTGCTCGGGGTCGGGCACGGCCGTCGCATGGCTGACGACGACCATGACCACGGCCGACACGAGGACGATGAGGATGCTGAAGTACTGGAAATTGATGTTGTTGATGATCCAGAGGAACGAGCCGGGAGTGTAGCCGTCGGCCAGGCTTCCCAATTTCATCGTGACCGGCGTATCCACGAACATCCGGAAAATTCCGAGGGCAAACCCCACGATCATGGCCCACAGGCAGCCCTTGGCGTTGAGGCGCTTCCAGAATACGCCGAAGAAAAAGACAACGAAGATCGGCGGCGCCAGGTACCCCTGCACCGATTGCAGGTAATCGTAGAGGCTGTGGGCGCCCTCCACGACCGGAATCCACAGGAGGGCGATGATCACCATGAGCGTCGTGGCAATGCGGCCCATGCGCACGATCTGGGTCTGGGAGGCGCCCGGCCGGAGCTTCTCATACAAGTCCACGGTGAAGAGGGTCGAGCAGGCGTTGAAGACTCCCGCGAGCGAACCCATCAGGGCGGAGAGAAGGCCGGCGACGACTATGCCGCGCAGCCCGACGGGAAGGAGGTATTTCACCATCAGGGGAAATGCGTTCTGGGCGTCGTAGGCCTGGGCCAGCCCGGGAACCTTTCCGCTCTTGACCAGGGCGAAGCAGATCATGCCCGGAATGATGAACAGGTAGGGCGGGAAAAGCTTGAGGAAGGAGGCGAAAATGCTGCCGCGCCTTGCCACCTGCTCGTTCGGCGCGCCAAGCGCCCGCTGGACGATGTACTGATCCGTGCACCAGTACCAGAGCCCGATGACGGGCGCGCAAATCAACATGCCGAGCCAGGGGTAGTGGGAGTTGAAGTACCACGCCTGCTTCACCACGTGCCCGTCCGCGGCGCGCTGCATGACCGGCGCCCAGGTCGATTCGACGCCCGCGGGTGTCATGGGCTTCCAGAGGTTGAACATGTCGGAGCCGCAAATGACGCGCAGCTGGTGCCATCCGCCGAGCCTGTGCAGGCCGTAGAACAAGAGCGTTGCCGAGCCCATGATGAGGACGAGCACCTGGACCGCGTCGTTATAGGCCACGGCGCGCATTCCTCCGAGCGTGGTGTACAAGCCGGTGAGCACGATCACCGCCACGGAGCCGATCCAGAAGCTGTTTATGTCGATCCCGGCGATGTGGATGTTCATTTCCGGCAATAGGGTGGAAAAGACGACCCCGCCCGCAAAGATGCCGACCGCGATCTTTGTCACGATGAAGGTGATGATCGACACGATCGAGAGCACGTACCTCGAACTGGTGCTGAACCGGCGCTCGAGGAACTCCGGCATGGTGAAAACGAGCGAGCGCGCATAGAAGGGGACGAACACCCAGGCCAGGACGAGCAGGCACCATGCGTGCAGCTCGTAATGGGCCATCGCCACGCCATCCTTGGCGCCCGACCCCGCGAGCCCGACGATGTGCTCGGATCCGATATTCGAGGCAAAGATGGAGGCCCCGATGACCCACCATCCCAGATTCCGGCCCGCCAGGAAGTAATCGGTCGCGGTGTTCTTTCCCTTGCGGACGACCCACCAGGCGACTCCGAGAAGAATCGAGAAATAGAGTGCGATCGCCAGCCAGTCCAGGCCGGCCAATGTGGGTGTGCTCGTCGGTGTCATTTCATTCTCTGGGGGTTAAAGTTGGGGTTCCGCCTGGGGTGGCGGCCTGGCAACGTTGCGCCGAGGATGGTGGGGCTTGCGGCCGGTGTCTAGCGCAACAGTCGGGGCTCGACGAAAAAATACATTGCCGTCATTCTGCCGGGATGAGGAACGCGGAGATGGCCGCCCTGGTCCTGTTATGCGCAATCGCGCCATGCGCCCGCGCGGATTCTCCGCCCGTTCCCGCCGGCGGATCGGAAACGGTCTGGCGCGCGGACGAGTTCCTTGCGCCGGGCGGAATCGCATCGGAGATTCTTGGGCGGCCGAAGATTTCCAGGGACGCAGCGGGGCCCTACGCGCTGTTCGACGGCCGCTCCGATGGATTCGTGATCCCCTCAAACCCCCTGGCCGGTTGGGGGGAGTTCACGGTCGAGGTGCTTCTGAATCCGGATCCGGCGGGGCCGCAGGCCCAGAGATACTTGCACGTCGAGGATGCCGGGGGGTCCCGGCTGATGATGGAGCTCCGCCTCACGGCGGCGGGCCAATGGGCGCTGGACACCTTTCTTCTGTCCGGCGCCTCGCAGTGCGCCCTGCTCGACGAAAAGCGGCTGCATCCGGCCGGGGGCTGGCATTGGGCGGCGCTGCGCTACAGCAAGGGCAGGATGGAAAGCTTCGTCGATGGGCGAAAGGAGCTTGAGGGCCGTGTGGACTTCAAGCCCATGAAAGCTGGCCGCACGTCGGTCGGCGTCAGGCTGAACCGGGTTTACTGGTACATGGGGGCGATCCGCGAAATCATCTTCCACCCGGTCGCGGTGGCCGATTCGTCCCTTCACGGAGCCCCTTAAGCGCCGGGTATCCAGGGCGTTTGCCCAGGATTTGCAACCGCGCCGAAAGATGGCACATTGGTGCCGGGTAACTGTCCCAACCAATTGACGTCTTATAGGCAGACGGATCACCAAACAAAACATAACGCCATGAATACCAAAAGTTTTTCTGCTGTGGCCGCGCTGGCAGCCCTTCTGGTTTGCGCAAGCGCATTTGCCCAGGCCCCGGATTCCTCTAATGCGATGCCTGCGCCGAGCCAAATCGTTTATCTGCCCCAGCTCCCTTCAGCGGCCGACTTGGCCAGGGCCGCCCCCGGTCAGGGTGTGACGATCGCCCAAATAATCCAGACTAGCGACCAGCTGACGGTCGTTTACAAGCTTGCGAATGGCCAGACCAGCGCGATCGCCTACCGGCTGCTTTCGGCCGCGGATGCGTCCGCCGCCGTTCCCGGCTCAGTGCCGGCGCCGTCCACTCCCGCTCCCGCAGTCGCCCCTCCGGCAACGGCGGTCGTCTACACGGCTCCCGCCTATCCGTACTACAATCCTTATTATTACTATCCCTATTACGGACCCGTGGCCGTGAATCTCGGCTTTGGCTGGGGCTGGCACGGCGGTGGAGGCTGGGGCTGGCGCGGCGGCGGCTGGGGTTTTCGCCGCTGATTGCGGCTTGAGGTGATGCAAAGAGCCCCGCTTCGGCGGGGCTTTTGCATGGGCGCCGATATTTTGACTCGTGCGCGGCCGGCGGATGCCGTTTAACGGCTGCCATGGCGCTTCGATACAACGCCGCTTCCCTGGTGGATTTCGCGGATAGGCTCCTCCTGGCCGCGGGCCTTGCGCCCGAGATGGCAAGGGTGACCGCGGAGGTGCTTACGGAGGGAGACCTGCTCGGACACACGACCCATGGATTGGCATTGCTCCCCTCGTACCTGCACGAGGCGGACACGGGCGGAATGGCGAAGAGCGGGACGTTCCGCGTAATCGCGGATTATCCGGCTGCGCTGACCTGGGATGGAATGCGGCTGCCGGGCCCGTGGCTGGCGGCCCGGGCGGTTGAAACGGCAATCGAACGCGCCAAGACCTGCGGGACCGCAATCGTTGCAATCCGGCGAAGCCATCATATCGCCTGTCTCGCCGCCTACCTGAGGCAGGCGGCCGAGAAGGGGATGGTGGTCATCCTCGCCTGCTCGGATCCGACCGTGTCGGGGGTCGCCCCGTACGGCGGGCGAAGGGGCGTGTTTTCGCCAAACCCGGTCGCCGCCGGCTGGCCGACGGACAAGGGTCCGGTGATGATCGACGTGTCGCAATCCGTGACATCCCTGGGCGCCGTCAAGCGTGCGCAATCGGAGGGTCGAAAGCTTCCCGGAAAATGGCTCCTGGACTCGGATGGAGCCCCTAGCGAGGACCCCGGCGTGGTGTTCGCCGACCCGCCCGGGACCATTCTTCCGGCGGGAGGGCTCGATCACGGCCACAAGGGATACTCCCTCGGCCTTCTCGTCGAGGCGCTCACCGGCGGCCTGGCGGGGCACGGCCGGGCGGACCGCTCGGAGGGGTGGGCGGCGAACGTCTATGTGCACGCGCTCGATCCCGCCCTTTTCGCGGGGCGGGACGCATTCATGCGCCAGAGCTCGTGGGTCGCCGATGCCTGCCGGGCATCCGCCCCGCGCAAGGGCTTTGACCGGGTTCGCCTGCCGGGAGAACTCGGCCTTAAGCGGCGCGAGTCGCAACTTCGGAACGGAGTCGAGCTGCATGCGTCGATAATGCCCGCAATCAGCCCGCGGGCCCGGAAACTGGGCGTAGCACCTCCCGAACCGATCGGGGCCTCGCCTTGAAGCTGGATTGATCCCGGGGATCAGTGCCAGAGGCGCGAGACCATGGCGTAGACGATCAGCGCCAGGAGGAAGAGCCCAAGGCCGAAGAACATGAACCCGAACGCGCGGGCGATCTTCTTGCGGCTCTCCCACTCGTCCTTGATCCGGTGGGCGTCGAGCCTGCCGGAGGCCACCAGGCGGTCGTACCAGCGCTTCCGCTCGTGCAGGAGCTCCGTCTTCGATATCCGCCCGGAGAATATGACCGTGTCCATCGGGAATTTCTCGATCCGGAAGTGGGTGTTGAAGAAGTGGAACGTGAAGATGAAGCCCGCCGCAAGCAGCGCCTCGTCCGAGTGGAGGATCAGGGCGATGTTGACGACCCACCCGGGCAGAAACCGGGTGAAAAACTCCGGGAACCACATGACAAGGCCCGAGGCGCCGATGATGAATATGCCCCAGAACACGGCGAAATAGTCGAAGCGCTCCCAGTAGGTCCATCGGCCGAACTGCGGCCGCGGTCCCTTGCCGAAGAACCATTTCTGGTGGGCGACAAAGTCGCGCCAGTCCTGCATCGAGGGCACCATCGAATCCGGGCCAAAAAGGGCATCCCAGGCGCGGCGGAGCCGCATGCGTCCCGTCTGCGGATCGCGCAGCGCCCCGCGCTTCCGCCAGAGCCCGCTCGCCAGGCCGGCGAGGTGAAGTCCGAAATACGCAAAGGTGATGATGGCTCCCAGGTGGTGCAGCGCCCGGGCCACCTCCGCCCCGCCGAGGAAGGCGAAGATCGCCCTGGCCCAGCTCGTATAGTAGAACTTGAGCGGCATTCCGGTCAGGACGAGGAGCAGGAAGCTCGTCACGACGAGAATATGCAGGAAGCGCTCGAACGAGGTGAAGCGCGTGTACTGCTCGTCGTCCGCGATTGCCTTCACCTTCGCCTCCCTGAACGTCTTCGTGTCGTGCAGGTACAGATAGACCGAGCGCACGATCCAAAGGAGGGTGTGCAGGCCGAAAAAGGCGAAGACGCCGATCAGCAGCGCCGTCATGCCGACGTAGACTTTGTGCAGGAGGGGGTAGTGGACCGCGTCGCGCGGATCGGCGTGGGGCCGGTACTCGGTGAATTTGACGTCGACGCCGGGGTGGCATTGCTGGCAGGTCGCGACGATGCGATCCTTCGACAGGCGGGAGCGCGGGTCGCTGACCGGGAAGACGTCGTGATGGCCGTGGCAGTCGTAGCAGGCTGCGACGGCCGATGCCACGTTTGGCCGCCCGAGCGCCATCGCCTTTCCGTGGTACGTCTCGTCGTAATGCAGGAGCCGGTCCTGGTGGCAGCGACCGCACACCTGGTCGCTGGCCGCCTTGAAGTTGATGTTCGAGGGATTCTCGATCTGGTGGGCGGTGTGGCAGTCCGAGCAGACCGGGCCCCGCGGATCGCCCTTGGCGAGGAGGACCCCGTGCACGCTCTGGCTGTAGACCGCCTCGATCCCGACGTGGCACTGCCCGCAGGTCGCGGCGATGTTCGCGTGGTTGGTCCGCGAGCTTTGATCGACGCTGCGCTTGATGTCGTGCACGCCGTGGCAGTCGTTGCAGGACGGGGCGACGATGAGGCCCATCTTCAGGAGGGCCTGGCCGTGGATGCTGTCCAGGTAGTTGGCGGGCTCCTGCGCATTTCCGATCCGGTACTCCGCGGAGAGCTTTTGGTTGCTGTGGCACCGGGCGCAGGTCTGCGGGAGGTTGAGCTTGAAGACCGGGGAGTCGCTGTTCTTCACCGGGGCGATTTCATGGTCGCCGTGGCAGCTCGTGCAGGTCGCCGCGCCCGAGGCGCCCATGGCATGGCTCATCCCGTGGATGCTGGTCGAATAGGCCTGCGCCTCCTTGACGTGGCACGAGGCGCACTGGGCCGGCGGCAGCTTGTCGTCGTGGGGTACGCCCTTGACCGAGGCGTGGCAATCGACGCAGAGAAGATTCCCGTGCACCGATTTTGAAAACTGCGCCGCCCGGAGGATCTCTATCTTGGGATTGGACTCCGCATCCTTGTCCCGCTTGTCCGGCGGCAGCTGCTCGTGGCAGTCGAGGCAGGCCTGGTTGGGGATCGGCCCGGAGGCGGCCCAGCAGGTCGCCGCGAGGAAGAGAAGGGGAAACGCCGCAAAATGCCGGAGGCGTCCGGCGGGGGCCGGAGGGGCGTCGGGGAACGATCGAAGCGGCATGGAACGAGCTTAAGGGGACCGCCGGCAGATGCCTCTCCCTCTATTGGCGGGATATGCGCACTTCTTGACAAGGGGCCGCGTGCGCCCCCCCCCGGGTCCCGCGCCCCGGTCAGCCCGCGGGCCGGGGCTGGCCGATCTCCGCGAGGAGTTCGGCGAACCAGGGGGTCGCCGGATCGAACGGTTTGCCGCCCCTGATCCGGGAAAACTCGATCGGCCTCAGGACGCCGCCCCGATCCTCGTCCTGGCCTATGACCCCGCCTTCGCGCCGCAGGGCGCAATCGACGGCCAGATGGACGCAGCTTTTGATCAGCTGGAGGTCCTCGGAGTTGGCGGGGGCGGACCTTGCGAAATAGCCGCTTTTTTGGACGAGCACCTTTTCGGCGCCGATCATCTGCGAGAACTGCTCGCCGAACCATTTGCCCGGATTGATCGCGTCCAGCTTGACGTGGCCAAACGCGTCCCGTGGCGCGTCCTGGCCCTTTGCCCGCATCTCGGCGACGATGCTTGCCACGCCGGCCCCTTCCGAAACGAATAGATTGACGTTGTCCTGTCGTTCCATGACCGCCTTCAGACGGGCGGCTTCGGCGGCGATGTCGAGGGCCATCTCCGGAAGATAGATCCCGTGGATCTCCAGCCGCTCCCGCGAGAGACCGATCTGGGGAACGTACTCCTGCCGCGCGAGCATTTCGCGGTAGCTGCGCGCGGTCGCGGCCGTCAGCCAGCCGCAATTGCGGCCCATCACCTCGTGGACGATGAGCATCCGCGGATTGGCCCCGTGCTCGGCCGCCACGTTCGCGAAAAAGCGCGCGCCCTGTTCCGCGGCCGTCCAGGCGCCGAGGGACTGGCGGATGGGATAAACGTCATTGTCGACCGTCTTCGGAAGCCCGATGACCGTGAGGCCGTAATTGTTTTTCGCGAGGAATGCGGCCAGTTCGGCGGCGGCCGTGTTCGTGTCGTCCCCGCCGATCGTGTGAAGCACGTCGACCCCGTCCCGAACGAGGCGGTCGGCCGCCACCTGTTGGGGGTCCTGCCCCTCCTTCACGAGGCCCCGCTTCAGGCAGTCCTTCAGGTTGGTGAGTTTCACGCGGCTGTTGCCGATCGGGCTCCCGCCATGGCGGTGAAGGATGCGCGCCCCGGCGCGCACTTCCGGCGTTATCCGGTAGCTGTCCCCGAGCAGCAGGCCCTTGTATCCGCTGCGATAGGCGATGATTTCGATCCGGGGGGCGATTTCCGTATAGCGCTCGATCAGGCCCCCGATTGCGGAACTGAGGCAGGGGGCCAGGCCGCCCGCGGTCAGCAGGGCGACTTTCTTCGGTTGGGTGGCGTTTGGCATGGGCAGGAAAATCTTTCCGCAATCAGCCGGACTGTCCAGCCGGCAGGCTGCGCATCATTTGGCAATTTTTGCGCGGACCTGGGTAATGGTCCGTATTGACAGGGAGAGGCCCGAGCGAGGCGGAGCTCGCCGAAACCCAGAAGGCCCGCCAAGCCGGGCCAGGCGGGATCCCAGCCCGTCCTGGCCCCGGAGGCGGGCAAGCAGGCTCGCAACGCCTCGCTCGGGCCTCTCCCTGTCAATACGGACCACCACTCAAGGCTGCGGGCGCTTGCACAACCCTTGTGCCGCCGTAAACTCGCCTGGCGGGCTTTGCCGCCCGGCGGTGTTAAGCCCGGGAGCCGTCCGTCCGCACCGGCGGACGCGCCCTGCCAACCCATGACTCCATCCAACGATCCCCTTGACGAACTGCTCGACCGCTGCCGCGCCGCGCCGGATCCGTCCGCACGCCTTGCATTGAAGGTTTCCCGCCGGATCGCGGGAGGCGACTCCCCTGCTCGCGCCGGCTGGGCGAGCCGCCTGGACGCCGCGTTCGCGCGCCCGTCTTTCGCCTCGGCGTTCATGGCCGCGTGCGTCCTTCTCGGCCTTTTTCTCGCCGAGGTGCGGCTTTCGCGGATTCACGCCGCGCAGAGCGCCCAAATGGCGCAAGGCTACCTTCAACTCATCGATCCGTTGATGGAAACCCCCGGGGCGCCGCATTCCGCGGGTTCGTCATGAAACATTTCATTTTCGTCCTGGTCCTGGGCGCCGCATTGGGCGCGGGAGCGCATGTCGCGTGGTTTCGCGCGCACCAGCCCGGCGCAGGCGATCCGCTCGACCGCCAGCTTGCATGGATGAAGGCCGAGTTGAGGCTCACGGACGCGCAACTCGAGCGAATCCGGTCCATTCACGAGGCTTCCAGCCCGCGGCTTCTCGAGCTCGCGGCCGAGGTCGCGCGGATGCGCGAGGAATATGCCGCCTTCGAGCGCGAGCGAGTCTCGGCCGATCAGGTCGATTTCGTCGAGTTCGCCCGTTTTGTCGAGCAGCGGCGCGCCGTCGACCGCGAGTGCCTCGCTTCCACCGAGCGGCTGGTGGCTGCCACGAGCGGCCTGATGACTCCGCCCCAGCGCGCGCACTACCTCAGGCTCCTTGAACCCTCCGTCAAGGCTGGCGATCTGTTTCCGCCGGACTAGATTGGTCCAGGTGAATGCGGACCCCTCCGGCGATGGCGCCGCCCTCCAGGCCCTTCGGGCCGGCGCCAGCGGCGCGCTGGATGCGCTTGTCGCGCGGTGGCAGCGCCCGCTTTTCGCCTTCGCCTGGCGCTATGTTCACAACGCAGCCGACGCCGAGGACCTCGTGGTCGCCGCATTCGTGCGCCTGCACGAGCAGCGCCTTCGTTTGCGGGCCGACACCAATCTCCCGGCGTGGCTTTTCACGACGCTCGCGAATCTTTGCCACAACCACCACCGGTGGAGGCGCCGCCATCCGGAGCATTCCCTGGATTTGGACGAAGGCGGGGCGGAACCTCCGGAGCCCGGGCTCCAGTCGGCCGGACCCGCGCCTGATTTTGCGATCCAGGGCGATGAAACGGGCGCTGCGGTGCGCTCCGCGATCGACGATCTGCCGCCCGAGTTGAAAACGGTGCTGTTGCTCCATCACTACGAACAGCTTACGTGCCGGCAAATCGCGGCAATTGTCGGCTGCTCCGAGCGGGGCGTGGAAACGCGCCTCTATCGCGCGCGGCAGCGCCTGCGCGCGCAATTGGCGCCCTTGATCGCGGAACTGCTTCCTCGCTGAGCGCCGGCGAGGAGGTCGAAAGGCCGGTCAGGGACCGCCGGCCGGCGCGCTTGCCGGTCCGTTCGATTTCCGGAATCGAAACACCTGGTCCGCCCGCACCAAGACCGGCACACCCTTGCACTTCGGCGGCTCGAATTTCCACTGGCTGATCGCGCTGATCGCAAGCGGCACGAGCTCGGGATCCTCGCTCGAATCGGCCGTGGGCATCCGGACCGCGCCCGATTCGTCGATGTAGAAATGAATGGTCACATCTCCCACATGGCCCTGTTTCATCAGGCTGATCGGGTAGGCGGGCGGCGTCGCCACAATCGGCGTCGGAATGCGGTCCAGTTCGCGCAGCTCATGGGCCCGGTAGGTCGGGGGGAGAACCTCCAGGGAGGTCAGCCGCTCGTCCATTTGCGAGGATATATGCTGCTCGACCACAATGATTCCCTGCACCTCGTAGCGAACGGATATTTCCGCAGTCGATGCGACCGGAATGCCGCGCAGGCGCGCCGGCTCGAACGTCCATAGCCGCAGGGCGGTTTCCGTCGCCCGGGCGAATTCGGGGCGCGTGTAGGCAACGGCGAGGCAATCGTCGACCTTGCCGGTGGCATCCACGCTATAGGCCACGCGCGCGCTGCCTTCCCTCACGCGGAGCGGGATCAGTTCCTGCGGATACAAGGGCATCTCCTGGTGTTTGATCCGCAAAGGCTCCATCAAGGGGGGCGGCGTCTGCGCCAGCGCGCCCATGGGCGCCGTGGAGAGAACAATTGCGATCGCTGCAATCAGGGGCTTCATGGTTGATCCTTGTCGCACGGCATAACACCCATTTCGCTGCAATCCCTTCACTAAACCCAAGCCGTTTAAATGCGAGTACTGATCATCGGCTGCGGCTATGTCGGCCACTTCCTTGGGACCGAGCTTGCGCGGCTCGGCCATGAAGTCTTCGGCTTGCGCCGGTCTGCGGCCGCGGAGAAGGGGGGCATCCGCCCGCTGATCGGGGATATTTCCAACCCGGAGGACCTGGGGAAACTGCCGCTTCCGTTCGACTGGGTGGTGAATACGGTTTCGTCCGGCGGGGGCGGGTCCGACGATTACCGGCGCGTGTACCTGCGCGGGACCGAGAATGTCATTCGATGGCTGTCGCTCTCGCCGCCGAGGAAATACGTCTACACGAGCAGCACGGGCGTGTACGCGCAGGACGACGGCTCGGCCGTCGGCGAGGCGAGCCCCGCCGAGGGGGCGGCCGAGACGGGCCGGATTCTCGTGGAGGCGGAGAGGCGGCTCATCCGCGCGGCGGGTGCCTGCGGCTTTCCGGCGGTCATCCTTCGAGTCGCCGGGATCTACGGCCCGGAGCGGGGGCATTTTTTCCGGCAATTCCTGCGCGGCGAGGCGGCCATCGCGGGAAATGGCGATCGCTGGATCAACATGATCCATCGCGATGACGTTTCGGGCTGCATCGCCGCCGCGCTGGACAGGGGCCGGCCCGGGGAAATCTACAACGCGGTCGATGACGAGCCGGTGACGCAGGTTGATTTTTTCCGCTGGCTGTCCGAAACGCTCGGCAGGGACATGCCTCCTTTCCGGGAAGCCGAAGCGGCCGGTCTCAAGCGCGGCTTGACGAGCAAGAAGGTCATGAACCTGAAGCTCAAGGCGGAGCTGGGCTACCGGTTTCGCTATCCGACGTTCCGGGAGGGCTATTCCGCCGAGATCAGGCGGTTGCGGGACGCCGGCTAGCGCCCATTCGACTGCGCTTCCAGCGCCAGCTGAAGGCTCTTTTGCAGCGCCGGGTCGCCCGGCCTGAGCCGGAGGGCTTCGCGGTATTCGGCCACCGCGGCAGGAACCTGCCCGGTCAGAAGCAGGACATTGCCCAGGTTGTTGTGCGCATCGACCAGGTGCGGATCGATCGCAAGCGCGCGGCGGTAGGCCCCGGCCGCGGCGGAGTATTGTTCCTGGGCGGCGAGGGCGTTTCCCAGGCCGAACCAGGCCGCGGTATTTCCCGGCTCGAGCCTCGTGTGCAGCGAGTATTCGGCGGCGGCCTCGGGGTAGCGCTGCAGGTCCGCCAGCGCCTCCCCGAGGTAAAGGTGCACATAGTCCTGGTGAAGGGTGCCGGACGCCATTTTCAGATGCGCCACCGCGTCCTCATACCGTCCGGAATCAAGCAGGATGACCCCGAGATTGAAATGCGCCGGCTTGTAGTCGGGCCGCAGCTTGAGGGCGGCCTCGAATTCCTCCCGCGCCCCCGGCAGATGATGCTCCAGCAAATAGGTGCCGAGGTTGTTGTACGCCATCCAGGCCCCGGGATTCTTGGCGATGGTCGTGCGGTAGAATGTCTCCATGTCGCTGTACATCCCAGCCTGCCGCCAGGTGAGGACCCCCAGGAGCGCAAGGAGCGCCGCCGCCGCGGCCCGGCGCGCCGAAAGCGCGAGGGCCCGGGCCGCCCGGGCAAGCCCCGCGCAGATCGGGACGATCAAGCCGAGGGAGGCGAGGTACTGCCAGTGGTCGGCGACGTAGGAAAACACGAACCCGTAGACGTTGAAGAACCCGAGGGTGGGGAAGAGCGTGCCCCCGAAAAACAGCGCGCCGGCCAGCGGGGCGCGGCTGCGCCGGCTGAGCACCGACAGGGCGGCGAGGGCCGCCAGAACGCCGAGCAGGTAGGCATAGGCGGCGGGGCTTCCGCTCGAGATCGTCCACCGGGGATAAAAGAAGATCAAATTGGCGGGCCAGACCACTTTGGCCGCGTAGAACCACACCGCGCGGCCCGCCAGGAGCAGGCGCTCGAGTCCGGTCAGGTCGAACGCCGCCCCCTCGGCGCCGACGTAATGGCGCTCCACCCAGCCCGAAAAGAGCCCGGCGATCGCGCCGAAGACGAGCCAGGGAACCAGCGGCGCGACATCGCGGCGCCAGGACACCGAGCCGTTCCGCCACCACGCGAGCACGAGAAGGGCAGCGGGAAGCGAGGCCGTCACGGTCTTGCTCAGGACGGCCAGTATGAAAAAGAGCGACGCCAGGGCGTAGCGGCCCGGACTCCGAGCATCGGAGAACCTCAGATAGCTGATCGCGGATGCCAGGTAAAAGACGGTCGAAAGCGTGTTTTTCTGCTCCGAAATCCAGGCCGCCGACTCGACGCAAACGGGGTGGAGCGCGAAAACCAGGGCGGCGAGCCACGCTCCCGGAATGGCGAGCCGCCGCAGCAGGATGACAAGCAGGACTGCGGAGGTGGCGTGCAGCCCCACGTTCAGCAGATGGTAGCCCAGGGGCGCGTCGCCCCAAATCCGGTGCTCGACCCAGAATGCGCTGTGCAGGATGGGATAATACTGCTGGGTGGCTCCCACCTGAAACCAGACCCGCCACAGGCCGGACAGGGACCGCAGCGCCGGCGCGGTCACGTAATCCGGGTCATTCCAGATGAAGCCCGCATGGAAAACGGGCGCATAGGCGGCGAAGGTCGCCAAAAAGATCAGCGCCATCCCGGCCAGCGTGCGCTTGCGGGCAGAAAGGGCGTCGGGTGCGGAGCCGTTCATGCCTCGTCAGACCATCTCATCGGCCGACCGTCACTGCGACTCAAAATTGAGCTTAAGAACGGATGTGTTCCTCGACTCGTCCTGGACGCGCAAGAGCAGACCATGCGCCCCCTTTGCCAGGCCGGTCAGCTCAATGGTGAATGCCTCCTCGCTTGAGTCGAAGATCAGCCCGTCCGGGCGCAGGGCCACCTCCTCCTTGCCGTCGAGCGAGTACGCGGCGGAACTGATGACGCTGGCGCCGTCCGAGGCTTCGACGACGATTCGGGCGCGGCCGTTCAGCACTTCCTGCGCCTTGACCGCCAGGACGGGAGGGGTGTTGTTGACCAGGAAGGCCTCGCTCATGGCCTCGGCGGTCTTCGCCGTGTCCGGCGTGTTGGAGGGCGCGTCCGAAGCCGTCACCTTCACGAAATAGAAGCCCGCGCGGTAGCCGCTCGTGTCGAAGGAGAGGAACGAGTCCTCGGTCTTGTCGACGAGCGTCGTCCACTGGCGGTCGGACTCGGCGCGGATCGCGACGGAATACGTCAGCTTGTCCTGATTGGGATCGCTGGCCTCCCAGACGACCGTGCACTGGCCGGGGTTTTTCGTGATTCTCATCGGAGGGCGCATCATCTGCCCCGGATTCGCCGGGCCGGCCGCGGCGGGGGCGTCCCCGTCCAGCAGCTGGTCGATGCTGACCCCCTGCGTTTCCAGCTGCTGCGGCAGGGGCATCTTGGTGACGCCGAAGCCCTCGGCGTGGACTCTCACCCGCGAGATGACGGGCGCGCCGTTCTCATTCTGGTAGTAGATCTGGATCCGGCGCAGTTGCGCCGTCGCGCTCGGCGAGGCGGCGCCGCGCTTGAATTGCACGCGATACTGCAGGTATCGCGCCGGGGGGCTTGTCGTGGCGATCTCGGGGCCCAGCGGCCTCGGTTCGGACCAGTCGCTCCAGGTCGTCTCCGGCTTCTCCGTGTTGCCGGAGCGGGTGGAGAACTCGACCTGCGTCCCGGCGGGCACCTCGCCGGAGGGATGCAGCCTGCCCCAAAGGCTCCTTTGCTTCGCGTCAAAGGCCTTGGACGTGTACGTTCCGCTCTCCGCCAGCGAAAAATCGAGCCGGTAGAGCTTTGCGGGATGGCTCGTGGCGGCAAAGCACTGTTTCGAGGCGGCCGTATCCGGCAAAAGCGCGGACACCTGCGCGCCGTCGCTTGTTTTCTGCAGGAGTCTCCAATGGCTTGCATCGGCTACGGAATAGATCCGGCCCTTTTCCCCCGTGCCCACGAGCAGGCTGCCGTCCTGCAGCAGGATCATGGAGTAAATGGACTCATCCTCGGGCGCGCTCCAGTAGCGGGTGAAAAGGCCCGTCGGGCCGATGCGGTAGACGGCGCCCTGAGACGGCCCGTCCGATCCCGGCCCGTCGTCGGAGTCGGAGGACCGGACGACGAACGGGGCCATCGTCGCGCCGGCGTCATCGGCCGGCTGGGCGCGGCCGGCCCTCGGGCGCGGATCGCCCCTGGAGGAGGGGGAGGCTCCGCCGCCGGAATTCCCGTCGCCGTCCGCCGATGAACTGGAGGCCGGGGGCGAACCGGCGGCCGGGGAGGAGTCGCCTTTGGAACCTTCCACGAATGTGGAGGCGTAGATCGTCCCGTCCGGGGCGACCGCGATCTGCTTGATTTCATTGCGGTTGGAATTGAACACGACGAAGCCGTGGCCGGCCCGGTCGATGCGGAAGAGGTAGCCGTGCGGGTTGGTCCCCGCGAGGAGGCTGCCGTCCCTGTCCATGGCAAGCGCGGTGATGTTGGCCTCCTTCGTCTCGAAATAGGTCTCAACCTTGGCGGGCGTGGACTCGGTTGCGGCGACGCGAAGGATCCTTCCGTGGTTGCCTGTCGCCAGGTAGAGCGAGCCGTCCCTGCCGAATGCCATGGCCCAGATGTAGGTCTCGCCGGGATTGCAGAAGACCTCCGCATGGCCGGAGGCGTCGAGGCGGTAGACGCGCCCGTTTGGCGAAGTCGCGGCGTAGAGGCGGCCGCTGCCGTCGATGGCCAGCGCGTGGACCATGACCTCGTTGGGCGCGAAGAACGGCGTCAGTTCGCCCTTGGGCGTGAGCTTGTAGATTTTGCCCTGGTTGCCGGTGCCGAAAAACACGTCGCCCTGGGCGTCCTGGACCGCCGCCCAGATGATCGGATCGGTCACGTCGGCGAGGCTCGCGATGGCAGGGGCGAGTTCCAGGTGGCCGTCGCTTGTGAGCGACACGTTGTCGAATTCCCCCTCGCTGAAGGCGGCGAACGTGTCGTGGTCGACCTTGTCCGTGACCACCGCGCGCGCGGCGGGCGTGGAACTCAGCGCGAGCGCCGCGCCCGATAACAGGTTCAAGAGCAGTCGTTTCATTTGATCCTCACAGGTAGTGTCGTTTGTCCGCTGAAGGTCCCCTCCGCGGAAAGGCTGGTCTCCCAAAGCGTGATGACGCCGAGCGGAGCCTCCCTGACGCTGGCGTTTGGCGACTCCAGCTGGGCCACGATCGACGGCGGCAGATCGGGGAGGTTTTTGCCCTCCAGCGCCAGGCCCGGCGCCCGTTCCAGCAGCTTCACGCAGATGTCCTGGTGGGAACGGGCCCGGCGCATCCGGTCGAGCACCTGCTCCAGCGTCCGCGGCGGCACCGGCGGCTCGTCCATCCGCCGGGCGGCGTCGGCGTCCCCGACGAACAATTCCACCTCCGATGCGCGCAGGCCCGCCGGAACGGGCACGGATACGACGATGGTGGACGGCTCGCCGCGATAATTGCGGAGGCCGATGACGGCCCGGATCGCCGAACCCGGCTCGACCTCGTCGCGGTCGATCGAAAGCGAGTCCAGCCGGGTCGACTTCCAGCCCCCCTCCAGCCGGACATGGAAGGCCAGCGACTTCACGTTTGGAAACTCGCACGGGTTTTCGAGAAGCGAGCCGTAGGATTCAAGCTCGCGCAGGGCCAGTTCGACGTCGCCCCCGTCGCCGCTGGCCGCGTCCGCCAGTTTCACCGGCTCGTGTCCGGCGATCTCCATCGTCGTGTCCAGGTAAAGGGTCTGCTCCCGCTCGGTTTCGACCGTGGAGTCGATGGATTCGAGAAGCGAGATTGCCGCCATGAGCGGGGTCACCGACTGGTTTTGGAACATTTCGCCCTGGAAACGGCGTTGGATCCCGCCGGGCGCCTCCAGTTGCGCCTCGAAATGGGTGGTGCTCGCCTTGCGCCCGATCTCCCCCGCTATGGCGGTCAGCCGGTCCTGGTAAATCGTGCCGATGACGGGGCCGGTGTTGGACAGCTTGAACGATTCGTCGAGGGCCTGCACGATGGTGATGATCTCCGCCGGAGCCATCGGCATGTCCGTCGGACCGCTTTGCAGAAAGGGGTGGCCGAAGGCCAGGATGCGGTTCCCGCTGCGCCAGGTGACGGTGCCCGTCCCCGCAAAGTCGAAATCGCCGCTCATCAGAACGCCGGCCACCGGCGAACCCGGCTTCAAATCGCCGTCGAAGGAGTGGGGGGCTGCGGTGCCGGACGGGGCCTGCATCCAGTCGAGGCCGAGCCCCTCCAGCTGCGGGCGGAACCGTTCGAGCACCCGCTTCGAGACCCCGGATACGAAAAGGGGCGTCGGCAGCGGCTTCATCGCCGATCGCAGGGCGTCCAGCGGGGGAAGGCTGGCCGGGCCGCCCGGGCGCGGCGTCATCCAGCGGGGGTCCGGGCCCGCCAGGCCGCCGGTCCCCGCGGGGACCGCGGCGGGCGGATACCGGGTTCCGACTTCCAGCATCTGCTCGATGGGTGTGACACCGATGATCGCCTGGTCCTTCGGCCATGAGAAGCCGTAGGCGTAGGCGCCGACGAGCCTGCCTTCGATGTACACGGGGCTGCCGCTCATTCCCGCCACCGGGCCGGTGAGCTGGTTCAGCGCATCGAGCGCCCGGCAGATGATGACGGCCCTCTGCGGGCCGATGAAATTCTCCGCGACGCCGACGACCTCCAGGGGGAAGCTGTCGATCCGCGTGCCGGTGACCACGGTGCGCCATTCGCCCCTCATCCCCGCCCTGATTTCCGAGAGCGGCAGGATGGCGGTCCCCTCCTCCGCGCCGGCCGCCGGCGCAAGAACGGCCGCGGCGGCGATGAGGAAAGCAAGGCGGTTCGCCCGCCGGCGTATCCTGAAACTGAGCACCGTAAAACTTTCTTCTGGCTGCACGACCGGGTAACCTGATGGCCAAAAATGCCGGCGTCAACCGCTCACCCGGAAAGGACCCCTGTCCGGCGCGCCCGCCAGAATCCGGTTGAGGTCCGCCCGGGTCCTGTCACCTTCGCCGGATTCCCTCGAAATGCCGGTCTCCCCGCGCGAGAGGGAACCCTTCAATCCTCCTTCAATGAATCCAGCGGCAGTGATCATCTCGGTGGTCCTGGGCCTCGTCATCTGGGCCTATTTTAGAAACAACCCGATGCGGCATAGCCGGCGGTTCATGATCCGGAGATTCGTGAACTGGTTTCCCCTCGGGATGACGTACGCCTTTATTTACATGGCGCGATACAATCTGAACGTCGCCCAGGACGCGCTCGGGTCCCTCATGTCCAAGAAGGATTTTGGAATCATCTTTGGCGTGGGAACCGGCGTATATGCCTTCTCATTTCTCGTGAACGGCCCCCTGGTCGACAGGATCGGCGGAAAGAGGGGAATCCTGATCGCCGCGGTGGGTTCGGCCGTGGCGAACGTCATCCTCGGCGTGCTTACGTACCTGCTGCTGACCAACCAGTTGAAGATGAACATGGTGGCGGTTTTTTCCGTGGTTTACGCCGCCAACATGTATTTTCAAAGCTATGGGGCCGTCTCGATCATCAAGGTCAAGGCGTACTGGTTCCACGTGCGGGAGGCGGGGGTGTTTGGCGCGATCTTCGGGGCCCTGATCTCGATCGGCAGCTATTTCGCCTTCGATTGGGGCCGTGGAATCGTCAATCTTTCGAGCGCCAAGCCCCCCGCCGGCGCCGGATGGGCCTATCATTTGGTCCGGAAGCTGTTCGGATCCTCGGGCGGCGGGGTCGACGCAACCTGGGCTGTCTTTTACATCCCGGCCGCGATTCTTGCCGTTTGGGCGGCTTTGGATGTGTGGCTGATCAAGGACACGCCTGAGGGCGCGGGCCACGTGTCCTTTGATACGTGCGACGCGTCTTCGGGCCTGATGCACATAAACTTCACCGCCCTCGAACTGGTCAAGAAGGTGCTTACAAGCCCGGTTCTTCTCCTGGTCTCGGTGGTCGAGCTGACCTCAGGCGTCTTTCGCAACTCCGTCGTCCAGTGGTACGGGCCTTTTGCCAAGGAAATGAACCAGGCCGGCTCGGATTTCTTCGTCAACAACTGGGGCTTTTTGATTTGCATTTTCGGAATCGTCGGAGGGTTCGCGGGCGGGCTCATGTCGGACAAGCTGTTCCAATCCCGGAGGGGACCGCCCGCCTTTCTTCTTTGCGCCGCAGTCCTTGTCATGGCGCTTGTGATGGCGGCTTTTCTCTTCACCTCTCCGGTGACCGTCGGCATTGCGGCGGTGGGCATATGGACGGCGGGGGTCGGCGTGACCTCGCTCATGTCCGGAACCGCCGCAACCGATTTCGGCGGTCGAAAGGCGACCGCAACCAGTTCCGGGATCGTGGATGGCTTCGCGTACCTCGGCGGTTCGGTGCAATCGTTCTGCCTCGGCCCCCTGGTGACCTCGAATTGGATCTGGTGGCCCGTCTTCTTCATTCCTTTCGCGGTGATCGGCGGTCTCGTGGCCACGAGGATCTGGAACGCCCTGCCGCCCGCGACCCGAAAATTCATCGCCGAAGTGGAAAAAGCCTGAGTTTTTGCCGGTGGGTCAGTTTGCCCGACTTGCAGCCTGAAGGGCCATGCGCAGCTCATGCGCATCGTCTGGGCGTGGGGGACGGCGGCACGCCATGGGGCCCCACGCCGGATTTGATGCGCATCTGGGCCTTGCGAGCACAGGCCCGGCAGGCTGCAAGTCGGGCAAACCGACCCAATTTTGGCGGTCCGTGGTCATTAATCTTGGCTCCAACGTCTAGCATGGGTAAATAGTCGCTCTGTCTATGACGCCATATAAAGCGTTTCTAATCCATGTCAGGCGGTGGATGATTGCCGCCGGTCTCGTGCTGCTCCTGCTGGCTGGCGGGCTTTGGCTGCGCGGCGGCTCCGGCGGCGCCTCCAACGGACAATCCGCAGGAGCGCCAAAAGTCGCGGCTGTTCCCGTTTCCATTGCGCCGGCCATCCGGAAGGACGTGGACATCGCATTGAATGCAATCGGCACGGTGACGCCAGTTTGCATGGTCACGATCACGAGCCGGGTGACGGGGGTCCTGACGGAAGTGCATTACAATGAAGGGCAGCTCGTTAAGCAGAACGACCTGCTCGCGGTCATCGACCCGCGGCCGTACCAGGCGGCGCTTGTCCAGGCGCAGGGCCAGCTCGAGCGCGACAAGGCCCTCCTGGCCAACGCGCGGATCGACCTTGATCGCTACCGGACGGCCTTCCGGGAGCACGCAATTTCGGAGCAGCAGGTGGCGACCTCGGAGGCGAACGTCCGGGGGTACGAGGGCACCGTGAAGCTCGACCAGGGCAACCTCGATGCGGCCCAGGTCAACGTCGATTACACGCGGATCCTCTCGCCGATCGACGGCCGCGTGGGGCTGCGCATGATCGATCCGGGCAACATCGTCGAGGCGAATGGGACGAGCGGTTTGGTCACGATCACGCAACTGAGGCCGATCACGGTGATCTTCACGCTCGCCCAGGATTTCCTGCCGGAAGTGGAGAAGGAGATCCAAGGCGGCCGGCCCATCCGGGTGGACGCCTTCGACAGCACGCACAAGCAGCCGGTCGCGCAGGGCAAGCTGCTCACGATCGACAACCAGATCGATCCGACGACCGGGACGATGCGGTTGAAGGGTGTTTTTCCAAACGAGGACGATGCGCTTTGGCCCGGCGAATTTGTCAACCTGCGGCTGGTCGTCGGCGTCCGGGAGAACGCGGTCACCGTGCCCGCGCGCGCGGTCCAAAACGGGCCGAATGGAAGCTACATCTTTGTGGTGAAGCCGGACATGACGGTGGAGATGCGCGACGTCGTCGTGTCGCAGACCGAGCCGGACATCGCCGTGATAGGCAAGGGGCTCGCCGAGAACGAGCGCGTCGTCGTCGACGGCCAGTACCGCCTCGAGCCGGGCACGCGCGTCGTGCAGCAGCTGGCGACGAAGGCCTCCGCCGGCAGCTGAGCCGCCCTTCGCACCCGGCGCCCCCCCTTGTGCATGAGTCGTGATGTGATACCGTGAACCTCTCCAAGCCTTTCATCTCCCGTCCGATCGCGACGACCCTCCTGATGCTCGGCATCGTGGCCTTCGGACTGACCGGATACACGCTATTGCCGGTTGCGGCGCTGCCCACGGTGGACTTTCCGACGATCCAGGTCTCGGCCAGCCTCCCGGGTGCGAGCCCGGAGACGATGGCCTCGTCGGTCGCGACTCCGCTCGAACAGCAGTTTGCGGCCATCCCCGGCTTGAGCCAGATGACCTCGACCAGCGGCCTCGGCGGCACCTCGATCTCGCTGCAATTCGTGCTCAGCCGCAACATCGACGGCGCCGCCCAGGACGTGCAGACGGCGATCAACGCCGCGGGCGGCCTCCTTCCGAAGAACCTGCCGAACCCGCCCACCTACAGGAAGGACAATCCGACGGAGCGGGCGATCCTGATCTACGCGGTCCACTCCGACACGCTGCCGATGAGCAAGGTGGATGATTACGCCTACACGATCCTTGCGCAAAAGATGTCGGCCGTTTCCGGAGTCTCCCAGGTGAGCATCGGCGGCCAGCAAAAATACGCCGTGCGGGTGCAGGTCGATCCGAACGCCCTGGCGGCGCGCGGAGTCGGCCTCGAGGACGTCCGCAGCTCGCTTGCCAACACCTCGACGGACCAGCCCAAGGGGAATCTCGAAAACGAGCACCAGGCCTTCACCCTGGATACGAACGACCAGCTCGCCGATGCCAAGGGGTTCAACCAGGTGATCGTGGCGTACCGAAACGGCGCGCCCGTGCGGATAGCGGACATCGGCGGGGCGGTCGATTCCGTCGAGCAAATCCGGCAGGGCGCCTGGTTTGGAGGCAAACGGGCGGAACTGCTCATGGTCCGGCGCACGGCCGGCGCAAACACGGTGGAAGTGGTCGACCAGGAAAAGGCCCTCGTGGATCAATTGCGGAAATCCCTGCCGCCCGGGGTCAAGGTCGACCTGATGTCGGACCGATCCGACACGATCCGCTCGTCCGTTTCCGATGTGACCTTCACCCTCCTCCTCACGATCTGTCTCGTCGTGATGGTGATCTTCCTGTTCCTGCGAAAAATGTGGGCGACGATCATCCCCGGGCTGGCCGTGCCGATCTCGATCATCGGCACGTTCGGGGTCATGTATGTCCTGGGTTACAGCGTCGACAACCTTTCGCTCATGGGGCTTTCAATCGCGGTCGGATTCGTCGTGGACGACGCGATCGTCATGATCGAGAACATCGTGCGGTACATCGAGGCGGGTGAGACGCCGCTTCAGGCGGCCTTGAAGGGGTCAGGCCAGATCGGCTTCACGATCATTTCGATCAGCGTGTCGCTGGTCGCCGTCTTCATTCCCCTTTTGTTCATGAGCGGCCTTGTCGGGCGGCTGTTCCGCGAGTTTGCCATGACGGTGACGGTGGCCGTGATGGTCTCAACCGTGGTCTCGCTGACCCTCACGCCCATGATGTGCTCCCTGTTCCTGACGCGCGAAAGCGAACGCGAGGGCCGGGGGCGCTTCGACCGCGTCGCGGAATCCATTTTCGCCGGGATGGTGCGGACTTACGACCGGGGCCTGAACTGGGTTTTCCGGCACCAGTTGACGACGCTCATTTCAACCGTGGCCCTTCTGGGGCTCACGGTATTCCTTTATATAGTGATCCCCAAGGGTTTCTTCCCGCAGCAGGACACGGGTTTCATCTTTGGGGAGGTCGACGGCCGCCAGGACACATCGTTTGCGGGCATTGCCGAACTGACCCACGAGGTTATCGACAAGGTGGACAAGGATCCGGCCGTCGCCAGCGTCATGGCCTTCGCCGGGGCGGGCGGCAGCGGGACCGAGAATGCGGCCCGGGTTTTCATCCAGCTCAAGCCCCTCAAGCAGCGCGACTCTTCGGTCGACCAGGTCATCCAGCGCCTGCGGCCCGTGACGGCGCAGGTGACGGGCGCCAAGTTTTTCATGCAGGCGGGCCAGGACATCAACGTCGGCGGCCGCTCGGCCCGCACCCAGTTCCAATACACCCTCACCGACACCGACATCGATGAGCTGAACCGCTGGGCGCCGATTTTCGAGCAGGCGATGGCGAAGATTCCCGGCGTTCAGGACGTCGCCACCGACCAGCAGACCGCGGCGCCGCACATCGCGATCGACATCGACCGCGACGCCGCCTCCCGGCTCGGCATCTCGCCCCAGCTCATCGACGACACGCTTTACGACGCCTTCGGATCGCGGGAGGTCGCGACGATATTCTCGTCGACCAACCAGTACCGGGTCGTCCTCGAGGTCCAGCCGCAGTTCCAGACCGATGCCTCCGCGCTTTCGAAGCTGTACGTCATCGGATCCGGAGGCGGGCGCGTTCCGCTCAGCGCATTCGCGCATTTCACCTCGAAGCTGGAATCGCTGTCGATCAGCCACCAGGGGCAGTTCCCGGCGGTGACCCTTTCGTTTAACCTGGCGCCCGGAACCGCGCTCGGACAGGCCGTCGACAGGATCAACCGCATGCGGCGGGATCTCGGCGCTCCCGAGACCGTGGAGGGCACATTTCAGGGCACCGCGCAGGCATTCCAGGATTCCCTTTCGACGACGCCGCTTTTGGTCGCGGCCGCCGTCGCCGCCGTCTACATCGTCCTCGGGATGCTCTACGAGAGCTACATCCATCCGATCACGATCCTTTCGTCGCTGCCGTCGGCGGGCGTGGGAGCGCTGCTCATGCTGATGTTTTTCCGCTACGACCTGAGCGTGATCGCGATCATCGGCATCATCCTTCTGATTGGAATCGTGAAGAAGAACGCGATCATGATGATCGATTTTGCCCTGGAAGCGGAGCGCAGCGAGGGCAAGAGCCCGCTGGAGGCCATCCACGAGGCCTGCCTTCTGCGCTTCCGTCCGATCATGATGACCACCATGTCCGCCCTGCTCGGCGGATTGCCGCTGGCGGTCAGCCACGGCACCGGCTCGGATCTGCGGCGGCCCCTGGGCATCGCGATCGTGGGCGGCCTGCTCGTCTCCCAGTCCCTGACCCTTTTCACGACGCCGGTCATTTATCTCTACCTCGACCGGGCGGCCGCGAAGCTGGGTTCGCTTCGCAGGCGAAGGCCGCGTGCGGCCGGGCTGCCGGAAACGGCATCCAGCGCTCCCGCTTTTCCCGACGCATAGGCCGTCCGGTGTCGGCGCGAATCTCCGCCGGTATCCTGAAACCAGCACCCTTGAATGGGCCGTCTTCCCGGCCACAGCGCACGCGCTGCTTGACAAGCCGTTGAACTCCTTGACGAATCTGCGGTCTCTGGCCCAGGTTCTGGCTGCGCCGGCCGCGGCGGAGCTGGCGCGCGGGTCGCACACCATTCATGCACAACAAGATAAATTCCAAAAAACGCCCGCTGTTCGCCGCCGCCCTCGCCGCCGCCGTCGCGGCGGGCTGGCTCGTCTTTCGGCCCGGCGCAAGCCGCGCCGCGGTGGCGGGCGGGCCGGCTGCGGCGGCCGTTCCCGTGTCGACGGCGGCCGTGAAGCTCGGCAGCCTCGACATCTACATCGACGGGATCGGCACGGTGACGCCGATCTCCACGATCACGGTGACAAGCCGGGTGGTCGGCGAACTCACCGAGGTCGCATACCAGGAGGGCCAGATCGTCAAGAAGGGAGATCTCCTGGCGGTCATCGATCCCCGGCCATACCAGGCAGCCCTGAACCAGGCGCAGGGCCAGCTGGCCCGCGACCAGGCGATGCTTCGCAACGCCCGCCTCGATCTGGCGCGCTATCAGGACGCCTATCGCCAGCATGCGATTCCCGAGCAGCAGCTGGCCACCCAGCAGGCCGTGGTGGACGGCGATGCTGGAGTCGTGCAGCTCGACCAGGGCAATCTCGAGTCCGCCCAGGTGAATGTCGATTACACGCGGATCGTGTCGCCGATAGACGGGCGGGTCGGCCTGCGCCAGGTCGACTCGGGGAACATCGTCCAGGCGAACGGCACGGTGCCGCTGGCGACCATCACGCAGCTGCAGCCGATCACGGTCATTTTCACGATTGCGGAGGACAGCCTGTCCGAAGTGCTCCCGGCGGTGAACGGGAGCCAGCCGTTGAAGGTCCTGGCGCTGGACCGGACCCAGCAAAAGCAGCTGGCGACCGGAACCCTGCTGACGCTCGACAACCAGGTCGATCCTGCGACCGGCACGGTCAAGGCGCGGGCCGTCTTTCCCAACGAGGCCAATGAGCTTTACCCGAACCAGTTCGTCAATGCCCGCCTGGTCCTGAAGACCCTGACCCAGGTGGACTTGATACCGTCGGCCGCCATCCAATTGAACGATGCGCAGCGCTTCGTCTACGTCGTGCAGCCGGACGGCACCGTGCAGTCCCGCAATGTCAATGTCACCGCAATCGACGGCGAAACGGCGGCGGTCACCGGAGTCCAGATGGGTGAAAGCGTGGTCATCGACGGCTTCGATCGCCTGCAGGCCGGCATGAAGGTCTCGATCCGGCGCCAGCCCGCCGCTTCGGCCCAACCGGCCGTCGCTCCACCCAAGGCGGCCGGCGCTCCATGAATCCTTCGCGCCCGTTCATCCTGCGGCCCATCGCCACCTCCCTGTTGATGACCGCCATCCTGCTGGTGGGCCTCCTCGGGTTTCACCAGCTTCCGATCGCGGCCCTGCCGGAGGTGGATTATCCGACGATGCAGGTGGTCACCTTCTATCCCGGAGCGAGTCCGGATGTGGTGGCCTCGGCCGTCACGGCGCCCCTCGAGCGCCAATTGGGCGAGGTGCCGGGCCTGAACCAGATGCTGTCCACGAGTTCCGAGGGGGTCTCGGTGATCACGCTCCAATTCACCCTCAGCCTGAATATCGACGTCGCGGAGCAGGAGGTGCAGGAGGCGATCAACGCCGCGCAGACCTACCTGCCGGCCAACCTGCCGACGCCGCCCATCTACAACAAGGTCAATCCCGCCGACGCGCCGATCCTGACCCTGGCCCTGACCTCGAATTCGATTCCCCTCTCGCAGGTTGAGGACTACACCGACACCCGCCTGGCGGCCAAGATTTCCCAGCTGCCCGGGGTCGGCGCAGTCACGATCAGCGGCGGGCAGAAGCCCGCGGTCCGGGTCCAGGTCAATCCGGTCCAGCTCGCCGGCTACCAGCTGAGCCTCGAGGACGTCCGTTCCGCCCTCACCTCGACGAGCCTCGACTCCGCCAAGGGCAGCTTCGACGGGCCGAACACGAACTACCAGATCGACGCGAACGACCAGATCACCACCAGCACGGACTACGGCAACGTGGTCGTGGCCTACCGGAACGGCGCCCCGGTCGTCCTGAAGGACGTCGCCCGCGTTGTGGACGGGATCGAGAACGTCCAGCAGGCCGCCTGGATGAACAATGCCCCGGCGGTGATCGTGAACATCCAGCGGCAGCCGGGAGCGAACATCATCGACGTCGTGGAGCGGATCAAGACGCTCCTGCCGCGGCTGCGCGCGACGATCCCCTCCGCGATCCACATCACGGTCCTGTCCGACCGGACGACGACGGTCCGCGCCTCGGTGGCCGACGTCGAGTTCGAGCTGATGCTGTGCATCGGGCTCGTCGTCGCCGTGATCTTCCTTTTCCTTCGCACGGCCGCCGGCACCCTGATCCCGAGCGTGGCCGTCCCCCTGTCCCTGATCGGGACATTCGCGGTGATGTACGCCATGGGCTACAGCCTGAACAACCTGACGCTGATGGCCCTGACGATTTCGACCGGGTTCGTCGTCGACGACGCGATCGTGATGATCGAGAACATCTCGCGCTACGTCGAGCAGGGCGAGGCGCCGCTGGCCGCCGCGCTCAAGGGTGCGGAGCAGATCGGCTTCACGATCATGTCGCTCACGGTCTCGCTGATCGCGGTGATGATCCCGCTGCTGTTCATGGGCGACATCACGGGCCGGCTCTTCCGCGAATTCGCGATCACCCTGAGCGTCACGATCCTCATCTCCGCCGCCGTCTCGCTGACCCTGACCCCGATGCTGTGCTCCCGGCTGCTGCGCCACCAAAAGGCATCCGAGCAGGGCCGGTTCAACCGGGCCTCGGAGCGCGTCTTCGAGGAGGTTCTGGCCTTCTACCGCCGGACCCTGGAATGGGTCCTGCGCCACCAGGGCCTGACCCTCATTGTCGCCGGCGCGACCCTGATGCTCACTTTCGTCCTGTTCCGGGTGATCCCGAAGGGCTTCTTCCCGGTCCAGGACACCGGCGAAATCCAGGGTGTGTCGGAGGCGGACCAGAGCGTCTCATTTTCCGAAATGTCCCGGCTGCAGCAGCGGGTGACCGCGGTCGTCCTCCAGGACCCGGCGGTCGAAAGCCTTTCGTCCTTCATCGGCATCGACGGCACCAACACGACCCTCAACAGCGGCCGGATCCAGATCAACCTCAAGCCGCTCGCCGTGCGGGGCATGTCGGCCTCCGACGTGATCCGCCGCCTGCAGCAGTCGCTGGCAAAGGTGGCGGGTATCACCCTGTACATGCAGCCCGTGCAGGACATCTCGGTCGAGGACATCGTCAGCCGGACCGAATTCCAGTACAGCCTGGAGGATCCGGACGCCGCCGAGCTATCCCGCTACGACGCGGCCTTTGTCGGGCGGCTGCAGGGCCTTCCGCAGCTGGCCGATGTCGCGAGCGACCTGCAGACGCGCGGCCAGCAGCTGACGCTGGAACTGGACCGGCCGACCGCGGCCAGGCTCGGCATCACGCCGCAGGCGATTGACAACGCCCTCTACGACAGCTTCGGCCAGCGCCAGGTGAGCACGGTGTTCACCCCGCTCAACCAGTACCACGTGATCCTGGAGGTGGACCCGGCCTTCCAGACCGGGCCGGGCAAGCTTGATGATGTCTACCTGAAGTCGCTGTCGGGCGCCGGGGTGCCGCTCTCCGCGGTCACCCGCAGCTCCGAATTGCTTGCGCCGATCGCCATCAGCCACATGGGGCAGTTTCCCGCGGCCACGGTCTCGTTCAATCTCGCGCCCGGCGCCTCGCTCGGATCCGCGGTGGACGCGATCCGGGGCGTGGAAAAGGAGATGCCGCGGCCCGCCGCCATGCAAGGCTCCTTCCAGGGCACCGCCCAGGCTTTCGTCGGGTCGCTTGGCAACGAGACGGTCCTGATCCTGAGCGCGATGGTGACGGTCTACATCGTCCTCGGGATCCTCTACGAGAGCTACATCCATCCGGTCACGATTCTGTCCACCCTGCCGTCGGCCGGCGTCGGCGCCCTGCTCGCCCTGATTGTCTGCGGCTCGGAGCTGACGGTGGTGGCGATCATCGGGATCGTGCTCCTGATCGGCATTGTGCAGAAGAACGCGATCATGATGATCGACTTCGCGCTCGACGCGCAGCGTCGCGAGAAAAAGGAGGCGCATCAGGCGATCTACCAGGCGTGCCTCCTGCGCTTCCGGCCGATCCTCATGACGACGATGGCGGCGGGCCTCGGCGCGGTTCCCCTGGCGCTGGGCCGGGGCGTCGGCTCCGAGCTGCGGCGCCCCCTCGGAATCGCAATCATCGGCGGGCTGATCGTCAGCCAGATGCTGACCCTGTACACCACGCCGGTCATCTACCTGGCCTTTGACCGCCTCGCAGCCCGGGTGGCGGCGCGGCGCCGGGCAACCGGGACCGGCGCCGGCCTCGATCCGGCGCCCGAACGCCCGTCATGAAGTTTTCCGCGCCATTCATCCGCCGGCCGATCGCCACGACGCTCCTGACCGTGGCCATCGCCCTGTCGGGGATCGTGGCCTTCCACGTTCTTCCGGTTTCGCCGCTGCCCCAGGTCGATTTTCCGACGATCTCTGTCCAGGCATCGCTGCCCGGCGCAAGCCCGGAGATCATGGCCTCCTCGGTCGCGACTCCGCTGGAGCGCGCATTCGGCCGGATTGCGAGCGTCTCGGAAATGACGGCCCAGAGCACCCTCGGCAGCACGAGCGTCACCCTGCAGTTCAACCTGGACCGAAACATCGACGCCGCCGCCCGCGACGTCGAGGCGGCGATCAACGCAGCCCGCAGCTACCTGCCCTCGGACCTGCCGGCGAATCCGACCTACCGCAAGGTGAACCCGTCCGATGCGCCGATCATGATCATCGCGCTCACCTCCGACACGCTGCCGCCGCCCGCCCTGTACGATGCGGCCTCGACCGTGCTGGTGCAGCGCCTGTCGCAGATCCAGGGCGTCGGCCAGGTCATTGCCGGCGGCAGCTCGGCGCCGGCCGTCCGGATCGACGTCAATCCGACCCAGATCAACAGCTACGGCCTGCAGCTCGAGGATATCCGGGCGGCCGTCGCGGCCCAGACGGCGGACCTTGCGAAGGGAAGCCTCTCGGATGACCGGCATCGGTGGTCCCTGGCCGCCGACGATCAGCTGAACCGGGCGGCGGACTACCGCCCGATCGTCGTCAGCTACCGGCATGGGGCCCCAATCCGGCTTTTCGACGTGGCCGCGGTCAGCGACTCCGTCCAGACTCTGCGCTCGCTGGGCCTGGCAAACGGCAAGCGTTCGGCCCTGGTGATGATCTTTCGGCAGCCGGGCGCCAACATCATCGACACGGTCGACGGAATCAAGGCGGCGCTGCCCCAGCTGAAGGCCTCGATCAGCCGCGCGATCGAGCTCACGATCGCCCTCGACCAGACGCAGACGATCCGCGCCTCGGTCCGGGACGTCGAGCGCTCGCTGACGATCTCGATCGTGCTGGTCGTCCTCGTCGTCTTTGTCTTCCTGCGCGAGGTTCGCGCGACCCTGATTCCGAGCGTCGCCGTGCCGGTGTCGCTGATCGGGGCCCTCGGGGTCATGTACCTGTGCGGCTACAGCGTGGACAACCTCTCGCTCATGGCCCTCACGATCTCGACGGGCTTCGTCGTGGACGACGCCATCGTCGTCCTCGAGAACATCACCCGGTACCGCGAGCGCGGGATGGGGGCGCTTGACGCGGCCATGACCGGGGCGGCCGAGATCGGCTCGACCGTCCTTTGCATGAGCATTTCGCTCGTGGCCGTCTTCACCCCGATCCTCCTGATGGGCGGCATCATGGGGCGGCTGTTTCGGGAGTTTGCCGTCGTCCTGTCGGTCACGATCCTCGTCTCGCTGGTGGTTTCGCTCACCGCGACCCCGATGATGTGCTCGCGCCTGCGCGCGAGCAGGAAGGGCCACGGCTGGATCTACCGCCTGAACGAAAGGGCCTTCAACTCCGTCCTCGGCGCCTACGAGCGGGCGCTGGGCTGGGTGCTGGAGCACTCGTTTCTCGTCCTCATGATCGCGATCGCGACCCTGGGCCTCAATGTCTATCTCTACGCGATCATCCCGAAGGGCTACTTCCCGCAGCAGGATACCGGGCGGCTCAACGGCAACATCCTCGGCGACCAGACCACGTCCTTTCAGGCGATGACCGGCCGGACCAGGCGCCTGCTCGAGATCGTGAAGTCCGATCCGGCGGTGGACACCGTCATCGGGTTCTCGGGCGGCGGATACGGGACGACGATCAACACCGGGCGGGTCTTCGTGGCCCTGAAGCCGCTCGCCGAGCGCAAGGCCACGGCCTACCAGATCATCAACCGCCTCCGCCCGAAGCTGGCGACGGTGCCCGGCGCGACCCTCTATCTGCAGGCCGTCCAGGACGTGCGGATCGGCGGGCGCATGAGCGCCGCGCAATTCCAATACACGGTGCAAAGCGACAATCTCACCGACCTGACCCACTGGGGCCCCGTGCTGCTCAGGGCCCTGCGGCGGATCCCGCAGCTGACCGACGTCAACTCCGACGCCCAGAACAACGGACTGGCCGAGAACCTGGTGATCGACCGGGCGACCGCCTCGCGCCTCGGCATCACCCCGCAGGCGATCGACAATGTCCTGTACGACGCGTTCGGCGAGCGGGAGATCGCCACCCAGTACACGCCGGTCAACCAGTATTTCGTCATCATGGAGGTGGCTCCGGAATTCTGGCAGAATCCGGGCGGCCTCAACGATGTGTACGTAACGGCGGCCAACGGGGGAGTCGTGCCCCTGGCGGCCTTCGCCCATTTCCAGCCGGCCAATGCGGCGCTTGCGGTCAATCACTCCGGGCTGTTCCCATCGATCACAGTCTCGTTCAATCTCGCCCCCGGGGTGGCGCTCGGCGACGCCGTCAACGTGATCGACGCCGCGGAGCGCAGCCTCGGCCTTCCGACGACGATCCACGGCGCCTTCAGCGGCACGGCCGAGGCCTTCAGCGATTCGCTGGCCAGCGAGCCCCTGCTGATCGTGGCCGCGCTCGGCGCGGTTTACATCGTGCTCGGGATGCTCTATGAAAGCTACATTCACCCGGTCACGATTCTTTCCACCCTTCCGAGCGCCGGGCTGGGCGCGCTGCTCGCGCTCCTGATCACGCGCACGGAACTCAGCCTGATCGCCCTGATCGGCATCATCCTGCTGATCGGATTGGTCAAGAAGAACGCCATCATGATGATCGATTTCGCCCTGGAGGTCGAACGCCGGGAGCACGTGAGCCCGAGGGATGCGATTTTTCAGGCGTCGCTCCTGCGCTTCCGCCCGATCATGATGACCACGATGGCGGCCCTCCTGGGCGGCCTGCCGCTCGCCCTGGGGTCCGGCATGGGCTCGGAGCTTCGCAGGCCGCTCGGAATAACGATCATCGGCGGGCTCATCGTCAGCCAGGCCATGACGCTCTTCACGACGCCGGTCATTTACCTGTACATGGACCGGTTGAACAACTGGGTGATCCGGCTGACCCGCATGGGCGTGGGCCGGTCCGAGCCCCTCCCTCCCATTTCCGCCGCCGATCCGGCAAATCCGACCCTTTCATGAAGACCGCGTCACTCCGCCGAACGCCATTTGCCTTCCTCCCGCGCCTCCGGGCGCGCCATTGGGCCGCGCTGGCCCTGGCACTCGGCTGCGCCTCCTGCAACTTCGCGCCAGCCTACCGGCCGCCGCCCGTCGCCGTCCCGGCCGCCTTCAAGGAAGGCCAGCCGCCGTCCGCCGGAGCGGCCGAAACCTGGCAGCCGGCCAAGCCGAACGACGCCGCCGCGCGCGGCGCCTGGTGGGAGCGCTACGGCGATCCGGTGCTGAATTCGCTCGAGGAGCAGGTCCGCCTGTCGAATCAGACGATCCAGGGCGCCGCGGCCAATTTCCGGAATGCGCGCGCCCTGGCCATGGAGGCCCGGGCCAGCCTCTTTCCGACGGCGACCGGGTCCGCCTCGTTCGCCCGCGGGCGCTCGTCGCAGACCTACAACAGCTCCGTGCCCGGGGCGGCGTCGGCGGGCGGGGCCTCGGGCGCGCCGGGGGCGATCACGGACCAATTCGACCTGCCGCTCGACGCCTCGTACACGCTCGACCTTTGGGGCCGGCTTCGAAACGCCTATGCCGCGACCGTCGACACCGCGCAGGCCGGCGCCGCCGATCTGGCAACGGCCGTCCTGAGCACCCAGGCCGAGCTTGCGAACGATTATTTCGCGCTGCGGGCCGTCGACGAGCAGCGCCGGATCTATTCGGACACGGTCGCCTCCTATCGGCAGACGCTGGCCCTCACCCACACCCTTTTCGACAGCGGGATCGATTCGGACGAGGACCTCGCGACCGCCCAGGTCCAGCTCGACACCGTGGTCGCCCAGGCGACCGACCTCGGCGTGGCCCGGGCCCAATACGAGCATGCGATCGCCGTCCTGATCGGGAAGCCGCCGTCGGTGTTCTCGATAGCAATCGCGCCGTTCAAGCCCCAGGCCCTCGAGGTTCCCGCGGGCGTCCCCTCGGACCTTCTGCAGCGCCGGCCGGACATCGCCTCCGCGGAGCGCCAGGTCGCGGCGGCCAACGCCCAGGTCGGCGTGGCGCGAACGGCCTATTTTCCGAACCTGACCCTGGCCGCCGAGGCCGGGTTTGAATCCTCGCAATCCTCAAACTGGCTCAAGTGGCCCAGCCGGTTCTGGTCGATCGGTCCCGCGCTGGGCGGCACGATCTTCGACGTCGGGGGATTGCGGGCCGTGAACGACCAGGCGCACGCCCAGTACGACCAGGCCGTAGCCAGTTACCGGCAGACGGTGCTGGCCGCTTTCCAGGCGGTCGAGGACAATCTCGCGGCCCTGCGGATCCTGGGCCAGGAGGCGGTCGAGGAGCGGACGGCCGTCGCCTCGGCAGAGCACTATCTGGCGCTCGCGCAAACGCGATACCGGGCCGGCATAGACAGTTCACTCAACGTTGAGGTGGCCCAGAACCTTGTCCTCACCAACCGCCAGACGCAGGTCCAGATCCAGCTTCGCCAGGCCCAGGCCAGCGTCGCCCTCGTCATGGCGCTCGGCGGCGGGTGGGACACCTCCATGCTTCCCGAAAGGAAGGACATCAGCGCGCACCCGCCGAAATGGAGGCCCGCCACCGATTCCCCGGCGCCGCCGCAGGAGCCGGTCGCCGCGCCCACCCAGTAGGTCCGTTTGCCCGACCCGCAGCCTGTTGGGCCGGTGCTCGCAAGGCCCAGACGCGCATGGCCCTACAGGCTGCGGGTCGGGCAATCGGATCTCTCAAAATATTCCGAGCAAAAGAGACGGAAAAACGCCAAGAAACA